>JAVBLJ010000027.1:0-63645 GCA_031553615.1 Eubacteriales bacterium
TAATAGGCGAGCGTGGTTCTTAGCTCGGTGCCGTTTACGTGGATTTGCATCGACTCAAATTGTGCGCCTGTGACGTAGCGGAAGATGCTGTACCCTTCGCCGTCCCAATCCAGGGTAATTGTGCGGCCCATGCCATTGAGCGTGCCGCTGAAGGGCATTGCGCTGTTAGGCGCGATGGGAACCCAAGAGGCGTCCAGAGAGATGTTTCCGGTTAAAACATAATCCCCATCCAGCGGATATTGGGGATCTGTTCCGATTTTCGAAAGCTCGATGGCGTTGGAAATGGGAATTGCTGGCGCTGCATTGGCGGCGCTCGCGGTGCTCAATAAGAAAATCAAGGTCAGTGTAGCGAGTCCGAGCCATAGAGCAAACAATTTTTTCATCTTTCATTGGCTCCTTTTTCGTCAGTTGGGCATTCTGTTTTTTTGAATTGGGCACCCATATATTATACAGTGGTGCGAGAGGTATGTGCGAGAAAGCAAGCTTGGCTCCGTTTCCCCGCAAGATGTCGCCTGGACCATCGGCTGATTTCTGAAAGGGTTACGCGGGCTCGTTTTTTATTGGCGACACGTTCGTGCAATCGTGCTCTCTTTCAACTTTTTCTGCGTAAATTTTGTTTTCGGCACATCCAATGCGTCAGGATTTCAGCCGGTCTCACGTTTACACAGGCTCGAAAGTTCGGTTTACCACCAGCGCATTCGGTAAGCTTGGCGACGCCGCCTGTAGACTGGCAGCAGCGATGGGTTGGGCTGACATGGGGATGCCCCCCGCCTTTCATCGTGTAGAAAAAAACCGAGCCATGAAAGCTCGGTTTGCTGCGGCGGGGGTGAATTCAGTTGCGACGATACGAACATAGCGGACAAACCGAGGAAATGCGAACGTTATTTAGTTTTTCATAAGCATTATTGTCCTGCAATCGAAAGCGAAAAGCCTTGAAAATTCTGCATTTACAAGGATTTTGGTGGAGCATAGCGGATTCAAACCGCTGACCTCGTCGATGCGAACGACGCACATTGGCAAGACCTGCGTTTCGCACGATTGGCGCGCAGGATCTCGTATCGCATCGCACAAACCGAACATGTTCATCAATGACGCATAAAATGATTTAGGGAAAGGTGATAGGTTCGCCTACCCGTTCCCCCGGGCATTTGTGGCTGCCGGAAAGGAGTCGAAATGAAACAATGTTGTGAAATCTCGTGCTGTTGCCCGTGCCCACCCGACGACCCGTGCGAGGGATGCGGCACACCGTGCGTGAACACGCGCTGCAACACCATCGGAGAGGACTTCGGCCCCAACCCTTATGTGCTGAACATCGAGGAGGCCACGCTGCAAAACCCCTTCTTCCGTAGGGCGATTTGGACGGGCGGTCATCTGCAGCTCACACTGATGTGCATTCCGCCGGGCGGCGAGATCGGCCTGGAGATGCATGACTACCTGGACCAATTCCTGCGTCTGGAGCAAGGGCGCGGCAGAATCATGATGGGCAGCGCTCCGAATAACCTGACCTATCAGAAAACTGCAACGGAAAACTCGGCGATTTTCATTCCGGCGGGAACCTGGCATAACTTGGTAAACACGGGGAGCAAGCCGATCAAGCTGTATTCGATTTACGCTCCGGTGCAGCACCCCGCGGGTACCATCCACTGCACGAAACAGGATTCCGACGCCGCCGAATAATATGCCTATTGTTGCCTAATTTTTGACCAGTTACAGCCACAAAAGCCTAAGGGGCTGCCGCAGCGATGTTTGCGGCAGCCCTTCGCATATGATCGAGCAAAGAAATCCCCCATGAAAGCGTAGAGCTTTCATGGGGGATTGGTGGAGCATAGGAGATTCGAACTCCTGACCTCTACAATGCGAATGTAGCGCGCTACCAACTGTGCTAATGCCCCAAATATGCAATTGTGGAGAACGACATTTATATTACCACGGGCCTGTGCGGTTGTCAATCGAAATTTGGGCCGGAGCTGCTCCAAAAATTGAGCCGGATTCGGCCGTTTTGGCGTTGCTTCCTGCTTTTCATTTGCGCTGGGGCATGCTATAATGCATCGGATACCCAATGGCTGGATTTTTTCAGGTTTTCCAAGCCGAAAGGGTATTCCCGAATCCCAAAGGTATTTCCAAAATGAAAAGAAGGAGGAAGGACGCATGGATGCGGCAAAGAGCACACTTCAGGTTACCACGGTGAGGGAGTTATTCACCAATACCCCGGCGGGCTCCGTTCCGGTCCGCGTGAGCGGCTGGGTGCGGACGATGCGCGATTCGAAGGCGTTTGCGTTTATCGAGCTCAACGATGGAACCTACTTCCGCAATGTACAAATCGTAGCCGAGGAGGAGCGCCTTCCGAATTTCAAGGATATCGTGCGCATCAGCGAGGGCAGCTCCATCGAGGTGTACGGCGAGCTGCTGCTGACCCCGGGCGCGAAGCAGCCGTTTGAGATCAAGGCGACCTCGGTGGAGCTGATCGGCGCTTGCGATTTGGATTATCCGCTGCAAAAGAAGCGGCACGGCTTCGAATTTTTGCGCACCATCGCGCACCTGCGCCCGCGCACCAACACGTTTAGCGCGGTGTTCCGCATTCGCTCGCTGGCGGCGCAGGCCATCCACGAGTATTTTCATCGGCAAAACTTCGTCTATGTGCACACGCCCATCATCACTGGCAGCGATGCCGAAGGCGCGGGCGAGATGTTCCGCGTGACCACGCTGGATGCCGAAAAGCCGCCGCGCGACGACAAGGGCAACATCGATACCCACGCCGATTTCTTTGGCAAGCCGGTCAGCCTCACGGTCAGCGGCCAGCTCAACGGCGAGACCTTCGCGCTGGCCTTCCGCAACATCTATACCTTTGGCCCCACCTTCCGTGCCGAGCGCAGCTTCACGCCGCGCCATGCCGCTGAGTTTTGGATGATCGAGCCCGAGGTGGCATTTGCCGACCTGGGCGATTATATGGATTTGGCCGAGGACATGGTGCGCTTTGTGATCCGCCGCGTGCTGGAGCAAGCGCCCGAAGAGATGGCGTTCCTGAACAGCTTTGTAGATAAGGAGCTGCTCGAGCGGCTCAACCTGGTAGCCGGGGCGGACTTCGCGCGCGTCAGCTACACCGATGCGGTCGCCATCCTGCAGGCCAGCGGAAAAGAGTTCGAATACCCGGTCTCGTGGGGTTGCGATCTGCAGACCGAGCACGAGCGATACCTGACCGAGCAGCACTTCAAGCGCCCGGTGTTCGTGCACGACTATCCCAAAGAGATCAAGGCCTTCTACATGCGCATGAACGACGATGAAAAGACGGTGGCGGCGGCCGACATGCTGGTGCCCGGCATCGGCGAGCTGATTGGCGGAAGCCAGCGCGAGGAGCGCCTCGACGTGCTGACCGCGCGCATGGATCAGCTGGGGCTGGAGAAGGAGGGTTACTGGTGGTACCTCGACCTGCGCCGATATGGCGGTGTGCCGCACGCAGGCTTCGGCCTGGGCTTCGAGCGCTTCGTGATGTACCTTACCGGCATCAGCAACATCCGCGACGTGCTACCTTTCCCGCGCACTACGGGCTCCGCTGAGTTTTAACGCGTTTTGATGCGTTCCGTCGGGTGAAGCCGGAATCGGGACGCGAAAAGGATCAAGCCCGTGCAAATTTACCCCGTGTTTCGGCAAGAACTCCCAGGCGATTGTGCGCTTGGGAGTTCTTTTAGGTTGAGTATTGCATATTTAGCCGATTTGAATAATAATCTCGCCTCGAATCATGCGAGGTTTCCTGCCGCGTTGGTGAATCGAATATGGAATTATTTTCTTGTGTAGAGATACACTAAGGATTACGATTTGCGCGGACATGCGCCAGCGCACGCTACCATCCTCCCGTAGGATGGCAAACGATACGACGATTGAGAGGATGAATCCCCGCATGAGCAACATCAAGTAGCTGGTCGCCGAGTGCCTGGGAACCCTAATCCTGATCTTTATGGGCTGTGGCAGCGCTGGTGCTGGATTGCAAAGTCGAAGGCGGTCACCTGGCCGTGACGCTGGCGTTCGTGCACATCTTGGGCATTCCGCTCACCGACACCTCGGTCAACCCGGCGCGCAGCATCGGACCGGCGCTGTTGGCGGGGGGCGATGCGCTCAAGAACCTGTGGGTGTTCATCGTTGCGCCCATGATTGGCTCGGTGGTCGCCGTGTTTGCGGTCGGCTACCTGCACGCGGGCAAGAGGGCGTAATTTCGCACACAAAATGGGGGGCTGTAGCGCTGCATGCGGCGCTACAGCCCCCGCTTTTTATCCGGATTCTATTTCGGCAGCGTGTCGCTGAACAGGATCGTGTTCAGTCCAGGGCGGTGCACTTCGGCGGGCAGGGTGAGCGCACCCTCCGCCACCAGCCGCTCCAGCATGCGGGTCACGATATCCCCTGTGTACAGCCAGCTATCGCACATCGCCTGCCACAGCGGCCACATGTGCTTGGGATACTGGGCTTGGCCCAGCGCAAACAATGCCCCGCTCAAGCGTCGCTGCAGCTCGCGCACCTCGGCGGGGGCGGCGGGCAGCAGGCGATCCAGCGTGTCCTGGCCCTGGATCACGATCAGGTTCACCACGTCGCGCTCACCCTGGCGGAGCAGGTAGCCCTTGTCGTACAGCCGCTGATATTGGTCGGCGCGGCTGGCTTCCTTCGGCGCTCTCCCCGTGAACACCTCGTAGAGGGATTCATAGTCGCTTCCCCAATTATCGCGCCAATCGATGTCCCGGCTATCGTAGGCGGTGTTGAACTGCCACGCCTCGATGGGGTATTTGCAAGAGCTGCGATTCATGTTGCCGCAGGAGAGATAGCGTTCCTCCGCATAGCCGGGTGTGAAGCTGCGCTCAAGCATGGCGAACGCCACGTACTCACCGCCGTCCTTGCGCTTCACTTTGTAGTCTTCGATCGGCTTGCCCAGGGGCTTCTCGCTCTGCAGCTTTTGGCTGCAGGCGTAGGTTACCAGAGCCCATGCCAGCAGGTTGACATCGTTGACCGGCAGATAGATTCCCTTTCCGGCCCATGCGCGCACGCTTTGGAGCACGGGCTTCGCGTATGCTTCCCCCAGCAGTCCGGCGTACTGCAGGCAGAGCGCGTGGCGCTCCGCGTCGAGTTCCTCGGTGTCCGCCATGATGGCCACATTGGTTTGGAACCGGTCGCCGGACAACCGATCCAGAAAGCCATACTCCTCCAGGTAGAGCGCCTCATCCTCCACAAACACCGGGGATACGCCCAGCTCCTCGGCGATCTCGCGGATCGTCCGGGGCTGATGGTAGGCGGCGTAGGCGATGTTCTGCGTCAGTGCGCTGCGAAAAAAATCCTCGGTGGCCCCCAGTGCTCCGGGCGAACCGCTGTGCCCCATGTTGGCGAACCGGATTGGTTTCATGCCCAACACGCCCATTTCTCGCGTCATGTTCAATCCCTCCCTCATGCTGTTCTTGGCATCGTAAAGGTGCCACTTGACCGTGCCGAGCGGAATGCGCAGCCGCCGTGCGATGTCCTGAAGCTTCTGGTGCTCAAAGTAGTGCAGAACCACGATCTCGCGCTGCAGGCGGCTCAGGTAGGCGATCTCGCGGCGAAGCAGGGCGGCCTCCTCGCTGCGCGCCAGCTCCTCCGCCAGGTCGTCGCTTCGCGGCGAGCCGATGAAGTTCAGCGAAAGCCAGCCGTTCTTCTTGCCTTCGTTCAGGTAACGCGCATAGACGTTCTGCGCCACGCGGTGGATGTATCCGTCCACGTTGTGAATGCCCCCGCTCCTGCGCAGGGAGACGTATACATCGATCACAATCCGCGCCGCAAGCTCCTCGGCTTTGTCTATGCTGTGGGTTTTTGCGAGCGCGAAGCCATAGAGCTTGCGCGCGTACTCCGCGATGATCCGGTCGGCCAGTTGCTTCTCCAATGGGTTCGCCTCCTCTCGGCCTATATATAGTGGAGATTGCGCGAGAAAGGTTGGGAGATGGATCAAAAAAAGCCGCAAGCTGCCAAAAAAGGCCCTCTTGCGTGTCATACCCATTCCAACAACGTTTTGCCACAATTCAGCGGATCTTTATCCGATCGGCGTTGTCGTGCCTCGGTCAGCGTAGCAGCTGGCTACGCCTCCTTCGGACTCCTAGCCGAACGTAAAAATCTCTCGCTGGCTTATTGGCATAACCTAATTGGAATTGGTATCACCGCGGAATCCGCCTCGTCGGCGTACGTCTGTACGCCTCCGTCGGGCGGGCACGGCGGCTTCTAGCAACAGGACCTTTCGGAACAGTCGGGAGGCTTTCGGGCACCCTGAAGCCGTTACGCTTTCACGGGCATCCTGCCGCGCGCCTCGATCTCCCCGCCCAGCACCTTTACCAGCGCGTCGACCATGGGGGGCGTGTAATCGTAGGAGCAGAGGAGGGCGGCGGCGCGGTCGTCCAGGGCAATGTCGTAGGGCAGGCGGAGCGCGCACTGCACCACGGGCACGCCCAGCGCAAGGATTTGTTTGAGCAGCTTGGCCTGCTCGGTATAGAGCACGGCGTTTCCGGTGCCCAGCAGCACCACCTCGGCCTCGGCGCAGGCGGCGAGGATGCGGTCGCGCTCGCCGGGCTCCAGGGGCTCCCGAACATCAAAGTTGCACCAATCGCCGCCGAAGCGGGCGGAGCAGGCGGAAGCGAAGTTGATGGCGCTCTCCGGATCCTCGGCGATGCTCTGGCCGCTGTAGGCGGGGGAGAGCGAGAACACCTTGCGGCCCGTGAGCGGCAGCAGGTGCTGCGGATCGCGAACCACCGTCACGCAACGGGCGGCCAGCTCGCTGGCGAAAGCGCGGTGTGCGGCCAGGTCGGCCTCGGTGAGCGGAGCGGAGAGCGGCAGATTCCATGCGCGCTTGGATTCGAGCACGCGGGCCGCGTGTTCATCCAGCTCGGCTTCGGGCAGGCGACCCGAGCGCACCGCTTCGGCTACGGCGGCCATGGAGGCGATCTGCACATCTGCATCGTGGCAGACCAGCAGCAGGTCGGCCCCGGCGAGGAGGGCAAGCACGCAGCCCTCGGGGGTGCCGTAGGTGGCGGAGATGGCGTTCATCTGCATGCAGTCGGTGAGGATCAAGCCCTGGAAGCCCAGCTCGCCGCGCAGATAATCGGTCAAGATCGGCCTCGATAGCGTGGCAGGCAGGCCGGAATCGTCGATGCCGGGGAATAGAATGTGGGTGCTCATGAGGGCCGGGATGCCCGCATCCACGGCGGCGCGGAAGGGCAGCAGCTCCACCGCATCCACGTGGGCGCGGTCGTGGGGTACCACGGGCAGGGCCAAGTGCGAATCGGTGGCGGTGTCGCCATGGCCGGGGAAGTGCTTGCCCACCGGCATCGCGCCCGCCGCACAGTGCCCTTGGAAGGCCGACACGCCCAGCGAGGCCACGCGCGCGGGATCGTCACCAAAGGAGCGCACGCCAATCACCGGGTTGTGCGGATTGTTGTTCACGTCCAGCACCGGGGCCATGTTCATGTTGATGCCCGCATCCAGCAGCTCGGCGCCCAGCAGCTGGCCCACCTGGCGCACCTCGCTCTCCGTAGCTCCGGCGGCGCAGGCCATCGCGCCCGGGAACGTTGCGTAAGGTGAGGTCAGGCGCGAGACCATGCCGCCTTCCTGATCCACGCCGATAAAGCCGGGTACGCCGTTGTGCTCGGTCAGCAGCGATTGCAGATCGGCATTGAGCTTTTGCAGGCGTTCCCGCGTGGAAAAGTTGCGCCGGAACAGGACGATGTTGCCCGCGTGATGCTCGGCAATCAGCGTGCGCGCGTGGTCGTTCACCTCGTCGGCGGAGAAGCCGATCATAAACAGTTGGCCGACCTTTTCCTCGAGCGTCATTTGGTGTAGCGACTTGCTGGACATTGCGTATTCCTCCCGTGATTTGCTAACCGATGTGCTGCGCACATTATACTACACATCGCTGTGCGGCTGCAAATATGGTATACTAGTAAGCGAATTTTCGCCTAGTTTGGCCGGGCTTGGGAGGAACGACGATGCGCATCATCAACCTGGGCGTGCTGGCCCACGTGGACGCGGGCAAGACCACCACTGTGGAGCAGATGCTCTACCACAGCGGCGTTCTGAAGGCGGCGGGATCGGTGGAGGCGGGCAACACCCACACCGATTGGCTGGAGATCGAGCGTGCACGCGGCATATCGGTGCGCGCATCGGCCACGGCGCTGCCGTATGCGGGCGGCAAGATCAACCTGATCGATACGCCGGGCCACATGGACTTCACCGGCGAGGTGGAGCGCGCACTGTACGCGGTGGATTGCGCGGTACTGCTGGTTTCGGCCGCCGAGGGCATCCAATCGCAGACCGAGCTCCTGTGGCAGGGGCTGCGGGCATTGCGCATGCCTACGCTGATTTTTATGAACAAGATCGACCGGCTGGGCTGCGAACCTGAGCAGGTGCTAGGCGAGCTGCGCACACAATTCTCGCCGGGCATCGTGCCGCTCAACGCGCCGGTGCGGAGCGGAGAGAAGGATTGCGCGGTTGCGCCCCTCGCGCTGGGCGAGGATGCGCTGCTGGCGCTGAGCGAGGAGGACGACGCGTTGGCGGCGCGCTACCTGGCGGGGGAGGCCGTGCCCGAGGCCGAGCTGCGGCGCGCCCTGGCCGCGCAGACCGCCGCAGGCACGGCGTTTCCCCTGGTGTACGGCGCTGCGGCGCTGGATGTGGGCGTCGCCGAGCTGCTGGAGGCCATCGCGGAATACCTTCCGCCCACGCCGGAGCGCGCCGACGGCCCCGTGGCGGGCACGGTGTACAAGATCGAGCACGACAAATCGATGGGCAAGGTGGCGCATATCCGGCTGTTTTCGGGCACGCTACGCAATCGCGACGCGGTGCAGCTGCTGCGCGAGGATGCGGAGGAGCCGGTGCCCGGAAAGGTGACACAGATATGCAGCGTGAACGGAGCCAAGCGCCGCGACACCGGCGTGCTAACCGGCGGCGACATCGCGGCGGTGTACGGCTTGACCGACGCGCGGACGCGGGATATCGTGGGCGAGCGGCTCGCGCAGCGCTTTCCGACGCTCACGCAGCCGCTGTTCGCCGTGCGCGTGATGGGCGATTCGCCTGACCCGGCCCCGCTGCTGAAGGCGGTGCAGGAGCTCGCCGATGAGGATCCGCTGCTGGGCTTCGAATGGGAGCCTGAAACATCGGAGCTGCACGTGCGCATCATGGGCGCGATCCAGTTGGAGGTGCTGGGCGCGCTGCTGCGCGAGCGCTACGGGCTGGAGGCGCGCTTCTCGCCGCCCACGGTGATATACAAAGAAACGCCGGAGAAATCCGGCGTGGGGTTCGAGGCGTACACCATGCCCAAGCCCTGCTGGGCGGTGATCAACTTGCAGCTCGATCCGCTGCCGCGCGGCGCGGGCTACCAGTTTGAGACGGTGGTGCCCTCGCGCGAGATATTGCCGCGCTATCAGCACCACATCGAGCTGAGCGTGCCCCGCGCCATGAAGCAGGGCTTGCACGGCTGGCAGGTGACCGACCTGAAAGTGACGCTGATCGGCGGCGAGCACCACCTGATCCACACCCATCCCATGGATTTTTTCCTGGCCACGCCCATGGCCTTTATGGACGGGCTGCGGCGCTGCGGCAGCCAACTGCTAGAACCGATGTTGCGCGCCAAGATCACCGTGGAGGAGGGGCTGGTGAATCGGCTGATCGGTGAATTCCTGGGCATGCGCGGCGAGTTCGACAGCCCGGTGCTCCGGGGCGGCAAGGCGCACATCGAGGCACTGCTCCCGGTAGCCACGTCGGTGGATTTCCCGGTGCGATTGGCCTCGCTGAGCTCGGGCCGCGCGCAGCTTCGCACCGCGTTTGCGGGCTACCGGGATTGTCCGCTGGAACTGGGTGCAAAGGCCAAGCGGCGCGGCGTCGATCCGCTGGACCGCGCCAAGTGGATACTGCACAATCGCAACGCGCTGTAATACCAATTTACGCTGACCGAGGCACGACAACGCCGATCGGAAAATGATCCGCTGGATTGTGGCAAAACGTAGTTGGAATTGGTATAACGAGGAATAGTATAATGCCAAAATGCAACGCATCCCTGCTGTTCGTGAATTGTAGCAGGAATGCGTTTTTTTGGCTATGTTTAGAGACTGGCGGGGTGATCGGAGGAGGCGACGAGCCCACCCGGCGCGATGCGCGGCCTTGGGAACCCAAATGCGCCCCTATCGCAGCGGCATAATGGCTTGGCAGAAGAGCTCGAACCAGTATTCAAGCTGCCCGGCGTACTCCAGTAGCGGCCAAGCCAAGAAGGTGGATTCGTGCGCATCGGGCCAGGGCGGAGCTTCGCCCGCAACTTCCGCGCCCACGGCGTTTTGTAGAGCGGTGGCGGCTTGCGGCCCCATGCCCATGGCTTCGGCGTAGAGTAGGATTCGCTCCCACTGAGCGATGGTGCTCGCGCCGTGCAAAACCCCGGTCTCGAGCTGATCGCGCAGGCTTTGCCAGCGCTGCGCTTCCATTGCGGCTGCGGGGGTGCGGCGGCGCATCAGCAGCGCGTAGGCGATGACCGCCGCGCCCAGCGGCAGCCCTGCCCAAGCCAGGGGCAGCGCGCCCAGTGCAAGCATCACTGGAGTGCCCACCACCATCAGCGCGCCCAGCGCGAGAAGAGCGGTGCGCTGATGGCGCAGATCGCGAAACCAGGGCCGCTGTGCGATCTGCTCGTTGACCAGCTGCTTCCATACGCGGTAATCGTTGAAAAAGCGATCGCGCGGGACGCGGCGAATCTGCTCCAGCGTCACGGATTTACCATCGCCGATGCTATCGATGAACCAGTGGATAAGGAAAAACTCGCCATCCAGCAGGGTGTCGCGCGGCGCGTGCAGGCGGATGATGCGCGCCTGATCCATGGTATCGCGGGTGAGCGTAAGCCCAGAACTGGGCCGCAGCAGCGCCAGGTGGTTGCGGTGGATCAGGTGCAGCAGCATGGCGATCACGTCGCGGTGGCCCACGCTGCCCACCTGCTGCACCAGCGTGGAGAGCTCGGCGGGCGCAGTGACGCCCAGCAGTTGGCCTTGGCGCATCCTTTCTGGAAGCAGGGCGGGGTCGCGATCCACGCGCAGACGAATCCAAAGCACGAACGCGCAGAGCGCCAGCGCGCAGAATCCCAGCCAGCCATAACCCAGCGCGGCGCGGCGGCCCGCCTCCGCGGCATCCTCCGAGCGAATGGAATCCAGCGGTTGGCCTTGCGTCACCGGTACATACAACAGAATAGAGGGCTCAAAATCCACGCGAATGCTGGCGTGAGCTCCCGCCTTTACCTGGGAAGCGGAGAGCTGGAAGCCATCGCTGAACTGATCCAGCTTGGCGTTCGCAGGCGCGGCGAGCAGCGTTACTTCCGGCGGCGCATCGGCGCGCATGGGCATCACGATCCGCGCCGACCACGCATCGATGGATACGTCCCAGCCGCGTGCGCCCAACGGAGCCCAGGTGAAGGTACCCGCGTCGGTGTAGCGGATGGCCATGTTGTGTAGCGTGTAGCGGAAGGTGAGGGTGGTAACGCCGCTTGCGGCGCTGAAAGGATGGTAGAGCGTGAGCAGCACATGGGTACCATCGGTGGGCGTGGCTACCAGCGATGCGCTGTCGCCCAGCGCGGCCTGATCGTGTTGCGCGAAGGTGACGCGATTCCCATCGGCCATGCGTCCGGTGGCCGAAAGGTCGGTGATGTCGGAGGCACGGTATCCTTCCAGCGCGTGGGAGATGCTGTAGACACCTTGCCCCAGGTTGTAGGAAACCTCTTCGGTGATACGCAGGCTGCCATTGGGCATCAGCTCGGCCACCATGCGCACCCTGGGCAATTGTCGGCTGTTGTTGCTGCAGGAGCACAGAAAAAGGAGCGCCGCCATAGCGCACAGCAGCGCGAAGATGCGCGCAGGGCGGAATGATCGGCGTTTGTGTTGGCCCGTGCTTTGGGGCGCGGCGCTTGCCTGCGTTGTCGTTCCCTGCATTGTGGTGCCCTGCATTGTTGTTCCTTCCTTTGGCCGACCGGCAGGGGTTCCGGCGGGCGTGCTTTGGTGAGCTTACACGGGCGGGTGTCAATCGTTGGGGAGGCGGATGACGGCCCTTTGCCGCTTGCGGGTCACCATAACCACGATCGAGCCGACCAGCATGCTGGAATAGTAGGTGACGAGGCGCCAGAGCAGCAGCGCCAGCAGTAGATCGGATTGGGGTATGAACAGTGCGAAGAACAGCAGGAATGAGCCCTCCGCGCCGCCCGATCCGCCGGGGAGCGGTATGAACGCGGAGACCATGGATACGAACGCCACCGCAGCCACGATATGGAGCGCCACCCTCGGCTCGTTGTAGCCAAAGGCCCGGTAGATCGCGTAGGGTACCAGGTAAAGCATCAGCAGCTGGAGGATCGTGATCACCACACACCACCAGAGCTTGCTGCGCTTTTTTTCGTACCGCAGGGTGCTTGCGTGGTAAATCTCGAACTGCGCTTCGGCCTTGGCCATGGAGGCATCCACATCGCGCACCAGATGGAAGAAATGCAGAATCTTGAGGATAAAGCGATAGAGCTTGCGCGTCACGCGCGGGGAGAGAGCCAGCAGCAGCATGCCCGTGGTCACCAGCAGGTTGACAATGAAGCCAAGAATGGCCAACAGACCAAAGGCGGGCACGTTCTCGCGGAAGAAGTGATAGCTGGTGACCAGCGGCACCAGCGCCATTAGCATGACACCCACCTGGTAGAGGATCGATTTGATGGTCAGCACCGAAGCGCCGCCGCCGGTGTCGAGGCCATCGCGCTGCATGTAGAGCAGTTGGATGGGCTGGCCACCGCTGGAAAACGGGGTCAATGCGCTGTAAAGCTGGCCGATCATGGCGGTGCGCATGTTTGAACGAAAGGGTACGCCGCGGTACAGGCAGCCGATGAGCAGATGCAGGGCAGTGCCTTCGCAGAGCCAGTAGCCCAGCATGCAGGCGATGGCCGCGATCATCCACTTGGGGTTGAGCGAGCCCCATCGGCTCAAGAGCCCGTCCACGCCCTTGTTTCCGACCACGACGCCCAGCAGCAAACCGCCGGTCACCAGCAGCGAGATTAAGTTGAAAAGCTGCATTCCTGTCAGCTTCTTACGGTTCTGTTTGTTCAAGAGGGGGCCTCCTGAGTTACGCGAAGCCGCGTTATTGTGCAAATTCGCGGTATTGCATTATCGATTAACCATGATCCATAGTATCAGAGGCGGGCGCGCAATACCAGCGATTTTCACTGGGGCTGCATGAGAATTGCATGAGAATTGCCGAGAGAATCGCGTTTAGGCATCGGGCAGCCAAAGCTCCCGCAGCTGCTCGGGGCGAGAATAGCATATGCCCCGGATGCCCACGGTCTTCGCGCCGTCGATATTCTCCTGCCGATCATCCACGAATACCGTGCGCGCCGGATCCAGCCCGTACCGGTGCAGCAGGAGCAGGTAGATGGCCACATTGGGCTTGAGCAGGTGATCCTGGCCCGAAATCAGCAGCCCATCGAAACATTCGTTCAGGAAGGGAATGCGCTGACAAGCGGCGTCAAAGAACTCGGCGCCAAAGTTTGAAAGCACGTAGAGCTTGTAGCCCGCCTCCCGCAGCTTGGGCAGCAGCGCTACGTTTTCGGGAATGGGCTGCACCACGCCAAAATATTCAGCGATCGCGGGATCGAACCACTCGGCCATGTCGGGCGCGTCGCGCAGTATTCTCGCCTTGATCTCGTCCATGGTCAGCACGCTGCGATCCACCTCGGCCCAGTGCTTCGAGGAATAGATCGTGCTGTTGATGCGTTCGGCCACCGGCTCCGGGAAGCGCGTTTTGAGGTAGCGCAGCGGATCGAAGGTGACCAGCACCTGGCCCAGGTCGAACACGATGGCATCTAAATCCGGCCTTTTTTTCATGATGCATTCCTTTTCCATTGCTTTAGCTTCTATCGATCCCTTTTCGATTCTTTTGCTTTCAGATTTTATTAGTATAACATGGTCTGTTCGCGCTTGCAATTCCGTGATTTTGGGCATACACTATGAACCTGGATGTAGACCTGGGTCAAGCCTGCGAACGAAGGGCGAAACCGCGCGCCGCAGGGCGCGAGGCAGGGGGATGCGATGAACCTTTTTGACATACTGGGGCCGGTGATGGTCGGCCCTTCCAGCTCGCATACGGCGGGGGCGGTGCGCATGGGCGGCATGGCCCGGCGGCTGTTGGGCGAAACGCCGACGCGAGCCGATATCCTGTTGCACGGCTCGTTTGCCGCCACCGGTGCGGGCCACGGAACCGATCGTGCGCTGGTGGCTGGGTTGCTGGGCATGCGGCCCGACGATCCGCGCATACCGGATAGCTTCTCTTTGGCCGAGCAAAGCGGCCTGACCGTACGCCTGGGCACGGTGCAGCTGCGCGGCGCGCACCCCAATAGTGTGCGCATCACGCTTGCGGGCGCACAAGGTGGCGTGGTGGAGATGGAGGCGGCATCGCTGGGTGGCGGGCGCATTCGCGTTGACCGGCTGGATGGCCTGGAGGCCTCGTTTGCGGGCGAGGGGCGCACTCTGCTGGTGTATCACCGCGACCGCCCCGGTCAGGTGGCCGAGGTGGCTGGGCTGCTTTCGCGAAAGCGGATCAACATTGCGTCCATGCACCTGTACCGCGATCAGCGCGGAGGCCGAGCGATCATGGTGCTTACCACCGATCAGGACGTGGACACCGGCATGCTGGAAGCGCTGCGCGGGCTGGAGGCGGTGGAAAAAGTGGTGTACGTGAGCGGATGTGAGTGAGCGCAGTATTTTTATTCGAATAGAACTCCTCGTGTGATTTCTGGGATATCCCCCGGAAATCATACGAGGAATCGTATAGGGAGGCGTTTCCATGGCCTACACATCCTTTGCGCAGATGCTCCGCGACGTGGAGGGCGCGCAGATTCCGCTTTGGCAGGCGGTGATGCGCTCCGATATGGACGATCGGCAGACCGATGAGGCCGAGAGCCTTGGGCGCATGGCGGCGCTGTACCGCGCCATGGGGGAGGCACGCGAGGCCTACCGCGCGGCGGATCGCTCCGCCAGCGGGCTGGTGGGCGGGGAGGGCGCGCGCATGGCCGCCTGGGCTGAACAAGGGGGATCGCTGTGCGGACCCTACTTCGGGCAGGTGATGGCCACCGCGCTGCGGATGGGCGAATGCAACGCCTGCATGCGCCGCATCGTCGCCGCGCCCACGGCCGGGGCCTGCGGCGTGCTGCCTGCGGTGCTGCTGCCCTACGCCGATCTGAACGCCACAGCGGAGGCCGATATGCTGCATGCGCTCTACGTGGCTGCGGGCATCGGCCAGGTGATCGCTTCACGCGCCAGCATTTCGGGTGCGGAGGGGGGCTGTCAGGCCGAGATTGGCAGTGCAGCCGGTATGGCCGCAGCCGCGCTGGTTTCCCTGCGCTCGGGGAGCGCGGAGGCCGCCGTGCACGCATGCGCGCTGGCGCTCAAGGGGCTGATGGGTCTGGTCTGCGATCCGGTGGCGGGGCTGGTGGAGGTGCCGTGCGTGAAGCGCAACGCCACCGGGGCTTCGGTTGCGCTGGCTGCCGCCGACATGGCGCTGGCTGGGGTGCGCAGCGCGATCCCCCCCGACGAGGTGGCTGATGCGATGCGCGAGGTGGGCGAGAAGATGCACGCCTCCCTGCGCGAAACCGCCGAGGGCGGGCTGGCCGCCACCCCCACCGCGAAGCTGGTGACCGAGCGGATGAAGCGGGAGGCGTAGGAAGAGCGAAATTGCCGCGATTGCGATGATTTTCCAGGCTTGATACGTTTGTATGATGTACACACCTGCCTGCTATCGCTGCAGGAATGGAAAACAGCGGAAGAAAATGGAGGGATTCATCATGTGGAAGAAGATCGCTGCGCTATGTATTGTTTTGGTGCTGGCCTGTGCTGCACTGGGCTCGGCCTTTGCCGAAGCGAGCGAGGGCATTCCCTCGCCAACCCAATGGCTCGATGCGCTGACCGCCGCGCTCGAAAAAGAGGGCATCGCACTCGATGCCCCCTGGGCCACGGTGGAGATGGAGGCGGACGATGACCTGATCCGTGAGGAGACCATCGCCATGGACGGCAAGCTTCGCGTTCACTGGATACTGATCGACCGCGAAACCATGCTGCATTGTTGCATCGGCACTACGCCCGAGCTGGTGACGCAGCAGCCCGAGGAAGCGAAAGCGCTTTTCGAAAGGATCGCGCCGCTCGCGCTCAAGGCGGTGGACCCGCTCTTCACGGACGAGGAGATTGCCGATCTCCTCGCGAAGCTGGCGGAAAAGCTTGGCTCCGCCAAGGACGACGAGTGGGCGGGCATCA
Organism: Eubacteriales bacterium; assembly: GCA_031553615.1. Classification (GTDB taxonomy): domain Bacteria; phylum Bacillota; class Clostridia; order Christensenellales; family Aristaeellaceae; genus WQXF01. Next base: position 16,287 of record JAVBLJ010000027.1, read on the forward strand.
CCGTGCGTGGCGTGGATTACGCGCTGGCTATTGTGGATGGCGATAAGAGCAGGCCTGCCGGAATCTACATTGAGCCTGTCGAAGGCCTGCGCCGATGGATGCGGATGCAGGCGGAGGAGGGGCTGTAACCTTCCCGCCAAGTCGCTTCGGCTATCGCAGACGGGTTACTTTTGCACGTACTGCGGCCAATCCGCGTACTTCCCCTGCGCCGCCTTGAGCAGCGCGGCCAATTGATCGGCCGCCTCCTCATAGGTGGCGCATTTTTCGATCTCCACCGCTTCGAGCACCTCAAAGGTGAACGCGTCCGGGTGATCGGTGTAATCCCGGTAGAGCTCCGGGTCGCTGAATGGCCCGCCGGGCTGCGCGCCGCCGCCGCTCATCAGGAAGCGGAATCGGCCCATCACGCTGGGCAGGTTGCGGTCGGCGGAGATCACGCTCCGGCCCGATCGGGTATCGAGCAGGCGGTACACCCCCATGGGGGTGATGGCGCTTTTGTAGGCTTGCTTGGCGGCTTTCTGCGCCGCCTTTTTGCTGGAATTTTGATCGATGGGCATTGGGGTCAGGCCTCCTTGTCGGTGGTAGAATCGGTCGAGGGGGGATAGGTGGCGGGGGCATCGAGCGGGGTGCAGGGTTCGTCGCGCCAGTAGGTGCGGCCATCGTTGGTGCGGCGCAGCATGCCGGTATCCACCAGGAAGCGGCGCACCAGCGCGTGATCGGGCCAAATGGGCGTGACCAGCTCCTTGAGCTCGCGGTCGCTGTACTCGCGCCCCAGTTCAAACAGGGCCGCGAAGCGCTGCATCACCGCGTATTGCTTGGCGAGGCGCGCGGGCATGTGCAGCAGCTTGCCCTCGCGGTAGAATTGCTCGATGCCGTCCTCGGCCTTGGGCTTGAGCGGCTTTTGCAGCGTGCTAAGACCGGCCAGGGAGAGCACGGCCAGCAGCAGCCGCGCCTCGCGCTCCCGTTCGCGCAACGCGAACCGTTGATTGCGCAGCGTGGATACGCTTACCCCGCGCTCAGCGGCGATGGCGGCATCGTTCACGCCTCCGCGCCATTGGCGGATCAGCGATTTTTGCGTGTCGGTCAGCCCGGTCAATTCTTTATCCAGCGCCAGCAGCGCTTCGAGCACCGAACCATGGGCTTGCGTCAGGTGCTCAAGCGCGGCGGCGTCGCTGGGCGGTTGAGCTTCGCAAAACAGGCAACGCCGTGCGCTATCGTATCCGCGCCGCACGGTATCGTCGTCCGCGATCAGCAGGCGGTTTCGCCAGGATTCCTTCATTCAGGAGCCTCCGATCTATCGAATTCGTAGATAGTGTATCGCATCGGAAATGCTGTGTCAAGGAAAATCTACGGAATAGGTAGATGGTGAGATAGAGGGACCGAATGGCAGGCTTTGACGCGCCCCTCTCAACGTAGTATGATGGGGGCATAGTATCCTAATGGAAGATTGGGAGGATTGGCTGCATGAAGATTGTGATTGTGGGCGGCGTAGCGGGAGGCGCCTCGGCGGCGGCGCGGCTGCGCAGGCTGGATGAGGAGGCCGAGATCGTGCTCTGTGAGCGCGGCGAACACATCTCCTTTGCCAATTGCGGGCTGCCCTACTACATCGGCGGCGAGATACAGCAGCGCTCGGCGCTCCTGCTGCAAACGCCGCAGAGCTTTCGCACGCGGTTCAATGTGGACGTGCGCGTGGGCTCGGAGGTGATCGCCATCGACCGCGCCGCCAAGACGGTCACGGTTCGCGCGCAGGGGACCGAGTACACCGAGCCCTACGACCGCCTGATCCTCGCGCCGGGTGCGGAGCCCATCCGTCCGCCGTTTTCGTATGCGGATCCGGAGGGGGCCGACCTGGCGGGCGTGTTCACGCTGCGCGCCATCCCGGATGCGGACGCCATCAAGGCGCGCATCGCGGGCTTGGCGGAAGGCGCGCCCGCCGTGGTGGTGGGGGGCGGCGCGATTGGCCTGGAGATGGCCGAGAACCTGGTGCGTGCCGGATTGAGCGTCACCGTGGTGGAGCGCACCGCGCAGGTGGTCGCACCGCTCGATGGCGACATGGCCGCGCAGGTGCACGCGCATTTGCGCATGCAGGGGATCCGCCTGCTGCTGGGGACGGCGGTGGAGCGCATCGATCCCGAGGGGGAAGCGCTGCGGGTGCGCACTGACCGGGGCGACCTGCCCGCCGGGCTGGTGGTGCTGGCCGTGGGCGTGCGCCCGGAGAGTGCGCTGGCCGTCCGCGCCGGGCTTGCCTGCAATGCGCGCGGGGCCATCGCGGTGGATCGCACGATGCGCACCTCCGATCCCGCCATCTACGCGGTGGGCGATGCGGTGGAGGTGACGGATTTCGTGAGCGGGGAGCCGGGGCATGTGCCGCTGGCCGGTCCGGCCAACAAGCAGGGGCGCATCGCAGCCGACAACATCTGCGGCATTCCCAGCGAGTATTCGGGTACCCAGGGCTCGGCGATCCTGCGCGCGTTCGGCCTCACCATCGCGTTCACCGGATTAAACGAGCGCGCCGCCCACCGCCAGGGGATCGATTGCGAGAAATCCTTCACCTTCTCCGCCAACCACGCTACTTACTACCCGGGCGCGCGCGATCTTTGTATCAAGTTGGTGTTTGCCCGGGATACGGGCAGGATACTGGGTGCGCAGATCGTGGGCGGCGAGGGGGCGGACAAGCGCTGCGATGTGCTGGCCACCGCCATCCGCCTGGGCGCGACGGCAGCCGACCTGGAGCGATTGGAGCTTTGCTATGCGCCGCCTTACTCCTCGGCCAAGGATCCGGTGAACATGGCTGGATTCGTGATCGGCAACGTGCTGGCGGGCCGGATCAAGCTGTTCCACTGGCACGACGTGCCCGCAGTGCAGGCCGATCCACATGCGCAGCTGCTGGATGCGCGCACCCCCGCCGAGCATGGGCGCGGGCACATGGAGGGTGCGATGCACATTCCGCTCGATGAGCTCCGCCGACGTGTGGGCGAGCTGGATTCATCGAAGAAGCTGTACGTGTACTGCCACAGCGGGCTGCGCAGCTACATGGCCTGCTGTATACTGCGCGCCCAGGGCTTTGATTGCTACAATCTGAGCGGCGGATACAGGCTGTATGCCATGGTCACAGCCGATGCAGCTGATACACGTTGATACACGTTGATACACGCTAATGCAAGTTGGTATTCGCTGCTACTTGCAAATGCTGCCGGTATTCGCCGATACGCAAAGGGACGCTGACCATGACGGTCGGCGTCCCTCGTTTATGGGGTAGGGATGGGGCTAAAACTCCATTTTTTTGGCTATCAACAGGGTAGTGTTCTCCTGCCGCCAAGCCATCTCGACGGATTGGAAGCCCGCCTCGCGCAGCAGGCGAATCTGCGTCGCCACGGTGCAGGGCGTATCGAAATGGTAGTTCTCATCGGCATGGATGCCTTGGCGCTCGCGCAGTTCGCGGTTTCTTGCGGCCAGCCGATCGGCCTCGCGCTGATCGGCCACCATGTAATCGCACTCGATGTAGCAGCCGTGCGCCTTGAGCGCGGCGAACAGCTTTTGGTAGAGCTCGGCCTTGGCTTCGGGCGCAAAATGGTGCAGCGATTGAAACGATACCGCCGCATCGAACCGCGTTTTGCCAAAAGCGTGCTCGAAGTAGTTGCTGGTGATCAGCTCCAAATCCTTGTCGCCGTGCTTTTCCTGCAGCTTATCGAGCATGGCTTGGGTCAGGTCGATGCCCGTTACCCGCACGCCCGGGTGCAACTGAAAGATTTCATCGAGTTCCAGCCCGGTGCCGCAGCCCAGGTCGAGCAGCGTATCGATGCCGGCAGGCAGCAGCTTGGCCATGCGCTTGTATCCTTCGGCACAGCCGGGCACGTCGTCGAGCATATGCCGATCATAATCCTCCACGCGCGCGGTGAAAAAGGTGTCCATCTTCTCGATGGGCATCGCGTCGGGGTCCTTTTCAAACACATCGGAATCCTCGGACTCGTCGTCGTACTCGTCCCCATCCATCGCGCTTTGTGCCATCACGTCCTCATCGAAGCCATCGGAATCAAACGCATCGGCTTCCGAAGGGGTTTTGCCGGATGCCTTGGCCTGCGGCTTTTTGGCGGGCGCATTGCCTTTTTTCTTGGCGCCCGATTCGGCGATCGGGGGCAGAGGTGCGCGCCAATCGTAGGGGATCAGCTCGCGCAGGGTCACCACCTTGTTTTCGGCAACCATGACCTGCGTATCCATGTTGCGATCGTCCACTTGGCTTATGAACTCGCGGCAACGCCCGCAGGGGGGGAGCACGCCGTTGGCCCAGACCGAGACGATCTTGCGGATATGCTGCTCACCTGCGGTGATCATGGCCGAAATGGCCGCGTGCTCGGCGCAGAAACCGATGCCGCAAGACATGTCGATGCACACGCCGACATAAACGTTGCCGCCCTCGGAAAGAACTGCGGCGGCGACACCGCCCGCGTTCGCGTCTTCGGTCAGCTCGCGCCACTTAAGCACCTTGCGCGCCTCTTGAATCAATTGCGGGAAACCGATCTCTTTCATACTATACCCCTCCGCTTATTTCGCGGATACTTTACGATTGGCCAGGAGGCTGCTTACCACGATCCAGCATGCGGCGGCTAGGCTGGCCACTATATCCCACACGTCGAACGGGGCCTTGAGCAGCAGGGTGTGGACGATTTCGGAAAGGAGCACCAACGCCAGCGAAATGCCGACCAGCGCATATAGACGATTGGAGGGGAATTCCTTTTTGAACAGGTAAGGCCAGAACGTGATCGTCAAACCCACGATTAGCCAGATGACACCAAAATTGGGCATGATGTTCAAAATGAAACGAATGAACCCGGTTTGGGGGAGCGAGAGGTGACGTAAAACGACGGCGGCAGCCCAAATCAACGCGCCTGCCAAGGATGTGACGCTATAATCTTTTCGCATAGATCGCTTCTCCTTTGTGAGCTTTGATATAGTATAACGCAAAAGGAGAATGAAGTATAGCACAAAAACCCAAAAAAGCCTCATTCATTGACTTTTTTTGGGGATTTGAACCTTAAATATAGCATCATCTCTGCCCGGCGCGATGGTCGACTAATCGCCCATCGAGAGGGAGGCGGAGGGGCCGAGCACCCGCCGAATGCGCGGCATTGCTTCCAGAGCAGTCTCGTATCCGATGCGCTCGTATTCCGCCATGCGCGAAAAATCGAACAGCCCTCCTTCGGCGGGCAAGCGCACGCGCAGCACCAAGCGCGCCCCGGCCTCCTGCTCATCGCCCAGCCGCGCCTGCATCACGTGAATGGAGCGCAGGCCGATGCCCAGTACATCGTCGGGCGGATCGCAGCTGCCGGGGGATTCCAGCGCCACCCCCAGCACATGGGATGTGCCCAACGCGTGCAGCGCATGCACCGGCAGGTTTTCCAACAGCCCGCCATCCACCAGCTGATATGTGCCATAATCCAACGGCGCAAACGCGACCGGTATTGCCGTGGAGGCGCGAACCGCCACGTCGATGCGCGCACCCAGTTCCCAAAGGGGCGGCCCGCCCGTGGGGCCGCAGGCGTTGCGCTGCGCGCTGTACGGCGCCTCCTTGAGCCCTTGCCCGCGTTGCGCCGCCCCGACCAGCCGCTCCTGTGCGCCGCGCTCTGGAGCGGGGCACGAGGCGAAGTACACCGCCCGGCCGCTGATCAAATCCACGGCGGGGATCACCAGCGGCAGCGCGGCCTCGCTCATCAGCGCGCCCCCGGTGAATTCATGCATCCAGCGCTGCAGCCGGTTTCCCTTGAACACCCCTTCCAGCCGGAAATTGCTGAAGGTGGCCAGTTCCCATAACCCGCGCGCGATGCCCCAGAGGTTTGCGTCCAGCAGGTGGCGCTGCATGCGCGCGCACTGCGCCATGGCCTCCTGCGCATCGGCCACCCGTCCGCGCCATGCGTACGCGGCCGACACCATAGCGCCCGAGCTGCTCCCAGCAATGCTGCCGGGCAACAGGTGATGCTCCTCCAATGCGCGCAACACGCCCACGTGCGCCGCCCCGCGCGCGCCTCCGCCCTCCAGCGCCAATCCATACATGAATAAGCCCCCCATCTGGCATGATAGGGGAGAATATGTGTGCCAAGCGGTGGGTATGATGAGCTTCCTATCCAAACGGTTTTTCGGACGGTTTCGAAGCGCCTTTCCGGGCGCTTTGCCCGGTGAAAGGCTGCGCATTGCGGGAACTCCTTGACATCCCCGCATCGCGCGCATATAATATCCACATCATAAACCCCAAGGACGAAGAGGAGTACCCCGACACCCCGCAAGAGAGGGCGGCTCACGGCTGCAAGGCCGCCCCGGGCAGATGGAAGGCGAAGGTCGCTTCGGAGGGCGCACGGCGAAGGGAATCGCAGGATTCCGGTAGTCTGCGCGGGTTCGCCCGATACAGCGAATTGAGGCGGAGAGTTTTCTTCGCGAAGCAAGGTGGTACCACGGAGCCGCTCCGTCCTTTGGACGCGAGCGGTTTTTTGTGCGGCAGCCTCGGTTTGCGGGCTGCGCATAAACGAAAACGGGAAGGGGAAAAGGAGGCGATCCCATGGCGAGTCTTCGCCTAAGCGTCGCGGTGTTGGAGGCGGGGACGGCCTCGGACCGGTGGCTGAACACGCTGCTGCGCATCAATTGGCTGGGCGTGCTGGCGCTGCTGGGCGGCGTGATCATGGCCCTTTTCGCCAACAGGCTGTGCGAGCGCATCGCGCCCGACCGGCCGGAGCGCGCGCTGTTCTATCGCATCATGGGGGTTGCGCTGGCCTTTTCCGGCGTGCTCCTGCTCATCAAGTAAGGGCCTTGTCAAAATCCTAAAACCCTTGGTATCCATAAACATTACACCCAAAAACTTTACCATCCGGAAGGAGAAACTCTATGACCACCGAAAACTCCGCGCAGACCGAATCCGCCCAGGCGGAAATGGAAAAAACCTACGCGCCGCAAGCCATCGAAGAAATGCTCTACCAGGATTGGGAAAGCCGCGGAGCCTTCCGCGCCGAGGCCGATCCGGCGAAGAAGCCCTTTACCATCGTGATCCCGCCGCCCAACATCACCGGCCAGCTCCACATGGGTCACGCCATGGACAACACCATGCAGGATATCCTCATCCGCTTCCACCGCATGCGCGGCGAAGCGGCGCTGTGGCTGCCCGGTACCGATCATGCCTCCATTGCCACCGAGGTTAAGATCATCGAAAAGATGGCCGAGGAGGGCATTAAGAAGGAGGACATCGGTCGCGAAGCCTTCCTCGAGCGCGCCTGGGCTTGGAAGGAGCAGTACGGCGGCCGCATCGTGCAACAGCTGCGCCGCATGGGCTCCTCATGCGATTGGTCCCGGGAGCGCTTTACCATGGACGAAGGTTGCTCCAAGGCCGTGACCGAGGTGTTCACCCGCCTGTATGAGAAGGGCCTGATTTACCGGGGCGACCGCATCATCAATTGGTGCCCGGTGTGCAAGACTGCCATCAGCGATGCCGAGGTGGAATACGAGGAGCAGGCCACCAACCTCTGGCACATCCGCTATTCGGGGCCGGAGGGCGACGTGGTGGTGGCGACGACGCGCCCCGAGACCATGCTGGGTGATACCGGCGTGGCGGTGAACCCCAAGGATCCGCGCTATGTGCACCTGGTGGGCAAGAAGGTGATTCTGCCGCTGGTGGGCCGCGAGATTCCCGTGGTGGCCGACGATTATGTGGACATGGAGTTTGGCACCGGCGCGGTGAAGATGACCCCGGCGCACGATCCCAACGATTTTGAGATCGCGCAGCGGCACAACCTCGAAGTGCTGCGTGTGATGGACGATGCGGGCGTGATGAACGCCGAAGCGGGGCGCTTCGCCGGGCTGGCGGCCAAGAAATGCCGCGCGCAGGTGGTGGAGGAGCTCAAGGCCTGCGGCGCGCTGGTGAAGATCACCGACTACAGCCACAACGTGGGCACCTGCTACCGCTGCCATACCACGGTGGAACCGCTGGTGTCCCGCCAATGGTTTGTAAAAATGAAGCCCCTGGCCGAACCGGCCATGCAGGTGGTGCGCGAAGGCAAGACCCAGTTTGTGCCCGAGCGCTTCGACAAAACCTACTTTAACTGGATGGAGAACATCCGCGATTGGTGCATCTCGCGCCAGCTTTGGTGGGGGCATCGCATCCCAGCTTACTACTGCGACGCTTGCGGCGAGACCATCGTGAGCAAGACCGCGCCCGCTGCCTGCCCCAAGTGCGGCTCCGGGGTGCGCCAGGATGAGGATGTGCTCGATACCTGGTTCTCCTCGGCGCTCTGGCCCTTCTCCACGCTGGGCTGGCCCGACGATACCGCCGATCTGCGCTACTTCTACCCTACCAGCGTGCTGGTAACCGGTTATGATATCATCTTTTTCTGGGTGGCGCGCATGATCTTCTCTGGCGTGGAGCAGATGGGCGAAACCCCGTTCCACACCGTGCTGATCCACGGACTGGTGCGCGATGCCCAGGGCCGCAAGATGTCCAAATCGCTGGGCAACGGCGTGGACCCGCTGGAGATCATCGATCAGTACGGCGCGGACGCGTTGCGCTTCTCGCTCACCATGGGCGTATCCCCGGGCAACGACATGCGCTTCTCCACCGAGAAGGTGGAGGCGGCCCGCAACTTTGCCAACAAGATTTGGAACGCCTCCCGCTTCGTGCGCATGAACCTCGATGGAGCGGAGAGCCTGCCCGTTGCGGCAGAGCTGGCGCTGGCCGACCGCTGGATTCTCACCCGCTACCAGGGCGCGGTGCGCGAGATCACCGCCCATTTGGAAGAGTACGATCTGGGCTTGGCGGCGCAGAAAATCTACGATTTCGCCTGGAGCGAGTTCTGCGATTGGTACATCGAGCTGGCCAAATCCCGCCTCATGGGCGAGGATGAGACCGCCAAGCGCGCGGCCCGCGCCACCCTGCTGCACGTGCTGACGGGTCTGCTCAAGCTGCTGCATCCCATTATGCCGTTCATCACCGATGCGGTGTACCGCGCGCTGCCGGGTGAAGAGATCGCGGCCAGGGGAACCATCATGCTCTCCGATTGGCCGGTGGCCGATCCGGCCTACGATTTTGAAACTGATGCCGCGCACATGGACGGCATACTCGATGCCATCCGCGCGGTGCGCAACCTGCGGGCCGAGATGAAGGTGCCGGTGGGCAAGCGAGCCGCGCTGCTCGCGCTGCCGCAGGCCGGTTGGGCCGAGACCCTGGCCGAGGCCGCGCCGCTCTTCCAGCGCTTGGCCTGGGTGAGCGAGCTAACCGTGCTCGAAGCCGCGCCCGAGGGCGGGAATATGGTCTCTGCCGTGTGCCCTGCCGCTGAGCTCTATATCCCGCTCGGTGACTTGGTGGACGTGGAGAAGGAGACCGCGCGCCTGAACAAGGAATGCGAAAACATGCGCCAGGAGATCACGCGTGCCGAGGGCAAGCTCAGCAACCCCGGCTTCACCGACAAGGCCCCCGCGCAGCTGGTGGAGGCCGAGCGCGCCAAGCTCGAAGCCAATCGGGCCATGTTGGCCACGCTGGAGGCGAGGGCGGCTGCGCTGGCCAATCTGTAACGATGCATGGAGGGTGACCCCCCGAAGGATTCTCAAGGGCGACCGGAAAGCCCTTGAGTCGCCTGTGAAGGCGAAACACCTCCTCTAAACAGGGGTTCAAGAGGGGGGCATTTCGTGCTCACGCACGACCAAAGGGCTTTCCGATCGCCCTTTGGAAACCTTCGGGGCAAGTCCTTCGAAGGGAGATATCCTTCGAGGAGAGATACCCTTCGAGGAGAGAAGCCCTTCGAGGAGAGATATCCTTCGAGGAGAGATATCCTTCGAAGGGAGATATCCTTCGAAGCTAGGTATCTTTCGAGTGGATATTCTTTGGGGAAGCGAAGCGCTGATGGGCGGGAATTGGATCGATATGAACAAAGAAGCTGTTTCATCGCCTTGGACGGTGGATCGCGCCGTGGATTACATCCATGCCGCACGCGATCACCGGGGCAAGAATGGGCTAAGCAACATGGTGCGGCTGTGCGCGCGGCTGGGCAATCCGGAGCGCGCGCTTCGCGCTGTGCACGTGGCAGGCACCAACGGAAAGGGCTCCACTTGCGCCTGCATCGACGCCATGCTGCGCGCCGCCGGGTACCGCGTGGGCCTGTACACCTCGCCTTTTTTACAGCACTATACGGAGCGCATACGCTTGGATGGCGAGCCCCTCGGCGATGCGGCGTTCCTGGCCGCATTTGCGCTGGTGCACGCCGCCGTGGAGGCGTTGCACGCCGAGGACGTGTGGGCGACGCCCTTCGAGATGGGCACCGCCATGGCGTTCTTGGCCTTCGCGCAGGCCGATGTCGATGTATGCGTGATCGAGGTGGGGCTGGGCGGACGGCTCGACCCCACCAACGTGCTTACTCCGCTGGTCTGCGCCATCACGGCCATTGGGCTGGATCATCAAGCGCTGCTGGGCGACACGCTGACCGCCATCGCCGCCGAGAAGGCGGGCATCATCAAGCCCGGTGTGCCGGTGGTGATCGCCGCGCAGTCCGTGCCCGAGATCGGGGAGGTGTTCGCCGCGCGCGCTGCTGAGCTGGGTACGCCGCTTTACCCGCTGACGGGCGATGAGCTGACTCCGCTGCCCTTCGATGCGTCGCTAAGGCTCTCGGCCCAGCGCGCGGCCTTCGCGTACGGCGATTGGACGCTGGAACAGGTTTGGCTACGATTGCCGGGCGCACACCAGCTGCGCAACGCGGCCACCGCGCTGGCAGTGATTGCCCGCCTGCGCGAGATTGGCCTACCGATTCCGGATGAGGCAGTGGTCGCCGGACTATCCGGTGTGCGCTGGCCGGGGCGGTTGGAGTGGTTTCCTCGCAAGGGGGATCGCCCCGGTGTGCTGCTCGATGGCGCGCACAATGCACACGGTGCGCTGGCGCTGGCCGAGTTTGTGCGCAGCCTGCCCGCGAACGTCGGGGAGGCTGTGAATCATGCGGAGGCTGCGAATGGTGCGGAGACCCCGGCGCGCGTGCTGCTGTGCGGCATGCTGAGTGAAAAGCTTTCCGAAAATATGCTTGATGCGTTGAGCGGACTGGCTCCGCGCGCATTCATTGTTGCCCCGCACGACCGCCGCGCGATACCGCCGGAGCAGCTCGCCGGGAAGCTGGCCGAGCGGGGCGTGGAGGCCCTGCCCTGCGGGGATGTGGCCTCGGCGTTTGCGCAGGCTTGCCGCGCGGCTACGCCGGAGGGCATGGTGATCGCGGCGGGCTCGCTGTACTTGGTTGGCGAGCTGCGCGCGCTGCTGACCGCCGCGCGCCTTGCGCCGGAGGATTCGAGAGCCGAAGGGGACACGAGCGATGGACAATAACGGGACGGCATTCGAACACATCCCGGTGCTGCTAAACGAAGTGCTGGAGGGGCTGGAGCCCCGGCCCGGCGGCGTATACGTCGATGGCACGCTGGGCGGCGGCGGGCACAGCCAAGCCATTCTGCAGCACATTGCACCCGGCGGTAGGCTCTATGGCATCGACCGCGACGAGGCGGCCATCGAGGCGGCTTCGGCGCGGCTTTCGGAATATCCGGGCTTTTCGGCGCTGCGCGGAAATTTCCACGATGTGCGCGCGCTGCTGGCTGAGCGGGGGGTGGAGCGCATCGACGGCGCGCTGCTGGATTTGGGCGTGTCCTCCCATCAGCTCGATACCTCGGAGCGCGGATTTTCTTTCCACCTGGGGGAGGAGGGCGAGCGCGATGCGCCGCTAGATATGCGCATGGATCGCCGTCAGGCGCTTACCGCGGCCGACATCGTCAACACCTACGATGAGCGCACACTGACCCGCATATTGCGCGAGTACGGTGAGGAAAACTGGGCGGCGCGCATCGCGCAAATCATCGTGGAGCACCGCAAGGTTTCGCCGCTGTGCACCACCGGCGATCTGGTGCGCGCTATCGATGCGGCCATACCGAAAAAGGTGCGCATGCGGGAGGGCGGGCATCCCGCGCGCCGCAGCTTCATGGCGCTGCGCATCGCCGTCAACGATGAGCTGGAACCGCTGGAGCGCGCCCTCGACGATTTTGCGGGGTTGCTCGTGCCGGGCGGGCGTTTGTGCGTAATCACCTTTCACTCGCTGGAGGATCGCATCGTGAAGCACACGTTCCGGCGCATGCAGAATCCCTGCGTTTGCCCGCCCAAGGCCCCGATTTGCACCTGCGGGCGCGTTTCCTTGGGGCGCGCGCTGGGGGGCGGGGCGGCGGCTTCGGCCGAGGAATCCGCCGGGAATCCGCGGTCGCGGAGCGCGAAGCTGCGGGTGTTTGAGAAGCTGCGGGTGCCCGAATAGAAAGGGCGGAGAGCGGGGGTGTTTCGTGCTGCGGCACGACCCAGGGGCTTTCCGGTCGCCCCTTGGAAACCTTCGGGGGAATCTGCGAGGGGCAGTGCTGCCTTTCGCTTTTTTGAAGGGAGCTTGCCATGCCTAAGCTCTACGTAGTGGCCACGCCCATTGGGAATTTGGGCGACATGTCGTCGCGCGCCGTGCAGATGCTTCGCGATTGCGCGCTGATCGCCGCCGAGGATACGCGGGTGACGCGCAAGCTGCTTACCCATTTTGGCATTGCCACGCCGACGATCTCCAACCACCAGCACAATGAGGCTTTCCGCGCCGGAGAGCTGGTGGCGCGCATGCAGGCGGAGGAGCTTTCGGTGGCGCTGGTCACCGATGCGGGCACGCCCTGCATCTCCGATCCGGGCTATCTATTGGTGGAGGCCTGCGCCGCCGCGGGCATCGAGGTGGTGGCCGTGCCTGGGCCTACCGCCATGGCCTCCGCGCTCTCGATATCGGGTTTTGATACGCGCGAGTTCGCGTTTTATGGATTTCTGCCGCGCTCGGCGGGGCCGCTACGTGAAAAGCTGCTGCAGATCGCGCGGGGCGGCGTACCGGTAGCTGTGTTGCACGAATCGCCGCACCGCGTCCAGGCGCTGCTGGAGACCGTGGCGGAGACCCTGCCCGGAACCCGCGCCTGCGTGTGCTGCGATTTGACCAAGCTTTACGAGACGGCGCTGCGTGGCCCGGTGCCTGACGTGCTGGCCGCGCTGCGCGCCAACCCCAACGCGCACAAGGGCGAGTATTGCGTCGTGCTGGATTTCCATGAGGCCACGCTGCCCTCGCCGCCTTCCGCCACGCCGGAGATTTCGCTGGAAGCGCGTTTGCTGGAGCGCATGCTGGCCGGGGGCGAGACCCTGCGCGATGCGGAAGCCGCGCTGCGCGACGGGGGAGAGCGCCGCAACGAGCTGTACAAGGCCGCGATGCGGGTCAAGGAGTTTTTGCGCGAGCAGGGCGAATAGAGCCGAACGAGCCGAAGCAGGGCTTAGCGGTGCATGCCGTGCACGCTCTCGACGCGTTCCACGTACATCACGCCGTTGCCTGGTTGCTCCAGTTCTAGCTTTTCACGGATCGCGGTCACGATGGGCTCAGTGGCATCCGCTTCCGCCAGGATGATCAGGATTTCCTTTTCGGGTTCGATGTCCATGGCAAACAGGTGCTGTGTTTCGTGAATGCCTGCGCCGCGTGCATTGATGATGGTGCCGCCCTTGGCCCCGGCTTGGTTGGCGGCCTCCATGGCCAGCTCGGCGCGGCCCTTGTCGGCGATGAGGGTGATAGAGCGGTAGGGCATATGTGTTTCCGCCTCGCTTTCTGTGCGCTCATTGAACGCGTAGTGGCCGCTGCCCATGAAGCAGGCGATCGGCTTTGAATAGGCGATGCCATGGTGCGGCTTGTGGAAGGCAAAAAGCTTGTTCCACGCGGCCTCGACGGTGCGTGCGGTGGCTTCCTCGCAAAGGATCAGCACGATTTCCTTGCGCACATCGCACAGGTCGAGCAGCTCGAGCAATCGGCTGTGCGCCGTGCCCGAGCCCAGCAGCACCGTGCCCCCCCTCGCGCCGTGCAGGCGGGCTTCCTTGAGCGTGCGGCTGCCCATGCCGAAGTTTACAATGGCGCAAAGCATGTGCAGTGACCGGTTAAGGATTTCCACGATGTTCCACGCCTCCTTTCGCCGAGCGTATTTTGTAGATGAGACCCAGGATTTGCAGCGCGATGATCGGCATCATGGCGACCATGGCGATCATGCCGAATCCATCCACCAGAACGTCCGCGCCGTCGATGGCCTCGGCCACGCCATGGGCGAAGGCCAGGATGAAGGTGGCCGTCATGGGGCCCGAAGCCACGCCGCCCGAGTCGAACGCCATGCCCACAAACAGCTTGGGCACCACGAACGAAAGCCCGATCGCCAGCACGTAACCGGGCAGCAGGTAATGCCAGAGCCGGAGCGAGGGTACCAGGATGCGCACCATCGAGAGCCCCACAGCACAGCCCACACCCAGCGAGAGCGCGGCCAGCACCAGCTTGCGCCGCACGTACCCGCTGGTGACCGCCTCGATCTGGTGGGTGAGCACGTACACCGCCGGTTCGGCCAGTATGGTGACCAGGCCCAGCACCACGCCGACCCCTATCACCAGCCAGTTTGGGCCGGTGGAGGCTAAGCCGTGACCTACCAGGGAGCCCACGCTCATGAAGCCGGTATTGACCCCCAGCATGAAAAGAGTCAGCCCCAGGTAGGTGTACAGCAGGCCCTTTAGAATCTTCTTGAAGGGATGCTTCTTCAGCTTGAAGCGCACCGCATTGGCAAACAGGAATACCGCCAGCAGCGGCAGTACGGCCAGCGCAACCTCCCCTGCCACGGTGGGCAGGTTGTGCAGGAAGGGGGCGAATACCGCGTCGCTTGCGCTTTCGTGGGGCATGCTGCCCGAGAGGCTGCCCGGCTTGGTGAAGAGGCTCATGAGCAGCAGACCGAGGATCGCCCCCGTGGAGGTGATGGCCACCAGGCCGAAGCTATCCTTCTCGGAGGCTTTGCTGTCGCGCTTGAGGTGCGATACGCCCACGCCCAGCGACAATATGAAGGGTACCGTCATCGCGCCGGTGGTAGCGCCCGAAGCATCGAAGGATATGGCCAAGAATTCCGGAGTAGCAAACAGCGAGAGCAGCGCGATTAGCAGGTAGAGGCCCGCCAGCAGCTTATAGAGCGGCACGTTGAACACGATGCGCAGCAGACCCAGCGTCATCATGAGCGCGATGCCCAGCGACACCACCAGTACAATGGACATCCGGGGAACGGAGCCACCGGTTACCGCATCCACCTGGCCCGCAAGCACGTGCAAATCGGGCTCGGCCACCGAGATAAAGAACCCCAGCACCAGGCCGGCCAAGGCCACGATGGCGATCTTGCCGCTCTTGGTGATGTGGTCGCCCATCAGGTTGCCGATGGGGCCAATGCCGATCTCCGCGCCAAAGAGAAACACCGTAAGCCCCAGCACCACGAACAGCGTGCCGATCACGAAGCGGATCAGCGGCGCGGTGCCGATGGGGGCGACGGTGAAGTGCAATAGCAGCACGATGCAGGTGATGGGCAATACCGAAAACAGCACCTCTTTGAATTTCCTGAGCAGTACGGACAATCCACCACTTCCTTTCAGTATGGGTATTTATGCTACTCCTGTATAGATTACCAGTATTAGGCAGTGCGGAGTGTTTGGAACCGTTTTGGACGGTATACACCACTATAACATATGCCGACGGAAAGTGCGACCTTCCAGCCTATGCGCTTATAGGGGATGCGCAGCCCAAGAATCACGGGAGGGGAGGGCAGTGTAGGCCCAATCCATCGAGCGGCAGATACATGCAAAAAAACGCGCCGCGCTTCCTACTGATCGGGAAGCTTCGGCGCGTCGAGCACGGTTAGATCCTTGGCGTACACATAGCCGGTGCGCATGAGTCCGTTGGAATCGGGCACGGTTACGATGCGCCAATAGGGTGCGTTGATGGGGATACCCTGGATGGTCACCTCGCTGTAATTGGGGATGCGCACCCCGGTGAAATACTTGCGCGCCTCGAAGGGACGGCGGTAGAGGTTGAGCGCGTTGCCGCTGCTGGTATCGACCAAGGCGCGTTCGCCCTCCCCCATGAAGGGGGGCCACTCTACCTGGGGCTCTGCGGGCGTATCGTATTCCAGCCAGATGGGTCGGGACCAGTGCGTCCACAACTGCGGCATTTGATCCACGACCACGCCGTAGCGGTGGCCCCGCGCATGCACGCTCAATCCATCGCCCACATACAAGCCCACGTGCATGAACGCGGAGTTGGTGGCGTTTTGCTGCAGCAACACGATGCCGGGCTCGTTGGGCATGGTGGCGAGGGGTTCGGGCTTGGTCAGCCACCGGTTGACCGCGCCGTTTACGTTGGTGAGCCAAGTCTTGGGAACCTCGCCATTGGAGGCGACCAGGAACGCCTTGAACAGGCCGATGCAGTCGTATACCTCCATGCCATCCCAGACGTAGGCGAAGTTGCTGATCAAATCCTTATATTGAGGGTAGAGATCCTTCATGCCCGCGCGGAAAGAAGGCGTGCATATCGCCCCTGCCGCGCCATACACGTAGCCAAGCCCCACCTTGCTGCGTGCATACTTCACCAGCTCGCTGGAGGTGCGCGGCAGCAGCGCCGCGACGGCGGGCGTGCGGTAGGCAGCCTGCGGGGGCGGGTCCTTCAGGGCCTGCAGCGTGGCGATGTCCAGCACGCCGGAGGTATACAGACCGCACGCGCTTTGGAAGGCGACCAGCGCCATATAGGCATCCTCGGTGAACCTGCGATCTTGCTTTTCGATGGGGTAACCCAGCGCGATGAGGGTTTCCTTCATGTCCCAGGCCTGCTGGCCGTTGTCGCTGCGCCGCAACGGACGGCGGTAGACCGATGCGGACCATTCGGCGGTGGGCCCGGGTGCGTAGCCATGGGCGGGGAAGAAGCTCTCGCGCATGTCGCCGGTGTGCACGCGTACCTCGGCGATGTTGAGCCCGCCGGAGCCGCACAGGTAATACACCCCGGCTTCTTCGGGCAGCAGTATGGTTTCGCGGGGCATATCGGCTTCTTCATAGTATTTGAGCACGGTGAACTGCCCATCTACGCCATGGCGTAACGAGAGGCTGCGCGGCAATACTTCCCAGAGGATGCTCAGGGTAGCTACGCCGCGCGGCTTGTATACCTGCAGGTATTGATTGCTGGATTTGTCGTTGGTCCAGGCGGTCTGCGGGTTGCCATCGGTCAACACGGCGACCCGATCGGTTAGGGGGCCGACCTCGAACCGGCATTTGGCGGTGATGTCGCGGTGCTCTTCCTCGTCCGCCCGTGCGGTGTTTCCGCAGAGCAGGCACAGGAGGACGCAACACACGAGGCAACGAATGAGTGCGCTTTTTTTCATTAATGGCTCCAAATATCGTTCCGTATTCTTATGTATCATAACACATGGCTGCGATTTTTTGCAATTGATGGAAGGGAAAAACGTGAAATTTGAGGTTTGCTGGGTTACGGCGCGCGGCGCAATGTTAGAAAATGGAGCTGCGGGCGCGCAAAGAAACGCATGGGCAAAAACGAGGTGCCTATGCCGTTGGAGATCAGGATATCCGTATCCTGCTCGTGTCGCCAGCCGGTGCGGTAGCGTTCGCCGGTCTGCCAGTTGATATCCTTGAGCGCGCGCAGGCCGAATAGGGTGACCTGTCCGCCGTGGGTGTGTCCGCACAGGATGAGATCAGCCCAATGCTTTGCGCCGTTCGAATCGCGGGCGGAAAGCGCCTCGGGCACGCCATCGGGGTTGTGCAGCAGAAACAGCGTGAAATCCTGCGCGCGGCACGAGGCCGCAACCTCGGCGATATCCGGATGGCCCACCGCGTAATCGTCCACCCCGGCCAGGTACAGGGTTTGCCCATCGATGCGCACCGGCTCCACCGCATTGCACAACGGGGTCACGCCCGCCTCGCGCATGGCCTGCAGCATGCGCGGTAGGTTGGTTTCCGGCATCACCCGATCGTGATTGCCGGGCACCGCGTACACGCCCAGCGGCGCGGAAAAGCCGGGCTGCGAGGCGAAGAAATCCACTGCCCCCTCCGAATCCACAGCGTAATCGCCACCCAGCAGGATCATGTCCGGATGCCACGCGTCGATGCGCGCCACCAGATCATCGAGCCGCTGGCGAGAGTAAAAGGGCCCCACATGAATGTCGCTTACAAAAGCGATGCGGAGCCCATCGAAGGCCGAGGGAAGTTGGGTATACGTGAGCGTGCGCTGCTCCATGCTGAGCCAGTAAGGTTCCACGAATGCGTACAGTATCAGCAGAAGTGGCAGCAAACGAAACAGCCTGCGCAGCGTGCGCCCCAGGCATCCGCCAGATCGAGCCATGTCACACCTCCCCGCACCAGTGCATTATACTACTCCTCGCACGATTTCTTAGCACTCTCGCGAATCTTTTCCCGAATGGCGTTGTCGCGCTTCGGTCAGCGCAGCTGCTGGCTACGCCTTTCTCAGGCTCCTAGCCATTCGAAAAAGTCTTTCGCGATCTATCACCAGAAATCGCACGAGGAATCGTATTAGACCGGGCGGATAAGTATGAGCGGCGTGAGTTCGTCGCCCTGGCCGAAGGGATTGTCGCCCAGTGCATCCTGGATCTGCGCATCGGTCAGCGGGAACCCCTTGGATTTGCCCAGCTGGTTTTGTTCGATGTCGTTTGCGTCCATCAGCACCACCGGGATGCGCAGCGCCTGCTCGATATCGTCGCAGAGCTCGTTGGGGTGATCGGGGTTGATAAGCGCCAACTCGTGATACAGATCGAATGAGGAGCGGTAGTAGAAGCCGTCGATGCCGCCTACACCCTGGCCGCAAATTTTGTAAAACAGGCCGCGCACGCCAAAGGGCCGCGTCACCGCCGAGACCGCCGCCGCGGTGAGCACGCGGGGCAGGCCGCACAGGTCGATTACCAGCTGCAGCTTGTGCGGCTCGTGCATGCCCACGCCGGTGTGGTTGATGCCCGCGAAGCGCCAAAGCCGCTTGGCCCAGAAGCCTGGGTGCACGTCCTTGCGCTCGCGCACCGAATCGGTGCACATCGCCATCACCTTCGCGCCGAAAGCCACCGAATCGCCGGGCTGATAGAGCGGCATCACGTAGCGCTCCACCAGCGCGATCTGCGATTCGCGCCGCTGCACAAAGTGGGTCTGTATCGCGAAGCGCTGATAGGAGCGGCCATCCGCTCCCTGGCGCACGCCCCGGTCGAAGTACACGATGTCGCCCTGCTCGCGCCGCTGATCCGGCAGGTTTCTGGAGGGGATGATGCCCATACTTTCGCCCCTTTTCATCCAATTCGTGTCATCCGATCATGCCATGCAATCACGGCTTGTACACGATGGAACCTATGGTATTTGGCAAGCCAAAGCCTCTCGCACCGTTGCGCGAAAGAGCCAGCCTGCTAATGTTTCCCGATGAGGTATTGTACTATGCCTCGCACGGGTTGTCAAAGGTTGCGGCGGTACGAAAAACGCTCCCTTTCGGAAGCGCTTTTTGATGAAGGCTTGAGGGGTTAACTCGCCACCTGCGCTCGGGTGCGCATGCGGTGTTCGCGACGGGCGGTCAGCATTCTGCGCTTTGGGCAGCCGGCATTGCAACAAAACCGGCCGTTGCGTATTTGTAGCACGTGGAAAATCAGGCGATCCAAGCGTTGACTGGCGGCCAGCGAGCGCTCGAGCTGCTTGGTGCTAAATAGTTGCTCGGTGCGGTTCCGCACGATGGTGATTCTTTGCTTTAACGGAATATATGGCATGTATAGCTCCTTCTTTTATCTATATGTTGTGGTAGAACGTTTGCTTCTATGCTTCCATCATAGCAACTATTACGGCTTTGTCAAGAGATTCTGCTTGACAGTTTTCGTCGGAACACATCGCTTCTTGCCGAATGGTGTAGAATCTTAAATAAATTTCATAATCAGGGCGTGGAGGGTGTTGCACGATGCGCGACCTTTGCGGTTTTTCCGGGAACTATGGGCCGGAAAACCGAAGCGCGATCCAAGCACCATCAAAATTTTGCAGGACACCTTGCAGGATCGGGCGCGACGGGGTATAATATATCAGCTGGTGAAAGACATTGTTTGCAGAGGAGCCCTTTGTGGGAAAGCCCTTTTGCAATAAAAGTCTTTGGTTGCTTTTTGATTGTTTTTTGGTTGCGATGAAGGGATCACTCCGCGTCTGTCCGGTTCAGAGAGCTGCCGTTGGGTGCGAGGCAGCGCGGCGATGCGTGAGTTTCCAGCCCGGAGCGACCGGCGATGAGTCGGCGGGTGCGCCCGATAGAGCGCGATTGAGCTGGGGCGCATTGCGTCCAAGCAGGGTGGCAACGCGGATCGCTCCGTCCCTGTCTGTTGACAGGGGCGTTTTCTGTTTTGGAGCGCCGTTCCCGATCCCCATCAAAATGAAACACGAGGAGGAATCCCCATGCTGGACATCAGACGCATTCGCCAAAACCCGCAGGAACTGATCGACGCCATGGCGCGCCGCCACAAGCCGGTGGCGCTGGCCGACTTCCTGGCGCAAGATGAGAAACGCCGCGAGTTGC
The DNA here is from genome assembly GCA_031553615.1 of Eubacteriales bacterium. Taxonomy (GTDB): domain Bacteria; phylum Bacillota; class Clostridia; order Christensenellales; family Aristaeellaceae; genus WQXF01. The sequence goes on from JAVBLJ010000027.1 coordinate 36,710, forward strand.
TGCTGCAGGTGGAGCAGCTCAAAAACCAACGCAACGAGGAGAGCAAGCGCATTGCTGCCATGAAGCGCGCGGGCGAGGATACTCAGCCCATCATGGACGCTATGCGCGAGGTGGGGGAGCGCATCGCCGAGTTGGATGCCGACATCGCCGCCGTCGATGAGCAGATGGAGGCTTTTCTGCTGACTGTGCCCAACATCCCCCTACCCGAGGTGCCCGAGGGCGAGGACGAGCGCAGCAACGTGGAGCAGCGCCGCTGGGGCGATCCGCGTGCGTTTGCCTGGGAGCCCAAGCCCCACTGGGATATCGGTACCGACTTGGGCGTGCTCGATTTTGAGACCGCGGCCAAGGTGACCGGCGCGCGCTTCACGTTCTACCGCGGACTGGGCGCACGGCTGGAGCGCGCGATCATCAATTTCTTTATGGATACGCATGCATCGCGGGGATACACCGAGGTGTTGCCTCCCTACATGGTCAACCGCGCGGCCATGATCGGCACCGGCCAGTTGCCCAAGTTTGAGGAGGATATGTTCCGCGCCGCGCCTACCGACTACTACCTCATTCCCACCGCCGAGGTGCCGGTGACCAACATGTACCGCGACATGATCCTCGAAGGTGGCGAGCTGCCCATCCGCCACTGCGCGTACAGTGCTTGCTTCCGTGCCGAGGCCGGTTCGGCAGGCCGCGACACCCGCGGGCTGATTCGCCAACACCAGTTCAACAAGGTCGAGATGGTCAAAATCACCAAGCCCGAACAAAGCGCCGACGAGCTTGAGGCCATGACGCGCGATGCCGAGCATGTGCTGCAGCTGCTTGGCCTCCCGCACCGGGTGGTGCTGCTGTGCGCCGGGGACATGGGCTTCAGCGCGGGCAAGACCTATGATATCGAGGTGTGGATGCCCAGCTATGGCCGCTACGTGGAGATTTCGAGCTGCTCGAACTGCTGGGATTTCCAGGCGCGCCGGGCGGCGATTCGCTATCGCGACAACGCCAAGGACAAGGCGCAGATTGCGCACACCCTCAATGGATCGGGCGTGGCGGTGGGCCGCACCGTGGCCGCCATTCTCGAAAACTATCAGAACGAGGACGGAAGCGTGACCGTGCCCGAGGTGCTGCGCCCCTACATGGGCGGCGTGGAGCGCATCGGGCGCTAGAGATGGGCGGGTCACGGTTTTGTGGCCCCTCCTAAAGAGCGTTGGAGAGGAGTTGGCGGCTTGACGGAGCGCCAGAGAAAGCAGGCCGAGACCCAGGGCGGTGAATGGGCGGGGGGCGCGCTGCCTGGGCGGCAGGATGTGACCGCCTGGCAGCAGGGGCTGCATCCGCATGCCGTCCAACCCATGATCGTGTTCGATCTGGACGGCACCTTGCTGGATAGCCATGAGATGTCGATCCAGTGCTACGTGCATGGGCTGGAAGCCATGGGATTGCCGCCGGTTTCGCGGGAGCTGCTCGCTTCGCTCAACGGCCCCACCCTGCCCGAGGCGGCGGAGGTGCTCGGTGTGGGCGACCGCGTGGAGGAGTTTTTGCGCGCGATGACGCTGGCCGAGGAGCGGCTGGTGCCTGTGATGGCGCAGCTCTATCCCGGTGTGGCCGAAATGCTTGCTGCGCTGCATGGGCAGGCGGTGCTGTGCGTGCTCACCAATGGGCAGGCGCGCTACCTGCGGTACGCGATCGAGGGCTGCGGGATTGCGGGATATTTCGCCGAGCGCGCCGCCTTTACGCCCGAGGTAACCAAGGCGGAGCGTGTACGGGAATGGATGGAAGCCCACGGCCAGCCGCGTACCCTGATGGTGGGCGACCGGGAGACCGACGTGGCCGCGGGCCTCAAGGCCGGGGCCGTGACGCTGGCCGTCACCTACGGCGCGGGGGAGCGCTCGCGCCTCGCCGAGGCGGATGCATTGGCGGATACTGTGGCTGAGGTCTGGCAAATCTGCGAGCGCTTTTGCCGGGAGGTATGAATCGATTCTGAGGGACGCAGGGGAGGGATTGCGTGTGAACTGGTTGATTTGGGTGATGCTGCCGCTGCCGCTGCTTTCGCTGGCGACGCTGGCATTTGCGCTGACGCGCCGCGATGCCGAGCCCAAGCAGCGCCGCACGATGATTGCGGTGAGCTGCGTTGCGCTGGCGCTGGGCGTGCTGCTGATGGTGCTGGTGGCAGGGCGGTAAGAAGCGGCTGAATTGAGAGCAACTGCATTATAACTCGGTGCGAGTTGAAAAGCAATACTTCGGGGTGAGTTACGATACAATGCGCTCGAGGTGAGAGCGCGTGACATATCAGGAACGTTTGCGAGGGTTGCGTGAAGATCGGGATTGGAGTCAGGCGCATGTTGCAAAGCTGCTGGGCGTCGCGCAGACGACGTACTCGCAGTATGAGTTGGGCAAGCGCCCGCTGCCGATCGATTACCTAATTGCCCTGTGTCAGCTTTACGAGGTGTCCTGTGACTTTGTGCTGGGGTTAGAGACCCAACGTTGAGGAGCGATATTCATTGAGCCGTCCCGAAGGGGCGGTTTTTTTTGAATGTATATTCTTGTTTTTTCGAATTGAATGTATATTCTTGGGAACATACATTCCTAAGAACAAATATTCTCAAGAACAAATGTTTGCTTTATTGTTCGGGCTGTGCTATACTGTGCGCATCAAGCAAAGCACGCATGGTAGCCTGCGGCGCAACGAGGTGAGCGGCATGGAATTGATGGACAAGCTTCGCATACTGACCGGCGCGGCCAAGTTCGACGTAGCCTGCACTTCCAGCGGGGTCGACCGCAAGGGCGCGCCCGGCGCGCTGGGCAACTCCATCGCGGGCGGCATCTGCCACAGCTTTTCCGCCGATGGCCGCTGCATATCGCTGCTCAAAATCCTGATGAGCAATTCGTGCGTGAACGACTGCAAGTATTGCGCCTGCCGCTGCTCCTCCGATGTGGAGCGCGCCACCCTCACGCCCGAGGAGCTGGCCGACCTGACCATTTCGTTCTATCGCCGCAACTACATCGAGGGGCTTTTCCTCTCCTCGGGCATCGTGGGTTCCCCGGACGCCACCACCGAACGCATGGTGCGCGCCATCGCCCGGCTAAGGCAGGTGCACGGCTTTCGCGGGTACATCCACGCCAAGGCCATCCCAGGCACCGCGCCTGCGCTGGTGGAGCAGTTGGGCGCGTTGGTGGATCGGGTGAGCGTGAATATCGAGCTGCCCAGCGAGGTATCGCTCACCTCGCTGGCTCCGGAAAAAAGTAAGGCTGCCATACTGGCCCCGATGGCGCAGATCGCGGGCACGCTGGAGCAGCGCAACCACGAGCTGATGGTTTACCGCCATGCGCGGCACTTTGCCCCCGCCGGGCAGAGCACCCAGATGATCGTGGGCGCTTCACCGGAGAGCGATCTGCAAATCCTGCAGCTTTCGCAGGGGCTGTACAAGCGCTACCGCCTGCGCCGCGTGTTCTTCTCGGCCTATATTCCCGTAGGAGATTCGCGCTTTTTGCCCGAGGTGGCCGCGCCGCTGCTGCGGGAGCACCGGTTGTATCAGGCGGATTTCCTGCTGCGCCAATACGGCTTCGATGCGAATGAGCTGCTCGATTCCAGCGCGCCCTGGCTCGACGCGCGGCTTGATCCGAAATGCCTGTGGGCGCTGCGCCATCCGCAGCTCTTCCCCATGGATGCACAGCGGGCGGAGTACCTGCAGTTGCTGCGCGTTCCCGGCATCGGCCCCACCAGCGCGATGCGCATCGTGGAGGCGCGCCGCACCGCGCTGCTCACGTTCGACGTGCTCAAAAAGCTGGGTGTGGTGCTCAAACGCGCGCAGTATTTCCTCACCTGCCAGGGCAAGTTCATGGCCGGGCTGCGCTTGAGCCAGGAGAGCGTGTACCATTGCCTGGCACGGGATTGCCGCGTTGCGCCCTCCCTCTTTGGCGACCGCGCCATGCAACAGCTCTCCATGCAGAATTTGGGCTTTGAAAACGATCTGCCCGCCCTTTCGCTGCTTTCCACTGCACCCATTCCCTCCGAACCCATGAACGAGTTTGCGCGAGGTGGCGCATGAACGGTCGTACGCTTTCCGCCCCGATCCCTGCCAAAGAACGCGAACCGGGGGCGCGGCTTCACGAGGGCTTGGCCGAGCCCAGCGTTCCGCCGGTCGCCCTGGGCGGCGCGGAGGCCGGGGTGTGCTACCGCTACGATGGCAGCCTCGACGGGCTGCTCTGCTGCATATTCGCGGCCTACGAGCGCAAGGAGGACCCCTTTGCCATTGCGGCGGGCGAGGCCGTGCAATTGGCGCTGGATGCGCAGGTGCGAGACATCGTTTCGGACCCGGAACGCGCCGCCCGCGTGCAGCAGGGCATTCTTAACCGCATTGGCCCCGAGGCATACTGGCGCGTGCAGACCGCTTCGCTCAGCGCCGACCCGCGGGCGGCTTCCATCACGCTGGCGTACGTGCGGCTGGGCTTCGCCGTGGGGCCGCGCATCGATCAGCGACTGGCCGAGCCGCAGGTGCAGGCGATGAACACCCTGCTGCGTCAGGTGGATTGGGAGGCGCACCGCTACCTGCAATTCTTGCGCTTTGCCGAGCTGGAGGGGGGCGTTTTCTTTGCGGAAATGGAGCCGGAGCACGACGTGCTGCTGATGGTGATGCCCCATTTCGCCGATCGGTTCGGGCAACAGCCCTTCATCATTCACGATTGCAGGCGTGGGCTGGCCGGGGTGTGGGACATGCGCGAATGGGCGATCATCTCCTCGGAAACCATGCGCCTGCCCGCGCCGACCGCCAAAGAGGCGCAGTATCAGGCGCTCTGGCGCATGTTCTACAACACCATAGCCATCAAGCAACGCATCAATCCCAAGCTGCGGCAGCAGTTTATGCCCAAGAAATTCTGGCGGTACATGGTGGAGATGCAGCCCGTCCTCTCGCCCAAGGGTTCGCGGGCACTGCCCGCCGGTTCCGAGCGGCTTCCCGAAATCTCCCGCAGGGCGATTGCGGCGGAGGGCAACGAAACACATACTATGTAGCGAGCGTAGCGCTCCCCAACCACCGGAAAGGGCCCGGCTCCGGTTAACCCTGCATCCGCTCCGGCGCGTCTGCCATTGCGGCTGCTGCGCTGTGCCGGGCCGGGCCCTTCCGTAGGTCTGGTTATCGCGATGAGAAAGAGCGGCGGTTTCTCCGCCTTGTCATGGATTGCATAGCGATGGATTGTTAATCGACGGAGTACCTATCATTAGTGGATATAGTTCAGCAGGCAGAGCACGACAAACAGAATGCCGAACACCGCCATGAAATAGAATGTCGAGATCACGGCAAAGAACAGCGCCAGCAGAATGCTACCCGGCGCAAAGAGCACGCCTAGCGCGAACAGCGCCAAGGAGAGCAGCGCCAGTGCGGCCACGATCACCCAGGGCACGTACTTGCGTAGGCAGTACACGCCGCCGCCCTGCGACATCAGCAGGATGATCAGCAAGATCACGAACAGCGCGAATACGGCAAAGGCGATCAGCACGGGCTGCACATCGGGTATCAAGCCAAAGTAGAGCAGCACGCCCGCCACGGCACCCAGCAGGATGCCCAGCAGCAGCGATAGCCACGCCGGTGCTCCGCACGAGTTTTGCTGTGCCACCGTCGTTTGTTCCATGGTTTCCACCTCCTTTCCTAATATGCTATGAGCGGAGGGCCGTTTTCGTTATTCACGCCGGATTCGTTCGAGCGTGCAAGAATGTGCACTTTATACCAATTCCAACTACGTTTTGCCACAATCCAGCGGATCTATTTCCGATCGGCGTTGTCGCGCTTCAGTCAGCGTAGCTGTCGGCTACGCCTCCCTCAGGCTCCTAGCTGTTCGCAAAAATCTTCCGCGATCTATTGCCCGGTATCTAACGAGGAATAGAATTAGAAACCGATGAAAAAGGCAGAAAAAGGCGGATCGCACGTTTCAATTTGGGGGAGGCTCGTGTATACTAAGGGATACGGGAGCCATTCTATCGCAAGGAGGAGCGCGCGTGAAGTTTGAACGTACGCCGCAGCGGAGCAGCATTGCGATCTATGCTTTTCTGGTGATTGCGGCCAGCATCGTGTTTGCGAGTCTGTGGATCAATCTGGGGGCAGTGGTGGGCTGGGTCGGCAGCCTATTTGGGTACGTGATGCCGGTGGTGTACGGCCTGGTGCTGGCGTTTCTTTTCAGCCCGCTGTTGCGACTTTTCGATGAAAAGTTGCTGCCCAAGGTGGCGCACGGCAAGCTCAAACCCGGCCTGCGCCGCGGGCTGGCCCTGGCGCTGACCTACCTGGTGGTGTTCGTGGTGCTGGCCGCGCTGCTGCTGCTGGTGCTGCCGCAGCTTATCGCCAGCCTGCAGGATTTGATTCGGCAAATCTCGCTGCTGGTGCGCGACGTGCCGCAGTTGTATGCGCGTCTATCCACCTGGGTCGATGGTCTGCAGCACGATGGCAATGCCGACCAGATACTGCGGCAACTGCTCACCCAGGCGACCACCAGCGTGGAGGGCATGCTTTCCAATGTAGGCACCTGGCTGGGTTCGCTGGTCAGCGGCGCGTTTTCGGGGCTAACCGGTCTGGCCTCCAGCCTGAGCAATTGGGGCTTGGGCATCATCATCTCCATCTACATACTCAGCAGCCACGAGCGGCTGATTGCGCAGGTTCACAAGGTAATGCGCGCCGTGCTGCCCGAGCGAGCGAACGGCGAGATCGGCGTGATCGCGCGGGATTCGTACCGCATATTCAGCAGCTATCTGGCCGGGGCGGCGCTCGATGCCAGCATTGTGGGCATAATCTGCATCCTGACGATGACCATATTTGGCTGGCAGTATGCGGTGCTGACCGGGGTGGTGGTGGCGCTTTCCAACATGATCCCGTTCTTTGGGCCGTTCATTGGCGGCGCTATCGGCGTGCTGCTGCAGCTATCGAGCAACCCCTGGCACGCGCTGGGGTTCCTAGTGTTTATACTCATCATGCAGCAAGTCGATGGCAACATTCTCAACCCGCGCATCGTGGGTTCCAACGTGGGGCTCCCCCCGCTGTGGGTGGTGTTCGCCATCCTGCTCTTCGGCGGCTTGATGGGCATCGTGGGCATGCTGATCGGCGTGCCGCTGTTCGCGGTGCTGTTCACCATCGCGCGCCGCGTCGTCAACCTGCTTTTGCAGCGCAAGAGCGCGCCCACCGATTTGCGCGAATACGATACCGCGAAAAACCAGCTGCCGGACTAATACTGGGGATGTTACACCAAAAAACGAACCGCAGCCCGGCTTGGGTTGCGGTTCGCTTCGTAAAAAACCTTCGCAAAAACCTTCGCAAAAACTTTCGCAAAAACCTTCGTAAAAATCGTATCGTCGTCGCTTACGGCCCGTCGCGCTGCACGAATTGGGACATCACGTACCCTTCGAGCGTATCGATCTGGACATGCAGCCAGCCGCCTTCGAGCTCCTCGAGCACCAGCAGGGGCTGCGCTAGGTAGAGGGTGGTTCGCACCTTGCCGTTGGTGGAGGGCTCGGTGCGCACGTTGAGCCACGAATCCTCGGCGATGCCGATGACCGTGCCGACCCATTGCCCTTCCTGGGGCACGGCGGTGAGCGGCATGAGCGTTGGGCGCGGGGTAGGGGTGGCGGGTGGGCCGGGCGTGATCAGGAATTCGGCTTGGACGGGCGGCGGCAGCGTGGCCTGCTCGGCGTGCTTGGCGACCCGCAGCTCGATTTTGGGATAGTAGAATTTCAGTATTTGCTCGAATGTCCATTGCTCGGTGGCGGCCATCCATTCCGCGCCGCGCTGGCTCATGCCCACGCCGTGGCCAAACCGCCGCGCTTCCAGCCAGAATCCGTCGGACTGCTCGCTTACGGTGATCAGCTCGTTGTCGTTGCCGTTGATGGAGAGGCCAAACGCCTGCTCGATGTCGGGGAACAGGGGCAGATCGATCTCGATGGATTGGGGTACCGCACTCACTGCCGTCCACTTGGGCAGCGGCACTTCCACCGGCGTGGGCGCTGCGGGTTCGGGCGTATCTAGCGCAGGATCGGCGGTGGGGGTGGGCTTGGGCGTGTCGGTAGGCAGCGGCGTGATTTCGATGATTTCCCGACGCGCGTCGGCCTTCACCCAAAGCTTGATCCGCGTCATTTGGCGCGAAGGTTCCTTGAATTGGGGGGTGTGCACTTCGGCCTTTTCGATGCCGGACACACGGATGTAGTTCACGTCGCTATCGTAGCCCAGCGCCGCCAAGGGCTCGCTCAGCTCCAGCTTGATGCGTTCGGTCAGCGCATCCATCGCCGAATCCTCGCCCGGCTTGGGCCAGGAGGTGGGCAGTAGTGCGCGTTTGACTACGCTGCGCGGGTTTTGCAGATCGTACGGGTCATCCTGCACGGTAAAGAGCTCCTTGCCGCCATCGGGCCACACGTTCTGCATCAGCTCGGTTTGCCCGCCGTTGCTGGCGGAATAGTAGCAGCGCGCCAAATCCTTGCCCACGTAGCCGCAGAGGCCGACCGTTTCGAGGATGGCCTGTGCCGCGCGCTGATGGCTGGCGTTTGCGCCCTTGTAGGCCTGGTCGTTGGTGTTATCCACCACGTCATAATCGCCCGAAGCACCGACCTTGCGCTGCGCGTAAGTGCGCGCCGTCACGGCCTGCGCCTTGAGCGCTTCCAACGGGAAGGAATCGCTCATCTCGTAGGGCACTACGCCCAGCAGGTACACCTCCATGGGCACCGCAAGCACCGGGCGCACCGTGCCCTCCGAGGCGGTGAGCGTCAAATCGCCCGAGTAGATGCTCATTTCGCCGTTGAAGCGCAGGCCGTTTTCCTGGGCGGCGGCGGGATCGAGCGCATGTCGCCGCAGTGCGATGCTGCTTGCGCGCATGGCCATGCCCTCGTAATAGAGCACCAAGCCCTCCTCTGCGCAGACGATCACCAGCTTGCTGCCGCGCTGGAAGGTGAGGCCGCCCGGCTCCATCGAATAGCTGCCGTCCAGCGCGATGGTGAGCTGCGGGGCTTGCACACGCGTGAGCAACACGCGCAGGAGCGGACCCTGGTCGACAGATACGGGTTCCTCCGCAAGCGCGCCTTGGGCGGCGGAAAGGGCCATACATACGGTACAAAGGAGCGCAACCAGCCGCGCAGGCCAACGTCGGTATTGGAGCAAGTTTTCACCTCATTTTCATTTGTCGGGGTCTCTTTTATGCGCCCAGTCTTGGGCTCCCAATTGGGCAGACGGTCATCAATCGGACATTTTCAAAATGATCGCATTTTCGACATTATACCACGGGTGGCGGAGCAAATCAAAGCGCCAGATAAATCCGGCAATGATTCCTGCAGGTTTGCATTTACAGACGCGGTTGTTTCTGCTATGATACGTGAGTGTGACTGTGTGTAACCATCGGATTGTCGAAGGGCGATGCGCCATTGTGGCAAAGCGATGAAACATGGCGCAAAACAAAGAAAAAGGTAAGTGAACAGTTTGGTTTTTCTCGAAGTGCTTTCTACTGTGCTGTCCGTGCTGCTAATTTTGGTGGACATCTGGATGGTGCTTTCCTTTTTCTACTATCTGATTGTAAGCTTCTGGGGCTTTGGCAAGGTACGCAAGTACGCCGACCATGCCCCGGAGGCCCGTTTTTTGGTTTTAATTCCCGCTTGCAACGAAGAGGTCGTGATCCAGGACGTGGTGCGCTCTGTGCAGAACACGCGCTACCCGCGTGAATTGATCGACGTTTGCGTGATTGCCGATAACTGCAAGGATCGTACACACGAGCGCGCGGAGGAGCAGGGGGCGCGGGTATTCGATACCTACAGCGCGCCGGGGGAGCCGGTGGGCAAGCCGCATGCGATCAAGAAGGTGTTGGAGCTTCACCCGGAATTTTACGAGCAGTACGACATGCTGGTCATCATCGATGCCGACAACGTCGTTAACGCGGAATTTTTTGCCGAGCTCAACAGCCAGTTCATCGACGAAGGCCGCCCCGCCGCTATCCAGGGCTACTTGGGCTGCAAAAACAAGGCGGGCTTGGTCGCGTTTTTCTACTACCATTCCTACACGATCAGCAACCGCTTTTTTCAGCTTGCCAAGTACCGCATGAAGGCCAACGCCTCCATCGGTGGCACCGGCCTGGCGTTCTCCATGAAGGCGTTGCAAGAGATTGGCGGATGGCAGGCCAATTCGCTCACCGAGGACATGGAGATGCAGGTGATGTTCACCGAGCGCGGCGGCAGGATATTGTGGAATCATTTTGCTAAAACGTACGATGAGAAGCCCACCCGCGCCTCCACCGTGTTCAAGCAGCGCATCCGCTGGAGCCAGGGGCATTGGTATGTGTCGCTGCGCGGCGCGATGCCGCTGCTGCGCGCCTTCCTGCGCGGCAAGTTATCGCTCAAGGAGCTCATCTCCAGCTATTGCTACATGTTCTCCAGGCCCATGTCGGTGCAGATCCCGCTCTCGGTGCTGGCCCTGCTGGTCACCGCGTTCATGCAGCAGTTTCAGCCGCTGCGCATCTTCGGCCTGGAGGATTTCAATACGCTGCAGAGCGTGCTGTTCGCGTTGCCCTTCCTCTACTCGCTGTTTGGTTTGTTTTTTACTGCCGATTACCTTGATAACCAGGAGCGGCCGCGGTTTTCCACGATCTTTCTGGTGATAGCCTCCTATGTTATGCTGTATCCGGTGTGCTTGGTTTCGCAGGTGATTGGCTTCTTCAAGCACCGCAATCAGCACATCTGGGTTAAGACGGATCACCAAATTAATGCGCCCCGCGATTTGGGAGAGCCAGCGCGCGGCGCGAGCAAGGATGAACCGATTACCGATGAACGCAAAGCAATTTGAGTGGGTAGCCACGGCAGCCTTTGGGCTGGAGGGCGTGGTGGCACAGGAGTTGCGCGCGCTGGGCCTGTCGGATGTGAAAGCCGATAACGGCGGCGCGCGCTTTTTTGCGACGGCCGAGGATGCGTTCCGCGCCAATCTGTGGCTGCGCTGCGCGGATCGGGTGCTGCTGGTCTGCGGATCGTTCGAGGCGGCCAGCTTCGAGCAGCTTTTCGAGGGCGTACGCGCGCTGCCCTGGGCCGATTGGATACCGAAGGACGGAGCCTTCCCGGTGCGCGGCAAGTGCGTGCGCGCGCAGCTGATGAGCGTGAGCGATTGCCAATCCATCACCAAGAAAGCCATTGTAGAAAAGCTGAAGGCCAGCCACAAGGCGGCTTGGTTTCAGGAGACCGGCGAGGAATACGCGGTGGAGGTCGCGCTGCACGGCACGCGTGCCACTGTGACGCTGGATTCCAGCGGGGTGGCGCTCAACCGGCGCGGCTACCGCACCTGGAATGGCGAAGCGCCGCTGCGCGAGACGTTGGCCGCCGCGCTGGTGACCCTTTCGCCGTGGCGACCGGGGCGTCCGCTGCACGATCCCACCTGCGGCACGGGTACGCTGCTCATCGAGGCGGCGATGCAGGCCGCGAACCGCGCGCCCGGGCTCACCCGCGCCTTCGCATGCGAGCGCTGGGGCTTCCTTGATCCGGCGGGATTCCCGGAGCTGCGCCGCCAAGCCGAAGAACGCTTCAATCCCGATGCGGTCGAGGGCATATCGGGCAGCGATATCGATCCCGGCGCGCTGGAGCTGGCGGCCCGCCATGTGAAGCAGGCTGGGCTGGAGGGCCGGATCGCGCTGCGCCGCTGCGACGTAGCCGAGCTGAAGGCGGAGGGCGAGCGCGGCGTGTTCCTGAGCAATCCGCCCTACGGCGAGAGGCTGGGCGACCGGGCGGGCGCTGAGAAGCTATACCGCGAGCTTTCGCTGCTGCTGCGCCGCCATCCGGGCTGGAGCATGGGGGCGCTCTCCGCGCATCCCGGCTTCGAGCGGTGCATGGGGCGCAAGGCCGACCGCAAGCGCAGGCTGTACAATGGGCGGCTGGAGTGCGAATGGATGACGTTCATCGCGAAGTAAGGCGATGCGAAGAACACGGTAAGCGCCGAGGAGCCTGAAAGCATGAAGAGCCTAAAGCATGAAGAGCATAGAAACGCCCCGCTGCGGCGGTTCCACGCGGAACCGATCCTCAGCGGGGCGTTTTGCTGCGTATTACCGAAGCGATCCGAACGATTCTGGTAGCACGTACCAAGCGCCTTCGAGCTTTTGCAGCGCCACGATGCGCGTCTTCCAATCGGGCTGCGCATCCTGCGTGTTAAGCGGATTGCTGGGCAAAAGGTATTTCAGGTGAACCTCGGCGCTATCTTCCGCATCAGTGCGTTGCGAAGTCTCGCTTATCTCCCAATCGAGCAGGTGCGTTTCCGCCAGGGAATAGAGCAAATCCTTGCGCGCGGTGAGCGCATCCGAGTTTTTCGGGTGGATGGCGATGGGCGGGCAGAAAAGCGACATGGATTCGGTATCCTCGCAGTTCATGGCGTTGATGAAGGCATTGAGCGCATTTTGCGGCGAGCTGCGCGCATATTCCTCGGTGATCATGGGCCAAAGCTCCAGGGAGACGTCGGATACCGTGAGCTGGAGCGCGGCGGTGCTCTCCTCCTGCGCGATGGCAGGCAAGGCTTCCTTTAGCATTCGGTCGCAGGTCTCCCAATCGGGGGCGGACCATAGCACTTCGTCCGCAGCATTGCGTATGCGCCGGTACAGCTGCTGCGTCGATTCCTGCAGCGTGCCGATTGTCAGGATATCCGGTTCCGGGCACTCCCACTTGAACTGGTAGCTGCAGATGACCGAGCCGCGCTTCGCTGATGCGGGCATGAGGGAAGTATCGAGATTGAAAGCACAAAGGTATTCGGAATGCTCGCCTTTTCCAGAGTTCATGACCAAAGCGGATTCGTATGGTTGGATATTCGCATCACGCCAATCGATCGCTCCAATCGCCTCCTGTTCCTTCTGCAGCAGCGCTTCGAATTGGGTTATCGTTAGCTCTTGGTACCCGGTGGGCAGCACCCGGTCGAGCAGCGCTTGCTGTTCCGCGCTGCAGGGTTCCGCCTCCCAGATATCCGTTTGAAGAACCGGGCTGGTGAACCAAATGCGCAGCGCATCTCCGCTTAGTTCCTCGGCGATCTTTGCCAGGGTCTCCCGCAGCCCGTCGCCAGCATTCCGCACGTCGTCCAGGGGCACGGCATGCACCGCTTGCGCCGCGCGGAACTGCGCGGTGTCGAGCAGGCGGTTGCGCTCGCCCACCGTGATGTCGGTGCGTGTGGGGTAGCTCCAATGCAGCCTGTAATCGCAGTAAACGTTGCTATTGGTCTCCGCGTACATGAATGCCGTCTGCTGAAGCTGGTAGTGGCCGTCGCTGCCCAGGTTGCGCGCCTCCACCATGCTGTATTGCAGATGCCGCATGAAGCGGTTTTCCGGCTGGTGCGTATCCAGAATGGAGGCGATCTGTGGCTGCTCCGGACGCAGGCGCTCCACGAACGCTGCCGGGGAGAGCTCCTCCCAGTCGGGCGTTTGCAGGGACATGACCAGATCGTAGAACGGCTGGCCCATGTACCAGGAGGCGGGGTGCATCCGCTTGTTTTCTTGCAGGGTGAAGGTGGAAGCCGCCTCGCCCGCCAGCACGCTGCCGGTGAGCAGCGCCAGGAGGAGGATAAGGGCGATCAGGCCGGCCCCTGTCCGGCGCGGTTGGAAGGGGGTCATCAGCGCAAGGCGCTGTTTGAGTTGTTTCATTTGGTTTGTTCCTCCATTATTTGTTCCTCCATTGAATGATGAGCAGATGGATGAGCACAGCCGCGTGTGGGCGGTGCGCGCGAGCAGTGCCGCGGTGAGAATCGTATCGACGTAGGCGGCTTGGTTTTCCGCATCGCTGCGGGCCAGCACGGCCTCGTCGCAGGTCATTTCGCAAAGGGAACCCAGGTCGCGCAGCAGCCGGGGCATCAGCGGATTGAACCAGTGCATCGCCGCAGCCAGGCAGGCCAGCGCCTTGCCCCACAGGTGCCCGTGCTTTCGGTGGATCAGCTCGTGGGTGAGCATCAGGCCCAGCTGCTGTGGATTGTATCCGGTGGGGGGCAGCAGCAGCATGGGGCGCAGCAGCCCCACCAGCGTGGGGGATTGCACGCAGGGCGCGATGAATGCGGGCGGCGGGAGGACGCGCAGCGCTTCGGCTTGCTCGGCCAGAATGCGCTGCACCTCCGGCGGCACAGGGGTGCGCCACCGCCGAACGAGCCGAAGGAAGCGCACGTGCCGCACCGCCTGGAACGCGAGCACGCCCAGCGCGCCCGCCGCCCACAGCGCAAAGAGCGCCGCAGCGAACGGGAAGGCGGCCCAACGGTGGCGCAGGAGCGCGGCGGCTTGGGTGAGCACGGAGGGGGAGGCTTGCGCGGAAGCGTTTTCTGCGGAAGCATTCTCTAAGAGAGCAGTGGATGCGGCGGCTTTATTCGGGGCGGCGGCTTTATTCAGGGCGGCGGCATCATTCGGGGCGGCGGGGTTGGCGGCCGCTTGGTCTGGAGCGATCGCTTGGGTTGCGGGCGTTTCCGGGGCCGATGCGCCTTCGGCGGGGAGTATGGCCATTTGCGCGGGGGCGGCGGGCAGCGGCACCTTCGGCCAAACGAGGGCGGGTCTCCAAGGGAAGAGCAGCAACGCAGTCAACAGCAGCGTCAGCGCATAGAGCGTGCGAGCAGGGTAGCGGGCCAGCAGGCCCTTCCGGCCCAGCGAGAGCACAGCCAGCAGCAGGGAGACGCTAACCGATACGCTCAGCAGCGCCAGCAGGAAGCCGGTGGGATCGAAGCTCCTCATGTCACTTCCCCCTTTGCTGGGCCCACTGCACGAGCTCTTGCAGCTGTGCTTCGGTCAGCGCGTCGGCCTCTACCAGCGAGGCCATCAGGCTGGTGAGCGAGCCGCCGTGGTACTGCTGCACGAAGCCCTCGGTTTCGAAGCGCAGGTAGTCCTCGCGCGCCACCAACGGGTTGTAGGTGCGCTCCTTCTGCGTTTTTTCGGTGGATACAAAGCCGCGCTCGATGAGCCGATTGAGCAGCGAGATGAGCGCCGGGGCCTTCCAGCCCTTTTCGTTGCCCACCTTGCGCATGAGCTGCGCGCTGGTGATGGGCGGCTCACAGGCCCACATGGCATTCATGACGGCGAATTCGGCCTCGGGAAGTTTTTTCACTTTACGGCCCTCTTTCTGAAATGACGCTTTGAAATGGCTCTCCGAATGGCTCTCCGAATGGCTCTCCTAGGTGATTCTTTGAGACGATTCTCTAGGATGATTCGATTTCTTTCCCCCGAGCGATCGCGGTGTTATACAGCCGTATATCCGTATTATACAAACGTATAAAATCGATGTCAATACCCAAAGCTTCTTTCTCGTGCAAATCTTCGACCAAATTTTGCGCAAAAAAGACCGCCCGGTGTGGGCGGCCGGAATGCGAGCTTGGGGTTCCTTACGGTGTGGATGTGTCGTCGGCTTCGGCGGAGCGGCGCAGCACATCGTCGCGGAGCAACAGCAACGCCTCCTCTTCGGGGGCAAGCGAGAGCGCACGGTCGATCACCGCAAGCGCGTCGGTGTAGCGCTCCAGCATGGAAAGGGTGCTGGCCACGCTATACAGCGCCTGCGTATCGCCCGGCTTGAGCTCGACGGCACGCTCAAAGGAATGCAGCGCTTGCGAGTATTGACCGAGCGTGAAGCACAGGCCGCCTAGCGCCGCCTGGATGGAGGCATCATCGGGGGAAAGCTCGGCGGCGGCGGAAAGATCGGCAACGGCCTCGGGCAGGCGGCCCAGCATGCGCTGGGTCTCCGCGCGGCCGGCCAGGTAGGCGGCGTTGCTTGCATCCAGCTCAAGCGTCTCGTGGAAGGCGGCGAGCGCTTCATCATAGCGCGCTGCCAAGTGCAGCGCTTCGCCTTGGCGCGCCCAAAGTGCGGCGTTCTGCGGCTCCTGCGCGCAGGCCAGGCCGTAATCTTGGGCGGCTTGCTCGTAGCGCATCAGCGCGAATGCCGCGTCGCCGCGCCCTTGGAGGCAGGCTGCGTTGTCCGGCTCCAGGCGAAGCGCGCGGGTGTAGGTTTCAATAGCCTCTTCGAAGCGCTGGAGCTGGCAGAGCGTGCTGGCGCAGTTGGCATGCACCCCCGCATTGGAGGGATCGAGCTCGGCGGCACGCGCAAAGTTGGCCAGCGCTTGCTTGTATCGCTCCTGATGAAATAGCGCGCTGCCGCGCTGATTGTAGAGCTCGGCGTTCTTTGGCTCCAGCTCGATGGCTCCATCGAAAGCGGCGACTGCCTCTTCGTACCGGTCCACGCCGATGAGCGCCTTCGCGCGGAGGACGTGCAGCCCCACGTCGTTGGGCAGTATGCGCATGGCCTCGGTGTAGTCGGCCAGCGCTTCCTCGTATCGCTCCTGCTGGTAGAGCAGATCGCCCCGGGCTACCAGCATCTCCTCATCGAAGGGATCGAGCTTTAGCGCGCCGGTGTAGGCGACCACTGCTTCATCGTTGCGGCCCAGACGCACCAGCGTGTCTGCGAGGGCCAGGTGCGACCAGGATTCGTCCGCATGGTGATCTGCGGCGATCTGCAGACCGGGCAGTGCTTCATCGTAGCGGCCCAGGCAGTAGAGCGCGCGGCCCTGCGCCGCCGCGTAATCGGGTTCATGGGGGGCGAGGGAAAGCGTCAGCTCATAGGCCTTCAGCGCATCCTCGTAGAAACCCAATTGGAACAGCGCATCGCCCCGCGCCGCGTGCAGCGCAGGTTTATCGGGCATCAGATCGGCGGCCAGCGCCAGATCGGGCAGCGCTTCGTTGTAGCGGCCTAAGCGGTAGAGCACGGCCCCCCGTGCCGAAAGGTAGCGCACGCTGCGCGGCTCCAAGGCCAGCGCTTTCCCAAAGGCTTCGGCGGCCTCGTCATCGCGCTGCAAGCGTTCGTAAGCTTCGCCCAGGCGGTACTGCAGCTCCGGATCGGGCACGCTGAACTCGATGGCGCGGATTAGATCGGGCGCAGCCTCCTCGTAGCGCTCACACAGGAACAGCGCTTCGCCGCGGCTGCGGTAGTATACGCCGTTGCTCACGTCCTGCAAAATCAACTGATCAAAATCGGGCAGCGCTTCTTCATAGTGGCCCATTTTTACCAGTATCTCCGCGCGATGGAAGCGGAAGAGCTGTTCATCGGGCGCAAGGGCGACCGCCTGCTTGAACGCGGCGAGCGCTTCGGTATCGCGATCCTGGGCCTGCAGCGCTTGGCCCCGGCCATCGTGCAGCGCGGGCGTTTCCGGTTCCCACTCGATGGCGCGATCGTATTCAACCAGCGCTTCGGCGTGCGAGCCTTCGGTCATGAGTGTGGCCGCGTACTGACCGGGATCGGCGAAGTTGCGCAGTTTTTCCAGCGTGTCGATGCCGGAGAAGGCGCAAAACGACAGCATCAAGATACACAGCAGGGAGATCAGCCCCCAGCTGATGCGCAGCAATCCTTTTTTCTGGATCGTCATGCCCACGCCCAGCGCGGAGACGATCGCTATGATGATGAGCATGAATCCTCCTTGGGGGGCTACATCGAAGCGTCGTGAACCTGCTTGAATTCTTGTTCCAAATCGTGGAACACGTCCACCAAATCGGGGTCGAACTGGGTGCCCCGGCCTTCGAGTATGATCTGCGCGGCCTGCTCGTGGGACATGGCCGGCTTGTAGATGCGGGGGCTGATCAGCGCGTCGTACACGTCCACGATGGCCAGGATGCGCGCCGAGAGCGGGATGTCGGTGTCGGCCAGGTTGTCCGGGTAGCCCTTGCCATCCCAGCGCTCGTGGTGATGGCGGCAGATATCGTAGGAATGGCGGAAGAATTCGCGATCCTCGTCGTCGGCCAGCATATTCTTTACGATATCGCTGCCCAGGGCGGCGTGAGTCTTGATCACCTCGAACTCATCGGAGGTCAGGCGGCCGGGTTTGAGCAATATTTCGTCCGGGATGCCGATTTTGCCGATGTCGTGGGTGGGCACGGCCTTGATGATCATGTGCCCGCATTCGGCGGTCAGTTCGCCGGGGAACATGCCCCGTGCGATCATGGTGCGCACCATCAGCTCGGTGAGGCGGCTGGTGCGCTTGACGTGCTGGCCTGATTCCAGGTTGCGGCACTCGATCATATTGGCCATGGTTTCCAGCATGCTGTCCCGGGTGCGCATGAGCTGCGCGATGCGCTTTTGCACCTGCTGCTCCAGGTCCTTCCGGTAGAGGTTGAGCTCAATGAGGTTGCGCACGCGGGCTAGCACGACCTCCTGGTTGAAGGGCTTAGCGATGTAATCCTGCGCGCCCTCCTGCAGGCCGCGGGCCTCGTGGTTGGAGGCGTTGGCGGCGGTGATGAACACCACCGGCACCTTTTCGGTGACCGGGTTGCCGCGCATGAGCTCCAACACCTCGTGGCCGTCCATTTCAGGCATCATAATGTCCAGCAGCACCAGCATGGGCTGTTCCGAAGCGTTGAACAGGTAGTCGATGGCCTGGATTCCATCCTCGGCCTCCACCACGTTGTATTCCTCTTCGAGAATGTCGCGCAGTATGATGCGGTTAAAATCAACATCGTCAACGACCAGTATGGTGTGTTTGCTCATGGTGTGACCCTCCAAATTATCGATAGCGTGGTATCCGGTTATGCGTTCTCTTGGCTTAGGAAAGCGGTGACGCGCGGCAACAGCTCCAGCGTGCGCGTGTAGGCGTCGTCGAGCTCCTCCAGCAGCGTCTGCGGCGGAAGCGCTGCGCCCTTGAGCGCGGCCTCCACCGTTACGATCAGCCGATACACCTCGCCCAGCTCGATGTTGGCGGCGATCCCCTTGAGCGCGTGGGCCGATTGCGCTGCCTGATCGAGCAGCTTTTTGTCGATCTGCTCGCGCATTTCCGTGTACTTGCTGTTGCGCTGGAAGCTGCCCAGCAGCGTGGCAAACAGCTTTTTGTTGCCGCGCAGGCGCGCCAGCCCCAGCTCGATGTTTACATAGGGCAGGAAATTGGCGACGGTATCCTGCGCGGGCATTTCCTTGGGCGCGACCGCCACGGCGCGGGTCGCGTTGGCGTGCAAATAGAAGGCCAGCTTTTCATACAGCGTGTGATCGACGATGGGCTTGCCGATGTGGTCATCCATGCCGGCGGCCAAGCAGCTTTCCACGTCGTCCTGGAAAACGTTGGCGGTCATGGCTATGATGGGTACCTTCTGCGCCCACGGGTGATCGAGGGCACGGATGGCGCGCGTGGCCGCGAGGCCATCCATTTCGGGCATTTGCATGTCCATGAAAATGCAGCCATAGCGCATGGGATCGCGCGCGAACATCTCTACGGCCTGCTTGCCGTTCTCGGCCTCGTCGGCCATGCAGCCGGTCTCCTCGAGCATGGCCAATGCCACTTCGCGGTTGAACTCCATGTCCTCGGCCAGCAGCACGCGGAAGGCGCGCAGATCGGGCACGTTGGTGAGCACATGCTCCTGCTTGGCTTGCAGCTGCTGGCCGCTCATGCCCAGTATGTTGGATATAAAATTATATAGATCGGAGGAGAACAGCGGCTTGGTGATAAAGTAGTGCACACCCGCGCTCGAGGCTTCCTCCTTGATCTCGTTAAGGTCGGCGGAGGAAACCATGATCACCATCACATGCTCGCCCAGCAGGCTGCGCATGGTGCGAACGGTCTCCACGCCGTCCATTTCCGGCATGCGCCAATCAACAAACACAAAATCATAGGCATTGAAATCTTTGAGCATGCGCAGCGCTTCCTTGCCGCTGCAGGCTTGATCGCAGGTGATGCCAAAGCCTTGCACGATGCTGGCGAAGTATTCGCAGGCGGCGGGCTCGTCGTCTATCACCAGTACGCGCAGGTTAAGGGGGGCGCGCGCTTGTCCGTGCGCCTCCTCGGCTATATCGGGCGCGACGTCCATTTCCACGGTGAATATGAAGGTGCTGCCCCGGCCCAGCTCGCTTTCCACGCTGATTTCGCCGTCCATCATGTCCACGATGCTTTTGCAGATCGCCAGCCCCAGACCGGTACCGCCGTACTTGCGCGCGATGCTGCCATCGGCCTGCTCGAAGGAGGTGAACAGCCGCGAGAGCTGCTCGGGGCTCATGCCGATGCCGTGATCGCGCACGCGGGCCTCCAGCTTGCAGCGGTTACCCTCGCGGGAAAGCTCGCGCATGCTCAGCACGATGTTGCCGCCATCGGGCGAGAACTTGATCGCATTGGTAAACAGATTGGTGACCACCTGCCCCAGGCGCATTTCGTCGCCTATGAAGCGCTGCGGCATGCCGCGCGCCAACAGGATTTGGATGTTTTGCTTGCGCTCCTCGGCGCGAATCATCACGTTGTTGCTCACGCCCATGAGCATGTGCTCCAAATCGAAGGCTTCCATGTGCAGCTCGAACTTGTTGGCTTCGATTTTCGAAACGTCGAGGATATCGTTGATGAGGCCCAGCAGATGCTTGGCTGAGGTATCGATTTGGTTGAGCGAATGGCGCACCTTGGCCGGATCGTCGGAGCGCAGGGCCATGCGGCACATGCCGATGATCACGTTCATGGGCGTTCGAATCTCGTGGCTCATGCGCGAAAGGAAATCGCTTTTTGCGCCGCTGGCCTTTTCGGCGGTGACGATCGCTTCCTTGAGCTGCTCCTGGGTCTCCAGCCGATGCTGTTCGGCGTGGATGCGGCGCAGGGCCGAGGTCACAATGCCGCAAATGGTGTGCAGCATGGCGAAATCGGAAGCATCCCAAACACGGGTCTGCTTCCGGGTACCCAGGCAGAGCATGCCCCAAAGCCCGCTTTCGGTGCGCAGGGGCAGTACCAGCAGGCTGTGCAGCTGCTTTTCCTTGCCTAGTTTGGCCAGTTCGGAGGGCAGCAGATCGGGCGTATCGAACACCATGGCGGATTGACTGCGAGCGGGCGAAAATTCCTCGCGCAGATCGGACAGCTGCAGGTCGCTCAACGCGTCATGTATCGAGGCAATGGCGGGAGCCTGCCACTCGGCGACCAGCTTCAGCGGCGCTTCGGGATCAGCCTCGTGCAGCACGAAGGCGCGGTCTATGTTCATGTGCTCGGCCAGCGGGGCCAGCAAAGCCTGGATCATCGTCTCGGTATGCGTGTGCTGACCGGCTTCCAGGGTCAGGCGGGATTGCAGCTGCTGCCGGGCGATCTGCGCCTCCAGGGAGGCCAGAATCTGACGCATTTCGGTGATTTCGTTGGTTTGGCACATGTAGACCTGGGTGCCGTCGTCCCAATCCACCAGGAAGCTGGTGTTGTGATATTCGCGGCCAGTGAAAGGATCGTTGCTATCCCATTCACAGTTGCTATCCGGGCTCCGCAGCAGCTCATCGTAGGGGCAGCAGGGGCACTTTTTGCCCTGGTTCTGCCCCAGCAGAGTCCAGCAAGTTACGCCTTCTATGTCGCGATCCAGCAAGCCCAGGTCGCGCCGCATTGTTTTGTTGATGAAAAGAATCTCCCCGGTCTCGGGCCGGGTGACGTGGATTTGGCAATTTAAGTTGTTCAGTACGGTTTCCAGGCGTGCGGTTTGTCGCACCGCCTGTTCAATAATTGCGGCATGCTGATCGCCCATGCAGGTCACTCTCCTTGCCGTTGGCGCTGGCCGTCGGCTGCTTTTGCGTTGTGCGTGGCGGATACCGGAAGGTCCGGCAGCTGCCCAGGGTGGGTTGGTCTAATCGAAAGGTGAGGCGGCCAGTAGCTAAAAAGCGGTGGACGCACGGGGATACGATATTGGTTACATATACCACGCCATTATAGCAGGTTTCGCGCTGGTAGGATAGGCTCGGAACGGCTTTTTGGGCGAAAAGCGATATGAAATATCGGTTCATACCCACAGTTTACCCCTCGAAAAGGGCCTGCGGGCGCATGCACACGGGCCCGTCGGTTACATGGATAACCGATGGACCCGCATTGCGGTGTTATGGGGGACGGGGGCTACACGCCGAAGGGCGAGGTCCAGTAGCAGGAGGGTCCTCCCAAACCGGATAGCCCTCGCAGCAGCAGGCGTTTGCGGGGCCTGCACAGCCGCAGCCCGCAGGGTAGCAGGGTTGCCGGGGAAACCAGGCGGGTGGGCTGCGCCGGGTGGGCAAGGCTGTTAATACCAATTCTAACTACGTTTTGCCACAATCCAGCGGATCTTATTCCGATCGGCGTTGTCGTGCCTCGGTCAGCGTAGCTGCTGGCTACGCCTCCTTCGGACTCCTAGCCGAGCGAAAAAATCTCTCGCTGGCTTATTGGCAAAACCTAATTGGAATTGGTATGAGCGTGAATACATAGAACGTTGAGTGGCTTGCTAGGGTGAGCTTGTAACGGGAGGCCAAGGTGCTTTTGAACGAAATTGAGCGAAAGCTCTTTTGCACGAAGGCTTTTTCGGTCAGGCGCATCGGCCGAAGCTTTTTCACCAAGGCACTTTTCGCGACCGGTTCGGCGGGATCGCCCAGCACGCAGCGGGAGCGCGGAGGGAGTCCGGTCGCTTTCATTTTATGAGGCTAAAACCGTTGTGCGACAAAAAACACGACTTTGGCCGAATGCATGCGAAATTCTGGAAGTTTTTTTCCAAAGGCTGGCATGAAACCGGCGGCGCTCCGCGTTGTATCGGCGAAGGGCAGTTGCAAATGCTCGTTCATTAACTTGGGATCATTTTCAGAGCCATTTTCAGAGCCATTTTCAGAACCGTTTTCGGGACCATTCGCAGGGCCGTTCGCAAGGCCCCTAAATGCCATGGAAAGTAAAGCATGGAAAGCAAAGAAATGCGAAAGGGGAGCCTCCTCATGTACATCCAATACACCCGTTCCGGTAAGCTGCTCCGCGCCCTCTGCCTGCTGATCTCGGCCATCATCCTCTGCGCCCTGCCTCTCGCACTGGCGGATCACCCGTACGATCCCGTCGTTTCGCAGCAAATCGCTAAGGGCTCCCTCGTGATGTACGAGAGCGATTCCGCCGATTCCAAAAAGCTGATGACGCTGCGCGAAGGGCAGATCGTCGGCTTTGAAAACGACATGCGCACCGATGCGCCCTGGGTCAAGGTGCACGCCTGGGATGAGGGCGCAGGCAAGTTCCGCCGGGGCTGGGTCAAGAACGGCAATTTCGAGACCATTGATGCGGATGGCCCGCACTTCCGTTCCACCGGCGAGGTGATCTCGCGCACGGTGACACTGCGGGTGGGCCCCTCAGCGGATTCCGAAAAGCTCGAAACCCTGAACCATGGCTATACCTTCACCTTCGTGCGCACCGAGGGGGATTGGACATACATCCATTACCCCAGCAACCAGACCAAGCTGAACCAGGAGGGCTACGTGCGTTCCGAGCTGATCGTGGAAAACGCCGAGCATCTGGTGTGCCGCACCGGCGATATCCCCGCCTATGCCTATCCCTCCTACGAATCGAAGATGGTCAGCTACCTCGGCTCCGGCACGCGCCTGACCATCATCGATGAGGTGGACGATTTCTGGATTGTGAGCCTGCGCACCGCCGCGGCTTCCATCCCCAAGGATGCCGACGTGTACGTCGAGGAGCGGTAGGCCAACACGTTCACGCCCGCGCTGTCCCAGCCACATAAATGGAAGGAGAAACACCCATGAGCATACTTTCCCTGAACACCCGACGCCTCGCGAAACGGTTCGTGAAACAAATGCTTGCCCCGGTGTGCTTGCTCGCGCTGTGCCTTTTTGTGGGTTCACCCGCCGTGGCAACGGAAGTGGCCGATTGGCAGGCCGCCTATGCCGATACCATCGTGAGCGTGGCCACGGAATTCGCCACCAAGGAAGACATGTTCGACCCGCAGGCGGGCGTGCTGGTTACCCTCGTCGATCTGGATTTCGATGGCGTGCCGGAGATGTACCTGGGCATGCTGGCACAGGGGCAGTACGATTACCTGGTGGATGATCAGCTGCACACCTTCCGCGAGGGGCGCGTCGTGCTTTGCACCATCGCGGGAAGCGCGCCGGGCGATCCGCCCATGGGCCAGCCGCTGCAAAAGGGCAGCGAGGGCAGCGAGCGCAACCACATCAGCCTGGTGATTGAACCGGAATCCGGACTGCGGAGGTTCGTTAGCCGCACGACCTCCAACGAGGGCGCCTACGATTACGCGGCGCAGCTCACGCTGCTGCAGCTCCAGGGCGAAAGCATGGAATACGCCGAGCTTGCCGCTTTCAACCTGCCCGATGAGCTGGAGAGCAGCATGGAGGACGACGAGGAGGCCACCCGATACTTCAACGAGCAGGCCGAGGCGTTTATGCAGCGCTACGAGGTGGTGAGTGACCAGGGATGCACCACGTTCACGCTGCGTTTCCCCGATGATTGGGGCACGAATGGCGCGCCCGCGCGGGAGGACGTCCTCCGCCAGCTGCAGGAGTACTGCGAGCCCGTCGTGGGCTGCTGACGCAAAAAGACAGGGAGAGAGCGCTGTGTTGCGCTCTCTCCCTTTTTGCGAGATCAGATTTTGCGGGGTCAGTAGTTCTCGATGGGCCCGCAGGCGATGCGCATGCCGGAATCCCCGGCGGGCTGGGTGCGGTAATCGTCGGGCATTTCGTGGATCACCACGGTGCGGCCTACCACCTCGGAGGGGCGGAAGCGATCGGTGTAGGTGCGGCTGTAGGCGAAGCCATCGTTGGGAAAGAGCACCGGCAGATCGCCCGCGTGCAGCGGATGCGGCTGGCCGGAGGGGTTGTAGTGACCGCCTGCGTCGGCGAAGGGCGATGCGCCCGCGCCGCTGCCGCACTGCGTGCCCTCGTGGATGTGGTAGCCGAAGGGGCCGACCTGCGGGGTGGCGGTGGGCAGCGACATGGGGGGAAGCCCGTTAACCCGGGTTTCCACGATGGTGCCGCCCGGCGCGGTGTAAAAGCGAACCGTGCCCCGGATGCCGGGC
Source organism: Eubacteriales bacterium (assembly GCA_031553615.1). Classification (GTDB taxonomy): domain Bacteria; phylum Bacillota; class Clostridia; order Christensenellales; family Aristaeellaceae; genus WQXF01. The sequence goes on from JAVBLJ010000027.1 coordinate 61,418, forward strand.
ATGGCTTCGCTGCCGTAAAGCTGGGCCTCGGCCACGGGGCGGCGGTTGGTCAGCCCATTGGTATTGAGGCGGCCCGTGCCGTTGAAGGGCGTGCCGTTATACAGGTTTCCGTAATACGGGTTTCTATTGTCTATATCGCCATTGTTCTGCATGTTGCTAAGCTCCCTCTTCTTGTTTGCGCGAGGTACGCGCGCTTTATTTTATGCGCGTAAAAATGCTGTGCTGCGCTGGACATCCGCGCGGCTTTTCCCTATAATGGAGGAAGCACGCGAGGTGGTGGAATCCATCGCCTTACAGCACGTCCCTTTTGAGGAATTGAAGGAGGAACGGAAATGGCACAGACTTTCCATAAGAATGATCCGGTCAACCTGCTGCGCGGAAATCTGCCCAAAATCGGCATTCGTCCCTGCATCGATGGCCGCCGCAACGGCGTCCGTGAATCGTTGGAAGAAAAGACGATGGGCATGGCGCACGCCGCTGCCAAGCTAATCACCAGCAGCCTGCGGCATGCCAACGGCCTGCCCATCGAGATCGTGATCGCCGATACCACCATCGGTGGTGTGGCCGAGGCAGTGGCCTGCCAAGAAAAGTTCGAGCGCATGGGCGTGGATATTACGCTAACCGTGTCGCCCTGCTGGTGCTACGGCACCGAAACCATGGACCTTGCGCCGCACACCATCAAGGCTGTGTGGGGCTTTAACGGCACCGATCGCCCCGGCGCGGTGTTCCTGGCCGCCGTGTTGGCCGCCCATGCGCAGAAGGGTCTGCCCGCGTTCGGCATCTATGGCCGCGACGTGCAGGATTTGCCCGACAACAGCATTCCCGCCGACGTTTCGGAGAAAATCCTTCGATTTGCCAAGGCTGCCATCGCCGCCAAGACCATGCGCGCCAAGAGCTACCTGCAGATCGGTTCCATGTGCATGGGCATCGCCGGTTCCATTCTGCAGCAGGATTTTCTGCAGAAGTACCTGGGCATGCGCAGCGAATCGGTGGATGAGACCGAAGTGATCCGCCGCATCGATCGCGGCATCTACGATCACGAGGAGTTCGAGCGTGCCCTGGCCTGGACCCGCGAGCATTGCAAGGAAGGCCGCGACCGCAACGATGCCGACAAGCAGTTTACCCGCGCGCAGAAGGACGAGCAGTGGGCGTTCGTGGTCAAGTGCATGATCATCGCGCGCGATCTCATGGTGGGCAACCCCCGCCTGATCGAGCTGGGCTTTGCCGAAGAAGCCTGCGGCCACAACGCCATCGCCGCCGGATTCCAGGGCCAGCGCCAGTGGACAGATCACCTGCCCAACGCCGACTTCCTGGAGGCCATGCTGTGCTCCCAGGTCGATTGGAACGGCATCCGCGAAGCGTTCGTGATGGCCACCGAGAACGATGGGCTCAACGGCATCACCATGCTGATGGAACACCTGCTCACCGATCGCCCCGGCATTTTCGCCGATGTGCGTACCTACTGGAGCCCCGCCGCGGTAAAGCGCGTGAGCGGCAAGGAGCTCACCGGCAAGGCGAAGGATGGCATCATCCACCTCATCAACTCGGGCGCGGCTGCGCTGGACGGCACCGGCGCCGCCACCGACGCCGAGGGCAAGCCCACCATCAAGCCCTGGTATGACCTCACCGATACCGACACCGCCGCCATCCTCGGCGATACCGAGTGGTGCCCGGCCAGCAGCGGCTACTTCCGTGGCGGCGGATTTTCCAGCCACTACAAGAACGGAACGCGCGGCGATATTCCGCTCACCATGGCGCGCATCAACATCGTCGAGGGCTTGGGCCCGATGCTGCAGATCGCCGAGGGCTACTCCTGCGGCCTGGAGCCCGATGTCTACCGCGCGCTGGATGAGCGCACCGATCCCACCTGGCCCACCACCTTCTTTGCCCCCCGCCTGACCGGGGAAGGCGCTTTTGCCGATGTGTATAGCGTCATGGCCAATTGGGGCGCGAACCACGGCTCCTTCTGCTACGGTCATATCGGCGCGGAGCTGATCACCCTGGCCGCCATGCTGCGCATCCCCGTTTCGATGCACAACGTGTCCGCCGAGCAAATCTTCCGCCCCGCCTCCTGGTCGGCCTTTGGCACCTCCGAGCCCGAAAGCGCCGATTTCCGTGCCTGCGCCGCATACGGCCCGCTTTACCAGTAAACGGGATGGCCGGGGGGCAGGCCCAGGGGCCCGGCACAACGACAAGGACGCGCAGGAAAACCCCACCCCGAAACAAAA
>JAVBLJ010000038.1:0-21952 GCA_031553615.1 Eubacteriales bacterium
TCCAATTAGGTTTGGCCAATAAGCCAGCGAGAGATTTTTTCGATCGGCTAGGAGTCCGAAGGAGGCGTAGCCAGCAGCTACGCTGACCGAGGCACGACAACGCCGATCGGATAAAGATCCGCTGGATTGTGGCAAAACGCAGTTGGAATTGGTATAAGGGGTCGGTTCGTCTAGAAGGTACCGGCTTGGCTCAAGGAGGTGAACAGCTCGAACAGCTCGGGGGGCAGGCGGCCCATGACTGCGAACATGGCCTGCATGCTGTGCGCAGAGAGCTCGGCCATCAGCGCTTCGGCCTGCGCCGGTTCTAGCCCGAGCAGATCGATGGCCTGCACGGTGGTTACGTCGACGGGCGTGAATTCCTTTGAGGCTACCGTTACGGTTTCGGTGGTCTGCATGCCCGCGATCTCCGCCGTCACGACGATGGCGGAATCAAAGTCGTCGCCTTCGAGCGCGTTGGTGGTGCCTTCGAGAGTCATCCGGATGTTTGCGGGGAAACCGTCCGGCAGGGACTCTGGGCTCTGCCCATCGATGGTGACGGTGATGATCGCCTCCTCGGCGATGGTTTCGGTCTGACCGGCGATCGTGTACGTCCAGCGATCGGTGAGGGATACGTCGGCGGGCTTGCTGCCTTCGACCTGGGATTCAACATGAATCTGCATGGCCAGATCGCCCGCGCTGGTGCCGGGCTGGCTGCGGTCATCGTTTACGGTGCCGCTGAGCTGGAACAGGTTTCCTTCTGCGGTGGTGGAGGCGCGGAAGCCGTGCTGGGCGCGCGCTTCTTCGCTCTTGCGATCGTAGCCGAAGGTGACGTTAAAATCCTCGGGCATGGTGGTGTATAGCCGCGGCAGGGTGCCGTCGAGGCCTACCAGATTCCCGAGCGCGTCCATCTGCATGTCCACGGTGTACGCGTTGCCCGTAGATTCCAGGGAGCTGAAGGCCGTCAGGGCTTCCTTCGCACCTTCGACGATCTTTTCCGCATCGCCGTCAAAGGCCTGGGCCAGCAGGGCGTGCAGCTCGGTGTCTGCAGCGAAGCGCTCGGCCAGGGTTACAAACAGCGTTTTGTACTCTTCGCCGGTGATCGATAGGTGGCCCTGCTGGGTGGAAGCGTCGCGGGTGTCGGTGGCGGCGATGGTTTCATCGGCGGTGGTGACGGCCGCTTCGGAGGTCTTTTGGATTTCCGAGCCAATGAGCTCGCCGTAGCTCGCGAGCGCCGTGCTCAGCGCGTTGAGCATCTCCGGAGTCATGGAGGAAGAAGCTTGGTTCTCGGCCGCCAGCTTTTCCAGCTGCGCATAGGAGATCAGCAGCGGTTTGCCGGGGAGCAGATTGGTCTCCAACACGATGCCTTCGTTGGCCAAGTATGCTTTGCCGGTGAATGCAGGCTGCTCCGCGACCATTAGCGTGAACTCTACTTCCGCGTTCACGCCCTGGAGGCCCATGCTGAAGCGCATCTCGATGCTTTCGAGTAGCTTCTTGAAGGGCTCTTGCATCTCAGCGCGGATCGCCGCGCCGGCTTCCATCGCAATCTTCACGGAGCCTTCGATCTTGCGGCCCGCCATCAGCGCCTGGAGCAGGCGCGCATCCATCATTTGACCGGGCTGCGGATTGGCCACAAGCTCTGCGGCAGAAGCCAGCATTTCGGTCCAGTTGGTGAGCGGCAACGTCAGCGAGACCGGAACCGGTGCGGGAACCTGCTCTGCTTCGGTCGAAGCCGTTTCGCCTGCATCGCTCTCTTCGCCGGGTTCCTCTTTGTCATCTTTGGAATTGCTGTTGTTGAGTACGTCCGCGTCGAGGCTGGTTTCGCGCTCGCGGTGCCCACTCAGTTCGACCACTTCTCCGGCCATCGACAACGTCGGCAGCAGGCAGAGCACGACTACGCACAGCAGTGCCAGCATTTTTTGCCATTTGCGCATACTATGATGCATGTTTTGGTATCCTCCTTCAACTCTATCCATGTGAACATGGTTCTGCCAATAGTATACAACTGTGGCGCGAAAAGAACAACCCTATCTCGTAGTGCAAGGCCGCGGAGCAAGGCGGCGGGAAGAAAGGCGCCCCTTGGAGGGCCGTTGGGCCGGGGTAACGAGCGCCTTTTTAGCTTGCCGCAAGCATCGAAATCCTTTATAATGAAAGAGTGGGCTCACAACAGCCCCGATAAGAGGAGGATTCTTCATGCGCAACAATCATCATCTCCGCCGTATGGCAGCCTGCCTGTGCTTGGCGGCCTTGCTGGCGTTCACTGCCGTTCCTTTGTTCGCAGCCGATGCAGCCGATGCCGGTGCTGCGGCCGCCGATACAGCGCCGGAAGCGCAGCTTGATTTGGGTGCAGCGCTGAGCGCCGATGCGCTGGCTGCGGTGCCCGCTTCGCTCGATCCTACGCTGATTCCGCTCTCCGTTTCGCCCGATGGTTTGAGCGTACTCGCGCTGCAGGAGGGAGTGCCGGTGATCGCTTCGCTGGCCGACGGTGCGGTACGCACCTTCTGGACGCTGCGCGAAGGCATCGTGCTGGAGCATGCGGACGCTTTTTCCGCCATGGGCCAATTCCTTGCGCCCGCGCAGATTGCCTGGTCGCCCGATGGCAAGCGCTTGGCGTTTACAACGGCGCAGCAGGGGGTCACATTCAGCGTGGAATCCAGGGAGACAAACGCGCTGGCCAATGCTAAGATGGTGTGGTTGGCCGACCTGGAGGCGGGGAACGTCCGCCCATTGGCCGACTCGCGCATCGCTACCGCCGAAGACCCTGCCTATTTCAAGGACATCCTGGGGGTGGGCTTCCACGCCGAGCTGCCGCTCCTGTTTTTCATGTACGATGACGGAGGAATCTCCTATAGCGCATACAGTCTCCACACGCCGCGCGTGCGGATGTATCGCTACGATTATACCAACGACGTGCCCATTATGCTGGAAAGCGCTTGGCATCACAGCATCTACCGCACGCCGCTGATCTCCAGCGGCACCACGCTGGCGACTGTGCTGCATGGATATGACGACGCAACCCTGCTGGCGTTTACGCTGGATCCGATACAACCCGCACGGCGCATCGCGATTTCACCTTTTATGCATGCAGCATTTTCATACTACGATACGTCGTTTGAACCTACGGTGGGTCCGACGATCGACGCGCGAAAGAATATCACTGCGCTATTGATGGATCGAGGCGGTTCCAGCACTCCGTATACGCTCCTGGCGGATATCAACGCGACCAGCGGCACTGCGATCGATATCTACTATCGCTTGGACTCGGCCAAGGCTCCACAAGCGCGCTGGATCGCGAAAAAGGCCGAAGAGCATGCGGACATCGCCGAGATCGAAGTGGAGTATGCTTTCGCGCCCGTCTCCCTCGCCCTTTCGCCGGATGAGCGCTACCTGGCGCTGATCGGCATTGAGGAGGCGCATACCGCGCTGTACATCGTGGAGCTGGGCACCGGCGTGTGCGGCAGGGTGGATATTTCCGTTGCGGGCTTTGCGGAGGCTGCGAGCCGCCTTTCGGTTCAGTGGCCGACAGCCAACTGCCTGCTGCTGCGCAGCGGCGAACAGGGCATGGTGTGCTCGCTGAAGTAAATTTACTTGTGAACAAACAGAACAAGGGGGGCGGGTTTCATGGATTGGAAGGCGTACGAAAAGCGCATTCAGTGGTTCCAGCACGATCGGTTTGGCATGTTCATCCACTGGGGGCTGTATGCGATCCCGGCGCGGGGCGAATGGGTGCGCAGCGCGGAGCGCATCACGGTGGAGGATTACCAGCCCTATTTTGATCAGTTCGATCCCAGCGGATACGACCCCAAGGAGTGGGCGCGCCTGGCCAAGCAAGCTGGCATGAAGTACGCGGTGCTCACCGCCAAGCATCACGACGGGTTCTGCCTTTTCGATTCCAAGCTGACCGATTACAAGGCCACCAACACCAAGGCGGGCTGCGACTTGGTGCGCGAGTATGTGGATGCGTTCCGTGCCGAGGGCATCAAGGTGGGGCTGTACTATTCGCTCATCGACTGGCATCACCCGGATTACCCACACTTCGGCGATCAGCAGCACCCCATGCGCGCCAGCGAGGAGCAGAAAGCGCTGGAGGACGGCCGCGATTTTGATCGCTACCTGGATTACATGCACGGCCAGGTTCGCGAGCTTTGCACAAACTACGGCAAGATCGATCTGTTCTGGTTCGATTTCTCGTATGGCAAGCTGCGCGGCGAAGCATGGCGCGCCACCGAGTTTGTGAACATGATTCGCTCGCTGCAGCCCGATGTGCTCATCGACAACCGCTTGGAGGTGAGCGGCGAGGGCTTCGGCTCGCTGCTTTCGGGCGATCCCACGGTGTACTCGGGCGATTTCGTATCGCCGGAGCAGATCATTCCGCCCGAAGGCATCACCGACGTGAACGGCAAGCCGGTGTGCTGGGAGGCGTGCATCACGCTGAACAACAACTGGGGCTACTGCGAATTCGATCACGAATACAAATCGTCCGGCACGGTGGTGCGCAAGCTGGTGGAATGCGTGAGCAAGGGCGGAAACATGCTGCTCAACGTGGGGCCTGATGCCAAGGGCCGCATCCCGCAGGAATCGGTGGACATCCTGACCGAGGTGGGGCGGTGGATGAAGAAGAACGGCGCGAGCATCTATGGTGCAGGCAACAGCCGCCTGGCCAAGCAGCCCTGGGGCTACGTGACCGAGACCGCCGACAGCATCTACCTACACGTGCTGGAGCAGACGGTGGGCCCGGTGCCGATCAAGGGAATCACCGCCGCCGACGTGAAGCTGATCCAGCTGGAGTCCTCGGGCGCGGAAATCCCGGTGTCGCCCACCTGGACCACCTCCAATTACCCGGATTATCTGTTTATCCCGCTGGGGCCGGTGGCGCATTACACCTATTCGCTGCCCGACGCCACCGACACGGTGATCCGCCTGATCAAGAAATAGGGAATGGGCGGATTCGCGAATCGCAGGCATTCGAGCCCAGACTTTCGAAACACAAAGGCCAGCAGGCATTGCGCCCGCTGGCCTTTTCCGTGCCGTTCTGGATGTGATCGCAGGGGATTACCAGATGCTGATGCGCTTTTCGGGCGCCAGGTACATGGCATCGCTTTCGGTGATGCCGAAGGCCTCGTAGAACGCTTCCAGATTCTGCAGCTGGATGTTGGCGCGGAGCTTGTTGGGCGCGTGCACGTCCAGGGTGAGCAGCAGCTGCTCGATCTGCGGCGTGGCCTTCATGCGCCAGATGATGGCCCAGTTTTCAAAAAACTCCTGCGGGTTGTAGTCCGCCAAGGCTTTGGCGCTCTCCAGCGCGCAGCTCAGGCCGCCCGCGTCGGCGATATTTTCGCCTACGGTCAGCTGCCCGCTGACCACGCCGCCCGCGAAGGGCACGCCCTCAAACTGCGCAACCATGGCCTGGGTGCGCTCCTCAAAGGCGGCGGTGTCGGCCTCGCTCCACCAATTGCGAAGGTTGCCGTACTCATCGAAAGCCGCGCCGTTGTTATCGAAGGCATGGGTGATTTCGTGCGCGATCACTGCGCCGATGCCGCCGAAGTTGCGGCTGGCCGATTGTTCCAAGCTATAGAACGGGGCTTGCAGGATGGCCGCCGGGAAGGTGATGGTATTCTTCTGGGGCGAATAGATGGCGTTGACGGTGTCCGCACCCAATTCCCAATACTCGGGCTGGGTCGGCTGGCCGCACTTGGAGAACAGGTCGGCCATGATTTGCCGCCTGAGGTTCATGCTGTTGCTCAGCAGGCTGCCGCCCTGATCCGCAGGGGTGATCAGCATTTGCGCGTACAGCGGATCGATCTTGTCGGGGTAGCCGATCTGGCAGGTCATGCGATCCAGCTTGCGCACGGCGGCCTCGATGGTCTCCGCGCCCAGCCAATCGTTGGCCAGCAGCCGCTGCTTGAACACCTGCACCATCGCTTGCACCATGGCGGTCACGTCGCGCTTCGCATCCTCGCCGAAATAGGTGCGGCCATAGTAGAGGCCCACGGGTTCGGCATAGAGCGAGGCCGCCTGGCGGTAGGCCAGCTTCTGCGGATCGTCGTGCTCGGTTTGCCCGGTCATCATCATGGAGAAGGTTGCAGCCGTGTCCGCCATCTCCTGGGAGAGCAGCGGCGCGGCGGCGTACACCATCTGCACCTGCATCCAGCTCTGGAGCGCGGGGAAGTTGGCTTCGCTGACCAGCTCGTTGAGCGCGGCGTAGTACTTCGGCGCGATGACTACGACACGCTCCGGCAGCGCGGGCAGCAGGGCGGTGAGCGTCGCCCGTAGATCGAGCGCGGTGCTGGACTCGCAGAACGCATCGAGCGCGACCGGGTTGTACAGTCCGGTGTAATCTGCGGATTCCGCCGCGGAAAGCACGTTGGGGGCGAGCAGCGCATCGAAGGCCAAGGCCTGCTCGACGCATTCGGTAGCCTGCTCCTCGCTTTGGCCGACGGCCTGCATCAGCTGCACCAAAATGGGCTTGAGCACGCCGAACAGGTAGTCGCCGGTGGGCGTTCCGTAGTAGCTGTTGTCCGGCAGGAAGATGGTGGGCGTGCCTGCGTAGAGCGCGGTTTGCTGCGCATCGCCCATGTCGGCGAGCGTGAACAGCGAAAGCGGTGCGGGCAGGCCGGAAAGCACCAGTTCGGGCAGCGCGGCGCTCAAATCCGCCAAGCTTTGGATGGCCGCGATGCGGTCGAGGTAAGGCTTCAGCGGTTCCGCACCCCGCGCGTTGCGCGTCTCGTAATCGGCGGCGATGGAGTACAGCTTCAGGAATTCCGGCAGCGCCTCGATTTCAGCGGCCTTTTCCGGCGTCATGGCGGCGAAATCGGCCATCAGCTGAGCCTCCACCCCATCGGATAGGTCATCGAAGCCGCCCACCATCATCTTGTTGGCGGGAATTTCGGTGGCTGCCAACCATACGGCGTTCACGGCGGCGTAGAAATCGTCCTGCAGGCGAACCGCTTGATCCGCTTGCGCCTCCTGCGCCACTCCTGCGGCGGGGGCGGCGTCGGCCAGGGCGAACGTGCTGGAGGCGGTCAGCAGGCAGAGAATGAGCGCGATGCTCAGGGCACGAAGGGATGTTGCTTTCATGGTTGGTTCCTCCTTCTAGGTGCTTGGTATAGCTTGCTTTGCATGTGTAGTATAGTTTGCTTTGCATGTTTTGTCAAGTACGCTTTGCGAAAAAATTGCTGTCCGTCATTCTATGCGCAAAGACAGCAAAAACGCCCTGCAGCTTTTGCAGGGCGAGAAGGGCCTCGGAGCGCCGGACTTACTTCATTTCATACACCAGGGTCACCTGGGCGGTCACGTTCAGCTCGCCGCCCATGATGTTGGCTTTGGATTCTGCACCGGCCATCTGGCGCGCATCATAGGCGTTGAGGTACATGCTCACGCCCTGCTCGGCTTCGGTCATGCTGCGCAGATCGCCCAGCTGCTTCCCGGCGGCAAAGGCCATGATGGAGGCCTTGTCGCGCGCAGCGGTGATGGCGCTCTGCAGCGCTTCGCGGTAGAGCTCGCTGCGCTTGGAGGTATCGAAGCTGATGCTCTGCACCTGGTTTGCGCCCGCCTGCACGGCCTTGTCGATCACTTGGCTGATGAGCGCGAATTCCTGCACCTCCACGGTCAGCATGTTGCTGACCTGGTAGCCGCGCATTTTCGCGGGCTCCTGCGAGTAATCGTAGGTGGGGTACACGTTGTAGTTGCTGGTGCTCATCTTGCGCTCATCGATGCCCAGCGCTTTGAGCGCATCGACGATGGCCTGCATGGTGGTGTTTACGTTTTCCTGAGCGGTGGCGATGGAGGCGTCCTCGATGGTAACGCCCAGCATGATGCTGGCCTTATCGGGCTCCACGGCGATGGCTGAGGTGCCCGCGACCGTCAGCTCCGCGCTTGGCGCGGTCAACTGTTCGATGGAGGTCACGGTCTTGTTCAGCAGCGAGTTCCACGCTTCGTTGGAGGAAGCCAGGGCGGGGGCCACCGAGCCCACCAGCAGAACCACGGCCAGCGCCAATACCCACAGAGTTTTCTTCATAATAATTCCTCCCTCAATCTCTTTTTGCTTTTTGTTTCTGGATGTTGCATTTTGGTTTTCCGACTGGATTGCCCCGTTCGTATGCGATGTACTTCGTATGCGATATACATAGAACGTAAGCCGGAGGGAAATGCATGCGTTCACGCTTTTTTTCTGCGCCGGTGCCGCCAGTAAAGAAGCACGATCGGGGTGCAGAGGGCGGCGAACAGTCCGGCGTCGATCAGGAATTCCGTCAGGGGGTAGGCGGGGGATTCCTGGGCCGTTTCCGTTTCGGCGTTTGTAGCGGCGAACTCGCCGACATCGGATTCCTGCGGGCCCTCTTGCGGCTCCAAAGTGAGTGTCTCTGTGACATGCTTTGGTTCGGCCTTGGCCTTGGCCTCAAGTTCGGGCTCGGTCTCAAGCACGGTCTCACTGGCGAAATCAGCCAGCGCTTCGGATTGGGCTTGCGGCGCTGATGGAGCGAGCGCGCCACCCAGGGCATCGGAGGCTTGAGCGGCCCCTGTACTGGCACCGGATTGGGGAGCCCCCTCGGTTTCCGCGCTCGCGCTGTAGCGTTGCGAGATCGTCTCATCCAGGGCGTTGGCCATATCCGCATCGCTGGCGGAGGCACCTTCCTCGCCCCAGGTGAAGGGATCGTTACGAGAGGAATCCTGCGCGGCGTCGCTGAGCTGGGGCGTGCTTTGCGGCGCGAGCAGCGTGGGCAGGTACAGGCGACCGGCGCGCACCAGGTTGGCTCCGCCGACCAGGAGCACCAATCCGGCGGCAACCGAGGCCCAGGACTCCCAACGCCGGGAAGAGAACGCGCGCTTTTTCGCGAGGTGAGGCTTGAGGTCGAGGGCTGCCTCGGTGCGCACCGCCTGCCGCCAGGCCATCGCGGCAGTTTCGGGTACGTCGACCTCCGGCCCCAGTTCCTCACAGACCTCCTGCGCGGCCTCGAGCGCGGTCAGCAGCTCGGCGCAACCGGGGCAGGCTGCGGCGTGTTCGCGCATGCGGGCTTCATCCGCGCCCGTCAGTTCGCCATCCAGCCAGGCGTGCAGGAGCCGCTCAAACTCATTGCAATGCATCATGAACGCCTCCTTCGCTGGTTTGGACGCGCTCCGCGTCAAAAAGTTCCGGCTTTTGGGCCAATATTCCCGCCAATTTTTCCCGGGCACGGTGGATGCGGGATTTCACTGTGCCCAGCGTGAGGCCCAGGGCCTCGGCGACCCGTTCGTAAGATTCACCCTGGATGTCGCGCAGCACCAACGCGGCGCGTGCATCGGGGGTGAGCTCGGTTAGAGCCTCGTGCACGGCCTGCCTTCGCGCGGCTTCGACCACTGCTTCCTCCGGCGAGGCCGCAGGGTCCACGGGCGTGAAGCCCTCTTCGGATAGCGCATCCAGCGAGGCAGCCGCCCGCAGCTTGCGCTTGCGCAGCGCATCCAGGCAGGCGTTGGTGGTCACGCGATACGCCCAGGTGCCAAACCCGGCCCGTTCATCGAATTCAGCGAGCCCCCGCCACAGCCGCAACATCGCTTCCTGCAAGGCGTCCTGCGCATCCTGCGGGGAGTTCATCATGCGAAGGCACACCGCATACAGCCGCCGCTCGTAAGGGGAAACCAATTGCTCGAATGCGTCCGCGTCGCCGCGCCGGGCTTTCGCAATCACCGCATTTTCCTGCATGCCGCACCACGCTCCTTTGCGCGCGTGAGATATCCGTTGATGACCGTAACACATTGACTATCATAACACATTTTAGACCGCACATACAGTCACTTTGGACACATTTGGATGCAGGGCCGCCGATCGGCATTCCGCGCGTTGACAGTCGGCATGCAAGGGACTATAATGGGCGGCGTATCGTGAATAATACCCCCGTCTTTTTGCCTGAAAGTACTGATTTTCCTAGTGGAGGGTGCCATGCGGATCACAATTGTTGGCGATGGCAAGGTAGGCTTTGCCTTGGCGGAGCAACTATCCAAAGAAAAACATGACGTAACGATTATCGACAAAAACGCCGCGGCGCTCCAGCGGGCCGACGATGCGCTGGATGTGCTTTGTATCGAAGGAAACGGTGCCAGCGTGCGCGTTCAGCAAGAGGCAGGCGTGCCCCACACGGATTTGCTGATTGCCGCCACCAGCAGCGATGAAATGAACATGGTTTGCTGCCTGCTGGGCCGCAAGCTGGGCGCGAAGAACACCATTGCCCGCATTCGCAACCCGGAATATACGCAGGATTTGCCGCTGCTCCAAAAGGAGCTGGGGCTGACCATGGTGATCAACCCGGAGGAGGCGGTGGCGCGCGAGATCGCACGGGTGCTGCGCTTCCTGCATGCCGACAGCATCGAGCCCTTTGCCCGGGGGCGTTTAGAGCTGGTGGGCTTCCGCGTGCAGCCCACGGATCTCATCGTGGGCACGCCGCTGGTGGATTGCGTGAAGCGCCTGCCCCACGACGTGCTTTTTTGCGCCGTGGAGCGCGATGACGACGTGCTCATCCCCAACGGCGAAACCGTGATCCGCGCCGGAGATATTGCGCACGTCATCGGGCAGCCCGCCGATCTTCATCAATTTTTTAAAGTGCTGGGCCGGGGCGGCAACAAAGTGCACAACGTGATGATCGTCGGCGGCGGCAAGATAGCGCACTACCTGGCCAAGGATTTGCTGGCGACCGACAAGGTTGTAAAGGTGATTGAGCTGCATGAGGAGGCCGCGCTGCAGCTGAGCAGCGAGCTGCCCGATGTGCTGGTGATTCGGGGCGACGGCACCGATGTAGCGCTGCTCGAATCGGAAGGGCTGCAACAGATGGATGCCTTCGTGGCCCTCACGGATCGCGACGAGGAGAATATGATGATCGCTTTGCACGCCCACGAATGCGGGCTGCGCAAGGTGGTGACCAAGATCAATCGCCTCAACTATATGAACCTGATCCATCGCCTGGGCGTGGATAGCGTGTTTAGCCCCAAGCTGGTGGCGGCCAACCGCATCGTGCGCTACGTGCGCTCGCTGGAGAACGCGGAGGGATCGGCCATCGAGACCCTGCTGCGCATTGCGGGCAACAAGGCCGAAGCCCTGGAGTTTGAGGCCTGCGCGCAATCGCGTCTGGTGGGGCAACCGTTGCGCCACCTGCCGCTCAAGCGCGATGTGCTCATCGCGGCGCTGGTACGCGATGGCCGCATCGTGATCCCGCGCGGTGATAGCGTCATCCAGGCCAAGGATCGGGTCATCGCCATCACCCGCGATTTGACGGTGATTGATTTGAACGATCTGCTGGAGGGTAAGTCGTAGCCATGAATTATCGATTGATCCTCCGCCTGCTGGGCACAGTGCTCAAGTACGAGGGGGCCATGATGGTGCCCGCGCTCGCCGTGGCGCTGATTTACGGCGAAAGCGACGTGTCCGCGTTCCTCATCGCAATTGGTGTACTGGAACTGGTGGGCGTTCCGCTCTCCTGCATCAAGCCTCACGCCCGCCCTATGCAGGCGCGCGAGGGCTTCGCCGCGGTGGCGATCATTTGGCTGCTGATGTCGGTGTTCGGCGCGCTGCCCTTTATGTTCAGCGGCGCGATCCCCCGCTTCGAAGAGGCTTTCTTCGAGTGCGCTTCCGGCTTTACGACGACGGGAAGCACCATTCTGCGCGATATCGAATCGCTGCCGCATGGTATTCTGTTCTGGCGCAGCTTTACCCACTGGCTGGGCGGCATGGGCGTGCTGGTGCTGGCGATTGCGCTGCTGCCCTCGCTGGGCGCGGGCACAGTGAACCTGCTCAAGGCTGAATCGCCCGGCCCCGCTCCGGGCAAGCTGTTGCCCAAGCTGGGTGCGACCGCCAAGACACTCTATATCATCTACGCTGCCATGACGCTGGTGCTGGTCGTGCTGCTGATGCTGGCGGGGATGCCGCTCTACGATGCGCTGATCCACGCGTTCGGTACCGCGGGAACGGGCGGGTTTTCCAACCGCAACCTCTCGGTGGGCGCGTACGGCAACCCGGCTGCGGAGTGGATCATCGCCGTGTTTATGATGCTTTTCGGCATGAACTTCACGATCTACTTCTACCTGATTCACCGCGAGATCCGCCGGGCCTTGAAAAATGAGGAGCTTTGGTGGTTCTGGATACTCACGGTGGGGGTGGCGGCGGTGGCGTTCCTCCAGATCGTTCCGCTGTACCAAAGTGCGGGAAGTTCGGCGCGGCACGCGTTTTTTCAGGCGGCCTCGATCGTCACCACCACCGGCTATAGCACGGTGGACTTCAACCTGTGGCCGCACCTTTCCAAAAATCTGCTGCTCATGCTGATGGTCATGGGCGCTTGCGCCGGTTCCACGGGCGGCGGTTTGAAGGTGGTGCGCGTTCTGCTGCTGACCAAGACGATGCGCCGGGCGGTGGGCCGCATGATTCATCCGCGCATGGTGCAGCAGGTCAAGCTGGACGGCAGACCGGTGCATGACGACCTGCGCCACGGCGTGATGACCTTCTTTTCGACCTACATGTTCATCGTGGTGTTTGGCGTGTTGGTGATATCGCTCGATAACTTCGATCTGGCGACTACGGTCACCTCGGTGCTGACCTGCATCAGCAACGTGGGCCCCGGCATGGAGCTGATTGGCCCCATGGGCAATTTCAGCGGGTTTTCCGTGTTGAGCAAGCTGGTGCTGGCGGTCATCATGATCGTGGGCCGCCTGGAGATTTTTCCGGTACTGATGCTTTGTTCCACCCGGCTTTGGCGCAAATCGTAGCCCGCCGAACGTGTTGGGCGGGCATTAGCTTTTTGGTAGGAGGATGAGCGATGGATAATCCCGTGATCTCTTGGCTGTTTGATACCGATGCGCTGCGCGTTTGCCCGGAGGGCCAGCCCTTTTGGTATACCTCGGGCAAGATGGGGCCTTTCTATATTAATACGCATTTCCTTTGCGGAGGGGAAGCGCAGGCGCTGGCGTTGCTGACCGACATAGAGGCTGCGGCGCTGCAGCCGCTGGAGCTGCCGAGCATCATCGGTGACAAGCTGGACGCGCTGGCGCAGGCCGATGCGCGCTACGGTGCGCTGATTGCGAAGCTGGTGGACCTGGCGCGAGCGGCGCAGGCCGCCGAAGGATTTGACATGGTGTCGGGCGGCGAGCGGCGGGATTTCTTCTTTTCGCTGCCGGTGGCGCGCGCTTTGGGGTTGCCGCACCTGAGCATATTCAAGGATCTTTCGGCGGTGTACACCGATGCCGAGGGCCGCACCGTACCCGCTGCGGAGGCCGCGCTGCAGGGCAAGCGTGCGCTGCACGTGGTCGATTTGGTGACCGAGGCTTCCAGCTACTTCCGCGCCTGGATTCCGGCGCAGGAAGCGCTGGGCTCGCGCATCGTGTACTCGTTGGCGGTGGTGGATCGCGACCAGGGCGGGCGCGAAAAGCTGGCCGAGGCGGACATTCCGCTGCGCACGCTGGTGAAGGTGGATGGATCTCTCTTCGAGTACGCGGTGGCGCAGGGCAAGCTGACTGCCGCGCAGGGTGAGATGGCGCAGGCTTTCCTGGCCGATCCCGATGCGTTCATGCGCGATTTCCTGCGCGCGCACCCGGATTACCTGCAGCGCCAGATCGCGCTGGGCGGCAAGGCCAAAGAGCGGGCCGAGCGTTGCATTGAGTTGGGTTTTGATAGGATGGGCTCTGACAAGCTCGGCTCTGATAAGTCATAACGCCATGCGCTTGCTGTACGTTGTAACGGAAGCGGACGCGATGCACACGCTGCGCGCCCTGCTGACCACAAGGCTTCATCTCTCCGGTACGCAACGCGCCGCCTGCTTGGCGGCGGGCGGCGTGCTGGTGGATGGCGCCTTTCTTTTTGCCAACCAGCGCGTGCCGGTGGGCGGGGTGATCTCGGCGGAGCTGCCGCCCGCGCCGCCCTCGGATATCCCGGCGGAGCCGGAGCTGCCGCTGCGCGTGGTGTACGAAGATGAAGCGCTGCTGGTGGCGGACAAGCCTGCGGGCATGCTGGTGCACCCCTCGGCCGCGCAGTACGCGGGTACGCTGCTCGGCGCGGCGCTGGGGCATTTGCAGCGCACCGGGCAGCCGCTGTGCGCGCACCCTGTGCACCGGCTGGATAGGGGTACCAGTGGGCTGGTGGTGTTCGCCAAGCATCCGCATGTGCAGGCGCGCTGGATGGAAGCGATGGCCGAGGGCCTGGTGCGCAAGCAGTACGAAGCCTGGGCTTTGGGAGAATACCCGGCGGCGGCCGGGGAGATCGACCTGCCCATCGCGCGGCTGGAGGAGCGCGGGCCGCGCGGATCGATCGAAGGAAGTAGGCGCGATGAATCCGGCGGGGAAAAGGGCGAGGAGGAGCGGCCCAGCCTGCGGCGTGTGGTGCGGGGTGACGGCCAGCCTGCGCTCACGCGCTACCGCGTATTGGAACAGGTCGAGCGGGAGGGGCGCACGCTGAGCCGGGTTGCGTTTGAGCCGGTGACTGGGCGCACCCACCAGCTGCGCGTGCACAGCTTGGCCGTAGGCTGCCCGCTGCTGGGGGACATGCTGTATGGCACCGAGGATTCGCTGGCGCTTTCACGCCAGCTGAGGCTGACAGCACAAATGCTGCATGCCGTCCAGCTGTGCTTTCCGCACCCGCTAAGCGGCGTGGCAATGCATATAGAAAGCCCGGCGCGTTGGCCGAGCTTTTGGGGGGAAAAGATGTAAAGATTGCGGCGCGTCAGCAGCGGATATCGCCTTCCCAGCCCTCCAGGTCGAGCAGCTTGGTATGGCGATCCAGGCATTCGCGGACGCCCTCCGGGTCGGTGGGATGCTCCCACCATGCGCCCAGCACGCGCAGGCACTTCGCCTTGCGGTCGCGCACCATTTCGATGCGCCCGACCAGCGCTTCGCCCTGCAGCACGGGCAACACATAGTAGCCATACTGGCGCTGCGCCACCGGCGTGTAGACCTCCCATCGATAATAAAAACCAAAGAGCGCTTCGATCAGTTTTCTGTCCCACAGCATGTTGTCCAGCGGGGCCAGGAATTCGGTGCGTTTTTTCTTTGCGCGGCTTTGTAGCAGGGATTCTAGCCGTTCCGCCGCTTCGCTTTGCAGGAAGCAGGGCTCGGTGATGCCTGAAACGCCGGTGATTTCCACGGGCACGATGCGTCCCTCGGCCTGCAATGTATCAAAGGCTTGCGCGCGCGTGCTGCCTTGAAAGTGGATGCCCAGCAGCGCATCGCTGGGGCGTGCCCACAATAGGCCCACGCTGCCGATACGCCGGTGCACACGCCATGCCTCGTACTGCGCGTCGTTTTCGAAAGGGTCGGGCGCGGCGAACAGCGCAGCGGGCACGTGGCGCTCAGCCAGATCGAACGCGCGCAGCGTGCCCTTCTTGTGGTGCACGACCAAATCGCCGGTGAAATACAGCGTCTCCATGGCGGCGCGGGAGAGCGAGGTAGGCGACCAACTCCAATCCACGCGCTTGCCCAAATCGATATCAGAGGAAAACAGCGGCCCACGCTCGACGATCTGCCCCTTCACAACATCCAACACAGGTACGATTTCCTCGCGGCTGCGCGACCAAGGGTTGGCACGGTATGCCTCGCGTTCGCGGCTGAACATCGGCCAATCCGCCATAGGAAAGACCGACATGTTTTTATCCCAGTAATCCACGAGGGTGCGCTGCTTGTACAGCGCATCGTGCAGCATTTGCCGGGTGAAGCCTTGCACGCGCGCATTGAGCACCAGCTCGGTGTTGCGCCCGCATACATCCAGCGGATCGAACTGCAGGCAGCCTGCCTGTCGAGCAAAATCGAGCAGGCCGCGCATGCCTACGAACCGACGCGCGCCGCTGAGCCCTTGCCAATCGAGCAGGAAGCGCAGGGCGGTGCGCCGGTCGATGGTCAGCACGCCGAGCCTCCCCGCGAACCATCTTCGATGGCGCGGGGTTTGGCGGCGGGCTCGTCGGCCTTCACGGTGGCGGCGAATGCCTTGTTTAGGGCCATCCATGCGGCGAGCGCCAGCAACAACAGCCCGGCGATCTCAAACACCAGGGCGGTGGGCACCCCATCGGCGATGGGGCCAAACAGCGCCATGCCCAGCGGGAAGCAGAGCGTGGTGGCCATTTGCAAAAGGCCGGTGACTTGGGAGGCATGGGCCGGATCGACCTGCGCCTGCAGCAGCGAGAGGCAGGGCGCGCTGTGCTGTGGCACACAGAAACCGATCACCGCCATGACCATCAGGAAGAGCCAGAACTGCGCGGAGATGCCCAGCAGCGCGGTGAGCGCGCCGAGCACCACCGTGGCGATCAGCAGGGTGCGCGCACGGTTTTTCCAGCCGCCGCGCAGCGCGATGAATGCACCGCCGAGCATCGCGCCCAGGCCGTAGGCGATCTCAAGCTCGGTTAGCAGCCAATAGTCCACGCCAAAGGCGCGCTGCACTATCAGTGGGGTGAGCATGGAAACCGGAACCGTGAGCAGCACAGCCAACAGGTAGAAACCCAGTAGCGCGCGCACAGGCTGGGTCGACCAAGCGTAGAGCCAGCCCTCGCGTAGGCTGTGCCAGGGGCGGCGCGGCGGTTCGGCGGGCGCAGTCTGCTTCGGCAAGCGGATCAGCCCCAGCAGCACGCTGCCGACCAGCGCGGTGCCGACATCCAGGAAGAATACGTAGGCCAGCGACATCGCGCTCAGCATCCATGCGCTCACCACCGGCGGAATCAGAGCGGTGAAGGTTTGCAGGCTGGTGCTGATGCTATTCACGCGCGGCAGGTGTTCGGGCGGGGTCATCTGCACCAGCACGGCGTTGACTGCGGGCGCGTGGATGCCTGAGCCCAGGCCGCGCACCGCCGAAAGCACGAACAGCCACTCCAGGCTGCCGTTGCCGGTGAGGTAGAGCGTCGCCATGGCCAGGGTGGCCAGCGCGATGCCGAAATCGGCGATCATGATGAGCCGCTTACGGGGAAAACGCTCGGCCCACGCTTCGGCGACCGGGGTGATGAGCGCTTGCGGCAGGAAGCTACACGCCACACCCAGGGCGAGCAGTGCTCCTGAGTTGGTGCTGCGCAGTATGTACCAAAAAATCGAGAACTGTACCACCGAAGAGCCCAGCATGGAAATCCACTGGCCGCCCAGGAACAAGGTGAGCGGCTTAGCCCAGGCGGGCCAAGGCTGCGTGAGCCGGTTCAGCAACGAGGGCTTGTGTTTGCGCGCTTTTTTCGTTTGCATGTTCGTCCTCCTGTCATCCTATGGCAATTATGCCACGACATGCCGCTGCACACAAGCGAACGCGAGCGAAATCATCAAAAAACGGTTCCAAAGGGTGTTTTGGAGGGCTGGACGTCTTTACGGCGCTTCATATTACGGCACTTCATTTTACGACGCTTCATTTTACAGCACTTCATTTTGCAGCGCTTCATTTTACAGCACTTCATTTTATGACACTTCATTTTACGGCGCTCAATATTTTGCGCTTCATGAGGTGCGCTTTGTCTGGACACACTATGGATACACGCCGGCTTCGGCCCGGCAGACGAGGAGGAGGACATCCATGAGCAAGATACAATGCGTGGATTGCGGCAGCGCGCACGATTCGCGCGAGATGCGGGGGTGCAAGAGTTGTGGCGCATCGGTGTGCGGCCAATGCGCGGCCCGGCAGGGCAATTTCTGCACCGATTGCGCCGGGCAGGACGAGTGCATCGTTCCCGACTGAGCGGGAGGCGCTGCGTTGACAAGCGCCGCCGCGCGTGCTATGATGAACGCAAGATACCAAATCGAAGCAAGATTTCTGATCTAAGCGGGATTTCTATGGATTCGGCAAACGATTCGGGCGAAAGGGTGACAGGATGAAGATTTTTTCTTGCTAAACGAAAGGCGGCGCGGGCGTGTGATCGCTTTGTGCTGCAGCAAGAAAATGTCTTTACCAGGTTAGCCTGCCCATAACCGATTCGCAGCGCGTTTTCGTGCTGTGTTCACGATGTGCAGCGCTGCCGCAAGAGCATTTTCTTGCGGCTTTTTTGTGCATCGCCGTTAAACAGCGTCCAGAACAGCGCCTTCATTTATTAGGAGGAAAACCATGGCCAATATCATCGTAAACGACCTTACATTCTGCCATGAGGGCAGCTATGAAAACCTTTTTTCGCACGTGAGCTTCACGCTGGATACCGATTGGAAGCTGGGCTTTATCGGCCGGAATGGACGCGGAAAGACCACGTTTTTGCGCATATTGATGGGCGAATTGCCCTACCAGGGCAGCATTGCCACTCCGGTGCGCTTCGCGTGCTTCCCCTTTGTGCTGCGCGAGGAACAGCTGGATTGGGATACCCTGCGGGTGGCCCGCGAAGCCATTGCACCCTATGACGCCTGGGAGGCCGAGATGCGAGTGACCTCGCAGAGCGCTGATACGATGGAGACCTATGCGCAAGTGTTCGACCGCTACCAAGCGCACGATGGCTTCACCATCGATGAGCAGATTGAAAAGGAGATCGGCAAGCTGGGAGTCGAGGGTGACGTGCTGCGCCGTCCATTGCGCACGCTCAGCCCGGGCGAGCGCGCCAAGGTGCTGCTGGCCGCGCTCTTCCTGCGCAAGAACAACTTTCTGCTCATCGACGAGCCAACCAACCACCTCGACACGAACGGCCGGGAGCGCATGGCGCGCTACCTGGCGGGCAAAAAGGGATTCATACTGGTATCGCACGACCGCGCGTTTTTGGATCGCGCCATCGACCATGTGCTCAGCATCAACAAAGCCACCATCGAGGTGCAGCAGGGCAACTTCTCCAGTTGGTGGTACAATAAAGAAATGAAGGATCAGTACGAGCTGGACGAAAACGCGCAGCTCAAATCGCAGATACGCCGCCTAAAGCAGACCGCGCACGAGAAGGCGGAATGGTCGGATGCGGTGGAACGCACCAAGATTGGCACCCACACGTACGATCGGGGCGCGGTGGGGCATAAGGCCGCTAAGATGATGCAGCGCTCCAAGGCGATCGAGCAGCGCGTACACCGCGCGGTCGAGGAAAAATCCGCGCTTTTGCACGACATCGAAACCAGCGAGCCGGTCAAGCTGATCCCGCTGACCTATCACAAAGAACGGCTGCTGGAGGTGCGCGATCTTTCGATCCAGTATGGTCAGCATGGCGAGCGCACGGTGTTTTCGGGGCTCTCCTTCGAGGTGCTGCGCGGCGAGCGCGTGGCCATCACCGGCCCGAATGGGTGCGGCAAAAGCAGCGTGCTCAAGCTGCTGATGGGTCAGCCCATCCCTCACAGCGGCGAGGTGCGCTTGGGAAGCGGGCTGGTGATATCGTACGTGTCGCAATCCACCGACCATCTGGCTGGACCGCTGGACGACTACCTGCTGGCGCAGGGGCTGAACATTACGCTGGTTCGATCGCTGCTGCGCAAGCTCGATTTCTCCCGCGTACAGTTTGAGCAGCCCATCGAACGATTCAGCGAGGGGCAAAAAAAGAAGCTTCTGCTGGCCGCATCGCTTTCGCAGCAGGCACATCTCTATATTTGGGATGAGCCGCTGAACTTCATCGATGTGCTTTCGCGCATGCAGATCGAGTCGCTGATCCTCGAATTCAAGCCCGCGCTGCTGTTTGTGGAGCACGACGGCGTGTTTTGCGAGCGCATCGCCACCCAATGGGTGAGGCTGTGACCGCAAGCCTTTGGCGAACGGTCTGGCAGCCTTTTGCCAGCTTTTTGTCTCGCGCATGTTGTCAGCGCTGTATGCGCATGGTATGATGTGCTTAGAAAATAGGTGCTGCACACCCAAGACACCCAATACGCGCAATGTACGCAATCAAGAAGAACATGCGACATGCGTTGTGAATGCGGCATGTCGTTTTGTAGGATCGCTGTCGTACGGAAGGATTGCGTATCGTTCATGGGATTAGAGGAGGAACGTGTATGACTTATCAGGAGCGTTACCAGGCGTGGCTTCAAGAATGCGCCGTCGATTCCGCCGCCCTGGCCGAGCTGCGGTCCATCGCGGGGAACGAAGCCGAGATCGAGGATCGCTTCTATACCGAGCTATCCTTCGGGACGGCGGGCATGCGCGGCGTGCTGGGCATGGGCGCAAACCGCATGAACATCTACAACGTGCGCATGGCCACGCGCGGCTTTGCCGATTATATCAATCGCGATCCAACCCAGGCCGAGCAGGGCGTGGTCATCGCGTACGATTCGCGCCGCATGTCGCCCGAGTTCGCCCGCGAGACCGCGCTGGTGCTCTGCGCACAGGGCATCAAGACCTATCTGTTTGAATCGCTGCGCCCGGTGCCGGTGCTTTCCTTCGCAGTGCGCGAGTTGCATGCCATTGCGGGCGTGGTGATCACCGCCAGCCACAATCCGCCGCAGTACAATGGATATAAAGTGTATTGGGAAGACGGCGCGCAGCTCCCGCCCGAGCGCGCCGACGCTGTGCTTTCCTGCATTCGCGCCACCGGATTTGCGGACGCATTGCCCATGAACGAGGCAAAGGCCAAGGAGGCCGGGCTGCTCACCATGATCGGCGCGGCCATCGACGATGCGTATATCGCCCGGGTGCGCACGCTTTCGGTGCAGCCCAAGCTGATGGCTGCCGAGGGCAAGAACCTAAAGATCGTGTACACGCCGCTCCATGGCTCGGGGAACATCCCGGTGCGCCGCATTTTGCGCGAGATCGGCATCGAGGGCGTGATCGTGGTGCCCGAGCAGGAGCTGCCCGATCCGGATTTTTCGACCATCAAGGTGCCGAATCCGGAAGATCCGGCGGCGTTCAAGCTCGCGATGGCGCTGGCCGACCGCGAGGGCGCGGATTGCATATTCGGCACCGATCCCGATTGTGACCGCGTGGGCATTGCCGTGAAGGACGAGCGCGGCGAGTATTACCTGATGAGCGGCAACCAGATCGGCTGCCTCCTGCTCTACTATATCCTCACCAGCCGTAAGGCGCTGGGCAACCTGCCCACCAACGGCGCCGCCGTCAAATCCATCGTGTCTACCGAGATGGCGCGCAAGATCGCCGCCAGCTTTGGCGTTGAGATGTTCGACGTGCTGACCGGCTTTAAGTTCATCGCCGAAAAGATTCAGGAGTTTGAGGAGGCGCGCTCGTATGCCTTCCTGTTTGGATTTGAGGAAAGCTATGGCTACCTCTCCTCGACCTTCGTGCGGGATAAGGACGGGGTCAATGCATCCATGCTGATCGCGGAAGCGGCGGCCTGGGCCAAATCACAGGGGAAGACACTTTACGACATTTTGCAGGAGATTTACGCGCAGTACGGCTACTACACCGAGGATGTGATGTCCGTTGCGCTGCCCGGCAAGGATGGATTGGAGCAGATGCAGGGCATCATGCGCCGTCTGCGCGAGCAACCGCCCAAAGAGCTTGCGGGGCTGCGCGTGGTGGCTGTGCGCGATTACCTGAGTGGACTGCGCACTACCGGCGGCCGGACCGAGCTCATGGGCATGCCCGCCTCGGACGTGCTATACTTCGAGCTGGAGCAGGACGCGTGGGTTTGCGTGCGGCCTTCGGGCACCGAGCCCAAGATGAAGCTGTACATCAATACGCGCGGAGCCGATAAGGCCGCGGCCGCAAGCCAGAACTCTGCGCTAAAGGCGGCGGCCAAGGCGCTGACCGAATAGGAGACGCTTGGGCATGAGGCGGCTTTGCGATGCACAGAAAGCCTGCGGAAGCATAGGTATAATATCGATGGCGTTGGTGCAAAATGGAATATGTCAAAACAACGATTTTTCTGAAAAATGCTGTTGACAACAGCGGGATACCGTGATATTCTATACAAGCTCTCGCGAGCGGCGCAGGACAAAAGCGAGCGGGAACGGGAGCAAGCGATCCTTGAAAACGATACAGGACAGAGAAGAGAAAAGACAGTTGATTCTGAAATGAGTTTTGAATCTTGGAGGTCAACCTGAAAGCGAGCGAAAGCGAGCGAGAGGGAAGAACCAGTAACCAAGAGGAGATACAGGATGAAACACAAGAGTTTGATCCTGGCTCAGGACGAACGCTGGCGGCATGCCTAACACATGCAAGTCGAGCGGGGATAGTGAC
>JAVBLJ010000026.1:0-19271 GCA_031553615.1 Eubacteriales bacterium
GGTTTTGCCAATAAGCCAGCGAGAGATTTTTTCGATCGGCTAGGAGTCCGAAGGAGGCGTAGCCAGCAGCTACGCTGACCGAGGCACGACAACGCCGATCGGATAAAGATCCGCTGGATTGTGGCAAAACGTTGTTGGAATGGGTATTAGCACTTCTTGCAGGATAGACCCCCCGAAGGATTCCCAAGACCGGGCGAACGGAAAGCCCTTGAACCGTACGGGAGTACGAAACACCCGCTCATCACCCCCACTCAATCCACTCAATCCACTCAACCCACTACTCCTTATAGGTATTTCGCCTTCACAGGCGACCAAAGGGCTTTCCGATCGCCCTTTGGAAACCTTCGGGGCCAAGTTCATCCATACACTCTGCTCTGTCTCATCATTCCGTCCCATCATTCTGTCTCATAAACCACGCCGGGAGGATAACGCAACATGCAGGAGCATCTGATCGACCTGAAAAACCTGCGCATGGTGTTCAGCGACGGGTATGTGGCGCTCAAGGACATCAACCTGTACATCGATCGCAACGAGTTTTTGACGCTGCTGGGCCCCTCGGGCTGCGGCAAGACCACCACGTTGCGCATCGTAGGCGGGTTTGAGAAGCCCACCAGCGGCGACGTGCTCTATTGCGGCAAGAGCATCGTGGATCTGCCGCCCTACCGGCGCAACATCAATACCGTGTTCCAGCGCTATGCGCTGTTCCCGCACATGAACGTGGCGCAAAACGTGTCCTTTGGCCCGGATATGCGCAAGGAGGACCGCAAGCAGACCGCCAAGCGCGTAACCGAAATGCTGGAGCTGGTCAACTTGGCCGGGTTCGAAAAGCGCTCGGTCACCCAGCTTTCGGGCGGTCAACAGCAACGGGTGGCCATCGCCCGCGCGCTGATCAACAAGCCCGACGTGCTGCTGCTCGATGAGCCGCTGGGCGCGCTGGACCTCAAGCTGCGCAAGGAGATGCAGACCGAGCTCAAGCGCATCCAGGTGGAAAGCGGCATCACCTTCCTGTTCGTCACCCACGACCAGGAGGAGGCTCTCACCATGTCCGATACCGTGGTGGTGATGCGCAGCGGCGAAATTCAGCAGATCGGCACCCCCCAGGATATTTACAACGAGCCCAAGAACGCGTTCGTGGCCGATTTTATTGGCGAAAGCAACATCTACGCCGCCACCATGCTGGAGGACAAACGCGTGGTGTTCCTGGGCCGCGAGTTCCCGTGCGTAGATATAGGCTTTGGCACGAACGCACCGGTCGATGTGGTGCTGCGCCCCGAGGACGTGAAGCTCAAATCGCTGGAGACGCTCATCGAAGGCGCGCCGCAGGGCACGGTGCTCTCCACGCTGTTCAAGGGCGTGCACTACGAGATGCGCGTGCAGGTGGGCGAGGATATCCTGCTGGTGCACTCCACCCACGCCCGCGAGCCCGGCACCCAGGTTCAGGTGACCGTCGCCCCCTTCGATATCCAGATCATGCACAAGAGCGATATGTCGCCCGACGTGCTGGCGGCGCGGCCCGCCGCCGAGGCGGACGAGGAGTAAATCGCCCCTGATTTCGATGCGAAGGAGGTGTCCCCATGTTCCGCAAGATTACCCTGTTGCCGTTTTTGCTGTGGCTGGGCATCTTCATACTCATTCCGCTGGGCCTGGTGGTGTACTACGGCGTAACCATCGAAACGCCGGTGCCCTACACCGAGGAGGAACAGGCCGACGGCAGCTACGCCTTCCAGCTGGAGGATGGCACCCTGCTAGACCGGGAGCCGCAGCCCGAAAAGGGCTTTTCGCTGGCCAACTTCGCTCGGCTGGCCGACCCGATGTACCTGAAAATATTGGGCCGCTCGTTCTCGGTGGCCTTTTCCACCACCCTCATCTGCCTGCTGCTGGGCTATCCGGTGGCGCTGATCCTCACCGGCAAGGGTTTCAAGTATCGCAATCTGCTGCTGATGCTCATCATTTTGCCCATGTGGATGAACTTCCTGCTGCGCACCTATGCGTGGCTTTCGCTGCTGGAAAAATCCGGCCTCATCAACCGCCTGCTGGACGCGGTGGGTCTGCCCCCGCAGCGGTTCCTCATCGACAACCGCCAGGGTGCGGTGGTGCTGGGCATGGTGTATAACTTCCTGCCGTTCATGGTGCTGCCGCTGTATACCGTAATGGAAAAGATCGATCACCACCTGCTGGAGGCCGCCGCCGATTTGGGCGCGCCGCCGGTCAAGGCCTTCCTGCGCATCACGCTACCCTTCTCGCTGCCCGGCATTCTGGAGGGCATCACCATGGTGTTCGTGCCCGCAGTCACCACCTTCGTCATCTCCAACCTAATGGGCGGAGGCAAGATGCCGCTCATCGGCGACATCATACAGCAACAGTTCGGCAAGGCCAACGATTGGAACTTCGGCGCGGCCATCTCGCTGCTAGTGATGGTGATCGTGCTGGCGTTCATGTTCGCGCTAAACCGCGCCGACCACGAGGCGGCGGGCGAAAAGGAGGTGCGTATCTGGTGATGCGATTCCTCAAGCGCAGCTATATGGCGCTGATCATGCTCTTCCTGTACGCGCCCATCGTGCTGCTGATCATCTACTCGTTCAACGCGGGCAAATCCCGCGGGCTTTGGGGCGGATTCAGCCTGAAATGGTACGCCGAGCTGCTACAGGACAGGGTGATCCTCACCGCGCTGCGCAACACGCTGGTGATCGGCCTCTCCGCCGCCGCCATCTCCACCCTCATCGGCGGGCTGGGCGCCATCGGCCTGTTCCAGCTGCGCAAGAAGGGCGTGCGCCAGGCGCTGCTCGCGCTGGTCAACCTGCCCATGCTCAACAGCGAAATCGTCACCGGCGTATCGCTGCTCATGCTCTACTCGGCCATGCGGCTGGTGCCCGGGTTTGCCACCCTGCTGACGCCCGGGTTTACCACCCTGCTGCTTTCGCACGTGGCATTCTGCATCCCCTACGTGGTGCTCTCGGTGCTGCCCAAGCTGCGGCAGCTCGATCCGCACCTGCCCGAGGCCGCGCAGGATTTGGGCGCCACGCCGCTCAAGGCCTTCTGGCGCGTGATATTGCCCGACATCATGCCCGGCGTGTTCAGCGGCTTCCTGCTGGCGCTCACCATGTCCATCGACGATTTCGTGATCAGCTTCTTTACCACCGGCAACGGCGTTTCGAACCTCTCCATCACCATCTACACCATGGCCAAGAAGGGCATCTCGCCCGAGCTCAACGCGCTCTCCACCATCATCTTCCTGGTGGTGCTCGCGCTGCTGATCATCGTCAACCTGCCCAACTTCAAGCAAAAGCCCGCGCAAAAGGCTTAATGCACCTAATAATGCACCTATATAATGCACTCAAAAAGATTCTACGCAAAGGAGCTCCGCCATGAAAAAGATCAAACTCATCTCCCTTGTCCTAGCCTTGACCTTGGCGATTGCCGCCCTGGCCGCTTGCCAGCCGAAGCCCGCCACACCGGCCACCAACACCACGCCCGCCGAAGCGGTCACCCTCAACGTGTACAACTGGGGCGATTACATCGATCAGGATACGCTGGAGGCGTTCACCGCGCGCACCGGCATCAAAATCAATTACGACATGTATGAGACCAACGAGGACATGTACACCAAGCTCAAGCGCAGCAACGCCAGCTACGACGTAATCTTCCCTTCCGATTATATGGTGGAGCGCATGATCCGCGAGAAAATGCTGCTGCCCCTCGATTACGCCGCCATGCCCAACGCTTCCGCCAACACCGATCCACGCTTCACCAAGCAGGCGTACGATCCGGAATCGGCCTACTCGGTGCCCTACACCTGGGGCACCATGGGCATTCTGTACAACACCTCCATGGTCCAGGAAGCGCCCACCAGCTGGAACACGCTGTGGGATTCGGCCTACGAGGGCAACCTGCTGATGCTCAACAGCGCGCGGGATTCCATCGGCATCGCGCTCAAGCACCTGGGCTATTCCCTCAACAGCGTCGATCCCGCCGAGCTGGAGGCCGCCAAGCAATCGCTGATCGAGCAGAGCCCGCTGGTGCTGGCCTACGTGGTGGACGACGTAAAGGATAAGATGATTGCCGGTGAGGCCGCCGTGGCCCTGGTCTGGAGCGGCGACGCGCAGTATTGTATCAGCGAAAACCCCGATCTTGCCTACGTCATCCCCAGCGAAGGCTCCAACATCTTCTTTGACGCGCTGTGCGTGCCTGCCTCGTCGAAGCACCCCACCGAGGCCATGCGGTTCATCGATTTCCTGTGCGAGGCCGAAATCGCCAAGCAGAACTACGAGTACGTGGGCTACGCCATCCCCAACACCGGCGCCATCGAGCTCATGGGCGCGGATTACACCGATTCGCCCGTTTCCAATCCGCCGCAGGAGCTGCTCGATATCTGCGAGGTGTTCCGCCACCTAGGCGATGAGGTGAAGGTGTACGATCAGCTCTGGACCGAGATTTTGACTTCCGTCCAGTAGACCGGCGCGATCCATACCCAACAATCCAAGAAACCGGGCTGCACGCAGACCCGGTTTTTTTGCGTTCCTGCTTGTCTACCCGCCCCGTTTATGCTATGCTTTGGCTGTGAACCGGGGAAGACACCCATCGCAAAAAACGCAGTTCGCAGCCGCCGAATCCCTACGCCAACCACTGCATTGGGGGAGGATACCCATCACAAAAAACATAGCGGTAGTCGATGAGCAAGGGAATTCGCATGGAGCCACCTACCCAAAGCGGGCCCGAGGGCTCGTAAAGCATGGCAGGGCACGCTTCATAGACGAATGCACCATTTGCCTTGCGTGTCCGCCAAATAGAGTTTTGGAGGAACACAAAATGGATATCGAAACGATCCATCAGGATATGCAAAACCCCGCATCCCCTTCCGAAACCTCAAACCAGCTCACCCTGGCCGGCGTGCTCAGCCGCATCGATCGCATCATGGCCGATACCGCCTACCTGCACGAGGTCATCGGGTCGATCCAGAAAGTGCCGCCCAGCGGGCCGTACTCACCCGAATCCCCCGCCACGGCGCTGGGCAATCTGGTGCAGGCCCGCGAAACCACGAATCAGCAAATGCTGCGCCTGCTGGAAAAGATGTACGATGACCTCAAGCCCGCCAAGAGCGAAGGAACGGATGATATCCGCAAGTTCCAGATGCTCGCGGCATCGCTGGAGGACTATCCGCCGGAGATCAGCGGGGAAATTCTCAAAAGGGTAAGCCAGCAAATTTTCGTGAAGCCCGGCACCATCCCCGTCTAATCCCTCGTGCCAAACAGAGCGCCTTCCGCACGGAGGGCGCTCTCGCTTAAATCGCTCCTACAAAATCGCCCATATCGCAAAGGAGGCCCGCCCATGACCGCACCCGATCGCCCCATCCCCGGCGCAAAGTACCGCCACTTCAAGGGCAACGAGTACCGCGTGCTGCACATCGCCCGCCACAGCGAAACCCTGGAGGAGCTGGTGGTCTACCAAGCGCTGTACGGCGAGCACGGCGTGTGGGTGCGCCCGCTGGCGATGTTCACCGAACCCGTGGAGCGCGAAGGCTACCAAGGCCCACGCTTTGCAAAGATCCAGGAATAACCCCAAGTATGACCCCAAGCATGGGGTTTCCAAAGGGGCAATGCCCCTTTGGCAGGTTCCAAGGGCAGCGCCCTTGGCGTCCCCCCCTCCTCCCACCCGCCTCATCGGAAAGGAGCCCCCATGGTACGCATATTGACCGGACGCAGCCGCCGCCTGATGCCTCGCGTGGTGCGCGAGGTGGGCGAAGCATACGGCCAGGGTGCGCGGTGCCTGCTTATCGTGCCCGAGCAGTACACGCTGCAGGCCGAGCTGGAGCTGGTGGAGCTGCTGGAGCTGCCCGGCTTTTTCGATTTGGAGGTGCTTTCCCCCACGCGGCTGACGCACCGGGTATTCGAGCGCGCGGGCAGCCCCGCGCGGGTACGCATCGATGCACGCGGCAAGCGCATGGTGCTCCGATGCGCGCTGGAGGAGATGGGCGAAGAGCTGCGCTTTTACCGCAGGGCGGCGGCGCGCGGCGGATTTGTGGACAAGCTGACCGAAATGATCGCGGACTTAAAGCGTAGCGCGGTAACGCCCGAAGCGCTGCTGGCGCTGTGCGCACCGCTGGAGGAAAGCAGCGCCCTGCGCGCCAAGCTGGAGGACGTGGCCCGCATCTATGCGGCCTACGAGCGGCGCATGGCCGGAAGGTTCGTGGACGGCGAGGATGTGGAGCTGGCCATGCGCGAGCGGATCGCCGCCTCCGGGCTGATGCAGGGCGCGCACGTATGGGTCGCGGGCTTCGATATGCTGACCGAATCGTTCTCGCGCACGCTGGCGGCGATGGCGGCGCAGGCCGAAACGCTGTGCGTAGCGCTGGTGATGGATGGTGCACCGAGCCGGGATGCGGCGCTGTACGCACCAGTAGCACACAGCGTAGTGCGGCTGGAGCGCATGCTGGACGAGGCCGGTGTGGCGCACGAGCGGGAGCGCGAGGAGGCCGAATTGCCTGCGGGCACGGCGCTCCGGCACCTGGAGCGCGAGCTGTTCGCCTACCCGGTGCACCCTCTGAATGGCGTGCCCGAGGGGCTGACGCTGCGCGCCTGTGCCACGCCCTATGCCGAGGTGACACAGGCCGCGCAGCAGGTGCTCGAATGGGTGCGGCGCGAAGGCTTAGCCTGGAACGAGATCGCGGTGCAGTACACCGATGCGGGCACGTACGCGGGGCTGCTGCGGCAGGTGTTCGCGCTGCACGGCATCCCGGCCTACGTGGATGAAAAAGCCCCGGCGGCCCGGCATCCGCTGGTGATCGGCCTGCTGGCGGCGCTGCGCTGCGCCACCCAGGGCTACGCCCACGAGGATGCCATGCTCTACCTCAAGAGCGGCTTCGCGGGTCTGACCGACGAGGAGGGCTTCCTGCTGGAGCGGTACGCGCTGGAGCACGGGCTGCGCGGGGCGCGCTGGAAGCAGCCGCTCACGCGCGGCGGCGTGGCCCTGTGCGAGCGCGTGGAGCCGTTGCGTGCACGGTTCGCAGAGCCGCTCTCTGCGCTGCAGGAGGCGCTGCGCAGGGCGCGCGATGCCGACGGCACGCTGCGGGCCATCGTGGAGTTTTTGCGCCGAATCCAGGCGCTAGAGGCGCTGGAGGCGTACGGCAGCACCCTGGAATCCGCCGGAATGCCCGCCGAGGCCGCCCACAACGCGCAAATCTGGGCACACCTCATGGAAACGCTGGATCAGATGCACGCGCTGCTCGACGGGCGGCGGGGCACCTCCGATGCGGTGGTGGAAATGCTTTCGGCGGGCTTGGCCGATGCGGAGCTGGGCGCGTTGCCGCCCTCACCGCAGGCGCTGCTGTGCGGCGCGCTGGGGCGGCTGCGCACCGGGCGGATGCGCGCGCTGCTGGTGCTTGGCCTGGGCGATGGCAAGCTGGGCGAGGTGCAGCCCGGTCTGCTGGCCGACGAGGAGCGGCGGCAGGCCGAGGCGCTGGGCCAAGTGCACCTGGGCATGGATGCGGCGGCCCGCGCGCAGCTGGCGCGGCTGGACGTGCTGCAAGCGCTCACCCTGCCCGATGAGCGGCTGTGGCTGAGCTATCCGCTGGCCGACATGGCAGGCGCGACGCAGCGCCCGGCCACGGTGTGCGCGCAGCTCAAGCGCATCTTCCCGGCGTTGGAGGCGCGCGGCGATCTCGACGCGGATGAGGGCGCGTTCTGCGCCACACCCAGGGCGGCGCTGGACGCGCTGGGCCCGGTGCTGCGCGGCGCCTTCGATGCGGCGGCAGCGCCCGGTGAACAGGCAAGCGCGGCCTACGCGTGGCTGCATGCACAGGCGGATTGGCGCGGCGCGCTGGAAAACGTGATGGCAGGGCTGGCGGCGCGCGTGGCGGCCGATGCCTCGTTGGACATCGCGCCCCAGGGCGAGCGGTCGGCGCGGTACAGCATATCGCGCCTGGAGACCTACGCGGCCTGCCCGTATCAGCATTTTGTAACGTACGCGCTACGGCCCCGGCCCATCGTGCCCTACGGCGTGCAGAGCAACGCGCTGGGCACCTGGTATCACGCGGCGGTGGAGGCCTATACGCGGCTGGCGCTGGAAACCCCGGGCTGGCCGCACATCTCCCACGAGCGCAGCGACGCGCTGATGGAGCAAGCGATGGCCCCGCTGATGGAGGATTGGCGGCGCGGCCCGCTGGGCGAGGATGCGCAGGCGCGCGCGCTGGGCCGCCGGGTGTGCGCCACCGCTTGCCGCGCAGCCTGGACCATGACCGCGCAGCTGCAGAGCGGCGCATTCCGTCCCGAGCGGCTGGAGCTGGACTTTGGGCGCGGCGAAACGCCGGGGCTGGCGCTGCCGTTGCAAGCGCTTCATCGGAGCAGTGAAGGCAGCGAAGGCGGCGAGGGCGGCTCGCTCTATCTGCACGGCCGCATCGACCGCGTGGATACCTGGCGCGAAGGGAACACAGAGTTCCTGCGCATCGTGGATTACAAATCGAGCAAGGTGGAGCAGCGGCTGGACGGCGCGCGGCTCTATTGGGGCCTGCAGCAGCAGCTCCCGCTCTACCTGGCGGCGGCGCTCAACGCGATGCCCGGCACGCAGCCCGCGGGCATGTTCTACTTCCGCATAGACGATCCGCTGGTCGATCTGCGGCCCGATCCCTCCCCAACGGGCGCAATCGCCGCATCGACAGCCGCTTCCCTCGCCGAAATCGAAGCGATCCACCGCCAGCTCACGGCCTCCAAGGCCGAGCTGGAGATCGACAAGAAGCTGAAGATGTGCGGCGTGATGCTCGAAAATCTGGAGGTGGTGGAGGCGCTGGGCAACGGCGAGCTGATCACCAAGCAGGGCACGCTGCACAAGCGCGCCGCCTCCGCCACCCCGGAGCAGATGCGCCGCCTGCTGGAGCACACCAAGCAAAAAGCCGCCAGCCTTGCCACCCGCATCGCGGAGGGCAAGATCGGCGTACAGCCCGTGCAGCTGGGCGAATGGTCGGCCTGCCAATACTGTGAGTACGCGTCCATCTGCGGCATCGATCCGCTGCTGGAGGGCGGGCAGCCGCGCGCGCTTTCGAAGATCAGCATGGACGAGTTGCACGCGCGGCTCGCGCAGGAGAGCGGCGAAGCCAAGCAAAACCAAACGGCACCATAGGAAAATTCCTATGGTGCCGCCTCTTTTGCATCCAGCAAAGCTAGGCCGTTCAGAAATGCCAGGGCTAGGAGGCCGCAAGCCTGTCCGCCGTAGGCGTACCGGTGTACGCCGACCAGGGGCGGAGCCTTGACCGCCCAGTGGGCGAATAGTCAAGGCGGAAGCCCAATGAGCGGCAGTGCGGCTAAAGGCCGCGACAATCGCGAATTGAGGAAAGCGCAGCGCCGACAACGCAGATGGGCGTTTATGGGCGGCCTAGAACGCGGGAATCACCGTGCCCTGGTAGGTATCGGTGATAAACTGACGCACTTCGTCGGTGGCAAGCACTTCCTGCAGCGCCTTGATGAACTCCGCACCCTCGTTGCCTTCCTTCACCACGATGTAGTTGACATAGCCGGGGTTGATGGAATCGGCAGCCTCGGTGGCGACGCTATCCTTGGCGGAGGAGAGGCCGGCTTCGATGGCATAGTTGCCGTTGACCACGGCGAAATCCACGTCGGCCAGGGCGCGAGGCACCTGGGCGGCTTCGACCTCGTAGAACTCCAGGTTGTGCGGGTTTTCCACGATATCCAGCTTGGTGGCGGAGACGCCCTTGCCCTCGGCAATCTTGATCAGGCCCTGGGCCTCGAGCAGCAGCAGCGCGCGGGCTTCGTTGGTGGGATCGTTGGGCACGGCGATGAGCGCGCCATCCTTGATGGTAGCCAGATCGCTGCTCCGGCCCGGGTAAATGGCCATGGGCTCGAAGTGCATGGGGATGGCGGTCACCAGATGGGTGCCGTTCTGGGCGTTGAAATCGTTGAGGTAGTTCAGGTGCTGGAAGTAGTTGGCGTCCAGCTGACCATCCTCGGTGGCGGTGTTGGGCATCACGTAATCGGTGAACTCCTGCACGGTCAGGTCGAAGCCCTTGGCAGTCATCGCGTCCTTGATTTGGTTCAGGATCACGGCGTGCGGGGCGGGGGAAGCGCCGATCTTGACCGGAGTACCGGCCAGGGCCGCTCCGCTCAGCGAGAGCACCAGGGTGAGCGCCAACAGGGAAGCAAACAGTTTCTTCATGATGAAAATCTCCTTTCATAATGGGGCTGGAAGGGTTCTGAATTCCTTCTATCGGTCTCGCCGGGGACTACCGCTGACGGTGGTCGACCAGACGGGATACCCGTGTGCCAATGAATTGAATGCCCTGCACCAGCAGCACCAGCACGGCGATGGTGAGCCAGAGCACGTCCACCTTGTAGCGGTAGTAGCCGTAGTTGATGGCCAACGCGCCCAATCCGCCGCCGCCAATGGCCCCCGACATAGCGGAATAGCCGAGGATGGCGGTGGTGGCGATGGCCGCGCCGTTGATGAGCCCAGGCACGGCCTCGCGCAGCATCACCTTCCATACGATCTGCATGCGGGTGGCCCCCATGGCCTGCGCAGCCTCGATCACACCCGCATCGACCTCCAGCAGCGAAGACTCCACCGTGCGCGCCACGAACGGGAACGAGGCGATCACCAGGGGCACGATGGCCGCCACGGTGCCGATGCTGGTGCCCACCACCAGGCGGGAGAGCGGGATGACCGCGATCATCAGAATAAGGAAGGGCACCGAGCGCAGGATGTTGATGAGCACATCGAGCACGGTATGCAGCGGGGCACTGTGCCAAAGGTGCCCCTTGCGCGTGATGACCAGCAGGATGCCCAGCGGCAAGCCGATAAGGTAGGCGAATGCGGTGGCGGTGAACGTCATAAAGAGGGTTTCCCAAAGGCCGCTAACCGTCATGGACCACAGTTGATCCAGTGGCATCGGGCTCCACCTCCTCCAGCGTAAGATCCTGCGATCGCAGGTAATCGAGGGCCCGGCGCGCACCCTGGGGGTCATCGGGCAGCTCGATGAGCATCTGCCCGCGCTGCTGCCCGCCGATGAGCTGAATGTTGCTGCTGAGTATGTTCACCGGCACGCCGCAGGCCAGTATCATGTTGGCGACGATCGGCTCGTAGGTCTTTTCCGTGTTGCCAAAGGCGATGCGCACGCAGCGCTTGCCCGGAGGAATCTCCTCGTTTGCGCCCAAGAAGAGGCGGCGCGCCGCAGCGGTCTTGGGGTGGGCGAATACTTCCTTCACGTCGCCCTTTTCGGCGATGCGCCCGTTATCGATGATGGCCACCCGCGTGCAAATCTGCCGAATCACGGCCATCTCGTGCGTGATGATCACGATGGTGATGCCCATGCGGCGGTTGATATCCTGCAGGAGCGAGAGAATCGATTGCGTGGTCATAGGATCGAGCGCGCTGGTGGCTTCATCGCAGAGCAGCACGCGCGGATCGGTGGTCAGCGCGCGGGCAATAGCCACGCGCTGCTTCTGCCCGCCCGAAAGCTGCGCCGGATAGGCGTCGGCCTTTTCCTGCAGGCCCACGATCTCCAGCAGCTCCCGCGCCCGCTCCAGGGCCTTGGCGCGCGGAACCCCGCCGATCTCCATGGGGAAGCAGATATTGCCCAGCACGGTGCGCTGCATGAGCAGGTTGAATTGCTGGAAGATCATGGCCACGTTGCGGCGCATCTTCAGCAGCTCGGCCTGCCTCATGAGCAGTATGTTCTCGCCGCCGATGAGGATGCGGCCTTCGGTGGGCTCATCCAGCCGGTTCACGCAACGGATCAGCGTCGATTTTCCCGCGCCGCTCATGCCGATGACGCCGTAGATGTCGCCCTCGCGGACGTGCAGGTCGATGCCATCCAGCGCCACCACTTCGCCCGCCTGGGTGGGGTACACCTTGCGCACGCCCTGGATGTCGATCATCACCGGAATCTCGGCGCGCGGTCTGGCGCTCTGTTGCGTCACCGGCGGCACCTCCTAATCGCATGAAATTCAAAATGCATGAAAACGTGTGTTGAAATATCGTACACGACGACGGCCCATTTGTCAAATGGGGATGAGCTTCCATCAGGCAAAATCATTTATATTTACATTATGAAGAGACTCGATAGCGGTAACCGTCCGAAGGATTCCTAAGGGCGATCGGAAAGCCCTTAGGTCGACCGTGAGGGCGAAACACCCCCCTCACTCCCCGCCAAAGAGTCCCGTAGAAAGATACCGCTCGCCCGTATCCGGCACGATGGCCACCAGCAGCTTGCCCGCATTGCCGGGCCGGGAAAGCAGCTCCCGCGCCGCAAAAAGCGCCGCGCCGCCCGAATACCCGGTGAGCACCCCCTCCAGCCGCGCCAGCGCACGCGCCGCCTCCACGGCCTGCGCGGTGGTCACGGGCAATATCCCCGTCACCTGTGCGGCCTGGTATACCCCGGGCACGAACCCCGCGCCGATGCCCTGCAATGCGTGCGGGCCAGGCTGCCCGCCAGCCAGCACTGGGGAATCGGCGGGCTCCACGGCCCAGAGCTCTATGGAAGGCTTAAGCGCGCGGAGCGCCCGGCCCGTGCCCGTCAGCGTGCCGCCCGTGCCCACCCCGGCCACCAGCACATCCACCGCGCCCTCGGTATCGCGCCAAATCTCCTGGGCGGTGCCGCGCTCGTGGGCCAACGGGTTCGCCGGGTTCTCGAATTGCTGCAGCATCACCGATCCGGGCGTGGCGGCGGCGATCTCCTGCGCCTTAGCGATAGCCCCACGCATGCCCTGTGCGCCCGGGGTGAGCACCAGCTCCGCGCCCACCGCCTGCACGCGCATGCGCCGCTCGGCCGACATGCTGTCGGGCATCACCAGCACCACGCGGTAGCCGCGCAGCGTGCCGATGGTCGCCATCGCGATGCCGGTATTCCCGCTGGTCGGCTCCACGATCACGCCGCCCGGAACCAGCTGTCCCGCCTCCTCGGCGGCCTGGATCATGGAAAGCACCGGGCGATCCTTGGCGCTGCCGCCGGGGTTGAAGCCTTCCAGCTTCAGCAGCAGACCCTCGGGCAAGCCCCATTCGCGGATCAGCCGCCCGGGCCGCAGCAGCGGCGTGTTGCCGATGGCCTGGGTGATATCGGAGAGTATCTTCATGTGTTTGCGCCTCCCTGCGCGGATTGCGCGGTATCCTCCGGGCCGCCCTGCTCCGATAGCTTGGAAAGATCGTAGGGCGTTTCCTGATAAACGTAGTAGTTTAGCCAGTTCTGGAATAGCAGGTTGGCGTGGCCGCGCCAGCGCACCAGCGGCGCATTGTCGGGCTTGTCATTCGGGTAGTAGTGCTTGGGCATCGCCACCCCCACGCCCTTGTCCACATCGCGCCAGTATTCCGCATCCAGGGTGAGCGGATCGTACTCGCTGTGCCCGGTGGCGAACACCCGCCGCCCGTCCAGGCTTTGCAACAGACCGACCCCCGCCTCCTCGGATACGGCCAGCACCTGCAGCTGGGGGCAGGCGCGCACGTCGGCTTCGCGGATTTCGGTATGGCGGCTCACCGGCACGCAGAACACGTCGTCAAAACCGCGCAGCAGCCGGGCGTGGGGCTCACAAACGCGGTGCTCGAACACGCCGAACATCTTCTGCGGCAGCGGGTATTTCTCGATGCCATAGTAATGGTAAAGCGAAGCCTGCGCCGCCCAGCAGATGAACAGCGTGCTGAACACATGGCCATCGGCCCAGTGCATCACCTGCTGCAGCTCCTCCCAGTAGCGCACCTGCGGAAAATCCAGCTGCTCCACGGGCGCGCCGGTGATGATCAGGCCATCGAACCGCTCGTTTTCCACCTCGCCCAGCGTGCGGTAAAACGCAGCCAAATGCTCGCGCGCCGTGTTGGAGCCCTCGTAGGTGGCGGTGCGCAGCAGCGTGGCCTCCACCTGCAAGGGCGTGTTGCCAATCACGCGCAGCAGCTGCGTCTCGGTACGCTCCTTGGTAGGCATCAGGTTTAGGATCGCAATGCGCAAAGGGCGGATGTCCTGCGCTTGCGAGCGCTCCTGGGTCATCACGAATATATTTTCATCGGCCAACACCTTGGCGGCGGGCAGGGTATCGGGAATTTGAACCGGCATGGGAAGCACCTCCTGTAAAAAATAGGGAGCATTCGCCCGCCATCCCCGGCGGAAAGCCCTTAGGTCTCCTGTGAAGGCGAAACACCCAGAGCGCGCCCAGATTACTTCCTCTGCGAAGCCTCCAAAGCCCGCTCCAAATCCACCAAAATATCGGAAATATCCTCCAGCCCAATCGAGAGCCGAATCCCTTCCGGTGCCACATTGGCCGCGCGCAACCCCTCCTCATCAAGCTGAGAGTGGGTGGTGCTGGCCGGATGAATCACCAGCGACTTGGTGTCGGCCACGTTGGCCAGCAGCGAAAAAAGCTGCAGCGCGTCGATGAACTTCTTGCCCTCGGCCACGCCGCCCTGGATGCCAAAGCACAGAATCGCGCCCACGCCCTTGGGGAAGTAGCGCTGTGCGCGCCCGTGATACCGATCGCCCGGCAGACCAGGGTAGCAGACCCAGGCAACCTCGGGCCGCGCCTGGAGCCACTCGGCCACGGCCTGCGCATTCGCGCTGTGGCGATCCATGCGCAGGCTGAGCGTCTCCAGCCCCAGCAGCAGCAGGAAGGCGTTGAACGGGCTGAGCGTCGCGCCGCTATCGCGCAGGTAGGTCACGCGCAGCTTGGTGGCGAAAGCGGCCTCACCCAGTCCGGCGTAGACCAGCCCATGGTAGCCCGGATCGGGCCGGGTAAAATCAGGGTAACGCTCGCTGTTCCAATCGAAGGTGCCCATATCGATCACCGCGCCGCCGATGCTGGTGCCGTGCCCGCCGATGTACTTGGTGAGCGAATGCACCACGATGTCGATGCC
Source organism: Eubacteriales bacterium (assembly GCA_031553615.1). GTDB lineage: Bacteria > Bacillota > Clostridia > Christensenellales > Aristaeellaceae > WQXF01. The sequence continues at coordinate 14,833 of JAVBLJ010000026.1, forward strand.
GTGCTCCTTGGCGCGGAAGAGGTAGGGCGTGCCGAAGGTGTTGTCGGCGATCACGCACACGCCGTGCGCATGGGCAACGCGGGCCACCTCGTCCAGCTCGGGGATATTGACGTTGGGGTTTCCCAGCGTTTCGACGTACACAGCGCGGGTGCGATCGGTGATGGCGCTCTCCAGCGCGGCCAGATCATCGGGATCGACCAACTTCACGGCGATGCCGTAGCGCTCCATGCGGTTGACCAGCAGCGTATAGCTGCCGCCGTACAGCGTAGCCAGCGCGATGATCTCGTCGCCCCGCTGCGCCACGTTGAACAGCGCGCCGGTGATGGCCGCCATACCCGATGCGAAAGCCACCGCCGCCACCCCGCCCTCCAGCGCGGCCAACCGCTTCTCCAGCACATCGGTGGTGGGGTTCATGATGCGGGTGTAGATGTTGCCCGGCTCCTCCAGCGAAAAGAGGCGCGCGGCATGATCGGAATCCTCAAAAAGGTAGGCGGCGGTTTGGTAGATCGGCACCGCGCACGCCCCGGTCGCCGGGTCCGCACGCTGGCCCGCGTGCACCTGCAGGGTTTCAAATTTATAGTTTTCCGACCTGTCGTTTTCCGGGTGGCTCTTCTTGCCGGATTCCTTCATGTTTCGCACCTCCGTGAATCACTTCACCGTTTATTTTGCCCATTGCGCCCTCTATCACCCGAGCGTTTCCGCCCATTGATCGTATGAAAAAGACCCGCTTCGCATCTCCGCGAAACGGGCCTTGGCGTACGGCTTTGCCAGGCTCTACGGTTTCGTCGAAACATGCACGGAAAGGACTGCGCACGGCATCGCCATGCACATCATCATGCACATCTCCATCGCCCGGTTGCGAGCAAACGTCATGGGGCAGTCCTCCTTCCGTCTCCGATTCGGCCAACCTGCTTTTTTGTAGGATAACACGGCGCACGGGCGCTGTCAATATAAAATGCAGGAACAGGGCGACTGCGTTTTCCACCCAATACTTGGAAGATGCGCCGCGAAGGTGGTCGGAGGGCGACCGCAAAGCCCTCCGGTCGCTCCCAGGGGAGCGAAACCTCCTGCTTTTTTGGAGAATTTCGCCCTTGCGAGGGCGACCTAAGGGCTTTCCGGTCGCCCTTAGGGATCCTTCGGGCGCAACTCCCAGCTTCTGTATCCAAATGCGTTCGCCCTGGGCAGGAACTCATCGAGCTTCCCGGCGGGATCGGTCCGATCAAGCCAGCCGAATCACGGTCTCCCCGGTCAGCAGCACGCCGGGCACCACGTCCGGCTCCTCCAGCGGCGCATCGGGTTGCTCGATGCGCGCGATGAGGCGTTGCGCGGCGCGGCGGCCAATCTCCTCGCCGTTTTGCTGGTAGGTGGTGAGATTGGGCCGTATCTTTTGAATCATCGCGTTGCCATCGTAGCCCGCGATGGAGATATCCTCCGGTATGCGCAGCCCATGCTCGCTCAGCGCGGCGATGCCGCCCAATGCCGAATAATCGTCGGTCATCAGGATGCAAGTAGGGCGCTCAGGAAGCGCCAGCAGCTTTTCCACGGCCTCATGGGCGTAGCGCGTGCTGTGGTAGTGGCTAGCCATCACGTACCCCTCGGGCAGCGCGATCCCCCGCTCCTCCATCACCTCGCGGAAAGCGTTCAGGCGCACATCGGTCACGCTGGCCGGTGTGCCGTGGATGAAGGCCACGCGGCGGTGGCCCCTGCCCAGCACGTGGCCCAACAGCTCGCGCATGCCCGCCCGGTTATCGCTGAACACGCTATCGTGGCCAGGGTACTGGTGGTCGATGGTTACCAGCGGCAGGTCGCTCTGCGCCAGCTCCACGATCTCCGGATTGTAGAAATCCACCACGCACATCAGGCAAATGCCATCCACGTTGCGGTAACGACAGTGGTTGAGGTAGGTCAGCGTCTGCCCGCCGATGTTGCGGTTGATGAGCGTGATATCGTAGCCCCGCCGCTCGGCCTCGCGCCGGAAGCCATTCAGAATAACGATGAAGAAGGTGTGCATCAGGCTGTCGTGCATCTCGTCATCCAGCACCACGCCCAGGTTGTAGGTGCGGTTGGTTTTCAGGCCGCGGGCCAGCGCATTGGGGTAATAGCCCAGCTCCTGCGCGGCCTTGAGCACGCGTTCGCGGGTGGCGGCGCTCACGTCGGGGTAGTTGTTGAGCGCCTTCGAAACCGCGGATACAGAAAGCCCGCACCGCTTGGATAGCTCTCGAATCGTGACGCTCATCGACGTACCCTCCCCTCGAAAACGTTTTCATCTTTTCCGCAGTATAGCACAAAAGCGGGTGCCCGACCAGCCGCTTCTTGCGGGCGATAGCGGGTGATTTAGGCGGGTGATTTAGCGCACCGATTCGCGCTCCACAATGCGGAAGGGAACCAGCTCGCGGGCGGCCTCCGCCTCCGGATCGTTCAGCGCGTGCAGCAGCAGCGAGAACGCGGCGCGGCCCAGATGCTCCGCATCGATCTCCACGGTGGTGAGCGGCGGGGTGCTGTACTGCGCCGCCTGAATGTTGTTAAAGCCGATCACCGATACGTCCTGGGGCACGCGCAGGCCCAGGGCGGCCAGATCGCGCATCACCTCCAGCGCCAGCAGGTCGTTGATGCACACCACCGCGTCGGGGTGATCGGGACGATCGAAGGCGGCATTCAGGCGGACGGGATCGACGCGGGTAAAACCGTAGGGCACGTGCAGCTCGAACTCCGGCGGCACGGTTTGCCCGGCGGCAGCCAGGGCTTCGCGATAGCCCGCGCAGCGATCCACGGTCATGCGGTAATGCGGATCAAACCCCGCCAGCGCGATGCGTGTGCATCCGCGCGCCCTCAGGTATTCGGTGACGACGCGGCCCGCAGCCACGTTGTCGTTATCCACCCAGTGGATTTGGTCATCGCGCACCGGGTGGCCCAGCACCACGAACGGGAACCGGCTATCGAGCAGCGATTCCATGGTCTCATCCTGCACCTTGCTGGTGAGCAGGATCACGCCGCCCACGATGCCGCTGTGCACCATGTCGATGAGGCTCTCATCTTCATCGCTGGTGTGTCCGCCGGTGGAGAGCAGCACGTGGTATCCCTCGCGTGCGGCATCGACCGAAATGCCGCGCAGCACGTCGTAAAAGAACGGATCGGAAAGCGAGGTCTGCGCCGCCGAAGGCAGCATCACGGCGACGATGGTATGCTTGCGGCTCACCAGCGAGCGGGCCAGCTGGTTGGGCCGATAGTGCATCTTGCGCATGATCTCGCGCACGCGCTCCGCCGTCTCTGCGCTGATGCGCGAGCTTTCGGAAAGCACGCGACTGACAGTGGAGGGGGAAACCCCGGCCATTTGGGCAATTTCCTTGATGGTGACCTTCAAGCGGCATCCCCCTTTTTTGTTTGGGTACACGCGATCAACGCAACATGCTTTGCGCAAACGTTTCCCTCATTTTTACACAAAACCTACGCCTTGTCAATTCATGCACAGGCTCGCGCAAAAAGGTTTCCTCCGGCCAACGTCGAACCTCACTGCAACGCTTGAATACGCAAAGGAGGCGCTCGCATGCACATCGGCGCACAGCTCTACACCCTGCGGGATTTTACCCAAACGCCCGAGGATTTGGCCAGAACGCTCCAAAAGGTGGCCGAGATTGGCTACCGCTACGTCCACTGCTCCGCGATAGGGCCCATTGATCCCAGCCAACTGCGCGACCTGTTGGCGCAGAACGGCTTGGTGTGCACCGTCACCCACACCCGCCCCGACCGCATCCTGAACGAGACCGAGGCAGTGATCGCCGAGCACAGGATATTCGGCTGCAACGACATCGGCATGGGCATGATGCCCGACCGTTACCGGGGTTCGGCGGAGGGTCTGCGCGCTCTGATCGCGGATTACGCCCCGGCGGTTCGCCGCATCATCGATGCGGGCATGCGCTTCCATTATCATAACCACGACGTGGAATTTCAACGCGCGGAGGGCCACACCCTGCTGGATATCATGATGGAGGAATGGCCCGAAGCGCACCTGCTGATGTGTGCATTTTGGGTGCAGGCGGGCGGCGGCGATCCCATCGAGCTGCTGCGCAAGTATGGCCCGCGCATGCGTCAGGCCCATCTGAAGGACATGACGTATTCCCCCCAGGCCGATGCGAACGGCTCCCACCGCCGGATGGCCCCCGTGCTCGAGGGCAACATGAACTATCGCGGCATCGTGGCCGCCTGCGCCGAGCAGGGCTTGGAATACCTGCACGTGGAGCAGGACGATTGCAACGGCCTCGATCCCTTCGAATGCATGCGGGTGAGCTATAACAACCTAAAGACGCTGACGCGCCCGAACGGAAACGCTGAGGCGGTTTCCGTTCGATAGGAGGGGCGCGCTGAGGCGCGGCTCCCGTTGGTCGCTGAGGGAGGAATGTTTTCCTCCGCTCGGCCCTACGGGCTACGGGCCTGCGGGCCCC
>JAVBLJ010000066.1:0-23756 GCA_031553615.1 Eubacteriales bacterium
CAAGGGAGAATTTATGCTGCCACGGCTAACGCATTTGAGTACAGATACTGGGAGTTGTGCTGCGAAGGAGTCCAGAGGGCGACCGCAAAGCCCTCTGGTCGACCGTGAGGGCGAAATACCCTCCCAAAGATAGGCGTTTCGTTTCTGCGGGAGCGACCAGGGGGCTTATTGCTCTCCTCAATTCGCGATTGTCGCGCCCTTCGGTCGCTCTGTCGCTCATTGGTCTTCCGCGCCGTCTCTTCGCGCCACTGGCGCGACGGCGCTCCGCCCCCCCTGGACTCCTTCTCTGCGCATCTGCTAAGTTTTGGGATGCAAGTGCATTGGCCGTGTTTGCGCTGCGCGGATTGCACTCACCCCACCAGGCCCTGCGCTTTTTCATTGTCGGGCGTACCGCGCGGCGTGATGGAAAAGGCCACGTTGGTGGCGTGATCGGCCACGCGCTCCAGGTTGGAGAGCAAATCGGAGAACAGCATGCCCGAGCGGGGCGTGCATTGGCCCACAGAGAGCCGATCGATGTGCGCCTGCTGCAGCGCCTTCTCCAAATCGTCAATGGCCTCCTCGCGCTGGTAGACCTCATTCAGCTGCGAACGGTCGCGGGTTTGGAAAACGTCGATCGCTTGCTGGAGCAGCGCCATCACCTTGCCGCGTATCTCGGCCAGCTCGCCCATGGCCGCGTCGCTAAAAGTGATCTGCTCGCGAATGCTATCCTGCGTGAATTCCGCGATGTTCTCGGCGTGATCGCCGATGCGCTCCAAGTCGTTGATTACGTGGTAGAGCGAACTGACCAGCACGGAATCCTGCGGGGACAAATCCTGCTGGCTGATGGCCACCAGGTAGGTGGTAATTTCGTGGTTGAGGTAGTTGATCAGCGTTTCGACCTGCAGCACCTTGGCCGCCAGGCCGGTATCGCGCTGCATGAAGGCATCCAGCGAATGCGCCAGGTTTTCTTTGGCCACGGCCGCCATGCGCTCCACTTCCTTCACGGCCTGGGCGGTGGCGATGGGCGGGGTGACCAGCAGGCGCGGATCCAAGTATAGCGTGCGGTTTTCATTGGCGACGGGATCCTCGCCGCGCACCAGCCACAGGCTGGCCTTTACCAGCAGCGGCGCAAAGCCGAAGAAGAGCACGACCTCCACGCCCTTCATGATCATCATCGCGTTGGCGATTTGCCGCATGATATCGCCCGGCTCGGTGATGGCGCGCATCCAATCCGCCAGGGGCACAAACTGCAGCAAGATGAGCATCAGCGAGGAACCGATCAGGTTATAAATCAGGTGGATCATGGCGGCGCGGCGCGCGTTTTTGGATGCACCGATGGCGGCCAGCACCGCGGTGATGCAGGTGCCAATGGCGCAGCCCAGGCAGATATACAGCGACATTTCCAGCGTCAGCAGCCCTTGCGAAGCCAAGAGCTGCACCAGCACGATGGAGGCCGAGGAGCTTTGGATGACGCAGGTCACCGCCGCGCCGATCAGCAGCGCGGAAAGCGGGTTGTTGGCCGTGTTGTGGATCATTTCCATAAAGCCGGCATCGGTTCGCAGCGGCTTCATGGCCCCGCTCATCATGCCCATGCCCACAAACAGCATGCCGAAACCGGCGATCACCATGCCCAGGCGCTGAACCAGCGAGCGCTTGAAAAACAGCATCATCACTACGCCCGTAAGCAGCGCGACCGGTGCAACCTTGCCCAGATCGAAGGCCGCGAGCTGCGCGGTGATGGAGGTACCAAAGTTTGCGCCCAGTATGACGCCCACGGCCTGGTTTAGGTTCATGAGCCCGGCGTTTACGAAGCCCACGACCATCACCGTGGCGGCCGAGGAGGATTGGATGATCATCGTGAATCCCGCGCCCACCAGCACGCCCAGCAGGCGATTGCGCGTCAAAACCTCCAGCAGGCCACGCATCTTGCTGCCCGCGACGCGCTCCAGGCCGTCGCCCATGAACTTCATGCCGTACAGAAAAAGTCCCAGGCCACCCATGAGCGAGATTGCCATTTCCAGATACATCGTGCATCCTCCTTTGCGCAAACCGTCTTTGTTGCGCAATTCACCCCATTATTCGCTAAAATTGTACAGGAAAAAACAAAACCCTGTCAAGAGCGATGACAAGGCAGATTTTGTGTTTTCTCACTTTTTCGTGTGGGAATAAGAGGGCATGCACCAAAGAAAGGCAACGCGCACGCATGGAACGGCAGGACATCGGCGTCTTATTACCGAAACAATCCAATATACTGCGGAAGAATACTGACCGCACAAAGGAGGCCGCATCATGCAGTTTTTGCGCATTACAACCGCCTTGCTTCTCGTGCTGGCGCTGGGTACGACGGGGGTACTCGCTTCTGCGAAGGAAAACCAGGCTCCCTCAGTCGTTGGCCCGCAGCCCGAGGCCCCGGTGGTCGATTCCACCGCCACCGAAGCCCCGGCGGATATCAACATGTACACCCTCTCGCCCAAGGACGAGGCCATTTATCTGCGCTTTCTGGATTTTCTTGCGCAGCACGGCGATAGCACGGTGAATCGCACGCTGGAAGCTACGCTGGTCGACGAGGAGGATGCCGTGCCTTGCTTCTACCCAGTGGAGGGGCTCGTGCTTACCATTGTGGAGAACGAAGAGGGCCCCATGTATCTCCTGAATATAGCCGACACCAAACGAATCGATGCGGATCGCGAGCGGACAATCTACACCGATCTTGTGCGTGCGCTCAACCCGGAGATGAGCGAAGCGGGAGCCGCCGAAATCGTCGATGCGCTGTTCAGCAATCTAACCGAGGCGATGGATGGTTTCCTGCTCAGCAGCACCATCAAGGGTCCCTGGCTATACCAACTAATGCATGCTCCAGAGCCGGAGGCGCCCCTGTTTATGGCGATGCCCTCCGATTCGAGGCTGGGAGAGCTGATGAGCGACCCTTACGGCTCCGAGACGATGGCCTCAATTCTGTACAGCCAATTCCGCGCCGCGCTGGAGGAGCATGGCTTCGCCCTGGAGCCGGCTGCACCCGCCGTGCCCGGCGATTCCAGCGATATTGTGGAGATGATGCTTCGCCCGCTATTCGAGGGCGCGGAATGGAACACGCTGTTTGTCGGCGGGGAGCAATGCGGCTACCTGCTGTGTATCCACGATGATTCGCCCGGGTTTTCCCGGCGGGAGGAGGTGTACGCGCTGATGATTAGCGTAATCTACAGCGCCGATTGGGAAGCCGCGCAGGAGGCCGTGGCGGAGCTGCTCGCCAATGCCGAGACGACAGGTGAAGGAGAGAATGCGTACATCAGCGCCTCTTTGGACATGGGCGATTCGATGCTGTTTTACAGCGCAGGCGATATCCATAACCAGATTTACGTGCTGGATAAATCGGTGATGCAGTGATGCTCTCGCCGCCCCCGAGCCACAAATTCCTTGACAACCCGCCCGATCTCGGCTATACTCTCCCTAATTTCAAACGCCCCCAGCGCAAAGACGATGATGGGAACCAAGCGCAGTGCGATGCTTACAGAGAGCCGGTGGAAGGTGCGAACCGGCACAGCGCGGTGCGGATAGCTCATCCCGGAGTCGCCTGCTCGAAATGGCTTGCCATGGATGGCCGATGCTGCGTTTATGCGGCAAGGTTGGCCCCGAAGGTTTCCAAAGGGCGATCGGAAAGCCCTTTGGTCGCTCCGCAGAGCGAAATCCCCTTCGGATGCAAAATGGCTTCGCCCCGTAAAGCAGGACGGGTGACCCCGTGATCGGTCGAGCCTTCGCCGGATTCCGGCGCGAGGCGCGGAGGGTTGCTTCGGCAGCCGAACAAGGGTGGTACAGCGGGAATTTCTCGCCCCTATTGCCGCACGGAAGTGCGTCGATGGGGGCTTTTTGAGTAAAGAAGGAGGTTCCCATATGCAGAGCTACAGCAAATACCGTCCCTTTTCCCCGGTCTCGCTGCCCGATCGCCGCTGGCCCGATCGCACCATCACCACCGCGCCCACCTGGTGCTCCGTCGATCTGCGCGATGGCAACCAAGCGCTGGTTCAGCCTATGAATCTGGCCGAAAAGCTGGAGTTCTTTCACATGCTGGTGGACATCGGCTTCAAGGAGATCGAGGTGGGTTTTCCCTCGGCTTCGGAGACCGAGTATGAAATCCTGCGCACGCTGATCGACGGCGGCCACATTCCGCCCGATGTGACCATCTCCGTGCTGGTGCAGGCGCGGGAGCACCTGATCCGCAAGACGTTTGAATCGATCCAGGGAGCGCGCAATGTGATCATCCACTTCTACAATTCCACCTCCACCCTGCAGCGCAAGGTGGTGTTTAAGAAGGATATGCAGGGCATCACCGAGATCGCGGTGGCCGGTGCGAAGCTGATCCGCAAATTGACCGATGAGCACGCGGGCGATACCCGCATCCGGTTCGAGTACTCGCCGGAATCCTTCGCGGGCACCGAGACCGATTTCGCCATCGACATCTGCGCCCGGGTGATGGAGGAGCTGCGCGCCGCCCCGGAGGAGCCGGTCATCCTCAACCTGCCCAGCACCGTGGAGCTGTGCACCCCCAACACCTACGCCGACCAGATCGAGTACTTCATCCGCCACATGCCCAATCGCAATTCCGCCATCATCTCGGTGCATCCCCACAACGACCGGGGCACCGGCGTGGCCAGCGCCGAACTGGCCATGATGGCCGGAGCGCAGCGCGTAGAGGGCACGCTCTTCGGCAACGGCGAGCGCACCGGCAACCTGGATATCGTCACCATGGCGCTCAATATGCACACCCAGGGCGTGGATTGCGCGCTGGATTTTTCAAACATCGACGGTGTTCGTGAGCTCTACGAGCGCACCACCCGCATGCACGTGCAGGAGCGCCAGCCCTACTCGGGCAAGCTGGCGTTCACCGCCTTCTCCGGCTCGCATCAGGATGCCATCAATAAGGGCTACCAGCACATGCAGGCCACCCAATCGGAGATTTGGGAGATCCCCTACCTGCCCATCGATCCGGCGGACGTGGGCCGCGCGTACGAGCCGGTGATCCGCATCAACAGCCAGAGCGGCAAGGGCGGCGCGGCGTTCATCATGTCCACGGTGTTCGGCTATCACCTGCCCAAGGAGATGCACCCGGAATTCGGCTCCATCGTGCAGGCGGCTTGCGAGCGCAAGGGCGACGAACTATCCCCGCCCGAAATCCACGCGCTGTTCGAGCAAGCCTACCTCAAGCTCGATGGCCCGTACGAGCTCACCCGCTACGCCTTCCACGAGGAATCGGGCACGGATGGCGAGGGGGTGTGCCGCTTTACCGGCGAGGTTCTGGCTCACGGCAAACCCACGCCGCTCGAAGGCCGAGGCAACGGCCCCATCCATGCCGCATGTCAGGCGCTCAACGAGATCGGCCTGAACGGCTACGCGTTCCTGAATTACACCGAGCACGCCATCTCGCGCGGTTCGGATTCCAAGGCCGTCGCCTACATCCAGGTGCAGGCCCCGGGCGGGCGCAAGCTGTTCGGCGTGGGCGTGGCCAGCAACATCAACGTGGCCTCGGTGCAGGGCATTCTGTGCGCCATCAACCGGGCGGAGCGCGCGTGAGCACCCGTTGCGCAAGCGCAAAAGCGGGCCGTCGCGCTGCTGCGACGACCCCAAAGGAGTAAGCATTGATATTAACCGTAACGCGCCACGGAGAAACCGATTATAATGTGCAAAACCGCTACGCGGGCAGCACCGACGTGCCGCTCAACGCGCTGGGCCTCCGCCAGGCCGAGGAGCTGGCCGCGAGACTGGTGGGCGTGCCCTTCGATGTGATCGTATGCTCGACCAAGCTGCGCGCGCGCCAGACCGCCGATATTCTGCGCACCGTGGTGGATGCGCCGCTGGTGCTCTCCGATGCGTTCGTGGAGCGTCATTGCGGGGTGTACGAGGGGCTGACGCGCGAGGAATGCCGCGTTCGCTACCCGGAGCTCTGGGCGCGCCAATGCACCCTGGGGCTGGACGATGCGCCCACCGGCGGCGAAACCCTGCGCCAAATGGAAAAGCGCGTGGTCGCCGGGCTGGAGGGACTCCGGCGCGATTACCCGGATAGCCGGGTGCTGCTGGTGTGCCACGGCTTCGTATCGCGGGTGATCAATCGCTACTACAAGGGCCTGACCTTGGAGGAGATGACCAGCTTCCTGCTGGGCAACTGCGAGCTGGCCGAGTACGAGGTGTAGCGCCTGCGCCGCTCAGCGCACGCGCTTCTCCGCCTGCACCTCAGCCCGTCGGGGCATGATCACCCGCATCTCGATATGATCGCCCATGTCCTGCAGCGTGTAATCGGCGGTGATGCCCGAGGATTTCATCTGCTGGATGATGTTGCGGATGGCGTTGATGTACACGCGGTGATCGCGCATCAGCGAGATCACCTTGCGCGGGGGCGCGGCCTGCTGGCGCTGCTTCTCCAGCGTTTGGGCTACGAGCGCATCGGTCTGCTGCACGTTGAGCCCGCGCGCCGTGATCTGTGCCAGTATCTTGAGGCGATCCGCATCCTCGGGCAGGCGCAGCAGCGCGCGCGCATGCCGCTCGGTCAGCTCCTGGCTGCGCAGCAGATCGCGCACCGCCTGACCCAGGCGCAGAAGGCGCAGCTTGTTGGCTACGGTGGATTGGCTGCGGCCGATGCGCGCGGCCAGCTCCTCCTGCGAAAGCGCAAAGCGCTTAAGCACCGAGGCGTAACCCTCGGCCTCCTCAAAATAATGCAAATCCTCGCGCTGCAGGTTCTCTATGAGGGCCAGCAGCGCGCTCTCTTTGGCGGTGGCGGGCATCACGATGGCGTCGATGTGGGTCATGCCCAGCAGACGGCAGGCGGCCATACGCCGCGCACCCGAGATCAGCTCATAGCCGCCCTCGTCCAGCGCGCGCACCGAAATGGGCTGCAGCAGGCCGCATTGGCGGATGGATTCGGCCAGGTCGCGCAGCGCGGCCTCGTCGAAGGTAAGGCGCGGCTGGTTGGGATTGGGCGCAATGCCCTCCAGCGCCAGCCAGCGCACCTGCTTGGTGGGGCTGGGCGCGGATGAGCGGCGCCCCTCGCGTGGCTCATAGCTGCGGGGAGGAAGGGCATCCAACGAATAGATCATGGTATCTCCGCCTTTCTCACAGGCCCATCGCGCCTGCTTTTCTGCCGTATCGAGCGCAACGGAAGAGGCCGCGCTCAAGGTTTCGCATTCCCTGCCGCCATCCACAACATGCAGAATCCACAACATGTAGTAGACTGAGTAGGATGCTGCACAGCATTTCGTGGAAAACACGGTTGAATCCTGCAAAAAAACGCTTCCGCAGGGCGGTATCGTCCGCGCGGAAGCGCCTTTTTTCGGCGTGCAGTTTTGATGAAAACGAACGGAAAAGCGCGAAACGACGCAAACTACCCGGCTTTACGGCAGAATTCCCAACGGTTTGCGCCCCGGCACCCCGGCCTTGCGCGGATATTGTCGCACGGTTTCGGCCCGCTTCCGGGCCGCGATGAGCAGGTGGTTCCAATCGCGGCCCGGTACCGGGGCCGGAACGGGCGGACGGAGCTCCGCGCCGAGCAGGGCGGCGGCTCGCGTCGCATCCTCCAGCTCCTCCAGCGCCGCCGGGCCCTTCCAGGCCAGGGCGTGCCCGCCGACGCGCACGAAGGGCAGCGTAAGCTCCAGCAGCGTGGGCAGGCCCGCCACGGCGCGCGAAACCGCCACATCGTACCGATCGCGGTGCTCGGGCAGGCGGGCGGCATCCTCGGCGCGCGCGTGCACCGCCTGGGCGCGCAGGCCGAGCACCTCGATGGCGCGGCACAGGAACGCGACCCGCTTCTGTTGCGAATCGAGCAGCAGCACCTCGATATCGGGCCGGGCGATGGCCAGCGGGATGCCGGGGAAGCCCGCGCCCGTGCCCACGTCGATCACGCGCGCGCCCTGCGGAATCCCTGCGCAAGGCTGCGGGCTTAATAGGCTCAGCGGGGTCAGCGAATCGAGGTAGTGCCGATCGACGGCCTCCTCGGGCTCCAGCACGGCGGTCAGATCCATGGCGGCATTGGCCTCGGTCAGCAGCGCATCGAACGCCAGGAAGCGCTCCCGCTGCTGCGCATCCAGCGCCACCCCCAGCGTGGTGCAGCCCTGCCAAAGCCGTTCGGCGGCGGAATCGATCAAAGCAACCCCTCCAACCAGAATTTGATCCAGCTAAGCCCCTCGCGGGTATGGTTGATCCACCAGTAGTCCGGCTCGGAATGGCTGCCCACGCCGGTGGCCTCGATGCCCAGCTGCTTGCAAAGCGAAAGCGCCCGCGCCACGTGATAATCCGAGGTTACGATCAGCGCCTTGGTCAGCCCGCGTTCCTCCATCATGGCCTTGGCGTGCAGCAGATTTTCGCGCGTATTAAACGAGGCGGTTTCGGCCAGCACCTGATCCTCGGGTACGCCCTGGTCGATCAGCCACCGACGCATCACCTCGCCCTCAGGGGCGGGCTCGTCGGCCCCCTGCGCGCCGCAGGTGACGATGAGCTGGGGATGCTGGAAATACTCGGTGCGCGCCAGCGAGAGCCGCCGGTGCAGCGAGATAGAGAGCGTGCCATCCTCCTTCACCTGTGCGCCCAGCACCAATATCGCCTGGGATTCCTGCTTTTCCGGCAGGTGGGTCTCGGCGTACACCACCCAGCCCAGCAGGGCCGCATAGCACAGCACGGCGAGGAGCATCAATATCAGCACCGCGCGCCATCCCCTCTTAATCCGTTTCTTATTAAGGCCTTTCTCGTTAAGGCCTTTCTCATTAAGGCGTTCCTTCGGATGACCCTTCGGATCGGGGCTCATCGCCTTGCGATCCATGGGCTCCCCGCCCGGATCAGGGGTGTTCGTCGTTTGTGTATTCAAAGCCTTCATATCCCTCCAAACCGTTCGCGGTCTCGTTCGTGTGTTTCTTCACGGGTAATGTGATGTTCTTGACGCGGAACTCGAATTCCTTCGCGGCGATCAAAACACCGCGCTTCATCATGTTCTGCTGCGCCATGCTGATGTATTCGCCGCCGGATACGATGAGGTGATCGATCACCGATATGTTGACCACCGCCAGGGTATCGATGGCCATCTTGGTCACCTCGTAATCGGCGGGCGAGGGTACCGGGGAACCGCCCGGGTGGTTGTGGGCCAGCAGCACGGTATACGCATTGTGCCGCAGCGCGGTTTCCATGATGTCGCGGGCATACACCGTGGATTCATCGATGGTGCCCTGCTGCAACAGCGCGGGATGGATCACCCGCGCCTGCGCATCCAGGCAGATCATGTACACCACCTCGCTGGCCATGCCAAAGAACAGCGTGCGGCAGTATTCCCCGGCATCGGTGGCGTTTTGCAGCGTGGGGCGCTCGCGCAGCTTATCGCGCATGTAGTAGCCGGAGAGCTGCGGCATCATGGCCAGCAGCGCTGCGGCGTTTGCGCCCACGCCCGGGCAGCGCATCAGCTCCTCGGCGCTGGCCTCCAGCACCGCCGATACCGAGCCGAAGAGCGCCAGCAGCTGGTGGGCCAGCGGGTTCACGTCGCGCTGGGGGATGGCGAAGCAGAGCAGCAGCTCCAACACCTCGTGGGGCGCGAAGCCCTGCAACCCTTCGCGAAGCATGCGCTGCTTGAGGCGCTCGCGGTGCCCTTTGTGTACGCTGATCTGTTCGCTCATGGCGTTCGCCGCCCTTTCTCCCTTGTACGAATCGGGTGTTGCAGCGTTGCCGCTTTAGTCTTCGTGCGTGCCCTGCTGCATCAAATCCAGCAGCAGCGCGCGCAGCTCCTCATCGGAAGCCTGGGCGGCGGGCTGGGTTCCCCCATCCACCACCATCTCAAAAAGCGCGCGCTTGCGCTCGCTGAGGCGAACCACCTGCTCCTCGATGCTGTTGCGGGTGATGAGCCGATAGACCTCCACCGCCTTGGTTTGACCGATGCGGTGGGCGCGATCGGTGGCCTGATCCTCGGCGGCGGGATTCCACCAGGGATCGTAGTGCACCACCATGTCCGCGCCGGTGAGGTTGAGGCCCGAGCCGCCCGCCCGCAGCGAGATGAGGAACACCTGCCCCTCCCCCGCGTTGAAACGGTTCACCAGCTGCATGCGCTCCTTGCCGGGGGTATCGCCATCCAGGTAGAGGCAGGCCACGTCGGCAGCTTCCATGCGGCGCAGCAGCAGCTTGAGCATGCTGGTGAACTGCGAGAACACCAGCACGCGCCTTCCGGCCTCGAGCGCGCCGGGCAGCACGTCCATCAGCAAATCCATCTTGCCGCTGGAGGCCGAGTAATCGGGCAGGCAGAGCGCCGGATGGCAGCAGATTTGCCGCAGCTCGGTGAGCACCGAGAGCACCTCCATGCGGCCCCGCTGCAACGTGCGCTGGGAGAGCAGCGCATCCATTTGCCGGTTGAGGCGGTGGAGTGCGGCGGTATACACGCGCCGCTGCTCGGCGGTCATCTCGGCCAGCAGGCGGGTCTCGATCTTGTCGGGCAGGTCGGTGAGCACGTCGCGCTTGAGGCGGCGCAGCAGAAAGGGCCCGGTCATGCGGCGCAGCGCATCGCTGTGCTGGCCAGCGCCATGCCGGTGCAGAAAGCGCGCCAGCCCGCCCAGGTAGCCGGGCAGCACAAAATCGAACAGTGACCACAGCTCGCCCGGGTGGTTCTCCATGGGCGTGCCGGTCAGCGCAAGGCGCACGTCGGCGCGCAGCTGCTTGGCGGCTACGGCGCTCACCGAAGCCGGATTTTTGATGTACTGCGCCTCATCGAGCACGGCGGCGCTGAAGCGCAGCGCGGTCAGCGCGGCGATATCGCGGCGCAGGAGCGGGTACGAAGTGATGAGCACATCCGCGGGGCTATCGCCGCCCACGGCGCGAATCTGTGCGGCCCGGGTCAGCTGCGGCCCCTCGACCACCACCACCTGCAGCCCAGGCGCAAAATGGGCCAGCTCGGCCTGCCAATTGTATACCAGTGAGGAGGGCGCGACCACCAGCACCGGCAACGCGCGCGGCTTGGTCTGGCTTTGGGCTGCATCCTCGGCGGATTTTGCAATAGCCTTTGCGGCGGCCTTTCCGGCGGCTTTTCCGGTGGCCCTTTTCGCTATCTTTTCGTTTGCCTTTTCGGTCGCCGTTCCCGCTTCCCCTTCAACATCCGGCGCTTCCCCGCCCTGCTCGCGAATCCACAGCATGAGCGCAATCACCTGCAGCGTCTTGCCCAAGCCCATGTCGTCGGCCAATATGCCGCCCATGCGCGCCTGATACAGCGCGCGCAGCCATTGGAATCCATGCTCCTGGTAGCTGCGCAGCACGCCTGCCATCGGCGCGGGGCAGGCCGTGCCCTGGCCGGATAGCGCATCGACCAGCCGCTGAACGCCCTCCTCCACCTGCACCGGCAGGCCGCTGGCCCCCAGCAGCCCGGTAAGGTGGGCGGCGCGATAGTTTTCCAGTCGCAGCCCGTGGGGATCGGCCTCGGCGGCCTTCTTTTCGCCGTGGCCTTCATCCTCCTGCAGTGCATCGGCCAGCGTCGTCCATTCGCCCAAGTCGGAAAGATCGAGCACCGCGCCTTCGCGCAGCATGAAGTACCGCCGGTGCTCGCGAAGGGCGGCCATGAGCGCCACCAAATCCTCAGCGGGTTGATCGTCCACCAAAAGCTCCAGGCGCAGCGCGCCTTCGACCATGCGCAGCGTGCCGCCCAGCTTGGGCCTACGGGGCTCCATGCGCCGAAATTCCGGGGAGCAATACACGGCGGCCACGGCCTGCAGCGCCTTCACGCCCTGCACGCAAAAACGCACCACCGCCTCCGGGCCGGTCAGCCACACCCGGCCCATGCGCACGTGGAACCCCGCGCCCGAGAGCACCTCGAGCACGCGCTGCTCGGCCTCGGCTTCGCGCAGGAGCAGGAGGCCACCCGTCTCGCGCGGCACGATGGCCTCGCCCTCCGGCGCGAACGGATCGATGTGCAGCTCGCCATAGCCGAAGGCCACGCGCGCAACGATACCGCGCCCCTCGCGATCCAGGTACACCTCGGCCGCCAGCGGCCTGCGCACGATGCGGTGCGCCAGCCCGGGATCGAGCTGCACCTCCCCCGCGCGCGCCAGCTTGGGCAGCAGCTCGGAGACCACGCGCGCCGCCTCCTCGGCGGTAAAGCGGAAGTCCGCACGGCCCTGCGTCGCATGGGCCAGCAGCATGCGCAACACCTCGCGCTGCCCGGCGGGCACGCACAGCACCGATTCCTCGCTGTATACAAACTCACCATCAGGCGTGAGCGCCAGCGCGCTGGCCGGAAGCTCGGCCGCCAGGTGCAGCGCTTGCCCGGCGCTGCGCACCGTCATGCGCACCGGCAGCGGACTGCGCCAAACCTGCTCCAGCATATGATTGGTCTCACCCATCATCAGCCGGAAGGGCCTCGCCTGCAATAGCCGCAGCACGCGCGCCGCGAAGGCGGGCGGCAACTCCAGCCACTTATCGGGCTCCGGCTCGGCGGAGGCCGTGGCCTGAATCAACTCGCGCAGCACGCGCAGCAGTCGCTCATCCACGCGCTGAAAGCGCATCCATTCGGGCTGCAGCACGAAGCCCTTGCCGAAGGAAACCGGGGTGCGGGTTTCCACATCGTGCACGAACGCGCGCAGATCGCGCACCACGTACAGCCGCTCCATGCCCACGCGCAGCGCGAGGAAGAGCGCCGCCGCCCCGCCCGCACGTCGATACCGCAGCTGCACGTCCACGCGCAGCTTTTGCTCCAGCGGCAGGCGCGGCTCCAGCGCACGCAGCAACGCCTCTCCGGCCTCGCGCGCGTGGCGCTGCCGCGCCCCGGCCAGCAGCCCGCCGCCATCGGCGTACAGCAACGCAGCCACCACGTGGCGGCAGGGCTTGCGGCTCAGCGCATAGGCCGGGCAATCGCAGCGGCCCTCCAGCCGCGCCCCGGCCTGCAGCACCACCCTGCGGCGCTCCGCGCGGTCGACCCAAAAACAAAGCTCGTGCGCCGGATCTTCGGCCTCGGACACCGCGCCGCGACGGTACAACACCACTCCGGCATCGTACTCTTCCTCGCCCGCCCGCGTCCGAAGCCGTTCCATTTCCGCCGTCACGCGCATTCCTCCGCTTCTATCGTTTGATTTATGCGTTTGGTTTATTGTCGCTTGCCTTATAATACCCCAATCTAATATAGCTTCTTCACGCCCGCGCGATCTCCTGCCGCCTGCGCAAATCAATGCCGCAAAAAAACCTTGCAAATCCCAGTGAGGAGCCTTTATACTATGCGGTAACGAGTACCGAAAGGAGCTTTTCTTCAATGAATATCCTACTGTGGCTGCTGTTTGGCGCGCTGGTGGGCTGGATTGCAAAAAAAGTATTGAACCTGTCGATGAGCCTGCCCTGGACCATCGGTCTGGGCATCGCGGGCTCGGTGGTGGGCGGCATGATCGCCTCGCTTTTCCGCATGGGCGGCCCGCTGCACGGCCGCAGCTTCGATCTGCGCAACATCGCGCTCTCGGTCATTGGCTCGTGCCTGGTGGTGTGGCTGGTGGGCAAGCTGCGCAGATAGGGCTAAGGTTTTCGCAAATCTTCGGGGTGCTTTCCCCCGAAGGATTCTTAAGGGCGACCGGAAAGCCCTTAAGTCGTGCGTGAGCACGAAACAGCCCGATCTGAAAGGCTTTTCGCCCACTGGGCGGCCTCAACTTGGGCCCCTTGGGAAACCTTCGGCTTCGGGATCATCCATGCAAAAAAGGTTTCTTGCATCGAAAAAGCCGCGCCGCATGCTGTGCAACATGCGAGCGCGGCCTTTATTCTATGCTGCCTACTGCTCAAAAAACGCCTTCTTGCCCGCCTCGTGCGCGGCGATTACGCGATCGCACCAGGCGTCAAAATCCGGATCAGGGCGCTGCGCCTCGGGGTGGGCATCCAGCCAGGCCACCGATTCGCGCACGCCGTGGGCGAACCGGGTGGTGCACACGAACTCGGGCACGAGGCGCTTGACCTTGCTGTTGTCGAACACCACGCTATTGGATTTATCGCCCAACAGCGGGCCGGCCAAGCTGGGTTCGCAGTGCACCAAAAAATCGCTGGCGATGTGCGCCAGCTGCGGCTCCACGCCACAGGCCGCACCGACTTCGGCCATGATCTGGTTCCAGGTCAGCTGCTCGTCGGAGGTGATGGTGAAGGCCTGGCCGAGGGCCTTCGGGTGGCCCATCAAGCCCACGAACGCAACGGCGAAATCGCGGGAATGCGTGACCGTCCACAGCGAAGTGCCATCGCCGCAGACCACCACCGGCTTGCCCTCGCGGATGCGCCGCAGAATCTGCCAAGGGCCCTTCGCACCGTGCAGCGGCAGGGGGATGGCGCGATGGTTGTAGGTATGGCTGGGGCGAACGATGGTCATGGGGAAGCCCTGCTCGCGGTACGCGCGGGTCAGCAGCTCCTCGCAGGCAATCTTATCCCGGGAGTATTGCCAGTGGGGATTGTACAGTGGGGTGGATTCGGTGATCGTCCAATCGGCGCAGGGCTTTTGGTAGGCCGAGGCCGAGCTGATGAACAGATATTGCCGGGTATTGTGCGCAAACAGGCGCAGGTCGCGCTCCAGCTGTGCGGTGGTGAACACAATGAAATCGGCCACCACGTCGAACCTCTGGCCCGCAAGCGCGGAGGCCACGGCGGCCTCGTCGTTGATGTCTGCGTGGATGGTTTTCACGCCCTCTGGCACCGGGGAATTGCCCCGGTTGAGCAGCGTGAGATCCCAGCCCTGCCGTACGGCCAGCGCGGTGACCGATTCGCTGATGGTTCCGGTGCCGCCGATGAACAATGCTTTCATGCCGGATACCCCCCATTCCGTTTTGTTTTGCCTGTTTTTTCCGTGCATGGCTCGCCCTTACACGGCCTGCATGCGGTGCCGCCTATTCCAGCGGCTCCAGCTCCCAGTATCCCGTTTCAAAAAAGTCCTCGGGCAGCCCCTTCGCGCCCTTCGAAAGCTTCTTGAATATGCGCGGCGCATCCTCGAGCGGGGCCTCGATGGGCCGATAATCCTGCACCTTGCCGATAGGCGCTTCGCTGATTAGGTAGGGGATCACTTCGAGCCGGATCAGCCGGGGCACGCCGTCCTCCAGCGCGTACTCAAGCTGCACCACCGCAGTATCGCGATCCTTGGGCATGCCGTTGCCGCCGAAGCTGAAATTGGCCAGGCTGTAGAACACCGGCTTCTCCTTGTACATCTCCATGCCCTGCAGCACGTGCGGATGGGTGCCCACCACCGCATCCGCACCGCTGTCGATGGCCCGGTGCGCGGCCTTGACCTGCTCGTTGCGCTGCTTGTATTCCATTTCGTAGCCCCAATGGAAGCTAACGATGATCAGGGCGATATCGCCCTGCGCGCGGTATTCGCCGATGCGCTTGCACAGCGCCGACATCTTGGTCTCCAGCAGCGGGTAGGTCACGCCCAGCAGCGCGATCTTGATCCCTTTGATCTCGGTCACCGTGGTTTCGCCGGGCCCGCAATAGGCGATGCTGCGCTCGTCCAGCGCGGCCTTGGTGTCGTCGTAGCCTTGCTGGCCGAAATCCCGGCTATGGTTGTTGGCCAGGTTGACGGCCTCGATGCTGCTCACCGTAAGGATATCCGCAAAGACCGGCGGCGCGCGGAAGGTGAAGCTCTTCTCCTGGGCCTGGTTGTGTTCGGTAAAAACGCCTTCCAGGTTGATGAGTGTGAGGTCATCGGTGGAAAACAGGTCGATCACGCCCGAAAAGGGCCAATCGAACCCGCGTTGGTTGATTTGGGATATGAAGCTGGATTCGGCGCGCGTGTGCTGAGGCTCGGAACCCAGCGTGCAATCCCCGGCCAGGGTGACGACGAAGCGATCCGGGTTTTCGGATTCGGCCAGCGCAGGCGCACAAGGGCCCGCCAGCACTCCAGCCAGCAAGGCTAGGCTGACCAGACGGATTGCCAGACGGTGCATGGGTCGCAATGAATGCTGCAATGAACATTCCCCCTTTGCATACGGTTGGCTTCATTATAGACGATTGCGGGGTGAATTACAAATCGGCACGGGGAATGCACAGGGCGATTTCTGCATTTTCTTCTCAAAAAATGCTTAAAGGGCGGAAGAGAAGGATTCCCAAGGGCGATCGATAAGCCCTTGGGTCGTCCGTGAGGGCGAAACATCCCCGGTGACTATGAGGATTTCGCCCTTGCGAGGGCGACCTAAGGGCTTTCCGGTCGCCCTTAGGAATCCTTCGGGCAAGCGCCAGCTTCTGTGCTCGGATGTGCTAGCCCTGCTGCGAAGGGCTACGCGGGCTCCACCATGGTCAGTGCGATGCGCTTCTTGGCCACATCCACCTCCACCACCCACACGGTCACGATGTCGCCGACCTTCACGATCTCGCTGGGGTGGCGCACGAAGCGGCCCGCGAGGCGGGAGATGTGCACCAGACCATCCTGATGCACGCCGATATCCACGAACGCGCCGAAATCGATCACGTTGCGCACCGTGCCGCTCAGACGCATGCCGGACTGCAAATCCTCCATCTCCAGCACGTCGGTGCGCAAAAGCGGCGGGGGCAGCTCGTCGCGCGGATCGCGCCCCGGCTTGAGCAGCTCGCGCACGATGTCGCGCAGCGTGGGTACGCCGATGCCGCACTGCTCGGCCAGCTTGGATTCGCCCAGGGTCTTCACGCGCTCGGGCAGCTCGGTCAGCGCCCCGGCGGCCACATCCTTCAGTTTGTAGCCGCAGGCCTCCAGTAGCGCCTGGGCGGCGGCGTAGGATTCGGGATGGACGGAGGTGCCGTCCAGCACCTGCTTGCCGCCGGTGATGCGCAGGAAACCCGCGCACTGCTCGAAGGCTTTGGGGCCCAGCTTGGGCACCTTCTTGAGCTGGGTGCGGCTCTGCAGCGGGCCGTTCTCGGCCTGGAAATTTACGATGCTCTGCGCCAGCGCGGGGCCAATGCCCGCCACGTGGGTAAGCAGCGCGGCCGAGGCGGTGGTCACGTCCACGCCCACCAGGTTCACGCAGCGCTCCACCACGCCATCCAGCGCCTCATCGAGCTGCGCCCCGGCGATATCGTGCTGATACTGCCCCACGCCGATGGACTGCGGCTCAATCTTCACTAACTCGGCCAGCGGGTCCTGCATGCGGCGCGCGATGGAGACCGCGCTGCGCAGCGTGACATCGAACTGCGGGAACTCATCGGCGGCGGCCTTCGAAGCCGAGTAGACCGAAGCGCCCGCCTCGTTCACGATCATGTAGGCCACGCAATCGTACCCCTGCTCCCGCAGCTGGGTGATGATTTTCACGATGAAGCGCTCGCTCTCGCGCGAGGCGGTGCCGTTGCCGATGGAGACCGCGGTCACGCCGTGCTTGCGGATCAGCCCGGTGATCAGCCGCTCGGCCTCGTCCAGCCGATGATGATCGAGGGTGAAGTAGCCCACGCCGGTATCGAGCACCTTGCCGTGCGCATCGACCACCGCCAGCTTGCAGCCGGTGCGGAAGCCGGGATCGACCCCCAGCGTGACCTGGCCCTTGATGGGCGGCTGCAGAAGCAGCTGCTGCAGGTTGGAGGCGAACACGCGGGTGGCGCCCTGCTCGGCGCGCTCGGAGAGGGAGGCCCGCAGCTCGCGCTCCAGCGAGGGCGCAATCAGGCGATCAAACGCATCATCGGCGGCCAGACGCACCTGCTGCGAGGCCGGGGATTCGCCGGTCACGAACGTATGGTGTAGCACCTGTAGCGAGGAGGACTCGGGCATCTGCACCGCGACCTTCAAAAACTCCTCGCGCTCGCCCCGGTTGATGGCCAGCACGCGGTAATCGGGAACGCGCGAAACCGCCTCGTTAAACGCGTAGTATAGGCGGTAGACCGAATCCTCCTGCTTGGCCTGCTTGGAGAGCAGCATGCCCTCGCGCCAAGCCAGCTGGCGCAACGCGCCGCGGGCCGCCGCGTCGTCGGAGATGCGCTCGGCCAGGATATCGCGCGCACCGGAGAGCGCCTCCTCGGTATCGGCCACGCCCTTCTCCGCGTCGACGAAGGCTGCCGCCAGCGCTTCGGGCGCGTCGGCGGGCACCTGCAGCCACAGGCGATCGGCCAAGGGCTCCAGGCCGCGCTCGCGGGCGATGGTGGCGCGGGTGCGGCGCTTGGGCTTGTAGGGGCGATATACGTCCTCCAGCTCGGCCAGCGTGGAAGCAGCGGCCAGCGCGGCCAGCACCGCCTCGTCGGTCACGCCCTGGGCCGCCAGCGCCTCGCCGATGTCGGCGCGACGCTTTTCCAGGTTGCGCAGGTAAGTCAGCTTGTCGCTGAGCTCGCGCAGCGTTTGATCGTCCATCGCGCCGGTCTGCTCCTTGCGGTAGCGCGCGATAAACGGAATCGTGTTCCCTTCGTCGATGAGCTTCACCACGTTGCCCACCTGGGAGAGCGGCAAGCGCATTTGCGCGCTGAGCATCTGTACGATATCCATGCGATTCCTCCAGTAAGTGATTTGCGGGGAATAGTATACCACATTTTGTGGAGGCGCGCACATCGCAGCACCAAAAAGCCGCAAAAAGCCGCTCCACATTGCGTGAAGCGGCGCGGGGTTGCTAAACGGTTTGGGTATTAATAATTCACGGTGCGCACTTCGAAGTAGGATTGCGGATGCGCGCACACCGGGCAAATCTGCGGCGCGGCGGTGCCGGTATGCAGGTGACCGCAGTTGCGGCACATCCACACGACCTGCTCATCCTTCACGAACACCTTCGACGCGTTGAGATTTTCGAGCAGCTTATTGTAGCGCTCCTCGTGGTGCTTCTCGATTTCCGCAACCTTCTCAAACAGCATAGCGATGCGGGCAAAGCCTTCCTCCTTCGCCACCTTGGCGAAATCCGGATACATGCTGGTCCATTCAAAGTTTTCGCCGCCGGCGGCTTCGCGCAGGTTGTGGGCGGTATCGCCCAGCAGGCCCAGCTCCTTGAACCAAATTTCGGCGTGCTCCTTCTCGTTGGCGGCGGTGTCGGCGAAGAATTGGCTGATTTGCTCCATGCCTTCCTTCTTGGCGACGGAGGCAAAGTAGGTGTACTTGTTGCGCGCCTGGGATTCGCCCGCAAATGCCGCGAGCAGGTTGGCCTCGGTTCTGCTTCCCTTAAGTTCCATCATGAAACCCTCCTTATAAATTGTGTGGTTTGGGATGTGTTGATTCCGGTGGATCGGTGCCGGGGTGTCTATCGCGTCGTAAGCGTCAGTATACCACGGAAAGGGCATACGCACGCGTCAGCGCATGTTTTTAAGCCGCCCTCGCAATGCGGCTGCGGAACGGGCGCGGATCAGTGAATGTCTGCCGCGCAAGCGCCGCACAGGCCATAGAAGCTCACCTGATGGTTTTCCACGATCACGCCCTGTTTCGAGGCCGCCTCGCGCGCTGTACCGAGGTTGACGGCATCGATCATGCCCAGCAGATCGACCACCGCGCCGCACTTGCGGCAATGCAGATGATCGTGCGGGGCGATGGTGCCATCGTAGCGGTCGGGACCATCCTGGCTGTGCAGGCGGACCACGTCGCCCTGGCTTTCCAGCAGCGCCAGGTTGCGGTACACCGTGCCCAGGCTGATGTTAGGATGATATTCGCGCAGCGCGTGGTAGAGTGTTTCGGCGGTGGGATGATCGGTGCGTGCACGCAACGCTTGCACCACGGCCTCCCGCTGCCGACTGAATCGCGTCGCCGGCAATGCAACCCCTCCGTTATCAATAAGGATTATCATTATACTATCCGATACCCAGCGCTTTGTCAACCCTGTTATGCAGAAAAGCGCAGAAAAGTCATACATCGCTGGCTTTCGCTTGCAATGCGCCACCATGAACGGTATGATAAAAGCGCATGGCAAAACAGACCACGTGACACAGCGCACGAAATAGACACAGGATATAGGAGGAACGCAGCGTGTTGAATTTCACATTTTGCAGCCCCACCGCATTCGTATTTGGGCGTGATACCGAAAACCAGGCGGGCGAGCTGGTGCGTGCCCATGGCGGCACCAAGGCGTTGGTGCACTACGGCGGCGGATCGGTGGAGCGCTCCGGACTGCTGAGCCGGGTGCTGCGCTCGCTGGATGCGGCGGGCATACCCTATGCGGTGCTAGGCGGCGCGCAGCCCAATCCGCGCAGCGGGCTGGTGTATGAGGGCATCGAGCTCTGCCGCCGCGAGGGCGTCGATTTCATGCTGGCCTTGGGCGGAGGCAGCGCCATCGATTCGGGCAAGGCCATCGCCTTGGGCACGCATTACTCCGGGGATTTCTGGGATTTCTATTGCGGCAAGGCCAGCGCGCCTTCCCACCGCATCTTGCCCATCGGCGTGGTGCTTACCATCCCCGCCGCCGGATCAGAGGGATCCACCTCCTCGGTCATCACCCAGGAGGAGGGCAACTTCAAGCGCGGCCTCAACCTGGAGCAGTATCGCCCCCGCTTCTCCATCCTCAATCCGGAGCTCACCTACACCCTGCCCCCGTTCCAAACGGCGTGCGGCATCGCGGACATGATGTGCCACATCCTGGAGCGCTA
Source organism: Eubacteriales bacterium (assembly GCA_031553615.1). GTDB lineage: Bacteria > Bacillota > Clostridia > Christensenellales > Aristaeellaceae > WQXF01. The sequence goes on from JAVBLJ010000066.1 coordinate 20,431, forward strand.
CTTCACCAACACCCCCGACGTGGACCTCAACGACCGGCTGAGCGAAGCGCTGCTGCAGGCCATCGTTTATGCCTCGCCCGCCGCCATGCAGAGGCCGGACGATTACGAGGCGCGCGCCCAGCTGATGTGGGCGGGCATGCTGGCCCATAACAACCTGGTGGGCCTGGGCCGCGAACAGGATTGGGCCTCGCACAACATCGAGCACGAGCTTTCCGCGCTGTACGGCGTGGCGCACGGCGCGGGGCTCTCCGTGGTGTTCCCGGCGTGGATGCGCTACCAGCTGGATCACAACCCCATGCGGTTCGCGCAATTCGCGGCGCGGGTGTGGGGCTGTGACATGGACTACGCGCATCCCGAGCACACCGCCGCCGAGGGCATCTTACGGCTGACCGCGTTCTGGGGCGGTCTGGGCCTGCCGGTGACCTTCGCCCAGTTGGGCGCAAAGGCCGAGGATATTCCCGCGCTGGCAGCCAAGACGGTGCGCAACCCCAAGGGCCTGTTGGGCGGCTACCGCCCGCTGGACACCGCCGCCATCGAAGCGGTGCTGCGGCTGGCCTGCGAATAACCCCCAAGAAGAGTATCCCTCCCGGAAAACCCGAATCGAACCGGAAAACCCGAATCGAAAAGGAGTGTTTCGCATATGATTCGTCACATTGTGTTTTTTTGGCTCAAGGACGCCTCCCCCGAAAACCTGGAGGCCACTGCGGCCAAGCTGCGCGGCATGGAGGGCAAAATTGAAGGCATGGTTTCGCTGGAGGTGGGCATAGACTTCCTGCACAGCGAGCGCTCGTGCCACATCACGCTCAACACGCTATTCACCGATCGCGCGGCGCTCGATGGCTACCGTACCCACCCGGTTCACCTGCCGGTGCAGGCGCACATGCACGCCGTGCGAGAATCCTCCTGCTCGGCCGATTATGAGGTGTAAAGAATGCAAGAACCCAAGATTGTGCTCAACCCCTCCACCATGCTGGCCCCGGTTCCCGCAGTAATGGTCTCGTGCACCGGCGTATCCGAGGAACTGCGCAAGCCCAACATCATCACCATCGCCTGGGCGGGCACGGTGTGCTCCGAGCCGCCGATGCTCTCTGTCTCGGTGCGCCCCTCGCGCTTCTCGCATGCGCAGATCATGGAAAGCCGCGAGTTCGTGGTCAATCTGGTGGGTCAGCCACTGATGCGCGCCATGGATTTCTGCGGCGTGAAGAGCGGCCGCGACCTCGATAAATTCGGACACTTCGGCCTGACGCCGCTGCCCGTGGAGGGCCTGGCCTATGCGCCCGCCATCGCCGAAGCGCCCATCTCGCTGGGTTGCACGGTCACCCAGGTGCTGCAGCTGGGCAGCCACGATCTCTTCCTGGGCGAGATTCGCCAGGTGATCGTCGATCCCGCGCTGATGGACGATTCGGGCAAGCTGCACCTTTCGCGGGCGCAGCTGGTGGCCTTTGGCCATGGCGAATACAGCGCGATTGGGGAAGCGCTGGGCTTCATGGGCTATTCGGTGGCCTCGCCTGAAGCGCTGGCCCGGCGCATGGCCGCGCTCCAGGAAAAGTAGGCCGCGCAGCAGGCCGCCATAGGGATACATCACAAAGCGGGACGACCGGGGAGGTACGAGCCTCCCTGCCGTCCCGCTTTTGCGTGCGCTTAGGTCGCTGGGATCATTTTGTGCCGTGCGGATGATCCTTCCAGAGCCCCTTGGGTTCCAGCGATTGCTGGCCCTGCGGCTGAATCTTCGCAGGCTTTTTCTTTCGATCTTTCTTGGGCGATTTGGACATGCCGTCACCTCCCAAACCCGATGCCAGACATAGCATGGCGCGCGGGAAGGGCGGCTATTCCGCGCCGCCCGAGGCGGCAATTTCGCGCTACTCGATGAACACCGCCGAGTACCAGTTCTGCTCCTGATCCGGATCGAGCAGCGGGCCGAGCGGCAGGCCGAGGTTGTGCGCCGTGGCGAAAACGTCGATGCCCACGCTGTGGAAGGCCGGACGCGCCTGCTTGGTGTTGCGGCAAGGCTGCCCATCGTATCCGGCGCAGCTTTTGCATAGCGCGCAATCGCTGAGCGAAAATGCCAGCGGATACCCGGCCAGGAAGGCCTGACGCTCCAGCTCATAGCTGATCTTTTGCGCGGGGCGCTTATCGTGGGTATGCACCACGATGCCCCAGCGGTAGCGCGAAAACATCGCATGATACTCGTCCATGCTCGGGCTGCCGGGGCGCGAAGGGCAGGTGTGCAGCTTGCCCCAATCGGAGCAGCCGAACATGCACTTAAGCAGCGTGCGCGGATCGAACACAATATCGGAAATCACAAAAGGCACGGCATCTACCGCGCCCATCTCCAGCGCCAGGGTGACCCAGCGCGCGCATTGTTCTTGGTTGCCCGGAAAATCCGGTCGGTTCATTTGCATATTGCTGAATCCTTGTCTGCTTGATTGAATTGAGCGAATCTTGCGCGAGCCTGCTTGCGGTGCGCCCGTCAGCCGCGCGTACGGCCAATGTTGCGCGCCCAATCCATGACCCGGTAGGTGGGCTTGCTGCTGTTGCGTGCGGCCACATAGGATTTCAGCGCGGCGGTGCGCAGCTCGTTGTTCTCCGGCTCCATGCGCACGGCGCGGCGGTAGCTCTGGTGCGCCAGCTCGTACTTGCCCTGCTCGTGCAGGGAACGCCCGTGCAGCACATACCAGGTGAGGTTGCGATCGGGGCAGCGCTCCAGCGCGCGCTGCGCGGAGGCAGCCATGCGTCGGTCAAGCAGCCGCTGCGCCAAGCGAATCGATTCGCCCAGCGTCACGGGCAGTATCTGCACTTGGGGGCGACAAGCCAGCTTGAGCGCTTCCTCATACGCGAGGTTGAGGGCGATCATGCGTTCCTGCGCCTGTTGCTTTTGTTCCTCGCCCTGCACGATGTCGGGATGGCAGAGCTTCACGAGCTTGCGATACGCCGCACGAACCGCGTCCGTATCGGAGGTGGCCGGTATGCCCAAGGTCAGAAAGGGATTTTGCAACGGCACTCCTCCTTCCAACGCGTTTCGAAAGGCAGGCATTCCACGAAACGTCGCCACCCAGCATTAGATGAAATGATTGTAGCACGGTGGGCATCGTTTGGCAAGTATGCATGTCCCCGAAAAGGCGAAAAAGCTCTGCACGCCAACCGCCGATGCGCCGCGTCCTTCGAAGGGGCGCAAGCTTATACCAATTCCAACTACGTTTTGCCACAATCCAGCGGATCTTTATCCGATCGGCGTTGTCGTGCCTCGGTCAGCGTAGCTGCTGGCTACGCCTCCTTCGGACTCCTAGCCGAACGTAAAAATCTCTCGCTGGCTTATTGGCAAAACC
>JAVBLJ010000047.1:0-23876 GCA_031553615.1 Eubacteriales bacterium
TGCAAAGGGATACGCGAACCCCGAACGACAAAAGGACAGTTCATTTGTTCTCGGGATTTGTCAGATGCCCTGATTGCAACAAAGCGCTCCAGCGCACTCACGCGAACAGCACCCACGTCTACTATGCATGCCGGACGTACCGCGAGAAGTCCAAGACCCATTGCACGAAGCACTGCATTCCGGTTCCTTTGCTCGAACAAGCGGTGTTCGAGTGCCTCAAGGCGCAGATTGCCTTGGTGGAGCAATTGGCAGAGACGCTGAATCAAGTCAATCAGCGGCCAGTGCTTCATACGCAATCTGCAAGGATCGAGTCCCTGCTAAAAGCCCGCCACCAGGAGCGTGCAAAGATCAGAACCGCCTCCGATAGCCTATACATCGACTGGAAGGCGCAGGAGATCCGCACCGAGGATTATCGGCGCATGAAGGATCGGTTCGACGCTCAGATGGAACAGATCACCGAGGTGATCGCGAACCTTGAGGAAGAGCGGCGTGTCGCCGAACGCGGAGTGACAAGCGAAAATCCACTGTTCACGGAGTTCCTCAAGTATCGAAACATCGAAAAGTTGGAGCGCGGCGTGCTCATCGCCTTGGTCGATACGATCTTCGTTCACGAAGGCAGGGAGATCACGATCCGCTTCAAGTATGTCGACCAATATCAACGGGTACTGGAGTACATCGAGACCAATACGGACACTGAAAAAACGGGCTGAAGCAATCGCTTATTTTTTTAGCCCTGCATTGCGGAAAAACGGTTGATGCTCAGGGTCCGGAAGGCCCGCAGGGTCCCCAGGGCGTGCAGGGTCCCCAAGGCCCCGTCGGCGCTCAGGGCCCGCAGGGTCCCCAAGGCCCCATCGGCATGACCGGCCCGCAAGGCCCGCAGGGCCTGCAGGGCGAAACCGGCGCTACCGGAGCCACCGGCCCCCAGGGTCCGCAGGGCGAAACCGGTGCTACCGGCGCTACCGGGGCCACCGGCCCTCAAGGCCCGCAGGGTGAAATCGGCGCTACGGGCGCTACTGGCGCTACGGGCCCCCAGGGCCCCCAAGGCCCGCAGGGTGAACCTGGCGCTACCGGCGCTACCGGCCCCCAGGGCCCGCAAGGCGAAACCGGTGCCACCGGCGCTACCGGCGCTACCGGCCCCCAGGGCCTGCAAGGCGAAACCGGTGCTACCGGCGCTACCGGGGCCACCGGCCCTCAAGGCCCGCAGGGTCCCCAGGGTCCCCAAGGCCCGCAAGGACCGCAGGGCGATCCCGGCGAGCTGGAAGGCTTCGTGTACTTGTACCACCTCGACGGCGGCGAAGTAGATGTCGCCGCACCCATAGCGTTTAACAGCGGAATGGTGCCCGCGGTTCCGACCGGCGGCATCACCGTGCCCAACAACTCGACGATCCAGCTGGCCCAAACCGGTGTCTATGAGGCGCTGTACCATGTGTTGCCGGTGGAGGAATCCCGCGCGGTGCGTCTGTTCATGAACGGCGCGGAAATCGCAGGAAGCCGCAACAGCAACCACACCTCGGGCGCAGTCATCGATGGAAAGCTGATGTTCACCGTCGCCGCAGGGGATATCCCGGCCACGATTCAGCTGGTTAACTGGGTCAATGGCCCGCTCACCTACGAAGCGTTCACCGCCTTTGACGTCACGGCCATGCTGTCCATCAAGAAGCTCAGCGACTAATACGTCTTGCCCTCTACAGCCCAGCCCCATCCGCTTTTGCGGATGGGGCTGGGCGAGTATCGTGTGGTGCGGAGGATCCGTTTTGAAGTGTGACTGATCGAGCATTTCTTCTGTGGAGCAAACGCAAAATTTGTTAAACGCGATACATCCAGACCGATGGTCGCCGCCTTGGAGGGAAAATAGGTTGGCGGCTGGATCGGGGAATCTATCGGCAAACAGAATGCGTTCGCCATCGGTATATAGATTGCTTCGACATACTTCACGCTATACAAAACCCGCCGGGCCTTTGCGGCGCGGCGGGTCGGGTTTGGAGCAGCCGATGAGGGGCTTAAATGGGGGAGAAATCAATGGAGGCCGATGGATTGGGCGTGGCGGCCGAAACCGTGACCTGCGTGGGTATGCCGGGCGCGACATAGCCAACGGGCGTAGTGAGCGGGTATGCGCTGTAGGAACCAAACGGAATGCCCGTGAACCGCGCAACGCCCTGCGAATCGGTAGTGGCAGTCGCGATGGTATCCAGCGTGGTGTTGTTGACCAGGCTGATGGTGATGCCCGGGAACACGATGGTCGGATTGCCCGCCGCCCGCGCCACGATGGTCACCGCGCCGGAGATGGGGGTATCGGTAATCTCCAGGAACACCTGGTTTTCAAAGGTGGTGAGCGTGATGGCCGTCACGTCGGGATTGCGCTGGTATCCGGCGGGCGGAGTACATTCGCGCAGATAGTAGGTACCGTTGCGCAGCGCGCGGAAGCACAGGTTTCCATCGGCATCGGTGGTGCCCACAGCGCAGGTTACGCCCTGGCTGTTTTGCAGTTCGAACTCCGCGCCCGCCAGCGGCGTCGAGCGGTCGATCGCGTCCACCTTGTGGATGCAGATCATTCCCCTGGGCTTGCGGCAGCCGCAATCATCCCGATCGCAATTGTCGATGCACACGTTGCCGCAGCGGACACACCTGCCGTTGGAGGCGCACCAGCCGCCGCAGATGCAGCAGCGGAAGTTGCAGCTACAGTTGGGCGCGATGTTCGAATCGTCAATCACATCGCCCAGCACCAGGAAGCATTCCGAGTCACGGCCGCAGCCGCAACCGCAGCCGCAACCGCAGTCGCAACCGCCTCCGCAACCGCCTCCGCAGCCGCCTCCGCAGCCGCAGCCACAGCCGCCCCCGCAGCCGCCTCCGTGATGCCCGCCACAGCCACAGCCGCCTCCGCGATGGCCGCTGGAAAAAGCCGCATTGTTATAGAATTGGCTCATGTAGATGGCTCCTTTCAAGTACAGGCTTGCACCCAGGCACACGATTCTGCGCAAGCCTTCGTGCGCGGACTCCTATCGAGCGCCCCGCGCTAAATGTGTGCCTGCACTATCAACGTTATGCGGCAAGCTACGGCGCGTGCATGCCCCCGAAGGGATGCGTGAGAAAAACGAGGCGACGGCGGAGCGCCGAGGACGGGGCCACGAGGGTTGGAAACGGCGCGGGCTGGGAACGACCAGGGACGAAGGGGGCACAAAGAGGACCAGGAAGGGGTTTCGATCCCCCTCCCTAGGCCCTCTCAGCACTCCCCGTACCCTCCCTCAACCGACCAAGGCCTCCGCCCTAGACCTAGGGAATCGCTGCGGCGGGAATCCGCCCCGGCGGGAGGAGTGTTTCGTCCTCACGGCCGACCTAAGGGCTTTCCGGTCTCCTCAATTCGCGATTGTCGCAGCCCTTGGCTGCTTTGTCGCTCATTGGCCTGCCGTTTCGGCTTTTCGCCCACTGGGCGGCCTCAACTCTGGCCCCTTAGGAATCCTTCGGGGGCAACCTACCCCCGTCGCCATAACTCGCAGCCAGCGAAGCGAGCTGCCCCAGGGAGCTCGAGGGGCCGCAGCCTCTCGACCCCATTCGTATCGCACGGCTTTGCCGGGCGGGCGGGGAGTTTTCCGTAGTCGAGGGGCCCGCAGGCCCGTAGCCCGTAGGGCTGAGCGGAGGAAAACATTCCTCCCTCCCCGACCAGCGGGAGGCCGCGCCTCAGCGCGCACCAACCCCACCGAACGTGAACGCCTCAGCGTTTGCGTTCGAGGATATCCAAAGGATATCCCGCCCTTTTGAGCGCACCGGCCAGGTCTTCGGGGGCGATGAGGGCCCCGTCGGGGCGGTCGAGCCCATTGTCTAGGTGTTGCGGGATTTTTGCCCGGAGCTTTTCGGCGGTGGCTATCGATTGATTGCCGCTCAGGCGCAGGTGACCGGGCAGCGCGGCAATAAGCGCCACCGGATGGTCGGCCGTGGTACCCACCCAACGGGCGAGCAGCGCGCAGGCAAGCACCTGGCCCACACCGTCGCACGCACCCACGATGCCGCCCGCCGCATCGTAGCCAAAGATAATTCCTCGCGTTAAGCAACGCTGCAGCCGCACCTCTCCCAGGGCCCGGCCCACCACGCCGCCTGTGGTGCCGCCCTGTACCGTGGGGCCTTCGTAGGTGCAATCCTCCAGCGTGCAGCGCGATTTGCGCGTGCCGGTCAGCTGCGCGATCAGCCCGGCAGCCTCGCCATAGACGGCGCTCACCCGGCCCTGGGCTTCGCAGAAGCGCAGGCACACGTCGTGAGCGATGGCGATCAGTCCAGCCGCGTACGTCTGGGTGGCCGAGGTGGTACCCTCATGATGGCAGCGCAGGAGCTCCGCGCTGCGCAGCGTGCCGCATAGCCCGCCGCCGTTCCGGACGGCGCTCACCGACGCCGTGCTCGTGCAATCGTCGCAGCGCAGACCGCTGCCCGCGCCGATCAGACCGCCCACGTCGACCGAGCCCACCAGGCTCCCGGCGATCTTACAGCGCGTGAGGTGCAGCAGCTTGTGCGCGCCCTCGGCCTTGCCCACCAGCCCGCCCAGGTGTGCATCGCCGTAGAGCTCGGCGCGCACGCGCACGTTGCTGATGGTGAGCGCGCCTGCCTTGGCTTGGGCGAACGCGATGGCCCCGCCCATGGGCTGCGCGCCCAGGAAGTTGACGCGCTCCACCTCGCTATCCTCCAGCGCGGAGGGCTTGCCATCGGCTACGCTGATCAGCCCGGCGATGCCGCCGAGCGCCGCATAGCCCATCCCGTCAGTCTCCAGCACCGAATCGAGCACGTGCGCGCCGCGGATGGCGGTGCCGTCCAGGCCCGCGCCCATCACCGTTCCCACCCACGCGCAGCCGCGCGCGTCGGCGCAGCCCGCGCTGTACCAGCCCTGAGTTACGCGGATGTTCTCCAGCGTGCCCGATCCCATGCCCACCAGCCCGCCTATGTAGCTCTGCCGCCCCGGCGCGGTGGTGGCCGCGATGCGCGGGTGATCGAGCCACAGCGTACGCAGCACGCCGCCGCGCAGCAGGCCGATCAAGCCCAGCACCGTCGGGCAATCCTCGCTGCCCCAGCGCTGGCTCAGGTTCATGATGGCCACCGTGGGATGAATGCCCTCCAGCACGCCGGAGAAGCCGGGCTCTGTGCCGCCGATGGGCCTCCAGCCGCGCCCGCCGTAGGCTTCGGCATAGGCGGAGAGGTCGAACGAGGTGGTCAGCCGGTAGCAACAGCCCAGCGTGCCTGCCAGACCGTGCTTGCCTTGGGTGTGCGCATGAAGTGCCCGCATGCCCTCGATGTTGTCCAGCATGCGCGCGCATTCGTTGATGCCCGATCCGTTAAGCGGATGCCCGCGCCGCAGGTCCGGCGCTTCGCGCATCTCGGCTTCGGTGAGTTGGCGCAGCAGGTAGGGTGATTCAAGGCGCCCATCGCCGCCCGAGAACGGCATGGCGGGCACCGCCGAGGTCAGCGCACACAACGCTGTCCGCGTGCCGTCCGCAGCCTCGCCCACCGCGTACACGTCGTAGCGCACGCCGTCGATCAGTCCGGTCTCCCCCGGGTAGGGGGTCACGCCCTCGCGCCCGTGCAGCGTGCGCACCAGCGGAGCGGAGCGCTCATCCGCGAAAACTGGGAACAGCGCGCGCGCTACGCATTGCCGGGTCAGCGCGTCCTGATCCATGTAGCCCACCACCTGGGTGGCGGTAAGTGGCGGGCTGCCTGCGGGCACGAACACCGCGTGCACCATCAGATGGCAGCCCGCAAACGAGGCCGAGAGGGTGAGCGCGATGCTGCGGAAGTGCGCACCCATGGCGGCGGAGCGCAGCGTGAGCTGGGGCCCGTACCGTGCCGCATTCTGGGTGCGCTGATTGGTAAACACGCTGGGCACGGGAGGCGCAAGCACAGCGCACAGATCGAGGGGCGCGGGATTGGGCTCCCCGCTGGGAGGGTCGGAGCACGCGGCGCTGGGCTCATCCAGCGAGAAATCGGAAGGCGCGAGGGCCGATCTCTCCTCGGCGGGCGGATCGGCGAATGCGGGCTGGGCATCCCCGTCGGCTTCAGGGGCGGACCCCCCGGGCTCCACATCGAGCACATCGCACACGGGCCAAGCCCCCGGCGCGTCCCCAGCTTCCGGTGCGAGCTCCCATTGCGTCTCGGCGTTCGCCCGCGCATCGGGCGCATCCTGCGGCGTGCCCTGGAGCGCCTCCTCCACGGTGAACTGCAGCGCCACGGTCGTGGGCCGCTGGCCTTGCCCGCCCGTTTGATAAACGGACAGGCTATGTACGCCCGCTGGCGGAGCGGGATCGATGCGCAGCCGGTAGCGCCCCGCCGCATCGGCCTCGGTCTGATAGCGCTCGTGGCCATCGAGCACCACCACCATCTGGAAGCCGGGTTGGCCGTCTCCGCATACCTCCACCGGCCCCATGGGCAGGTGCGCGTCCTCGGCCGGTGTCCGAATGGTGATTGGCGGGCACGGCCCACCGCCCGGCGCTGCAGGGATTCGGTTTGGCGAAAGCCAAAGATTTTCGCGATCGTTCGCGGACATCGGATCTCCTCCTTCACGGTGCTCTAATGCCCGTCGATGCCGGGCAGTTCTCCTCAAGCACAGCCTATGACAAAGGACACGAATGGGTACGGCAGATCACAAAAAAGCACCCTCCCGATATTTCGGGAGGGCGCGAAGCCTAACTGCCTTGTGCTAGGCGCGGGGGACAATACCGACCTTCCTGCAAACCTTCGCCATGGTGCGCGCCGCCATCTGCGCCGCGTTGCGCGCGCCCTCGTCCATCAACTGCTTGAGGTGATCCTTATCCTGCATCAGCGCATCGAACTTGGCCTGGACGGGGGTGAGCGTATCAACCACCGCCTCGGCCACCGCTTCCTTCAGCGCGCCATAGTTCTGGCCCGCCAGCGCGGCGACGCATTCGTCGGTGGTGCGGTTGGAAAGCACCGCCAGGATGCTCAGCAGGTTGGAGACGCCCGGCTTCGCTTCCTCATCAAAGCGGATATCGCCCTCGCTATCGGTCACCGCGCGCTTGACCTTGCGGCGAATTACGTCGGGCCGGTCGAGCAGGAAGATGCTCGCGTTTTCGTCCGGATCGGATTTGGACATCTTGCTGGTGGGGTCCTGCAGGCTCATTACCCGCCCGCCCACCTTGGGGATGTACGGCTCGGGGATGACGAAGGTATCGCTGTACACCTTGTTGAAGCGATCGGCGATATCGCGGCTGAGCTCCAGGTGCTGCTTCTGATCCGCGCCCACGGGCACCAGGTTCGTTTGGTAAAGCAGGATATCGGCCGCCATCAGCACCGGGTAAGCGAACAATCCGGCGTTGATGTTGTCGGTATGCTTCGCCGATTTTTCTTTAAATTGCGTCATGCGCGAAAGCTCGCCCATGTAGGTGTAGCAATTCAGAATCCAGGCCAGCTCGGCGTGCGCGCTCACGTGCGATTGCACGAAGAGCAGGCTCTTCTGCGGATCGAGCCCCACGGCCAGCAGCAGCGCGTACATCTCCACGGTGCGCTTGCGCAGCTCGGCGGGCTCGTGCCGTACCGTCAGGCTGTGCAGATCGACCACGCAGTAGAGGCAGCGGTAATCGTCCTCGAGGAGCTTCCAATTGCGGATCGCCCCGATGTAGTTGCCCAGCGTTTGCACGCCCGTGGGTTGAACGCCGGAAAAAATGACCGGCTTGCGGACCGGTTGCGCTTCCTGCATGAAATACCGCCTCCTCGTACGTTTTATGCTTGCCTTTTTGTTTGCTTTTTTGTGCCTTCCAATCTAACACAAATGCGGCTCAAGCGCAAGGGTTTGTGGTAGAATAGGGGTCGTTATGAGAATAGGGGTCGTTAGAGCGCGTCAAAGCGCTTTCCGTTCCCCCAAATCCCGCACAAAGGAGCGACTTCATGCCTGCCATCATCCGCCGGATTGCCCGAATCCTCTGCCTGTGCCTATGCGCGCTGCTCTGCGGTTGCGCCGCCGCGCCCGCGCCCTCCCCAGCCCCCACCGAGGAGCAAGGGCTACTGCTGTCCGCCTCGTTTTATCCTGCGTACCTCGCCGCGTTGCAGGTGGCGGGCGGCGTCCCCGGCGTGCGGGTGACCACGTTCCTGCAGCCCCAGGGCGGCTACTTGGAGCATTACCGGCTCAGCGTGCTGGATTGGGAGCGCGCGCAGCGGGCCGGGGTTCTGCTGCTGATGGGCGGCGGGCTGGAGGATTTCCTGCCCGTGTTTCTGGGCGAGGAGAGCAGCCCGGTGTTGGTGGCGGGTGAGAACATCCAGCGGATACCGGGCCGGGTGCTCGATCCGGACGAGGATACCGAGCCCGCGCACAATCCCTACATCTGGCTTTCGCCGCAGCGCTGGGCGGAGACGGTGCACGGCATCGCCGCCGGAATGGCGCAGATTGACCCGGAGCGCGCCGCCGCTTACATCGCCAACAACGATGTGGCGCAGCATCGCCTCGAGGCCGCGAGCGCGCGGCTAGCCGAAGCCATGGCCCCGTATCAGGGCCGGCCTGTGGTGGTGATGCACCCGGCATTGGCGTATCTGGCGCAGGAAGCAGGGCTCGAAGTAGTGCTGACCCTCGAGCGCGATCCTTCGCTGCGGCCCTCGGCTGAGGACCTCGCTGAGTTTACGGCGCTGATAGAGCCCTTCCCAGATGCGGTGCTGCTGATGGAGCGCGATGCGCCGCTGGCGTTGCAAGCCTTAAGCGCACACGTCGCCCTTTGCGAGACGCTGTGTGTCGGCATTCGCGATGGCGACGCTTCGGCCTGGGAGCGCGCACTGGATGGAAACATCGCCGCGCTCGTATCCGCGCTGCATGCCGCGCAGGAGCACGGCTCGGCTGCACCCGCGCTAGGCCCGTTCGCGCCGGAGTAAACCCGCCGCGCCCCGGAAAAGCCTCACAAAAAGTTCGTACATAGCAAAATACTTGTACATTCGAAGCATTGCCGCTATAATAGGGACAGGCTGTTCCTTCGAATATATTGTTTTCATTGGAACCCTGCGGCCTCTGCTACCCCGGCAATTCTAACGGCAACTCTACTAACGGTAACTCTACTAACGGTAACTCTACTAACGTAACTCTACTGACGGTACTCTAGTGGAAAGGCGGTTGAATGATGCGTTTTATCCTCGCTACGGATTCCAACTCCGAGATCCCGCACTCCTGGGTAAATGAATATGATTTGCACTTTTTACGCATGCCCTATGCCCTTGATGGACAGATTTACGATTACGACCTGGGTGAGCACATCGATGTGTTAGCCTTCTATGAGGAGCTGCGAAAGGGCAAAATGCCCACCACCATGATGCGCAACTCCCACGAAATCCGCGATTTCTTCGAACCCTTCCTGCGGGAGGGCCTCGACGTGCTCTACCTCTCGTTCTCCTCGGCGCTCAGCGGCAATTTCCAATGCGCCACCCAAGCCGCAGAGGAACTGCGCGCCGAATACCCCGATCGCAAGCTGGTGCTGGTCGATACGATGTCGATCTCCATGGTCGAAGGGCAAATCGTCCACAAGGCCGCGCAAATGCGCGCGCAGGGCGCAACCCTGGAAGCGATTGTCGAATGGGTGGAGCAGAACCGGATGCGCTCCAATGCCTTCTTCACCGTCAACGACCTGTTCCACCTAAAGCGCGGCGGCCGCGTATCCGGCACCGTAGCACTCATGGGTACCGTGCTGGACATCAAGCCGATTCTGCGCGAAAACGCCGAGGGCCAGCTGGTGCAGGATGGCAAGGTGCAATCCCGCCGCAAGGCGATCTCCACCCTGCTGAACAACTGCCTGGAGCGCATCGAGGATGCGGAAAGCCAGGAGATCACCATCATGCACGGCGATTGCCTGGCCGATGCGCAACTGCTGGAAAAAATGCTGCGCGAGCGAACAAATCCCGGCTCGGTCCGCATCCAGCTGGTGGGCCCGGTCATCGCCACCCACACCGGCCCGGGCGTGCTGGGCATCGTGTTCTGGGGCAAGCCGCGCGAGTAATCCGCATAAGCAAACAGCCGATCCTGGCGCTTTCGCGTTCGGATCGGCTGTTTCTTTATCTGTTTCGGAGGGAGACTTTTCGTGCTCACGCACGACCAGGGGGCTTTCCGGTCGCCCCCTGGACTCCTTCGGGGGCAGGCCTGTTTAAGTGCGGCTTATTTCCCCAGCATCGCCGCGCCGATGATGCCTGCATCCGGGCCCAGCTTGGCCAGCTTGATGTCGGCATAGGGCAGCGCCTTGAAGAACACCATGGGCTTGAGCTCGGCCTTGACCGCTTCCAGCAGGAAATCCCCGGCCAGGGATACGCCGCCGCCCAGCACCACCAGCTCCGGATCGATGAAGTTGATGATGTTGACCACGCCGATGGCCAGCGCGCGCGTATAGCGCCGGAAAAGCTTCACCGCCACCGGATCGGATTGGCGCGCGGCGTCGATCACCATCTTGGCGTTGATCCGGGAAGGATCGTTGCGGCAAAGCTCCACGATGAGTGAATCCGGGTTCACCTCGATGGCGCGCCGCGCATCCCGGATCAGCGCCGTGGCCGAGGCGTAGCGCTCAAAGCAGCCGCGCTGGCCGCAGGTGCACAGCTCGCCATCCATTTCCACAATCACGTGGCCCAGCTCGGAGCCCACGTGATGATCCCCCGAGTAGGGCTTGCCCTCGATGATGATGCCGCCGCCCACGCCGGTGCCCAGCGTCAAAAACACGCTCGACTTGGCCCCGGCGCTCACCCCGGCAACCGATTCGGCCAAACCGGCCACGGTGGCATCGTTGTCCACGAACAGGGGCTTATCGATGTAGCGCTGGAACTCCTCGCGGAAGGGCACGTTGTGCCAAGCCAGGTTGGTGCAAAAGGGGATCACGCCCGTGGCCGGATCGGCCACGCCGGGCACGCCCACCCCGATGGCAGCCACTTCAGCCAGCGTGTGCCCGGATTTCTCCAGCGTTTCCAGCGCGATCCTCGCCATATCGGCGATGATGGGGCCATAGGGCCGGGGCATGAGCGTGGGCGTGGTGCCTTTGCAGAGAATGATGCCCTGCTCGTCCACGATGCCCGCCGCGATGTTGGTGCCGCCAAGGTCGATGCCGATGTAGAGCATGGTTGTGGCCTCCTGATCAAAATAGGGTGAAACGGTGCAGACCGCTGGATTTATGCTACTCCTCCTCGGGCAGGGGCGAGAGCCGCTCTTCCTCCTCGCGGGAGCGCTGGAGCATCTCGGTCAGGCGGTTATCGAGCTCGGCGGCGGCGTTGTAGCCCATGCGCTTAAGTCGCCAATTGCGCGCCGCCACCTCGATGATGATGGCCAGATTGCGGCCCGGGCGCACCGGCATCACGATGTAGGGCAGCTTCACGCCCAGTATGGTGATGAACTCCTCGGTCAGCCCCAGGCGGTCGTATTCCTTATTTTCGCGCCACAGCTCCAGGTGGATCACGATATCGATGGATTTGGAGGGCACGACCGCGCCCACGCCGTACATCGCACGAATATCGATGATGCCCAGGCCGCGAATTTCCATGAAGTGGCGCACCATCTCGGGCGCTTCGCCAACCAGCCGGTTTTCCGCCACGCGGCAGATATCCACCACGTCGTCGGCCACTAGCTGATGCCCGCGTTTGATGAGCTCCAGCGCGGCCTCGCTCTTGCCGACCCCCGATTCGCCGGTGAGCAGCACGCCCACGCCGTACACATCCACCAGCACGCCGTGGCGGGTGACGCGCGGCGCGAGGCGGCTATTCAAAAACGTGATGGCGCTGGCAAAAAAGCGGGTAGTGACCGCGTTGGTTTGGTATACCGGCACGTTGTGCTCCCGCGCCAGCTCGGCCAGCACAGGCGGGCAGGGCATGCTGCGCGTGATGACCACGCAGGGCATATCGTAGGTGAAATACTTGCCCAGCCGCTCGCGCTGAACGCTCTCGCTCAGCGATTCGAGATAGGACATCTCGGCCTTGCCCAGCACCTGCGGCCGTTCGTAGGCAAAGTAATCGTAGTAGCCCACGAATTGCAGGCCGGGGCGGTTGAGGTCGGTGGTGCGGATGTCCCACTCCTTGCGGGTGCCGGGCACCAGCACCTGCAGCTTGAGCGTATCAACGAAATCCTGGGCAGATATCATGGCTATTCCTCCCAGCGGGTTTTGGTTGAGGGTAAGGTTAAGGCTGGTACTATGGGGATTACTCCGTTTCGTGCAACACGTGCCGCGCCAGGAAGTGCGCCACGCCGTCGTCCTCGTTGGATTCGCAGATGCGCGCCGCGATCTCGAGCAGCGCGGGCTGCGCATTGCGCATCGCCACGCCCATCCCGGCGGCGGTCAGCATGGATTCATCGTTGCCGCCATCGCCAAAGGCGATGAACTCGGCGGGGCTCACTCCCAGGTGCCTGCAGAGCGAGCGCAGCGCGTTGCCCTTGTTCACGCCCAGGCCGGTGATCTCGATGAGGTGGGGCGTGGAGTTGGTGACGGTGAGCCGCCCCGCGAAGTGGTTGCGCAGCCGGTCGCGCAGACCGGCCATCGCCTCGGCCTCCACGATGGCCAGGAGCTTGGGCGTAGGCTTCTGGATGAACTCCGAAAGCTTGCCCACCGGGCAGGGCTCCATCAGGGTGGATTTGCGGTAGATGTCGCTCCCCGTCGATATCGCTTCGCAATAGAAGCGGTTCGAAGCGCTGGTGTCGTAGCTCTGGAAGTAGTATCCGCCCTCCTCCAGCAGGCGCGCGGCCTCGATCGCCTCCGGCACCGGCACACAATCGAGCAGAATCGGCTCGCCGGTCTGCGCATCGGCGATCACCGCGCCATTGCTGGAGATGATGGGCAGCGTGGTGCCGATCGCCTGGGCGAAGGGCTGGATGGAGGAGAGCGCACGGCCTGATGCCAGCACCACGCCCACGCCCGCAGCCTGCACGCGGCGCAAGGTTTCGCAGGTGTATGGGGTCATAAGGCCCGCCTCGTTGAGCAGCGTTCCATCCAGGTCGGAGATCACGTGGCGATAGGACAAGCGCTTCCCTCCCGAATCTATACCATATCTTTCATGAAAAAATCAAACGCTTGCATTATACCGCAAAACCCCGGGCATTTCCACAGAATTGTCCCATAATTCGGATTCCGCACAGGGCCAGCGCATTTACAACCTAAAACATGGCAGATGCGCAGAGAAGGAGTCCAGGGGGCGAGCGATAAGCCCCCTGGTCGCTCCCGCAGGAGCGAAACCGCTTGCTTTTTTGGAGAATTTCGCCCTTGCTAGGGCGACCTAAGGGCTTTCCGATCTCCTCAATTCGCGATTGTCGCAGCCCTTGGCTGCTCTGTCGCTCATTGGCCTGCCGTTTCGGCTTTTCGCCCACTGGGCGGCCTCAACTCTGGCCCCTTAGGGATCCTTCGGCCGCAAATCCCAGTTTCTGTATTCGAATGCGTTCGCCGTGGGATTCCGCACCCCGATTGCCAACCTTTGCCGCAAATGATATACTATCGCGGTAAAGCAGTAAAGCCCGCGCCGCGCGCATCAACCCGCGCATTTGGCGAAAACTATACGCCGGAGAGTGAGCGCTATGAAAAAGAATGCCCCGACCTACCTGAGCGAGCTGGCGCAAAACCTGGAGCCCTATGTGCCGGGCGAACAACCGCGCGGCCGCCGTTACATCAAGCTCAACACCAATGAAAGCCCCTTTTCGCCCGCGCCCGGCGTGATCCCCGCGCTGCAGGCCGAGGCCGCGCAGCTGCGTCTCTACCCCGATCCCGCCTCCGCCGAGCTGTGCAAGGCCCTGGCTGCGCAGCACGGCCTCAAGCCCAACCAACTCTTCATCGGCAATGGCTCCGATGAGGTGCTGGCCTTTGCCTTCCAGGCGTTCTTTGCCGGGCGCGCGCTGCGCAGCGTGGATATCACCTACTCGTTTTACCCCGTGTATGCGCGGTTATTCAGCGTGGACTACGAAACCGCACCGGTGTGCGCGGATTTCTCCATCGATCCGGAAACCCTCTGCGGCGATTTCGGCGTGGTGCTGGCCAACCCGAACGCGCCGACCTCGCGCGCGCTTGCCCTCGATGACGTGCGCCGCATCGCCGAAGCCTGCCGCTCCCACGACCACGTGCTGCTGGTCGATGAGGCCTACGTGGCCTTCGGCGGCGAATCCGCGCTCCCCCTGCTGGCCGAGCTGGATAACGTGCTCATCGTGCGCACGCTTTCCAAGGCGCATGCCTTGGCCGGGCTGCGCGTCGGCTACGCGTTGGGCCATCCCGCGCTGATCGACGGCCTCAACCGCGTGAAAAACAGCTTCAATTCCTACCCGGTCGATCGGCTCGCCCAAGCCGCCGCCCTGGCCGCCATTAACGATGTGCCCTACTTCGAGCGCTGCGTCGCCGCCATTCGCGCCACCCGCGAACGTACCGCCGCCGCCCTGCGGGTGCTGGGTTTCACCGTGTTGCCCTCCGCCGCCAATTTCCTGTTCGTGCGCCATCCCGCACACCTGGGCACCGCGCTGCAGGCCGGGCTGCGCGGGCGCGGCATCCTGGTCCGCCGCTTCGATTCGCCGCGCATCGCCGACTGGCTGCGCATCACCATCGGCAGCGACGAGGAGATGGACAAGGTGCTGCAGGAGCTGGCGGGGATCATCGAGGAATAAGCAACAGACACTCCTGGACGGGATATTGAGCGTACCCGTGTCCCTATAAACGTTCGCAGCCCTTCTCCCGCTGGGAGAAGGGCTGCATTTTTGTGCGAACAAAGGGATTAAACGTCCAGGTCCTCATCGCGCGGGCGCGGCTGGTTCTGCGGGTTCTGGGTGCGGGGGCGGCGGGTCGGCTGATCCAGCAAATTCTCCGCTTCCTCCGGCGCGCCGGGGCGGGATTGGATGGGCCGGGTGGTTCCCGTCGGCTGACCGGGGGCGGTACGGTTGGTCGGCGCACCGGTCTGCGTGGGCCGCGCGAAGGGGTTTTGCTGGCCGGATGCCGGGCTCTGGTCGGTCGTCGGGCGCTGCTGTGCGCCGGGCTGGCCGGTCTGGGCGCGGCGTTGATGCTGCGGGTTGGCGTTCTGTGCGCCGGTCGCACCGCCCACTGGGGGAACGCGTCCGGTACTGCTCGTGCCGCCCGGTGCGGGGGCGCGGCCATTGCCCACGATGGTGGAGGTGTTGCCGTCGCGCGGAACCGGCTGGGTCACGGCGCGGCGCTGACCGCTGGGATCGGGGGTGCCGGCGCGGGCCGCGCGCTGCGCCGCGGCACGGGCTGCGGCCTTGCGCTTGTTGTTTTGATACTGCAGGTAGCCGAACACGCCAGCCGCGCCCAGCAGCAGCACCGTCGCCAGGATCAGCAGCGGGGCCAGGGAGCCATTGTTCTGCTCGGTGGTGATCGGCGCAGGGGCGGGGGTGTTAAACAGATCATCCGGATCGGCGAACGGATCGGGAGTTTCGGTGGGTTCGGGGGTGGTGGAGGGCTCCGGCGAGGCGGTGCCGTAATCGGGCATGCCTTCGCGGATGTTGTTGCTCCAGCCCTCGTCGATGGCGATCACGTCGGCCAGACCGCTGCTGTTGGTCGGCGTAGCGGGAATATTGACGTTCACATTGCCGCCATTATTGCCGGTATTACCCGTGCTGCCGCCGTTGTTTTGCAGGTTGCGCAGGTAATCGTTGTATTGCGAAATGGTCATTTGGTTCACATAGTCGCTGCGGATATAGCCCACGGTGCCGTACACGTCCACCTTGTACCAGTACTGCCCGTCGGCGCTCACCGTGCCCAGAATCAGGGCCAGCGCGCCCTTGTTAAGGCGAGCCAGCACCTTGGTGCTGCTGCTGGAGCTGGCGGATTGGCGCAGCGCCACAGAATCGCCCT
This sequence comes from Eubacteriales bacterium, assembly GCA_031553615.1. Classification (GTDB taxonomy): domain Bacteria; phylum Bacillota; class Clostridia; order Christensenellales; family Aristaeellaceae; genus WQXF01. The sequence continues at coordinate 15,765 of JAVBLJ010000047.1, forward strand.
TGACCGTGCCATAGCTGGAAAGGCTGCTGGGCGTGATGGGTTGCGGGGTGGCGACCGGGGTGGGCGCGGGGGTGGTCATGTGGCTGACGTAATCGCGCTCCTCCTCGCCGGTCAGGAAGCGAGTGGTGGCCGACAGCACGTAGCCGTACTGGTCGCCGTACTGGATAAGGTGCCACGGACGGCCCTGGTCGTCGTACTTCTGCGTGAACACATACACGACGGTATCCTTGGCCAGTATGCCCTGGAGCACCGCATCCACGCTGGGATTGCCGCGCACAGGCACATCCTTGGTGATGGTGATAGCGTAATGCCCCTCGATGAGCTGCGGCGTGGCCGTGGGCGATGGCGCCACCGTGGGCTGGGGCGTCGGGGAGGGCGAGGGGCTCGGGGTCGCGGTCACGACCACGATGTTGGTGGGTTCGGGGGTGGGCGTCGGGGTCGGCGCATGGGTGGCCGGGGTGTTGGGGTTAATATCGGCGATGTACTTGCTTTGCTCCTCGTCGTTCATGAGCGACAGGTACGAGGCAAGGATGTATCCGCTCTTGCCGCGCGAACCATTATCGTTCATCACGGTCACTTTGTACCACAGATCACCGCCGTTGTTCGCCACCAGCTCAGAGGCCCAAATCTTGGTATCCTTGTAGAGCGTCATGAGCGAGCTGGCGTTTTTGCTCACGTCGGTGCGCAGGTTGACGGCCTGATCGTTGGTAAACGCGTAGCGATCAACCGGGCCTTCGGGCGGGGTGGGCACCGCAACGCGGGGAGTGGGCTCGGCCGTAGGTTCGGCTGTGGGTGTGGCCGTGGGCTCATCGGTGGGTTCATCCGTCGGCTCGTCGGTGGGTTCGTCGGTCGGCTCATCGGTGGGCTCATCGGTGGGCTCATCGGTGGGTTCGTCCGTCGGCTCGTCGGTGGGCTCGTCGGTAGGCTCGTCGGTGGGCTCGTCGGTGGGCTCGTCGGAAGGAGGCGGGGTCTGGGAGGGAACCGGGGTCACCATGGCATCCAGATAGGGCTGCGCGGCTGTAGCGTCGATGGGCGACACGTTGCCGGCAGGCACCCAACCGGTGAATTCCGGCGCAAAAGGCGAAACAACTTGGTACCACAGCACCTCGTCAACCACCATCTGGTTCACCACCTGAAGCAGCAGATCGCCGTTCAGGTCGCTGAGGATGGTGGAGGTCGGATCGGCGCCGGGCAGGGTTTGCAGCGGCGTGGTGGTGCCAAACTCATCGGTAAGGGTCAGCACGTAGCCGTTGTAAGGCTCCACGATGGTAGCATCGCCAGCGCTCATCATGTTGTTCGCGCTGCTGGTCAAACCGGCCGGATCCTCCTGCGCCGCCACGGGCGCGGGGTTCAAGCGGCCCAACGCGGTATCCTCGTCGATGGGCTGCAGCAGGTCGCTGCGCACATAGCCCTGGAGGCCGGTCTTTTGTCCCGCGGCGTTGTACAGCTCGGATACGTGGTACCAAGCCACGTCGGGCAGGGTGAGCAAACCGTCGACGTATGCGGTTTCGCTATCTTGAATGGCGGTCACCACTTCGTGCGCGGTCGATGCACCCGAGCGCATATTCGCGCCGGTGGGTGCGATGGCGTAGGTGGGGTTGCTGGTATCGAGCACCGGCTCCGCCGTGGGTTCGGGCTCGGCGGTGGGCTCAGCAGGCTCGGCCGTGGGCTCCTCCGTGGGCTCCTCCGTGGGCTCCTCCGTAGGCTCCTCGGTGGGCGTGGGCGTCGCATCCGGATAGAGGATTTTTTCCGCTTCCTCGGTGGAAATGAACTGCAGCACGTCCTCGCGCATGAGGCCGACGGCATTGTCCACGGTGACGCGGTTCACGCGGTACCAATCGTGCTCGGGCAAATCCAGCCGCCCATCGATGAAGAGCAGCTCGCCCGCCGGGATCGCAGCCAGTATGTTGGCATCGTTGATCGCCGCTTCGGAGCGCATGCGCGACTGCTTAGGCGCAAGCGCATAGCCGGTGAACGAAGTATCCAGCTCGGAGGCCGGGGCTTCGGTGGGGGCTTCGGTGATCACCGGCTCTTCCGTGGGCTCTTCGGTGATTACCGGCTCCTCGGTCGGCTCTTCGGTGATCACCGGCTCTTCGGTCGGCTCTTCCGTGGGCTCCTCGAACGGCTCCGCGCTGGGTTCGGGCATCGGCAAAATCGATACCGTCAGTATCCACGAGCGCATCGCCGTGGTGTTCATGATCATGATCGGCATATCAAGCTGATCGGTGAAGTTGATGCCCACCGTGGGATCGGGGCTGAACAGGGCGCCCTCCTCCTGATCCGACACGGAGAAGGAGATGGAGCCCAAGCGCTCCTGGATCACGTACGGATCGGTCAGCTGCAGCCAATACGAATGCATGCCGCCAACCAAGCCCTGGTACATGGCGGGCGTGGATATGTATGCGCCGCTCTCGTCCGTCCAGTGCAGGTAAATTACCGGCTGATCGGCTGAGGGGACCCAGGGCAGCTCGAGCGGGAGCCCGTCCATGCCCGTGGCCAGCGCAGGCACGAAGGGGAGCGCGAACAGCAGCACGCTCAGCAGCGCCGCCATTACCCTGCGGGGATTCCATTGCTTTCTCATGTGCAATCCTCCTTATCGTTGGCGGCGTGCTGCCGCATGGGAGTCGATCCAATCTTTTTCGACAAAAATAGCTACACAAATATCAGTAATATTGTACGGCAGCGTCCGCAACTTGTCAATGCGCCTGCGGGGAAGGAATTGTTGGCGCGGCAGGGAAGATTTTCTGTGGAATACCGCCGTGAAGCGTTATGGGCACCGAATCGCGGGCCGGAATTGTGGGCGGCGCGGCGCGGCTTGCAGGAGTGCGCCTACCGCGCGGCGTATTGTTATGGACGATAGGGGGGAGCGCTATGACGTATGGGCAATCCGGGCGCGGCGCGCTGCGCGAAGAGATCGTGGCGAAGGAGCCGCGCTTCGATGGCACGCTGATTCGGGTAGAACACTGGCAGGTGAGCCTCCCCAACGGGAAGCCGGCGCTGCGCGAAGTGGTGGTGCATCCCGGCGCGGCGGCAGTGATCGCGCTGGACGACCAGGGCCTGGTGACGCTGGTGCGCCAGCACCGCCCCGCAGTAGATGAGCTCATGCTGGAGATTCCCGCCGGGAAATACGATCACCCGGGCGAGGACCCGCTGGCTTGTGCCCAGCGCGAGCTCTTGGAGGAAACCGGCCTGCGCGCCGCCCACTGGCAGCCGCTGACCACGATGTGCACCACCCCCGGTTTTTGCAACGAGCGCATCGCGCTCTTCCTGGCCACCGGGCTTTCCCAGGGCGAGGCCCAGCCCGATGAGGATGAATTCCTGCGCGTGGAGCGCATGCCGCTGGAGGAAGCCGTGGCTCGGGTGATGCGCGGTGAGCTCCGCGATGGAAAGACCGCGTTGGGCCTGCTGATGGCGCAGCAATGGCTGCGTACCCGCCCCTGAGCCCGAATCGCGTCTTCCCGAACCCCAAGCTACTATAATAGACGTGCAATCATGCGGGCACGTTGCATGCCAAAAGGCATTTTTGCGAATAATTTTCCAATCCGGCCATTTTAATCCGGCAATGCGACGGCAACCGCGCCGGATGATGCGCCGTAGCGGCTGTTTTTTGCCGCCCGATGGACTTTGCCGCCCCTTGCGCGGCGTGGAGGTGGAGCGCTGTTGGCCAGAAGAAAGCCCTTGCCCCCGGTATGGACGCTCAGCGGCGTGCGGGTCGATGAGCTGCCCTGCGCCGTGCCGGGCAGCGTAGCGGAAACGCTGCACATGGTCGGCATGGACGATCCTGCGGCGGAGCCCGGCCTGGCGGAGGCCTGGGCTCCCAACCCCGCCAGCCGCATAGACGAGGCCCGATACGCCTGGGTCGCTCAGCGCGCCTGGACGCTGCGCACCGAAGTTCTGCTGGAGGGTTTTCTGGCGGAGCACAGCTTTTTGGAAATCGAAGGCCTGTTCGGCACCGGCATACTCTATGTGGACGAGGTGGCAGTGGCGCACTTCGAGCGCGCGCAGGGAGAGACGCTGTGCGTGGACATCACCAAGTCGATAGGGCGGGATCAGGAAAAGCTGCTGGTCGCTCTGCGGTTCACCGCCGCGAAGGAATCGGGCGCGAAGGCGCCGGAGCCACCCTCCCCGCTGCCCAGCATCCGGGGAGGCGTGTGGCTGCACGGGGTCAACCGGATGCGTGTCGCCGATCTGATCGTGCGGCCCGACCGCGCGCAATCCGCGCTGGTGGCCACCGGGCGCGCGCTGCCCTACGCCCCGGGTAAGTACACGTTCTGCTACGCGCTCTCCCACGGCGATCATGCGCTGGGTGCGCGCAGCTTTGAGGAAGAGCTGGGCGCAGAGGAGCAGGCGTTCCGCCACGAGCTCAACATCGCCGATCCCGTCGATTGGGTGCCCGGCGCATCCAATCTGCACTACCGCGTGAAGCTGACCGTGCTCTGGCACGCCGTGGGCTGCGACGTGGTGCACCGGCGCACCGGCATGGTTCAGGTGGATGCACAGAAGCTTTGGCCCAAATTCCCGCCCTGCCTGTGGGCGGTCAACCGCCAGCCTACCCAGCTGCGCGGCACGGTTTGGGCCGCACCCGCCTGGTTCCCCTGCGCGCCCGAATGGGTGAAAGAGCAGCTCGACGCGCTGCGAGAGGCGCGCCTCCAATGCCTGTACGTGCCCGCGCCGCAGGAGGACGCCTTCTACGACCTGTGCGATCGCATGGGCATGATGGTCTGGCAGGGGGTGCCGGGGGATGCGCAGAGCGTATCCTCCACGGTGCGCAGGCTCACGCACCGGCCCTGTATCGTGCAATGGGCGCTGCCCACAGAGGTGGCCGCGGCGGATACCGGCGCGAATGAAGAGCGCGAGGCGATCATCGCGCATGCGCTGAGCGCGCTGGGCGACGAACGCCCCTTCGTGGGCGCAACGCCGGGAGGCGCGACCCCCTACCCCGCATGGAAGGATTTATCGCAGCGGCAGTGCTACAATGTGGCCGGGCCGCTGTGGTACCTGGGGCCGGAAATCATGCCCCGCTATGCGAACGACGACGACGCGCTGCTGCGCGTGACCCACTTCACCGCGCTCGCCGCGCCCGAAAAGCTGCGCGACGCCGGGGGTGAAGCGTTGCCCTGGCCGCGTAGCGGGCCCACCTGGGCCTCGTTCGGCGGCCCGCAGACCTACCTGGAGCAGCGCGATGCCGCACAGTGGTTTGGCAAGGACGTGGCCGCCTCCCTCGATCGGGTATCGCGCTTGGGCCGCTATCTGCAGGCGGAGATGCTGCGCTACCTGGCCGAGCGCACCCGTTGGCGCGGCGCTTCCGGCTTCTTCGCCGGCAGCGCGGGCCAGGTGAGCAGCATGCTGGCCTCCGATGCCATACTGGAGCACGATGGTGCGCTGCGGCCCGCCTATTACGCGCTGCGCGACGCCTACGCGCCGGTGCGTCCCTGCCTTTTCCTGGATCGCACTGCCCAGTGGCTGGGCACGCCGCTGGACGTAGGCGTGCAGCTGATGGTGACGGGGGAGAGCACCGATCCCGCCTCGACACGCACCATTTCCGCCTCGCTATACGGCGAGAATGGCCAGGCATTGGCCGAGGACATTTGGCAGGTGCAGTGCCAAACCGGCCTGGTGGGCCGCCTGCGCGTGACGCTTCCCGAGGAACCCGGGCTGGTGATGCTGCGGCTGGAGGCCTATCACGAGGGTGCGTTGCAAGCGCGGCAGGATACCGTGCTCTGCGTGGGCCTGCATTCGCTGCAGGAGGCGCTCGCGCACGCGCCGGAGACCACGCTGACCCTCTCCGATGCTGTGCTGGTCAACACCGGTGACACCCTGGCGCTGGGCGTGAGCTGCGGCGGATACACGCGGCCCGGGCTGCCCGGCTGGGGCGCGCTGCTGCCTGGCGAACGGCTGGCGGTTCGGCCCAACACGACGGCGGAAGCGTTCAACGCACGGATCGAGCGGGTGTACGGCCCCGTCCTTTCCGCCGCAAACGTTGCAAACGCGGATGCCCTCGAAGAGACCGAAGCGATCGAAGAAGCCGATGTGATCGCAGAGACCGAGGCGGTCGCAGAAGCCGAGGCGGTCGAAGAAGCCGAAGCGATCGGCGAGACCGAGGTGATCGGCGAGCCCGAGGCGATCGACGAAGCCGATGTGATCGAAGAGCCCGAGGCGGTCGAAGAACCCGAAGTGATCGACGAGACCGAAGCGATCGAAGAGACCGAAGCGATCGAAGAGATCGAAGCAGTCGAAGAAGCCGAAGCGATCGAAGAGCCCGAGGCGGTCGAAGAAGCCGATGTGATCGAAGAGTCCGAGGCGATCGTGAGCATAGAACCATCCGAGGATGTCGGCGAGTCGGAGGCGCAGGATGGTGTGCCCGATTCCGGCAGTGCCCCGCAGGAAGAGCCTGCCGAGCCGGATGAAGCGCTTGAATCCGCCGCCGACTTTGTCCAGCCCGCGGAATTCTCCCCCCATTTGGATGATCCTGGCCCTGCGCCCGAACTCTCCCCTGGCATGCTGGACGAAGAGTAATGGTTCATTTTCCGCCAACGGCGGTGTATAATAGGCTCGTCGACGGAGCGCGGCGGGAAAGAGGAACTCGATGAAACCGAAAGATGAATCCAAAACCGAAGCAAAGGTCACGACTCCCAAAACCCAATCGAGCTGGCTGTATCGCGGCTTCCTGATCGTCATGGCCGTGCTGATCGCGCTGGGGATCGCGCTGCTGCTCTACGGCGCGGCGCAGCATGGCAGCCGCCCCTTGATGCCCGCCAAACCGGGCGGCAGCGTGCGCTACTCTTTAGCGCTCGAGGTGGCGGAGCATGTTTAACGCCAAGCCGCTGTTGTTTTCCCGCATGCCCACGCTGGAAACCCCCCGCTTGCTGCTGCGCAAGGTAGCCATGACCGATGCGCCCGACCTGTACGCCTATGGTCGCGACCCGGAGGTGGCCCGCCACGTGCTCTGGGAAGCCTACCGCAGCGAGGCCGATGCGCGCATGTACGTGCGCTTTTTGCAGCGCCAGTACCGCGGCGATCAGCCCAGCAGCTGGGGCATCGTGTACAAGCCCACGGGCAGGATGATCGGCACCATCGGCTTCATGTGGTGGAATCACGATCACAACTCCGCCGAGGTGGGCTACTCGCTTTCCCGCGCCTATTGGAATCAGGGCATCATGAGCGAGGCCTTGCGGGAAACAATGCGCTTCGGCTTTGAGGTGATGAGCCTGCACCGCATCGAAGCGCAGCACGAGTGCGACAACCCCGCCTCGGGCCGGGTGATGGCGAAGGTGGGCATGTGCCACGAGGGCACCCTGCGGGGTCGCCTATACAACAAGGGACGCTACGTGGACGTGGAGCTTTACGCCATCCTGCGCGATCAGTTCCCCGCCGATTGACCGCCTGCGCGGGCCGCAAGGGCCCTGTCCCATCCTATGCGAAGGAGCGTGAGAATAGAACTATGGCCCGCGTTTTTTTCATCGCCGATACCCATTTCGGCCATAAAAATATCATCGATTACGAAAACCGGCCCTTCTCCCACACCGCGGAGATGGATGACCGGCTCATCGAAAATTGGAACGGCGTGGTGGAGCCCGAGGATCGCGTGATGATGCTCGGCGATTTTGCGCTGGCCCCGGCGGAGCGCATCCGCGCGCTGCTGGCCACCCTGCATGGCCACAAGACGCTGATACTGGGCAACCACGACCGGGGCCATTCCCCCGCCTGGTGGCAAGAGGCCGGCTTCGAATTCGCCAGCCCCTACCCCATTTTGTTTGAAGACATGCTGCTGCTCTCCCACGAGCCGCTGTACGTGAATGCCAACATGCCCTACGTCAACATCTTCGGCCACGTGCACGGCAACCCTGCGTACAAGGATGTATCGGGCCAGCACCTGTGCGTGAGCTGCGAGCGCATCGAGTACACGCCCATCGCGCTGGAGAGGGTGCGCGAAGCCATTGCCGCAGAGCGGGCACGCCAGGGCTAATACCCATTCCAACTACGTTTTGCCACAATCCAGCGGATCTTTATCCGATCGGCGTTGTCGTGCCTCGGTCAGCGTAGCTGCTGGCTACGCCTCCTTCGGACTCCTAGCCGAACGTAAAAATCTCTCGCTGGCTTATTGGCAAAACC
>JAVBLJ010000065.1:0-24625 GCA_031553615.1 Eubacteriales bacterium
CCAATCCTTGGGCGCTTCCAGGTTCAGGCGCTTGAGCTCCTCGGTGTTGACCATAAAGCCCAGGATGCCCTTGTAGATGCCGTACCAGTTGCCGTCCGCATCCTTGTACATGTCACCCAGCAGGTGGGAGGCATTCACGGCGGCATAGGGCTCAAGCAGGCCCTTGGCGGTGGATTCGTTGTAAGGATCGGTGGTGCCGCCAAACCAAACATCGGCGGAAGGCGCGCCCTTTTCCTCTTCGATCTTGGCGGCCACTTCGCCGGTGGAGAGGCGCTGACGGTTTACGGTGATGCCATACAGCTCTTGGAACTTATCGCAAGCGGCGTTCATGTACGCTTCTTCGCAGCTAGCGTACACGGTCAGCTCGCCCTCGGCCTTGGCCGCGTCAATCAGCGCCTGGTCGATGGCAGGCGCATCGGCGGCTACGGCGAAGTTCACCAGCCCCAGGGCAAAGATCGCGACGAGCAGAAGGGAGAGAAGCTTTTTCATGGGAATCAACATCCTTTCATCTTCCAGTGCAGTATTTTATTGGTACTGTGTGCGCAGGTACTGTGCGCGCTTGTCCGCCTGCGAATGCGCGGGACAAGCCCTCCTAGTTGCCAATAGAATAGCACGCATATTGGTAATTGTCAACAAATCCATCCGGCAGATTCCCCGGATCGGATCGCCCTTAGCGCCTGATCAGCGCCACGGAAAGGTCGTTCACGTTGGTGCCCGTCGGCCCGGTCACGATCAAGCCGCCGCAGGCCTTGAGCGCATGGTACGAATCGTTATCTTGCAACGCTTCCCGTGGGGAAATGCGAAGCCCTTCCAGCGCGGCAAGGGTGCCTCCGTCCACGAATCCGCCCGCAGCATCGGTAGGGCCGTCGGTTCCATCCGAACCCACGGAGAACACCGCCGTATCCCGAAGCCCCGCGATGCCCAGCGCTGCGGCCAGCGCAAGCTCCTGGTTGCGCCCGCCCAGCCCCTCCCCCGTCACCCGCACTACGGTTTCACCGCCCGCAATGAACGCGAGAGACTCCGTCGTGCCCGCGTGATGCCGCGCAATGGAGGCCAGGAAGCTGCCGGCATCCCGGGCGGCGCAGGTGAGGCCAGCAGTCAGCATCAAGGGACGGTATCCCAACCGACCGCAGGTCGCAAATGCTGAATCGCACAGCGTGCGCACGCTGCCGGTGATCACGCTCTCCGCATTGTCCAATTGTTTGGGCGTCTCGATACGCAGATGCGCCAGCGCGCTCTCCGAAAGCGACAGCCCATACCGGCGCACAATCTCCAGCGCGTCCTGGCAGCCGGAGCCGTCCGGCACGGTGGGGCCGGAGGCGATCATGTCGAGGGGATCACCCACGATATCCGAAAGCACCACCGCAAACACGCGCGCCGGTGCGCAAAGCTGGGCAAACCGACCGCCCTTTACAGCGGAAAACCGCTTGCGAAGGGTGTTCATCTCAACGATGTCCGCGCCGCAGGCCAAGAGCTGCCGGGTGACACTTTCCAGCTCCTCTTGCGGAATCAGCGGGCTTTCAAACAGCGCGGAGCCCCCGCCCGAGAGCAGAAATACCACACAATCCTCCCGTGTAAGCGGCCGCACCCATTCCATGGCGGCACGCGTCGCGGCGAAGGATTGCGCATCGGGCACCGGATGCCCCGCCTCCCATATCCGCAGGCTTCCGATGGGCCCCTGGGAGTGCCCGTACTTGGTGATAACCATCCCGCCCGCAATGCGGCCCTCCAGCAGGCCCCAAGCCGCATCGGCCATGGGCCAGGCAGCCTTGCCGACGGCGATGAGGTGCACCTTGGGCGGCAACTTCGCCTGGGCCAGCGCCCTTTCCACCGCTTGGCGGGGCTGCGCAGCCGCTATGGCTTCCCGAATGATCTGCTCCGCATCGGCTCGCAAGGGGCTTTGAATGGGTTCGAAAAGGTGGCTCGGAGGCTGCATCGCTTCACCGCCTTGTCTGCGGAAGTTCCATTGTACATCGCGGTAACTGGAAATGTCGCCCGCGCCGTGTCTTTTTGTTAGTGTACCATATTCTGCATAGGCTGCAAAGAAGATTCCGTGCGCGGACAAGCCGCACGATCTCTATCATTTGGCTCTATATCCGTGCTATTATTCGTGTTATTATTCGTGTTATTATTCGTGTTATCATTCGTGTTATCATTCGTGCTGTCATTCGGATGCCGCTCTCCTCTTGACATTCGTGTTAAAATGAAAAAACAAAGAATGCCAAAGGGGTGTGTACTATGGAAACTGCGGAGCACAAGAATATGGCGGCGGAGCTTTTCAACGGCACATGGGATCTAATCGACAAGACCGATAGAACCAAAGACGACGACTTCACCATGATCAACATGGCGCACGCTTCGGTCTATCATCACAGCATGGGCGGAGGCGGCGCGCAGCAGAAGGCGACCGGGCACTGGCAGATTTCGCACGTGTATGCGCTGGCCGACATGGGCGAAAGCGCCTTGGCCCACGCGCAATACTGCCTGGACACCACCCTGGCTGGCGACCTCTCCGCCTTCAACGTCGCGTTCGGCTACGAGGCATTGGCCCGCGCCTACGCCGTGTTGAAGGATGCCGCAAACATGCAGCTAAACAAGCAAAAGGGGCTTGAGGCCGCCGCCAAGGTGGAGAAGGCCGAGGACAAAGAATACGTCTCCGGCGAGATAAACGGCATTTCCCTCTAAGCGGCAAGCGTCGGCGCTTTCATTCGTTTTTGCTTGCTCGCTCGCGAAAAATTGCATAATAGTGCTTTTTTGAGCGAATCAGCCTTGACTATTGCGGCTTTTTACATTAGAATACTGCATAATATTGGATGTTGCATATTATGCTTTATTTGTGTAGCAATCAGAATGTAGGAGGCTTTAATACATGGCGAACGCGGCGTACAATCCTTACGAGAATGCACAAGCCCAATTCGACAAGGTGGCGGAGCTACTGGAGCTGAATCAAGGCACTCGGGAGCTCCTGCGCCAGCCGATGAAGGAGTTTCACTTTACCGTTCCGGTCCGGATGGACGACGGTACCACCCGCGTGTTCAAGGCGTTTCGCATCAAGCACAACGACGCGCGGGGCCCGGCAAAGGGCGGCATCCGTTTCCATCCGCACGAGACCGCCGACACGGTGCGCGCGCTCTCGCTGTGGATGACCTGGAAATGCGCCGTGGTGGATATCCCGCTGGGGGGCGGCAAGGGAGGCGTGATCTGCGATCCGCACAACCTTTCGCTCCAGGAGCAGGAGCGGCTGTGCCGCGGCTATGTGCGCCAACTGTTCAGCCAGGTCGGCCCGGCGCTGGACGTCCCGGCGCCCGATGTGATGACCAATGGCCAGCACATGCTGTGGATGCTGGATGAATATGAGACCTTGGCGGGCGGGCGCTACCCGGGCTTCATTACAGGAAAGCCCGTGGGCATGGGCGGCTCGCTGGGCCGCACCGAGGCGACGGGCTTCGGCGTGGTGTACGTGCTGCGCGACCTGCTCGAGGCCGAAGGAATCGACCCCAAGGCCACCACCGCCAGCATCCAAGGCTTCGGCAACGTAGCCGAGTATGCAGCGCGGATGTACACCGAGCTGGGCGGCAAGGTGACCGCCGTCTCCTGCTGGAGCCAAGCCGATTCCACTGCCTATACCTTCCGCAAAAAAGAGGGCTGCGACATTGAGCAGCTGGTGAGCATCAAGGATTCCTTCGGCAGCATCAACAAGGAAAAGGCGCTGGCCCTGGGCTACGAGTTACTGCCCGGCGACGCATGGCTGGAGGAGGAGGTCGATATCCTGATTCCGGCCGCCCTAGAAAATCAGATCACCCCCACGGTGTTCCCGCGCATCTCCCCCAAGGTTCGCATCATCTGCGAGGCGGCCAACGGCCCCACCACGCCCGATTGCGATCCGCTGATCCGGGAGCGCGGCATCCTGCTGCTGCCCGATTTCCTTTGCAATGCCGGGGGCGTCACCTGCAGCTACTTCGAGCAGGTGCAGTGCAACATGAACTACTTCTGGAGCCGCGAAGAAGTGCTCGAGAAGCTGAACTACGCGATGTCCAAAGCGTTCCGCGCGGTGTATAATCTAGCCAAGGAAAAGGATTACTACATGCGGGACGCGGCCTACATCATCGCAATCAACCGAGTAGCCAGCGCGGTCAAGCTGCGCGGATGGGTGTAAGCGCGAGCCGATCCCCCGTCGCGCAGCCGTATGGGCCGCTCGCTGATGAACGGTGCTCTTTGCGGGTCCGGCGCATGTCGCCGGACCCGCATTTGTTATAACGGCTTTTGCCAAGCCTAATACTACTCCTCGATCGATTCCCAGCATATCTCGCGGATCTTTTTCCGAATGGCGTTGTGGCGCATCGGTCAGCGTAGCTGCCAGCTACGCCTCCCTCAGGCTCCTAGCCATCCAAAAAAATCTTCCGCGATCTATTGCGTGAAATCGAACGAGGAATAGTATAACACGACGGGAGGGATGACCCATGGAACGCTCCGATGCCCGGATGCTGATCGAGCGCGCCAAAGAATTGGAATGCATGTACGCCGTGGACGAGGTGTTGGCCGACCGCCAACTCAGCCTGCACGACGCCATGCAGAGACTGACCGAAATCATCCCCGCCGGTTTCTGCTGCGCGGAGGCTTGCCGGGTCCGCATTGCATTGAACGACCGCACGTATCAGCCCCCGGACTTTGGCGAAGCGCAGACGCTGTACAGGGCCCCGGTGCTGGTCAACGATAGGGAGGTTGGCTCCATTGAGGTGGGCTACCTCCCCGCTCAACTGGGCGAACTGACCGGCGAATTGATGGAGCACGAAGCGCGGATGCTGCGCTCCATCGCAGGTTCTATCTCTCGGCTGACGCTGCACTCGCAGAGCGAGCTGGCCACCCTTTTCGACATGCTGCAGCGCATCGACCCGGACATGCTGCTGCGCATCTGCGAAAAGCTGCGACTGCACCTCAAGAGCAGCGCGGCCGGAAAAAGCGTGGATGAGCTCTTTAAAAAGATGGGCTTCGAAAACATGGGCTTCGGAAACACGGGTTTCGGAAATACGGGTTTCGGAAACACGGGTTTCGGAAAGATAGGTTTCGAGAATACGGACATCGAAGCCTTTCCGCTTTACGGTGAGGTCAACGCACCGCTGGCCAAACAGCAGACCCTGGACACGCTGGCGCTGAGCCAGAAACTAATCCAAAGCGCCACCAGCTTCCTCTCCAGCGCCGAAGTATACGTGCTATTTACCGGCTGGATACAGGATGAGCGCGCGTTTTCCCTGGTCAAAGCCATCGACAGCCGCGATGCCAGCATCTCCCGCATCCTGGATGCGGTGATGAAGTATACCCACACCGTCGGGCGGGATAAGACGCGCAACGCATTGACCGAAACCTGGCTGGTGGTGGAGTTGGCCCACCGGTTCCTAACCTCCGATGAGCACCTGATCTCGATGGTGCAAGACAACCTGGAGATTCAGGATTTTGTGCCGCTGATGGAGAAAATCATCGGTTCCGAGAGCAGCCGCGGGCACGTGGGCGGCAAGGGCGCGGGGCTGTTCATCGCGCAGCAAATCCTGAAGCGCGCCTCCGCCTCCGATCCCCTGCTGCAGGGCATTAAGACGCCGCGCACCTGGTACGTGGCCGCCGACCAGCTGTTGGATTTCCTCCACTACAACCACCTTGAGGAGCTGAACGCCTACAAATACAACTCGCCGCTCCACCTGCGCATGACCTACGGCGACGTCGTGGGCAAGATCAAGAGCGCAAAGCTGCCGCCACATACCGAGCAGCTGTTGAGCCTGCTGCTCGACGATCTGCGGGATACGCCGATCATCGTGCGCTCCTCCTCCCTGCTGGAGGACAGCACCAGCGCCACCTTTAGCGGCAAGTATAAGAGCCTCTTCCTGCCCAACCAGGGCCCCAAACAGCAGCGGTTGGCGGAGCTCACCGACGCGATCCTGGAGGTGTACTCGTCGCAATACAACCCGGATTCGATCCAATACCGCAAGGAGCGCGAGCTGGTGCACTTCTCGGAGCGCATGGGCGTGCTCATCCAGGAGGTCATCGGCAAGCGCGCGGGGCGCTACTTCCTGCCCGCGTACGCCGGGGTCGTCTTCTCGGATAACACGCTCCGCTGGGCTACGCGCATCAACCGCGCAGATGGTCTGGTGCGCGTGGTGATGGGGCTGGGCACGCGCGCCGTGGATCGGGTGAACGACGATTATCCGCTGCTTTTCTCGCCCGGGCAACCCGGTTTGCGGGTGAACCAATCCCCCGCCAGCGCTAAGCACTACGCGCAAAAGCACATCGACCTCATCAACCTGGAGAGCCACCAATTCGAAACCGTACCGCTCGACGATTTCCTACGCGAAGCTGGTGCGCAGTTACCCGGCATCGCAAAGCTGGTTTCGGTTTACGCGCCCGACATCCTGCAAAGCAAGAGCGCTTTCGAGCTAGATTTCGCGCGCGACGACACGGTGGTCACGTTCGCCGGGCTGCTGGACGAAGGGCGGATGCCTCGGCAGATCAAGCACATGCTGGATGCACTCTCCTCCAAAATGGGCACCGCCGTGGACATCGAGTTCGCCTCGGACGGCGATACCCTCTATTTGCTACAATGCCGCCCCCAGGGCAAAGGGCCCGAGAACGAGCCCGCGCCCATCCCCCAAAACCTCAGCCCGCAAAACGTGCTGTTTACAGCCAATCGCTTCATCAGCAATGGAACGCTCGACGGCATCAGCCACATCGTGTACGTGGATCCGGACGGCTACAGCCAGCTGCCCTCGCGGGAGACGCTGCTGGATGTGGGGCGCGCCATCGGCCGGTTGAACGATTTACTGCCCAAGCGCAAGCACATACTGATCGGCCCAGGCCGCTGGGGCAGCCGGGGCGACATCAAGCTAGGGGTACGGGTGACGTACTCCGATATCTGCAATACGCTGGCGCTGATCGAGATCGCAAAAGAAAAGCACGCCTACGTGCCCGAGATCTCCTTCGGCACCCACTTTTTCCAGGACCTGGTGGAATCGGACATCCTGTACATCCCGCTATACCCTGGCCAGCAGGGCGTGGTGTTCAAGGAATCCTTCTTTTTGGGTGCGGAGAATATGCTGCCCAAGCTCCTACCCGAATTCGCCGCGCTCGCCCCGGTGCTGCGGGTGATCGACGTCCGGCGAAGCTGGTTTGACACCACGCTCTCGATCTATCTGAACGCCGACCTGGAGGAATGCGTGGCCTTCTTCAACGGCGCGCCTCCGCCGGAGAAAAAGCTCCGCCCGGCGCTGATCCCCGATGAAAGCTGGGGAACGCTGGATAGCGATCAGCACTGGCGCTGGCGCTACTACATGGCGCAGCAGATCGCCGCCGACATGGATCTTGGTGCCTACGGCGTCCAGGGAATCTACCTGTTTGGGAGCACCAACACCGGCAACACCGGCATGGGCAGCGATATCGACCTGCTGATCCATTTTGACGGCGACGCCGCCCAGCGCTCGCGATTGACGGAATGGCTGAACGGCTGGAGCCACGCCCTCGCGAAGATCAACTTCCTGCGCACCGGCTACTCGGCCACGGAGCTGCTGGATGTGCACATCGTGACCGATGCGGACATCGAAAACAACGATCCGTTCGCCACAAAAATACACTCCGTTTCCGATCCGGCAACCCCCTTAAGGCTACGGTAGCCGCGGCCATCAGAGCGGAATATTGCCATGCGTCGCCTTGGGGGCGGCGCGTTTTTTGTGGCGCAACAGCAGGAAACTTGAGCTGAGCTTGTCCCGCAATTCCGTGGGCAGAATGACCTCGTTGACGATGCTGTGCGCCGCCGCCCTGTACGGATTCAAGTAATCATGCTCGTACCTCGCCACCAAGCGCTCCTTCTCTTCCTCTGGGTTCGCGGCGTCCTGTATTTGCTTACGGGCGATGATCTTGACGGCCCCCTCCGCGCCCATCACGGCGATCTCCGCAATAGGCAGCGCATACACCACATCGGCCCCCAGGCTCTTGCTGCACATCGCGATGTACGCGCCGCCAAAGGCTTTGCGCAGGATGACGGTCACCTTGGGAACGCTGGCCTCGGCGTAGGCATACAGCATCTTCGCGCCGTGGCGGATGATGCCCTCGCGCTCCTGCTTTACCCCGGGCAGGAATGCCGGCACGTCCACCAGCGTGAGCAGCGGAATGTTGAAGCAATCGCAAAAGCGCACAAAGCGGGCGATCTTGTCGCTGGCATCGACATCCAACGCGCCGCTGATGTGCTGCGGCTGATTGCCGACAATGCCGATCGTTTCACCATCCAGCCTGCAAAGGCCAATGACGGCGTTCGGAGCAAAATCCGGCTGGATTTCCAAAAAGCTCTTTTCATCCGCAAAGGAGGCAATCACCATCAGCATATCATAGCATTTGCGCTTGTTATCGGGGATGATTCCTTCTAGCATCTTGCTCCGGTTCACGGGGCGGGCGACGTCCGCGGGCGCGGATTCGGTATGGTTGGCGGGAAGGTAGGCCAGCAGTCGGCGAACCCCTTCCAGGCACTCCTGCTCATTGTCGAACGCAAAATGCGAAACGCCGCTGGTTTTCATGTGCACGTGATAGCCGCCCAGCTCCTCGGCGCTGATCTCCTCGTTGGTGACCGCCTTGATCACCTGCGGTCCCGTAATGAACATGTAGCCCGTGTTCTTCACCATGAATACAAAATCGCACAGCGCGGGTGAATAGCAAGCTCCGCCTGCGCAGGGGCCCATGATCACGCTGATTTGCGGAATGACGCCGGAGGCCTTCACGTTGCGCAGGAAGATGTCGCCGTAGCCATCGAGGGCCTCGATGCCCTCCTCGATGCGCGCACCGCCGCTATCGTTGATGGAAATGATGGGTATCTCCAGCTTCAATGCCAAATCCATGGCTTCGCAGATTTTCGCGGCGTGGTTCTTGCCAAGCGTTCCGCCGTTGACCGTGAAATCCTGCGATACCGCCACCGCGTAGCGTCCGTCGATCATTCCATATCCGGTGACGACACCATCGCCAATCTGGCTTTTGGAGATTCCATCCTCCGGTATGATGGGCTGAACGAGCTGGTTCAGCTCCTGATACACGCCACCGTCAAACAGCATTTCGAGGCGCTCGGCCGCCGTACATTTTCCGCTCTCATGCTGCTTTTTGATCCGCGCTTCGCCGCCGCCACCCTTGGCCAGAGCGCGCCTACGCTCTAACTCCTGCACCGCAGCTTTATTCCACATGCTTCCACCTCGTCATCGCAAATCATTATCATTTGTAATCGTTATGCTTTCATTTCGCCTACTTTTACGATCGTCGCGCCCCAGGAAAGCCCCACACCGAACCCCACCAGCATAACATGCATGCCCGGCTTCAGGCGGCCCTTATCCCAGGCGCGCTTGAGCGCGATGGGAATGGTACACGATACGGTATTTCCGATGTCCTCCAGCTCGACCACGAACTTTTCTTCGGGAATGCCCAACATCCGAATCTGGTTGTTCAATATGACGCGGCTGGCCTGATGAAACACAAACAGGCCGATATCGTCCAGGGTCAGGCCGTGCTTCTGCAGTACCTCCTGGCACACCCCTGGGACGCGTTCATTGGTGAAATTGAGCACCCCCGCTCCGTTCATATAGAGGTTATCCTGGCTGCGGGTGTAGCCCTTGTCATCCGTGTGCTCCACCGCTGTTTCCGGGCTTCTATCCAGCACCGCGCCGCCCGAGGGAATGATCAGGCTTTCGTATCCACTGCCATCGGTGCCCAGCACAAAATGGCACAGCTCGATATCGCCCTGGGCGGAAATCCACGAGGCGCTCCCCCCATCGCCGAACAGCGTGCGGGTGCTCTTATCCTTCTTGTTGATGTGGCGCGTATAGGTTTCCGCGGTCAGCAGCAGCACATTGCGCGCAACGCCCGCTTCGATGAGCCCCTTGGAAAGCGCCAGCCCGTAGATGTAGGCGGAGCAGCCCAGGTTGAAATCGATCGCGCCCGCGCTGGTTGGAATCCCCAAACGGTTTTGCAAAATGCAGGCGGTGGTGGGCAGCAGATAATCGGGGGTTTGCGTGGCCAGAAAAATGAAATCGACCTGCTCCGGCTTCAGCCCCGAGCTTTGAAACAGCGCCAGCGCGGCGCGGTAAGCCAGCTCTCCGGCGGTCTCCCCTTCGGAAACGATGTGCCTTTGCGCAATGCCCGTCCGATTGAGTATCTTTTCCGCCGACCAATCCTGGTACTCCGCCGCCAAATCCTCATTGGTCAGGAGCTTATCCGGCACGTAGTAGTCAATCGCGTTCAGATATGCTTTCATCGTTCATTTCTCTCTTTATTGCTTTTTTGTTGCGCTTTTTTTGATCGCATTTTGCTTCCGGCGCGATGCCAATGCTGGGTTTAGTATACCATACCGGCTCGCATTCGGGTGCGGTTTATGTAGAAATTTTTCCTAAATAGGAAACAACCACGCCGAAATATATCAGCGTGGTTGCTTGGCGCGTCGGTGGGATTCGGGCCGGGCGCTGTCACAGCATGTCCTTCTTGCGCAGGTAGATGCTCACCAGCAGCACGCAGCCCAGCGATATCAGCAATGGAACGTGCCCGCTCTCCACGAACGGCAGGTTCACGTTCATGCCAAAGTAACCGGTCACCATGTTGGGAATCGCCATCAGGATGGTAATAGAGGTAAGCACCTTCATCACGATATTCAGGTTGTTTGATATGATGGAGGCGAAGGTGTCGGTGGTGCCGGAAAGAATTTCGCGGTAGATTGTACACATCTCGATCGCTTGCTTGATCTCGATGATCACGTCCTCCAGCAGATCGGTATCCTCGTCGTACAGCTTGATCAGGCGGCCGGTCTGTATCTTTTGCAGGGTGATGTCGTTGGCCTTGAGCGAGGTGGAGAAGTAGACCAAGCTTTTTTCGATGGCCATGAGCTGCAAAAGCTCCTTGTTGCGCTGCGATTTTTGCAGCGAGCGCTCGATCTCGCTGCTCATTCTATCCAGCTGCTTGAGGTAGGCAACAAACTTGACCGCCACCCGAAAGAGTATCTGCAACACGAAGCGGGTCTTCATGTTCAACTGAATGCCCCGCACCGTGCCGCCAACAATGTCCGCCAGCACCGTCGGCTCCTTGGTGCACACCGTGATCACATTTTCTGCGGCGACGATGATGGCCAGCGGAATGGTGCTGTAGGTAGGCACATCCCGCTCCATCGTCACGGTCGGGATGTCGATGATCACCAGCTTCTGGTCCGATTCCGCATCGACGTGGGAAAGCTCCTCCTCGTCCAGCGCGAAGCGGAAGAAGCTGGGCTCCAGCTTCAAGCGCTCGATCACCTCGGCCTGCTCCTCCTCGGTGGGCGCAACCAGGTTAATCCAGGTGTTGGGCGCAATCTCTTCCGTTCGCGCCACGCAGCCGTTGATCGACTTGTATATTTCCATCATCGCAATCCCCTGCCTTTATGCGGTTTGGCGCGGCTTTGCACGCTACCGGTAGTATTCGTCGAGCACCTGCTGCACCGTCTGGTTCCAGGCGATCAGGTTTTGCGGGCGGCGCGATACCGAGCTAATGTCTTTGAGCACCAGTTCGTACGGGCACCCGTTCCGCATGCAGATTTCCACTGTTTCAATGGTTTCGCGCCGCACTGCCTCCGCATCGAAGGGATCGACGACCAGCGAAGGATTGGGCTTGCGCGCAACCACGTAATCCCCGCCGATCTGCTCGGCGCAGGCGCGCAGATCGGCCCACGGGCTCACGCCGATCTTGCGCATATTCGGTACCCTCTTCAGGCGCGGAATAAAGGTATCCAGCGGTTCGCAGCAGCCGTAGTAGGAAAGGCCGCAGCGCTCCATCATGCCCCGCATGTACTGCAGGTCGAACTCCTCATGCATTTCGGGCGAGACCGAGCCAAATATCTGCGCCATGCCGCGAAACCACAGGTCGGAAAGCCGCACATGCTCCCCATCGAAGCCCGGGCCCGGCAGCTCGTCCACGTAGGGCGGCGTGCAATGCAAATCCGCCGGATATGCCTCCAGCAGGCCCCATTGCAGCATCTGCTCAATCTCCGAGGTGTAGAAGCCCACGAACTTGGCGATAATGCGGTGCATGAACTCAGGGCGCTCCACCAGATCGATCAGTATGGCCTCCGCACCGCGGTATCGGCTGATCACGTCCCAAGGCGCAAAGTAGATCGAGCGCCCGCGCAGCCGCACGGGGAGCGTATCGCCCAGCAGCTCCTGCGCCTTGGCCGCATTGGCGCGGTCGGCCTCGGGGTCGGCGGTGATCACCGGGCAGGTCAGCGCGTCCAGCTGGACATCGGTCTCGAGCTGGTCGTGGTAGCTGTGGGAGATGATGTGGTTGGTTCTGTCGGTCGCAATGGTGTGCTCGCGCACCTCCAGGCCAAAGCCGCTGGTGCGGTACACCTTGCCCTGGGGATAAAAGGGTTCCAGCACCATATCGGCCTGAAAATACTTCCAGCGGAACAGCTTGCGGCGCAGGAAGCATTCGATCTCGCGGGCCATGGTGTCCTCGCAGCGCAGCACCAGTTGCCCATCGATATCCATCTCGTTCCAGGGTATCTCATCGATCCACACGGGCGGGCGATCGGCCTTGAGCCCGTTGACGCGCCGAATGCGCTGCTCGCGCTCGCGGTTGACTGGCAGCGCCGCCAGCTCACGGTATTGCTTTGCCAAGTCCCGGAGAATAGATTGATCGTTTGTTTGCACCCCTGTCCCTCCTCGTCTCACACATCCCGCCTGGTCAGAATAGCCCCATGAGCACGATAGCCTGCGGGAGACCCGCAAGCTATTGTATCACAAGCTATGGTGTTCGGAAACCGGTGCCGCGCAATTGTCGTCCTTCCGCGCGCCAGCGGCCCGTAAATCAGCTCTCCAGCGCGGTCGGCATCTCCAGCGCCAAGCTGCCCGCGATCTCCGGCAGCGGCGCGATCTGCTCATCCGTCAGCGCATCGCCATCCACGCGCAGCGCGGTGACTTCGCACAGGTAGCCGTACAGCAGCGTCAGGTAGATTACTTCGGCACCGTTTCCGGCGCGCATCGCCATCCAGTGCACGCCACTGAGCGTCTCCATGGCGTAGGTGGGCGTATCCACGTCCGCCGAGTAGGAGGTGAACAGCGCTTCGTTCTCTTCGGGCGTCAGGCTCTCCATCGATTTGCCCGCATATGCCGCATCCTCGCCAAAGGAAATGATGTACGCCACCGTTTCATCGCCCTGGACGGTCATCATCAGCACCGAAGCGGTGTCGGCCTCGATATCCTCGGTCACCGTAAACGTATCGGGGATTTGCAGCTTGACGCCCTGCTCGGGAATCGTAATCTCCTGCGCCTGCGCAACCGAACCCATGCCCAGCAGCAGGGTCGCGATCAGCAGCAAAGAAAGCAGCCGGGCGATATTCGAACGCGTATGCATATTCTTCATCCTCATCTTCCTCTTTATCACTTGCTGTACCGCAGGAAGTAAGAGCTCACGTAGCCCCATTCGCCGCCCAGCCGTACCTTGCACCAATCGCGACCGCGCGAGTACACCTCCACCTTGCTGCCCACCGACTGCGAAGAGATGATATCGCTTTCCGAGGAGGGCGCGGAGCGGAAGTTGACGATGTCGCCGCCGTTGGGGTTGTACAGTTCGGCAATGAAGAAGCCATCGGAGTTGTAATCCGGCGTGCCGTCGTGCACGCTGCCGTCGTCGTCGTGCACCCGGCCGGTGGTGCTGATGAAATCGGCGTTCATGTAGCCGTGTTTGCCGTCGACCTCCACCTCATCCCAGTAATCACCGAAGCTATATACCTTGACCCGGGTGCCATTGGCGTAGCTGCCCAGGATGCGGGCCACGGTATTCGGGGCTTCGCGCAGACGCAGCAGGGAGGTGGCGTTGTTGGTGGCCACGTACGCGTAGGTGTACTTGCTGGGGATATGCTCGTCGTCGCCGCGGTCGCTCATGAAGCGGGTCATCATGTAGCCGATGCGGCCCTTGGCGCGCACCTTATCCCATTCCGCGCCCCGGATAAGCACATCGATCTCGGTGCCAGGGGCGAGGCTGATGATGGGCTCGGCATCGGTGGTGGGGCCCAGGCGCATGTTGACGCTGCCGCCGTTGCTGGAATGCACGTACTTATGCCCCACCGCCTTCTGATCGGTAGAGACCATGCCATCCACTATAAACCCATCGTTTTCGCCCACCAGCACCCTGTACCAGCCGCTTTCGTGGGTCAAGATTTTCAGCGGCGAACCATCGGAAACCTGTTGCAGCACCGGCGCGGAGAGGCTGGGCTTGGTGTGCAGGTTAACGAACTTCCCATCGTTGTGCACATAGCCGGTGTTGGCGGTGCCCGCCGCGTCCTGCAGGAGAAATTTTGCTTCCATATAGCCGCTCTTTCCATCGGGGGCAACCACGCGGAGCCAATCGCCATTGTTCTCATCGTCGAGAATGGATACCCAGGTGCCGCTCTCGTAGATGCCTAAGCTTTCTGCGCCCTCGCTAGCCTCCTTGCGCAGGTGCAGGCTACCTTGCTGCACGCAGCCGTACACAGCATCGGCCCCCACCGGTTCGGTGCAAAAAGCCGACGCCACCGGGAGCGCACACAGCAGCACCGCCAGCAAAACCAAGGTTACCGCCTTTGGAAAACGTCTCATTGATTCATCCCCCCACAACTCATTCGTGCTTTCACATACCCATGCTCATTCCCATGCCTTTGAAGGCATTTTAATTATCATAGCATATTATGCCATAATTCGCCACTTTTTTCACAAGACGGGGCCCTTTTCGCACCCTCCTACCGCAGATTTGCCCCAAATGTGCCCAGCGTTTGCGGGGATTTGGCATGCCGAGCCCTGCTATACTGAGCGCACACCAACGAGAGGGGGGTGAAACCGAACCCAATACCCCAATCAAACATTCAAACAGAGCACATAACCCAAACGGGAGAGGAGAATGAAAAAATGAAACAGGTTAAAACAACGAAACAGTCCGAAGGCATGAAGTGGGACATGAAACGAAAGCAATGGATCGCGTGCACGGCATGCGCCCTCCTCCTCGCGACGGCGCTGCCCATGAGCGCGGTGGCCGAAGATGTGATAGCCTCCGCCACACCGCAAGCGGGCATGACCGCCCAGGCGCAACCGCTGCAGGCACGGCGCGGCGGCCGTAGCGATTTCAGGGTCCCCGGCAAAATGGGATCACCGACGCAGGGCAACAGCCTGAGCAGCCTCACCGAAGCGCAAAAGACCGCCTACCAGCAGGCGCTGACCGCCTATCAAGCCGCCGAGGATGAAGCGCTGGCGCAGCTCGTGGGCGGCGGCATCCTCACCCAGGGCGAGGCGGACGAATATACCGCGCAGCGTGCCTCCCAGCAAGCGCTGCACGAGCTCGATCAGAGCCAATGGACGCAGGAGCAAGGCCAAGCATTCATGAATGCGATGCAGAAAACCGGCGAGGAGCGTGCCGCCGCTCTGGCCGCTCTGGTGACCGGCGGCCAGCTGACTCAAGCCCAGACCGATGCACTGACCGCGCAGAGCGCACAGAACTGGGATAACCTCTGGGCGAAGCTCGCCAACCTGACCGACGACGTTACCCGCGATACCCTGGACGCGTTGGAGCACGCGCAGCTCACCTTTGAGCAGACGCTCACCCGCGCGGGCATTCAAGGCAAGGGCCACGGCTTTATGATCCATATGGGTGGCATGGGCAATATGGGCGGCATAGGCCGCATGGGCGGTATGATGGGCCGCATGGGTGGCGAAGATGGTATGAACGATATGGGCGGCAGGAATAGCGGGAACGGCATGAACGGTCCGAACGGCGAAGGCGCTGCAAGGCACGGCCAGGAGCAGGGCGCGCAGGGCGAGAACCCCCAAACGCCCTCCCAGCCGAATACCAATCGCCGCTAAAGCAGCGACGACTGCACAGCCCTTTACGCAAGCTTTGCTGATAAGCAGACGAGCCTCGCTCCCTTTCGGAAGCGAGGCTCGCTTTGGTATTATAACGATTCGTGGTCGGCACATCACTCCTGCGGCTCGGGCGCGACCTGCGGGTTTTTCGCCTTGTGCCTGCCAATCCACAGCGCGACGGCTAGCAGCACCAGCGGGAACAGCGTGCCGGTCAGTATGCCGGTTTTGAGGGCGGAACCGCCCTGGAACAGCGTTTGATTGACCCAGCCAAAGAAGCCGTATCCGGCGCGGTCGGCCACCAGCCCCGCGAGCCACGGCCCTGCGGAGCACCCCATATCCCCGAAAGCGGCCAGCATGGCGAACATCGCTGCGCCGCCCATTGGGAAGCGCGCCGAGGTCAGGCTGCAGGTGCCCGGCCAGAAGATGCTGACCGAAAAGCCGGTGAGCGCGCAGGCGGCCAGGCTCACCGCCGGGGAGGGCGCGAGGCACAGCACCAGGTAACAGGCCACGCACAGCACGCCGCACCACAGCATGAAGCGCCGAAGGTCGATGCGCTCGCCCCAAATTCCGTAGATCAGGCGGCCAATGCCCATCGTGAGCGCAAACAGGCAGGGCCCCAGCAAATCACCCCACACCTTGGGCAGGCCCAGCGCCTTTTCCACAAACAGGGAGGCCCATTGCGACACCGTCAGCTCCGCCGCCCCCGAGCACACCATGAGCATCAGCATCGCGTAAAACAGCGGCTTGCTCAGCAGCGTACCCAGCTTGGTGCGCTCGGCTTCGGGGATCATGGGCATGAGCGGCACCTTCGCAAAGCGCACCGCGTTCACCAGCGGCAGCAGCGCCCAAACGATGGGCAGCAGCCACCAACGCGTGCGATCGATCCACAGCAGCAGCAGCGTGCTAATCAGCACCACCAGCAACTGCCCCCAGCAGTAAAAGGAATGCAGCAGCGCCATCGATGCGCCCTTGGCGCTTTGCGGCGTGGGCAGCGAATCCACCACGGGACTGATGAGCACCTCCAGCAGCCCGCCGCCAAACGCGTACGTAAGCGTGGCAATGCAGAGCGCCAGGTACGCATCGGCCATCAACAGCGGCAGAATGCCCAACATCAGCAGCCCCAGCACCGAGAGCACGTGCGCCACCACCAGCGGAATGCGGTAGCCGATCTTGTGCGCATACCGCACGCAAAGCAGATCGACGATCAACTGCGTAGCAAAGTTCAGCAACACCAGCAAGCCCAGGCGCTCATACGAAAGCCCAAATTGCTCCTGGAACACAATAAACAGCAGCGGCGGCAGGTTGTTGCAGACCGCCTGGGTCATGGAACCGGTATAGCAAGCATAACGCGTGCCACGATATGAAATCGACAATAATCCATCCTCCCCGCGTATTACACAAGCTGCTCCAACGCCTTGTGAAGTTCCCGCAGCGCGCGTGTGGGCAGCGTACCGCCCATCCAAAGCCGCTGCGCCTCCACGGCCTGATAAAACAGCATACCGAACCCGCCGATACTCTTCGCGCCCTGATCGTTGGCGATGGCCAGCAGGCGGGTTTCCGGCGGGTTGTATACCGCATCGAATACCGCTTGGCAGCGCTCCACCACCGCCGCCGACACCGCGCAGCCCTCCGTGCGGGGAAAGGTGCCCAGGGGCGTGCAGTGGATGAGCAGGCTGTATTCCTCGCGCTCCTGCTCCAGCTCCTCCAGGGAAATCAGCCGGATGCGCTTCGCACCGTCGGCCTGCTGCGCCGAAAGATCGCGCACCAGCGCCTCGGCTCGCGTAGGATCGCGCACAGCGATGGTCACGCGGCCCTCGCGGCGCAGCATCTCAAACGCCGCCACGCGCGCCGTTCCTCCGCCGCCTACGATGAGCGTGGTGGCCCCGATCAGGGTCACCAAACCCGCCTCCAGCGCGCGCACCATTCCGACCCCATCGGTGTTGTAGCCGGTCATCGTTCCCGATTCGCTCACCACCACGGTATTGACCGCGCCGCAGAGCGAGGCGCTCATGTCGAGCTCATCGAGCAACGGGATGATGGCTTCCTTGTACGGAATGGTGACGTTGAACCCCGCAAAGCTCTGCCGCAGCACGTCGACTGCGCTGGCCAGCGAGTATTCATCCACTGTGATGGGCAGGTACACCGCGTTGAGAGCGCGCGCAGCGAACAGCGAATTATGGATTTGCGGCGACCAGGTGTAGGGCAAGTGTGCGCCAAGCAGCGCAAACTTGCGCGTAGCCGCGTCGATGCTCGTATTGACATAGACCGCCATGTGATTCCTCCGTATGCTTTCCCCGTTTTCCGGAATTATGCCCGGATCACGGCTCCATAGCGCTCCGCGCAGGCGCGAACAATCTTGTCGAACACCGGCGAGATGTCGGCCTCGCTGAGCGTGCGCTCCGCATCGCGGAACACCAGCGAGAACGCCACCGACTTCTTGCCGGTCAGCACCTGCGCACCGCGGTACACGTCAAACACCTCAACCTTTTCCAGCAGCGCGCCGCCCGCGGCCCGGATGGCTTCCGCCACCTCGCCCACCGGCGCGTCCTCGCCCATCACCATGGCTAGGTCGCGGGTGACCGCCGGGAAGCGCGGCAGCGGCTTAACCCGCTCCAGCGGGCGCTCCAGCTCCAGGAGCGCTTCGAAATCCAGCTCCGCCAACAGCGCGCGTCGCGGCAGCTCGAAGGTTTCGGCCACCTCGGGGTGCACCTCGCCCAGCGACGCCACCGCGCGGTCGCCCGCCATCAGCGTCGCCGAACGGCCCGGATGGTGATAGGGCTGCCCGCCCACGGCTATGCGCACGTCCACGCCGAATTGGCGCAGCAACTCGGTGAGCGTGGCGCGAATCTGGTAGAAATCCATGGGGCCATAGCCGCCTATGCAGATCGTCCACCGCTCGCGCGGCAGCTCACCCGCCTTGCGCTCCGCGATATCGAAAACCGGCGCGGCTTCAAAGAGCGCGGCGTGCTCGTTGCCCCGGCTGTAGTTGAGCGCCAGCGCGGCCAACATGGAAGGCGCAAGCGAGGTACGCATCACGCTGGTGTCCTCTCCCAGAGGGTTGATCAGCTTGAGCTGCGTCAGGCGCGGGTCGCCCTCGGCCAGGCGCAGCTTCTCGATATTCTTGGGGCTGACGAAGGAGAAGCTGAACGTTTCCTGATAGCCCAGCGCTACCAGGATGCGCTTCACGCGGTCGCGCGCACGGATGCGCGGCCCCTTGCCGCCGCCACTGCTCTCGCCGCGAAGCGTGGTGGATTGCAGGTGATCGAAGCCGTAGATGCGCAGCACTTCCTCGCAGATGTCGGCCTCGCCATCCACATCCTGGCGGAATTCCGGCGCGCGCGTGCGCAGCACGTCGCCCTCCAGCACGGCCTCGAAGTTCAGCGCGCGCAGGATGCGCACCATTTCCTCGCCGGGAATCTCCACGCCCGAGCGCCGCGAAATGCGCCGCACCGAGGCCACAATCTCCGGATTCCGCGCGGGGTTCGGGTAGTGATCGAACACGCCCTCCACCACGTCGCCCGCATCCAGCAGGCACACCAGCTGGCACGCGCGGTCGATGGCCTCGCGCACCGTGGCCGGACACACACCCTTCTCGAACCGCCCCGAGGATTCGGTGCGCAAGCCCAGCGTGCGCGCCGTGATGCGCACATTGGCGCGATCGAACGAAGCACACTCGAACAGCAGCGTGGCGGTTCGCTCGGTGATTTCGGATTCTTCACCGCCCATGATGCCCGCCAGTCCAGTCGCCACGTCGTTGTCGGCGATCACCAGCATTTCGGGGGTGAGCGCACGATCCTTGCCGTCCAAGGTGCGCAGCGTTTCGCCCGCCTTGGCCCTGCGCACCACGATGGTGCGATCGCGCACCTTATCCAAATCGAAGGCGTGCATCGGGTGCCCGGTCTCCAGCATCACGTAGTTGGTGATGTCCACGATGTTGTTGATGGAGCGCACGCCCGCGGCATGCAGGGCGGCGCGCATCCACAGCGGCGAAGGCGCGATGCGCACGTTTTTGACGATGCGGCCCGCGTAGCGCGGACAGAGCTGCTCATCCTCCACGCGGATGCGCACCTGTTCCTCCACCGTGCCGGGCACGGTATCCACGGTGATCTCCGGCTTGGCAAAGAGGGTGCCGAGGGTGACGGCGGTCTCCCGCGCCACGCCCCAAACGCATTGGCAATCGGGCCGATTGGCAAGGATTTCGAAATCGATTACCTGGTCGTCGATGCCCAGGATGGGCCGCACGTCGGCGCCCAGCGGATACTCCTCGGTGAACTGCAGAATGCCCTCGTCGCCCACCGAGGGATACAAATCGACGGGCACGCCCAGCTCGGGTCCGGAGCACAGCATGCCCTGCGATACCACGCCGCGCAGCTTGCCCTCCTTGATGCGCTTGCCGCCCGGCAGCTCCGCGCCCTCGATGGCCACGGGCACCAAATCTCCGGCCTTCACGTTGGGCGCGCCGGTGACGATCTGCAGCGTCTTTGCACCCACGTCCACCTGGCACACCAGCATGTGATCGGAATTTTCGTGAGGCACCACAGAAAGAATGCGCCCCACGACCACGTTCTGCACCTGTGCGGCCAAATCCTCGATGCCCTCCACGCCCGTGCCGTGCATGATCATCTCATGCCTATACTGTTCCACCGACACCGGAATGCCGGCGTATTGCTCCAGCCATTTTTTGCTGACCTTCATGGTTGCCTTCCTCCCCAATGATTGATACCCAATGATTGATGTCCAATCGCATATCGGTTATAGGTTCATCAGCGGTATTGCTCCAGGAAACGCATGTCGCCCTCGAACATCAGGCGCATATCCTGTATGCCGTAGCGCAGCAGCGCGATGCGCTCCAGACCCGCGCCGAACGCGAATCCGCTGTACTTTTGGCTATCGATGCCGCACATATCGAGCACCTTTGGGTTGACCATGCCCGCGCCCAAAATCTCGATCCAGCCCGTGCCCTTGCAAGTGCGGCAGCCCTTGCCGTGGCAATGCACGCAGGTGAGGTCGACCTCGGCGGAGGGCTCGGTGAACGGGAAGTAGGAGGGGCGGAAGCGGGTGGTGATCTCCGGGCCGTAAAGGCGCGCGGCGAAGGTATCGAGAGTACCCTTGAGGTCGGCCATGGTCACGTCTTCGCCGATCATCAGGCCCTCCATTTGGTGGAATACCGGGGAGTGGGTGGCGTCCATCTCGTCGGCGCGGTAGACGCGGCCCGGGCACACAATGCGGATGGGCGGCTTGCGTGTGGTCATGGTGCGCGCCTGCACCGGGGAGGTGTGGGTGCGCAGCACGATATTATCCTCGATATAAAAAGTATCCTGCGCATCGCGGGAGGGATGATTCTTGGGCAGGTTGAGCAGCTCGAAGTTGAACAGATCCAGCTCCACCTCGGGGCCCTCGACCACCTCGAAGCCCATGCCGGTGAACACGTCTAGCATCTCATCCATCACCAGCGAGATGGGGTGCAGCGCGCCCAAGCGGCGCGAGGGCATGGGCTGGGTGACGTCGATGGTCTCCTGCGAAAGCGCCATAGCGCGCTCGCGCACGGCGATGCGCAGAGCCAGCGTATCCAGCCAGCCGGTGGCCTTTTCACGCGCATCGTTGATCAGCTGACCAATGATGGGCCGCTCCTCCGCCGGAACCTGGCCCATGGCGCGCAGCAACGCGGTCAGCTCGCCCTTTTTGCCCAGTATGCGCAGGCGTATCGCCTCCAACGCCTGGGAATCGGCGATCCCGTCCAGCTCCCCTTGCAGGGTTTGCAGCAGTTGCTCAATGTTATCGCGTACGTTCATGCTCATGCTCCCCTTCCCCTAATGCATCACGCATCATCCATGTTATCTTTATGTTTCCATACAAAAACGCTTCCGCCCGCATAGGGACGAAAGCGCAATGCTTCGTGGTACCACCCACATTCGCCGCGCTCCGCGGCATGCGGAGCAGGGCCTCGCTTTGGTAACGGGCGCGTGCCCGTCCCCGCCTATGCAATGGCCTTGACCGCGGTGCTTGAACCGCAATGCCTTGGCCGCAACGCATCAGTGGGGAAGCTCGGGAGTGAATTTCCCGCGAACCATCCGGGCGGCTTTCAGCCGGTGGCCTGCCCTCTCTTTGGGATCGTCCGGTTGCCGGGCGTTGTCTCCGTCCTCGCCTTTTGGGGTGTATTTGGCTGGTAGTATACCATCGGTTCGCGAATTTGGCAAGCAGAAAATGTCGGAAACAGATCCCAAAGCAGGGCGACCGCTGTCACTCTTCGTCCGAATCCTCGCCGTCCTCTTCGTCCTGCTCGGCAATCTCCACGAACTTATCGAACACTTCCTGCATCAGGTCCTCATCCTCCACGGTGATGTAGCAATCCTCGCCATTGGCATCGTGAGAAATCTGCAGGATGTAGACCTCGCTGGCCTCCTCGTCGTCCTCATCCTCGACGCCGCAGAGCAGCACGTACTCGTTGCCCTTGTGCTCCAAGGTCATCATATGCCGGAACTGTACCGGATTGCCCTCTTCGTCCACCAGCTCTACCAGGTCGTCCATCTCTTCGGTTTCCTCGTTCATCCCGTTGCGTTGGTCGTCCATCGTATTACCCTCACTCTGTATTGATTTGCTTGGATTTAAATCTCTCGGATTCGCTTCGGCTTGGCCCTCGAAAAGTCCACCCGCATCCAGGTAGGCTTGCAATATCACCACCGCCGCCACCATGTCCACCTTCTGCTTGCGCTGCTCGCGCCGCATGCCGCCTTCAATCAAGGCTCGCTCGGCGGTGACGGTGGTCATGCGTTCATCCCAATACGATATGCGCATACCGGCCTTCTCCAGCTCGGCGGCGAAGGCACGCACCTTTTCGGCCTGACCGCCTTGGGAGCCATCCATGTTGCGCGGCAGCCCGCACAGCACGCGATCGGTCTCGTAGCGCAGGGCCAGCGCGGAAATGTGGCGCACGTCCGGGCCGTAGCCCACGCGGGTGTAGGTGTCCAGCGGCTGGGCGGTGATCCCCAATGGGTCGCTGACCGCGATGCCGATCCTTCGGTCGCCAACGTCCAGGCATAGAATGCGCGAGGCTTGCGGATTCAAGTCGAATTCCTCCCGGTTTCATCATCGTTCCGACTAAATCGCTCAGACTGAATCGTTCAGACCGATTTGTTCTGGCCAAATCGTTCGGTTAAATCCCAGCCAAACCCGGGCTAAATCACCTTGATGCAAAACTGCGGGCAAACCGCAGCGCAATAGCCGCAGCGCACGCACATCTCCTGATCCACCACCGCCCGCCCTTGCCGGATGGCGATGGCCCGCTGGCCGCAGCGCGCCTGACAGGCCCCGCAGCCCTCGCACCAATCCTGCACCAGCATTTCGCGCGGGGCCTGCGCGCAGGCCACCCGGGTACGCGCATCGGGCGATTGCCCGCTCCAAACCGCCACGTTGAAATCGATCTCCGCACGGCTCTGCATACCCACCGCCACCGCAT
This sequence comes from Eubacteriales bacterium, assembly GCA_031553615.1. Classification (GTDB taxonomy): domain Bacteria; phylum Bacillota; class Clostridia; order Christensenellales; family Aristaeellaceae; genus WQXF01. Next base: position 23,317 of record JAVBLJ010000065.1, read on the forward strand.
CCACGAAGGGCGCAGCTATCACGTAGGCAAACGCGCTCTGCGGCGCATCGATCAGGTGCCCGCCGCCCAGCGCCTTCATGGCCAGCACGCCCATGCCCTCGGCCTTGGCCGCAATGCAGGCCGCCTCCATCTCGGGCCGGGTTCCGTCGGCGATGCCCAGCCCCTCGCGGTTGAGTATGGGATGCACCACATCCAGCCCGCCAAACGCCCGGCCAAACGTGACCGCTGCCCGCACCGCCGCCACGCAATGGGTGGAGATGCCGATGGCGCCGATCACGCCCTCTTGCCGCTTCTGCGCAAAGTAACGCAGCGCACCCTCGTGCCCGCGCAGCGTGTGCTCGCTCTCCTGCTCGTGCAGCAGGAAGATGTCGATGAATTCGCGGCCTATCCCCTCCTGGGCCTTTTCCAGCGAAGCCGCCGCGCTATCGGCATCGTGGGCGTAGGTCTTGGTGGAAACCTTTAGCTTCGGCACCTGCTTGATCGCCTGGGCGATGTGCGGGTAGGTGCCGTAGAGCTCGGCGGTATCCACGAAATCGACGCCCTGCTCCGCCGCATAGCAAATGAGCTCCCCGCCCAACTCGGCGGGAAGGTTGCGCTGCAGCGGGCCCAGCGTCAGTGTGCCGTAACAAAGGCGCGAGACCTCAGGGCCTCGCGCACCCAATCGTATGCGCTGCATGCTTACTCTTGCACCTCATGCACATAAAAGCGCACCAGCTCCTCAATAATCTCATCGCGCTCGACCCGGCAAATGAGCGCGCGCGCATTGTCGTAGCTGGTAATGTAGGTAGGATCTCCACTCATCAGGTACCCTACGATTTGCGTGATGGGATCGTACCCCTTGGTGCGAAGCGCCAGGTACACCCTCTTCAGAATTTTTTCCGCGGTGTTCGCTCCCTCGTTGACGGGCTTAAACTGCTGCGTCTCGGGACGAATCGGTTCGCTCATGGTCCCACCGCCTTTCGGATCATCAATTGCTTCGGGGAATAACAAGCTCAGTATACACCAGCGCTCCGCATATTTCAAATAATAGATTTGTTTGCAGGGGCAGCGCATTTACATCCTAAAACATGGCAGATGCGCAGAGAAGGAGTCCAGGGGGCGAGCGATAAGCCCCCTGGTCGCTCCGGCAGGAGCGAAACGCCTACCTTTTGGGAGGGTGTTTCGCCCTCACGGTCGACCAGAGGGCTTTGCGGTCCCCTCAATTCGCGATTGTCGCGCCCTTCGGTCGCTCTGTCGCTCATTGGTCTTCCGCGCCGTCTCTTCGCGCCACTGGCGCGACGGCGCTCCGACCCCTCTGGACTCCTTCGCA
>JAVBLJ010000017.1:0-67024 GCA_031553615.1 Eubacteriales bacterium
CCGGCAGGACATCATTCAGGCCGGTGTCCCCTACATCTCCATCGTGTGCTTCTCCTACCTGCTGTTTGCGCTTTCCGAAACCATGACCACCATGCTGCGCTGCGTCGAGCTGGTGCAGGTGACGCTGTGGTCATCCATCGCGGCACTGGCGACCAACCTTGTGCTCAACTACGTGCTCATCTTCGGCAAGCTGGGCTTACCGGCGATGGGCGTGGCGGGCGCGGCGATCGCCACGGTGATCTCCCGGGCGGTGGAGCTGGCCATCGTGGCCTACTACCTGTTTGGCGTACAGACGCGCGTTAAGCTGCGCGTGCGCGACTTCTTTCGCAGCACCAGGCAGATGTGGGCGGACTATGCGCGCTACGGCGCCCCCATCATCGCGGGCGACATCCAATGGGGTCTGGTGCTGTTCTGTAAGGCCATCATCATCGGCCACCTGGGCAAGCAGATGGTGGCGGCATATCAGGTGGCGGACAGCATCATCGGCATGGCGGGCATTTTTTCCGCTGGGTTGGGCAGCGCTGCCTGCGTGATCATCGGCAAATCGGTGGGCGAAGGCGATTACAAAAAAACGCGCCAGTACAGCAACACGCTGCAGATTTTGTTCGCCTGCGGCGCGGTGGTCATGTGCACGCTTCTGTTTCTGGTTCGTGCGCCCGCAGTATCGCTTTTTAAAACGCTGGAGCCGGATACCGCCGCGCTGGCCGTTCAGTTCCTTTCCATCGGCGCGCTCACCTATCTGGGTACATTTTTCCATGCGATATGCTTCACCGGCATCAACCGCGGCGCGGGCGATGGCAAGTTCGTGTTCAAGGTAGATATGATCTGCGGATGGCTGATCGTGATTCCGCTGAGCTATTTGGCATCGCAGGTGTTCCATTGGCCGCTACTCTGGGTATTTCTGTGCCTGTACATCGATCAGTGCTTCAAGTGGATCATCGCGTTCTTCCGGCTGCGCGGCGACCGGTGGATTCGCAACGTGACGCGCGCTTAGCACTCTTGCCCGCGCGCAAACCGCTCCGCGCTGATCAATATCACGCGGCGCACGTTGGGGAAGGTCTGCGCCTCGCCCCAGCTCTCGATTTCGGAGCAATCGAACCACCGGATGTCCCCCGCCTCCCGCTCGTTGAGCCGGGGGGCTTTTTCGAGTTCCCTCGACATGCAGCGGTACACAAAATCAATGTGGTAGTGCTCCGGTGAAACACGCTCTTCCAGCATGCAGAAGGGCGTGTGCAGCACCTGGGCATGCTCGTCCGCGATCTCCGCGTGCTCGCCATTGGGCAAAAAATCGACGCAAAGGCCGGTCTCCTCATACACCTCGCGCAGCACCGCCTCGTCCGGCAATTCATCGGGCTCGATGTGCCCGCCCGGACACATCCACCTCTCGTACTTTTTGTGAAAGACCAGCAGCACCTGCCCGCGCGCGTTGTGCACCACGGCGGTGGCGGTGAAGTGCTTCATCCGTTTCCCTCCGAAACACCCTTCGCCTCCAGAATGCGCCGCGCCACCGTTAGGAAGCCGTCCACATCCTCGGGCAGCGTATCCCACGAGGTGACAAAGCGAGCGACGCAGCGCGCCTCATCCCACATATAGAAGAAGCACGCCTCGCGCAGCGAGTCTATGGCCTCGCGCGGCAAGGCGACGAACAGCTCGTTGGCCTCCACCTTCTCCTCAAAACGCACGTCGGGCAGTTTCGCGAGCCCCTCGGCTAAGCGCGCTGCCATGGCGTTGGCGTGTGTGGCGTTGCGCAGCCAAAGCCCATCGGAGAGCAGCGCTACGTATTGCGCGGCGATGAAGCGCATCTTGGAGGAAAGTTGCCCGCAATTTTTGCGGATGTACGGGAACTGCGACGCCAGCGTCTCATCGAAAAACACAACGGCCTCGCCAAACATCAGGCCATTCTTGGTGCCGCCAAAGCTCACCGCATCGATGCCCGCCTTCCAGGTCATGTCGGCCATCGAGCAACCTAGCGCAGCCGCTGCGTTGGCGATGCGCGCGCCGTCCATATGCACAAGCATGTCGTGCGCATGCGCCAAGTCGGTCAGCGCGCGCAGCTCATCAAGCGTATACAGCGTGCCAAACTCGGTGGCCTGGGTAAGGGAGATCACGCGGGGCTGCGCGTGATGCATGTTGCCGCGATAGTGCAGCAGAGGCTCGATCTGCGCGGGGCAAATCTTGCCGGAAACCGCGGGCAGAGGCTGCAGCTTCGTGCCCGCAAGGTGCTCGGGCGCGCCGCACTCATCGTAGTAGATATGTGCGCTATCGGCGCAAACCACGGTCTGATGCGGGCGCACCATCGCCGCCAGCGCGCTGCCATTTGCGCCGGTGCCGTTGTACACCAGGAAGGTATGAACGGGCCGCTCAAAGAGCGCATCGAACGCCTCGAGCGCGGCTTGGGTATAGGCATCCGCGCCGTAGCCCACCGCATGTCCACGGTTGGCGGCCAGCAAAGCCTCCATCACTTCGGGATGGACAGCGGCCGCATTGTCGCTGCCAAAAAATCGGAGCGCATCGGTCGCAAAGACTGTATGCATCAGTACTCACGCTTTCTCTGCCTTGGTGCGGCAGCGGTCTATTCCGCTACTATAGCACGGTTTTCGTGAGCATGCAATCGGGACTTATGCATAGAGCCCGCCGCGCAAAGCAGGCTTTGATCACAGGCGCATCGGCACATCCGGCACCTTGGCCATCTCGCCCGCCGTACTGCCCGGATGGTCAAGCAGGCCGCGCAGCAGCGCTGATTCATCCAATCGGCCTACGCGGCGCATGGAGGCATCTACCACCTCAAAATCGTGCACGCAGTTCGCGCTGAGGCGGTTGGCGAGCCGTTCGATAGGCAGATCATCGCGCACCACCCAGTGGCGGGCGGGCAGTGCGCCGCGCTCCTGCAGGTGGGTGCGGTTGCTCATGCTGCGGTGCAGCTGGGTGTAGGCGGGGGTGTTGCGCTCGCAAAGCGCCGCATAAACCAAGTAGCTGCCCGCCAGGAGCAGCGTGAGGTTTAGCATGCCCTGCGTCGCGCCCCACGCGCCTAACGCCAGCACGCACAGGCCCAGTACTATGCCCAGCCCGGAGAACACGCGGAGCGCGCGCTGCTCGCCGATCCACGCCCCAAGGCAAGCGCAACACAGGCGACCGCCATCCATTGGCAACACGGGAAGCAGATTGAACAGCATGAGCGTAAGATTGCAGCGCACGAACAGCGCCGCCTCTTCCACGGAAAACAAGCCATAGTGCGTTCCAAATATCGCCGCCATAGCCAGCAGCAGGTTGGCAAGCGGTCCGGCCAGGGCAATCAGCGCGGCCTGCCAAGCCGGAAGCTGCCGCCAGCCCTCCAGGCGCGCCGCCCCGCCGAAGGGCGTGACCTCGATGGCGGAAACGCGTACGCCCAGCGCCAGCGCAGCCAGCACGTGGCCCATCTCGTGCATCGCCAGCACCAGCAGCATGGTCAGCAGCAGCGCGCCCTGGCCTGTGGTCAGCAATGCCGCGCACAGCACCGGGAACGCCGGGTGGATTTTGAGCTCGGTATCGCGCCAAAGCGTTACTTTCATATCCACCTTCTCCCACCTTCTCCCGCCTTCTCCCGCCTTCTCCCGCCTACTGCGCGCGCATCAGGTCGGTCGGATTGAAGGCGCGCCCTTCCCTCCGCGCTTCAAAAAAGAAGCTGTCCTCCACCGCGCCGATGATCTGCCCCGCCTGAAGCACATCGCCCTCGCCCACGATGCAGGTCGACAGATCGCCGTACAGGGTCTCGCTGCCGTCCTCGTGCCGCACGCGCACCAGGTACGCATCCTCCTCGCCCTGGGTGATCGCCATCACCTCGCCCTGCGCGGCAGTCACCACGCTCTGGGCCTCGCAGGCGTACTCGATCCAGGGCTCGGCCTGCTTCCATGCGTGCACCACGCGTCCCGCCGCCGGTATCTGGTAGCTGGCCTGCTCTTCGCCCACGTTCCAGAATACCAGCGCGCTTTCGGGCAGCAGGTTGCGAACGAACTGCAGCTTGCCCAGCGATTCATCCAAATCCATGTTCACCGCATCGCGCACCGTGCTGGACACGGCCTGTGCCCAGGGCTGCTGCACGTTGCCCAGCGCCAGCACGCAAAGTACAGCGGCGGTGCACAGCGCGCAATCGCGCAGCAGCCGCTCGCCCCATCGGAATGCCTCGGTTTGCTTGGGGGTAAAGCGCACGCGCCGCTGTGTATCCGGGCGTTTGCTCGCCAGGGTGATAGGTGGCGCGGCGCGGTGTCGATCGCGCACATGCATCGACGATACTCGTATGGTGTGGGGTTCCCGCTGCTGACTCATGCTGATCCCTCCTGCCCCATGCATATGCCATAAGCGGGAAAGATACGCCGCGCTGTGGGCAAAAGAGTTTTGAGAAACCCATCAAAAAAACGGGGTTGTCGCGCTTGCGGCAGCCCCAGTTCCCAGATGAGCCTAATATTTTCGTCGAAGACCACGTTTTCGTCGGGTTACGTTGAGCACCAGTCCAATGCCGCCCATGTTGGCGATGAGGTTGGAGCCTCCGTAGCTAACGAAGGGCAACGGAATGCCGGTGATGGGCATGACGCCGATGTTCATGCCGATGTTCTCGAATACGTGAAACATCAGCATGCTCATAACCCCAATGATGATCAGCCTGCCAAAGCGGTCGGGCGTGTTGTACGCCAGCAGCAGCATGCGGTAAAACAGGAAGGCGTACAGCGAAAGCAGGATTATGCAGCCCACAAAGCCCATCGTCTCGCCAATGGAGGAGAATATAAAGTCGGTGTGGTTTTCGGGCACGTAGTTGAGGTGGGTCATGGTGCCATCCACGAACATGCCAACGCCGGTCAGCTTGCCCGCGCCCACCGCCACCTTAGAGTTGATGATCTGGAAGCCCGATCCGCTGACGTCGTGCTCCGGGTCGATGAAGGCCAGCAAGCGCAGCCAACGGAAGTCGTTCTTACTGGAAAGGTACATGCCCAGCGGAATACAGGCCGCCACCCCGCCGGTGATCAGCCCAAACCACAGCTTGAGGCTGCACCCCGAAACCAGCAGCAACACGAAGAAAACAACGATAAACACCAGCATCGTGCCAACATCGGGCTGGGCGATGATCAGGATCAGCGGAATGCCGATGTGCAGCACCAATCGGAAGAAGTATCTCCAATTGGGTATCGATTTTTCATGCCGCGAAAGCTCGTACGAAAGCGAGATAATGATCGCTATTTTCCCCAACTCGGAGGGCTGAATGGTGCGCTCCCAAATGATGGTGAACCAGCCGTTCACGCTGGCATATGCGTTGGTAAACAGCACCGCCACCAGCAGCGCGCAAGCGGTAATGTACAGCAGCGGCCACATGCGGCCCAAGATATGGTAGCTAAAGAACATGACGCCGCCCACTGCCAACGGCGATACGAGCACGAAAATCGCCTGCCAGCTTCCATTGGGCGAATCGGTGATGAGCTGCAGAATCGAACGGTTGCTGCCCAAATCCGGATTGTAGTTGGTAATACTGACCGCCAACACGCCAAAGAGCGCCAATGCATACGCCGTGATGGTCAGCGGCCAATCGAAATGCGGGCGCGCCAAGCGGTTGCCCGTGTTATGTAGAACCAAGCAAAGCCTCCCTTTCGCGCATCGAAACTATCCGGCCTTCCTGCGGCCAAAGAGCCGCGCCCAGAACCCCCGTTTGAGGGCGGGCTCGGGCAGCTCTTCAAGCGGGACATCCTCCCCCATCATGCGGCGCAGGATGCCGTCCGCAATCTGCCAAACCCTCGCATCGCTCTCGATAACGGTCTTGCGCGCAAGCTGGCAGCGCAGTATCTCCTCATCCTCGTACATCACGCCCACCAGCGGCACATCCAGCGTCTGCGAAATAACCTTGGGGGTATACATGCTGCGGCGCTGCACCCATTCAGGGCGCACGCGGTTGACCACCAGCCACAGCAGCGTCTTGTTGTATTGGCGAAGCAGGCCCGCCACGCGGTCGGCATCGCGCAGTGCGATCTCGTCCGGGGTTGTGCAAATGATGATCTCGGTGGCCACGGCACTGCATAGGCGGAACGAGCTGCCAATGCCCGACGGGCAATCGATGATCACGTAGTCGAAGCGCTCACGCAGCGCGTCGATGATCATGCGGAATTCCTCCAGCGCTATCGACGCCGGATCATGGATCTGCGAGGAGCTCAGCAGCGTCAGCTTCGGCCGCAGCGGATCCTGAACCAAGGCCTGGTCCAGCGTGGCGCTGCCGTCAATAACGTCGATAAGGTCAAACACCACCCGGTTTTCCAGACCCAACAGCATGTCCTGGTTGCGCAGGCCGGTATCCATGTCGACGAGCACTACCGGCTTCCTGCGTTTGGCCAAACCGACAGCCAGCGAAGCCGCCAGCGTCGATTTGCCCACGCCGCCCTTGCCGGATACGAGGGTCCACACCGGAGTCATAGGCGTACCTCCCACATTGATAATCGCCGACAGGCGCAGCCGATATCGCGCCGCTGAAAGCATTCTTTGGAGTTCACAGGTATCAGTAGGAAAGCGAATTGGCCGCAGGCATCAAATCCTCGGTCGTCAATCCGCGATGATCCATATAGTAGCCGATCACTTCGCGAACCGCATGCGAAGCGTAGCCGCCGCCGTAGCCGTTAGGAATATAGCATACCACGGCGATTTCGGGGTTTTCATAGGGTGCGAAGGCCACGAACCAAGCGTTGTTTTCCAAGTCGACCGTGCTAACCTGCGCGGTTCCAGTCTTAGCGGCCATATTCTCCTTGTAGGGGAAATCCTTGAAGTACTTTGCGGCGGTACCAGTCTCTTCAACCACGCCTTGCATCCCCTTGTGAATGAAGGGCAGGTAGGGGGCCAGCTCCGGCATGGAATTCGATACCGTGGAGGCGCGCTTGCTGATGACCTCCCCCTCCGGCGAAGTGATAGAATCGATGAGCGTCAGATCGTATACCGTGCCCCCATTGGCCACGGCAGCGACGTACCGCGCGACCGCGGCCGGGGTTAGCTGTGTAATCGACTGGCCTATTCCGGCCATGATGGTTTCGCCGCCGCCCCACTTGATTTCGTTTAGCATAATGTAGATATCGCCCACAACCACCTGCAGGTAGACCAGCTCGCGCGACATATCCAGCTCTTCCATCAGCACCAGGCGGATACCGCGCACCCAGCTCGACTGCACTTGCGCCACCGCCATATCCATGAGCTGCTTGACGGTTCGGTCGAGTTTGCCTTCGTCGAAGGTTATGTTGCGCTCGTGGCCAATGCGCTGCAAATGCTTCTTGATTGCGTTCTTCACAATGGAGGGGCGCCAGGTCGCCTGCTCCTTCGCGTCGATGGCCTTGGAAGAATCGTAAAGCATGGCCTGATTGCCCACGTAGCTCTGGCGCTCGCCGGGCAAATCGATGTTGGTCTTGGATGTCAGGCCATAATACGCCGCATACTTGTAAAGACGTTCGATGCCCAGACGCATCGAAATGGTATAGAAGAAGAAGTTGCAGGAGTTCTTCAGGCCTTCGACGATGGTCTGATCGGCGTGCTTGCTAATGAGGCGCAGATCAATCCAGCAGCGCGGCGCATGGGTCTTGTCGTACTCCGTAAAGCGTCCGCCATCGCTAATGCGCTCGTACGGATCGAGGAATTCCTTGCCGTACGCCATTCCGGCCGAAGCGGTCACCATCTTAAAGATCGATCCCGGGGTTGCCAGCGATTGGATTGCGTAGTTCATCAGCGGATTGCGCGTATCCTTCAGAATGGTGGTCACCGGCTCGCCGCCGACGACAAATGCGTTGGGATCATAGGGCGGATAGCTGGCCAGCGCCAGCACCCGGCCCTGCATATCCACCACAATAACCGCACCCTTTTCAGCCAGCTTAAAAGGGTTCTTTACCAAGTCACGATCCTTACCCGAAAGGATATCGACGTGCGCTTCTTTCCATTTGGAGCTTTCCAGCTGTTTTTCCTGCTCAGTCCGGATGATGCTGATGGTCTGTTCCAACCCGGTTTCAGCCACGCTTTGCAGGGCGGAATCGATGGTCAGTTTGACGTTATTACCGTTTTTGGGCGGCACGTTCTCCAGCTCGCGGCTCACCGAGCCGTAACGATCTATCTCCACCACTCGCCTGCCCTGGCGCAGCGAGGAGTTAGGCGTCAGCCAGTCCTCCATGGTTTTTTCCACACCGTCCAGGCCCACCAAGTCGTCCATGCGATAGCCTTTGTCCTTGAGCTGGGTCTTGTAGATTTCGGCGCTTTGAATCTTGCCGATGTAGCCAACGACATGAGAGAGATGCGTATTTTGAGGATACACGCGCTGCGTGTTGATGGCGATGGATATGCCCGGCAGCATCATGGAGCGGGTCTCGATCTCGATAACCGTCTCCCAGTTCACGTTGCCCGCAATGGTGATGGGTTTGGAGAGGAACGCATGCTCCTGCATCATTTGCCACACGGCCAAAATCTGCGATTTTTCTTCGACGATTTTCGCCTTTTGCTCAATGGTGAGCAGCTCCCACTTTTCCTCGAAGGTCATTCTCCCTATCTTCTCTTCATCGTAAATGCCGATGGCGCCCGCCCAGTCATACTGGTCCAAGAGGCGATAGCGCTTGCAAAGCCCGGGGAAAATCGCGCCAATGGCCGTTTCCTTCATGGAAAAGTTCTTTCGCCACATTTCCACGCGCTTTTCGATAATCGTCTCGTCTTCGCTGCCCATATCGAAGCTCCAGCCCGCGTTGGCATCGCTCAAATCGGCCATCGCCGGATCGTACTTCAGCGCGAGGTTGTCGACTACCTCGCCGCCATACCTCTCCACGATTTCAATGATGTTCGCGATGGAGCCGCTGTACTTACCGTACGCGCTAATGGCGACGCCCGCGCTATCCTTGCCCGGATTCCAGGTAGGGTCGCGGTAGAAGCAAACATCGTAGATGCGCTTGTCCTGCGCCAAGATGACCGAGTTGATATCGGTAATCATGCCGCGATCGCCGCGCGTGTAGATGATCTTTGTTTTTTTGGTGTCTGCGCGGTCGCCGTACATATCGCCCGAGCGGATCTGCAGGTTCACCAGCGTCACAATAAGGATGGAGAACAGGATGCCCATACCGATGGCAACCATGATAAACCGTCTTGGGTATTTTTCTTTCATGTGAAATGCTTCCTCCTTTCGGAGCCGAAAAAGGCTTGTTACCGGGATTCCATTCCGGCAGTTTGCTTCTGTTGCGCGCGGGGCTTGCGCTTGCGCATCACCAGACGCACTACAAACTGCGCGATAAACGCGGCAATCGCCGTGTTGATCATATACTGCAGTATGATGCCCGTCGAAGCAAACGAGACGTCCACGCCGTTCAAATAGCGGTACAGGACCAGCACCAGCTGGAACAGCAGCGCCATAATCACCGCCGTCAGCGAAGGGATAAGCTGGAAGAATCGCTTGAGGGTTATCCACTTCCCGCTAAACTTCGGACGGGGCAGCCTGTCCATGAGCAGGGGCGTGAGGCGCGCGCACGCGTATCCCATTACGGGATAGCTCACCAGGTACAGAAAGGGCAGCACACCGATCATCGCGTCCATCATCAGCCCCATCACCGCGCCGATGCAAAACCCCACGTAGCGGTCTCCATCCGCGGTGATCCACACCAGCACCGCCAGCAGCACGTCCGGCTGAACCTCCAGCGGGTTAAAGCGCGGCAGCAGGATGGTCTGCACGATGTATGCGGCCAATGTCAGCGCTAGCAACCGTAGTGTCTTTACCATGGTTCCCCCCGATTCGTATTCCCCCGATTCATCTCACTCCGCAGCGAGGCTTATCCTGGAGCGGGCGGCTGCGTTACATCGATCACGGTACCATCCTCATCCACCACCAGCGGAGGCGGCGTGGGCGTTTGATCGACGGTAATGCGGCGGCCTGGCGCATTGGGCAGCGGCTCCTGGGTCGCCTCCGTAATATTCTGAACGTTGGGCGTGGGGCGCGGCGTAGGCGGAGCGACGATCTGTATCTGGTCGTCCTCCTCGCCCTCGGGTCTGACCTCGATGGTGGGCTCGTATCGCAGTATGAGCACCTCCTCGATGTGCTGAAAATCGGCGGTAGGCTCAATGACAATGTAGTACTTGTTTTCATCGAGAGAACGCTTGCTCTCGCGCACCTTGCCCAGCGGCAGGCCCTTGGGGAAGGGCAGGCCAACGCCCGAAGTCACCACGGTATCCCCGGGCCGGGGCACCGAAGCCGCAGGCAGGTAGTACATGCGGCACAGCGCTTTGCCGTCTATGCCCAGCGTACCCTGAACCACGCCCTGATCGCGACTGCTCACGATCAATCCGCCAATTTTGAAATTGCTATCGATGATGGTGATCACCTTGCATGTCGTTTCAAAAACTTCGACCACGTTGCCCACCATGCCGGTGGGAGTCATAACGGCCATATTGGTTTTTACGCCATCGTTGCTACCCTTGTTCAGCGTGAACTCGGAGAACCAGTTGCCGAATTCGCGATCGATGACGCGCGCATACAGCGGGTTCAAAGGAATGCTCATGTTATACTCGCCCAGCAGGCTGAGCAGGTAATCGTTGCGATCCTGCAGCTCCTCGGCGAGCAGCGCACGATACATGAGCTGTTCGTTTTCCGAACGCAGCTTGTTGTATTCAAACTCCAGATTGCCGCGCAGCTTCACCTTGGCTACGTAGTCGGCCACATAATCGGCCGCACCGGAAAAAAAGCTTTTGATAGGCGCAAGGGCTGTCGCCAACGCATTTTCCGGAAAGAATGTCTTGTTGACGTATTGGGAATACCCCGCTAACACAATCAAAGTTACCAATAACAGGACGGTCAGCACACGAAGCAGCTTTTCCATCCTGGTGCGCTCTCTTTTTGCCATACTGACCTCCTTGCACGCTTGTGGCGCCGGTTATTCGCTGAGCGAATCCCCCTTGCCGATGCGGGCAATCAACTCTACATTGTCCGCCAAGTATCCCACGCCCAGCGCGGCGCAGTCGCTCGCCTCTTTTGCAATCAGCACCGGTATGCCCAGCTCGGAAGCGATCAGCACATCGATGCCCGATAGCAGCGCCGAGCCCCCGGTCAGGTAGATGCCGGTGCGCAGCACATCCACCGCCAGCTCGGGCGGCGTGCGCTCCAGCACCCAGCGCACCGCGCTAACGATGGCGGCAAGCGGCTCCTTGAGCGCATCGTAGACCTGCAGCGAATCGATCTCCACGGTCATGGGCAATCCGGTAAGCAAATCGCGCCCGCGCACCATGGCTCGAATCGGATCGGAGGGCGGCACCGCTGCTCCCAGATCCATCTTCAGCGCTTCGGCGGTCCGCTCACTGACCAGCATGTTGTACACACGCTTAATATAATTGACGATCGCTTCGTCCATTTTGTTGCCTGCCACGCGAATGGAACGCGAAACCACCACGCCGTTAAGCGAAATGAGCACCGCCTCGGTGGTGCCGCCGCCAATGTTTACCAGCATGCTCCCCATGGGATCGTAGACGGGCAGTCCGGTGCCGATGGCCGCCGCGAAAGGCTGATCCACGATGTGCACCGAACGCGCACCAGCCACGCGGGCTGCCTCGTTCACCGCGCGGCGCTCCACGTCGGTCAGGCCGCAGGGCACGGTGATGACGACGCGCGGCTTGCTCAAAAAGCCGGTGCCGATGCCTTTGCGAATGAAGTAGCGCAGCATCAGCTCGGTCATGTCGAAATCCGCGATCACGCTATCCACCAGCGGATGGATGGTGAGCGTCTCCTCGGTGGTGCGGCCCAGCAGCACCTGCGCGTCGGTGCCGATCGCCAATATTTCTCGCTTTGATCCGCCGCGCACGACAGCCAGCGTGGGCTCGTAGACCATAATACCCTTGCCCTTTACGCTCAAGCGGAAATTGCATGTCCCCAAATCGATGCCAATATCTGGCGCAAGAAAACCGAGTGGCACGGCGTTCTCCCCTTCTTCGTTCTCTTGTATATTTGTTGGTTTATGAATCCTTCTACTCTGCTTCCCCGGCGTCAAAACGCCGCAGCAGCGCCATGGTCTGTGCCATGGGCAACCCCATCACATTGGAGGGCGACCCGGCAATTTCGTCGATGAACGCGCCGCCAATGCCTTGGATAGCGTAGGCGCCTGCCTTGTCCATAGGCTCCCCAGTGGCGATGTACCGCTCGATCTCGGCGGCGGAAAGCGGCACCAGATGCACCCGCGAAAGCTCTACGAGGGTCTCCTCGCGTCCCAATGCCGTGTCCAGCAGGCAAACCCCGGTATACACTTCATGCCAGTTCCCGGCGATGAGCGAGAGCATGCGCGCAGCCTCGGCGATGTCGCTCGGCTTGCCCAGCAGTTGCCCCTCGCACCATACGATGGTATCGGCGGCCAGCACCAAGCCCTCCCGTCCCCGCTCGCGCAGCACTGCAGCCGCGGCCCGCGCCTTGCGCTGTGCCAACATGCGCACGCAATCGGGGGTGGGATCGTTCACGGATTCATCCACATCGGTGGCCAGCACTTCAAATGGAATGCGCATGTTGCCCAGCAGCTCATGCCGCCTAGGTGAACCGGAGGCCAGAATGATCGGGGCCTGTTCAAAAGCCTGCTTCGGGGTCATTTCGCTCATGCCGCCTCCCCTAGTGTACCCATCGGTTGCGTATACCATCAAAGCATTATACCACACAGCGAGAAATTGTGCATACAAAATGCACTTCAAAGACAAAAAAGCAGAGAAAAGGCAGAGAAAAAGCAGAGAACGAGGCAGAACTCCACAAGGAGCAAAATGAACTGAAAACGAACTGAAAACGAACCGGGTTCGTGCACAATCCGAGCACAATCTCGCTTTTTCATTGACTTTCCCGCGGTCATCCACGATAATATCAAATTGGGGGAATTGGCACTTCCCATTCCCTCCAATCGATATTCAGGAGGCGCACATGGCGCTACGCATCGCATCGGTTCTGCCGGGCGGCCTCGCGGATCGCGCAGGTCTGCGTGCTGGCGATTTACTGGAGCACATCGGCGGCGAACCGTTGCTCGACCACGTGGACTATCAATACCTGACGGCGGGCCCCCACCTACGCATCGGCGTGCAGCGCGAAGGACAAGCCTTCGAATGCACCCTGCAGAAACGGGAAGGCGCGCCGCTGGGCCTGGAGCTCGATTCCGATCTGATGAGCAACCCCAAACACTGCGCCAACAACTGCATGTTCTGCTTCGTAAACCAACTGCCCAAGGGCATGCGCCCCTCGCTCTACATCAAGGATGACGATTGGCGGCTCTCGCTGATGACCGGCAATTACATCACGCTCACCAACCTGCCCGAGCGCGAGCTGCAGCGCATCATCGACCGAAGGGCCAGCCCGCTCTACCTATCCGTGCACACCACCGATGGAGCGCTGCGCACCCGGATGCTCAGCAATCCGCGCGCCAATCGCATCCTCGAACACCTGCGGCGCTTTGCCGAGGCGGGCCTCTCCTTCCATTGTCAGGTGGTGCTCTGCCCCGGTGTCAACGACGGCGCGGCGCTCGACCACACCCTAGGCGACCTCTACGCACTGCGCCCCCATGCGCGCAGCGTGGCGCTCGTGCCCGTGGGCCTCACCAAGCACCGCGAGGGCCTCTCGCCCCTCAAGCCCTACACGCGCGAGCAGGCCGTCGCCGTGTTGACCCAGGCCGACCCATGGCGCGAGCGGTCGCTGGCCGAAACCGGTTCGCGCTTCGTATTCCCCGCCGACGAGCTCTACCAAATCGCGGAGCGACCGATACCCAGCCACGATGCATACGAGGATTTCTGCCAAATCGAGAACGGTGTCGGCCTGCTGAGCCTATTCGAGCAGGAATTCCTCACCGCTGCCCGGTTCGATCCGGAGGACGCCGTGCGCGCGCGCCGGGTAGCGATTGCCACCGGAACCTCTGCCGCCGGGTGGATGCGCACGCTCATCGCCACCCAACCGCTTCAGGGCGTGGAAGTCACCGTACACGCCATCGTCAACCGCTTCTTTGGCGAAACGGTCACGGTCGCGGGGCTGGTGACCGGCGGTGACATCCTGGCGCAACTGACCGGCCTGGAGGCCGATGAGCTCCTTATCCCCGGCAACATGCTGCGCGCAGGCGAGCCAGTCTTCCTGGACGGCATGACCCTGGAGGAGCTGGAGTCCGGGCTGGGCGTGCCCATCCGGGTGGTAACGCCCGATGGCGCCGAGCTGCTCTACGCGCTGCGCGGCACCGATCCAAGCCAATAACAGCATTCCAAGCAACCCCACGCGCAACCAATTCAACCGCGCCCCAACGTTTGCGGCGACGCAAGGAGGAAACATGGCAAAGGCACTGGTGGCCGTGGTAGGCCGCCCCAACGTGGGCAAATCCACCTTTTTTAATCGCATCGCAGGGCAGCGCATCGCCATCGTGGAGGATACGCCGGGCGTGACGCGCGACCGCATCTATGCCGACGCGCGTTGGCTCAACCATACCTTTACGCTCATCGATACCGGCGGCATCGATCCCTCCTCCGAGGATGTGCTGCTCTCGCAGATGCGCGCGCAGGCGCAGATCGCCATCGATTCCTGCGATGTGATTCTGTTCTTTGTGGACGGCCGCGCCGGATTGACCGCCGATGACGAGGTGGTCGCCGACATGCTGCGCAAGGCCGCCAAGCCAGTGCTGCTGGTGGTCAACAAGATCGATTCCCCCAATCAGCGCGACGAGATTTACGATTTCTACAGCCTGGGTCTGGGCGACCCGCTGCCCATCTCCAGCGCCAACATGCTGGGCTTGGGCGACCTGCTCGATGAGGTAGTGAAGCTTTTCCCCGCCGAAGCCGAGGAGGACGAGGACGAGGATCGCCCAGTGCAGGTCGCGGTGGTGGGCAGGCCAAATGTAGGCAAATCCTCGCTGGTCAACCGTCTGCTGGGCGAGGAGCGCACGCTGGTTTCCGATATCCCGGGCACCACTCGCGATGCGATCGATACCCCGCTGGAGCACGATGGCAAAAAGTATGTGATCATCGACACTGCGGGCATGCGCCGCAAGCGCACCATCGAGGATGAATCCATCGAGCGGTACAGCATCGTGCGCACGTTGGCGGCGGTGCGGCGCTGCGATGTGGCGCTAATCCTGGTGGACGCGGTGGACGGCGTGACCGAGCAGGATACCAAGATTGCGGGTTTCGTGTGCGAGGAAGGCAGGGCCGCCGTAATCGTAGTCAACAAGTGGGATTTAATCGAGAAGGACACCGGCACGCTGGAAAAATACCGCAAGGAAGTGCTGGAGGCGTTCAAGTTCATGTCCTACGCGCCGGTGCTGTTCATCTCCGCCATGAGCGGTCAGCGCGTAAACAAGGTGCTGGAGGCCGCGCAAGCCGCCTACGACCAGAGCAGCAAGCGGGTCACCACCGGGGTGCTCAACGACGTGCTCAGCGATGCCACCGCCGCGCTACAACCCCCGCAAACCAGCGGCCGGCGGCTTAAGGTATACTACGGTACGCAGCAATCGGTGTGCCCACCCACCTTCGTGCTCTTTATCAACGATGAAAAGCTCATGCACTTCGCCTACGAACGCTATCTCGAAAATCAACTCCGCAAGGCTTTCGGCTTTGAGGGAACCCCCATTCGGCTGGTGCTGCGCGAACGCAAAAAGGAGGTCTAACCCATGCCTATGCTCCTCCAATACGTCCTGGTTTGCATCCTGGGCTACCTGCTGGGCAACTTCAACACCGGACTCATCGTCTCGCGCCTGAGCGCGGGAATTGACATCCGCAAACACGGCAGCGGCAACGCGGGTGCGACCAACATGCTGCGCGTGCTGGGCAGCCAATCAGCGCTGCTCACCCTCATCGGCGATGTCGTCAAGGGCCTGATCGCCATGGGCATCGGCAAGTTGATGCTCGGCTTTCCCGGCGCGGTCGTAGGCGGCACCGCCGCCATCGTCGGCCACTGCTGGCCCGTGTTCTTCGGCTTCAAGGGCGGCAAAGGCGTAGCGACCACCTTCGGGGTACTGCTCTGCCTCTATCCCGTGGCGGGTTTACTATGTCTGCTCGTGTTTCTGGCCATTTTTCTGCCCACGCATTACGTGTCGCTCGGCTCGGTGCTGGCCGCCCTTTTCGGTGCGATCTTCGTTTCCCTCACCCACCAGGGCGAAATGCTGATCCAATGCATGGCTGTCCTTTGGGCAATCATCATCATCGTGCGCCACACCGAAAACCTCAAGCGGCTGTGGAACGGCACCGAGAGCCGAATCGATTTTGCGCTGTTCAAATCCAGGAAAAAGTAAACCTGGAGCAAATACGCACAGAAAAAAGCATCCGCAATACCAAAGCGTAAGGAGGGGTTCCCATGGCGCACACGTACTTGATGGGTCTGGACATCGGCACTTCGGGCACCAAGGCGTTGCTCATCGATGAAACCGGCGCAATCATTGCCACGCACACCGAGGAGTACCCGCTCTCCATTCCCCAGCCCGGCTGGGCCGAGCAGGATCCGCAGCATTGGTGGCAAGCCTCGCTGACCTGCATTCGCAAGGTGCTGGAAAAATCCGGCGCAAGCGCCGGGGCCCTATGCGGCCTGAGCCTTTCGGGCCAGATGCACGGGCTGGTGCCGCTGGATGCCGCAGGGCAGGTGATCCGCCCCGCGATCCTTTGGTGCGATCAGCGGACCGGCGCAGAGTGCGATCAAGTGATCGCCGCCGCCGGAGGTCTCGACGCGCTGCTGGGCATGACCAACAACAGCATGCTCACCGGCTACACCGGCGGCAAGCTGCTTTGGATGCGTCAGCACGAGCCCGAGCTCTTCGCGCGCATGAAGCTGTTCCTCAACCCGAAAGACTACATCCTCTTCCGGCTGACCGGCGAGCAATCGACCGAGGTTTCGGATGCTTCGGGCACCGGATTCTTCGATGTGGCGCATCGCCGCTGGCACGATGGGTTGATCGCCAAGCTGGGTCTGGATCGTTCGTTGTTCCCCCGCTGCCTGGAATCCTGCGAGGTGGCGGGCAAGCTGACCGCCGAGATCGCCGCGCAATGCGGCCTGCCTGCCGGACTTCCCGTAGTGGCCGGCGGCGGCGATGCCGTCATCCAAACCACCGGAATGGGCCTGGTCTCGCCCGGCATCGTGGGCGTGGTGATCGGCACCTCGGGCGTGGTCGCCATGGGGCTGGATCGGTTCGCGCCCAATCCCGGCGGCAAGCTGCAGGTGTTCTGCAACAACGCGCCTGATCTCTGGCACGCCATGGGCGTGACGCTGACCGCAGGCGGTTCTTACCGCTGGTATCGCGATACCCTTTGCGGCGACGAGATAGCGCGCGCCGCCGCCGAAAAGCGCAACGTGTACGATTTAATGGGCGAACCCGCCGCACAATCGAAGCCCGGCGCTGGCGGGCTGGTATTTCTGCCCTATCTGCAGGGCGAACGCTGCCCTTACCCCGATCCGAACGCGCGCGGCGCCTTTGTGGGCCTGACGCTGGGCCACACCAAGGGCGACATCACCCGCGCGGTGATGGAGGGCATCAGCTGCAGCCTGACCCAGGTGGGCAACCTGCTGCTCTCCCTGCTGCCGGGCGTGAGTGCGCAATACGTGATCGCCTCGGGCGGCGGCGCTGCCTCCCCCCTCTGGCGGCAGATTCTGGCCGACCTATTCCAGCGCGAGGTGCGCACCCTGGTGGGCGCGGGCGAAGGCGGCGCACACAGCGCGGCGCTGCTGGCCGGTGTGGGCACCGGCGTATATTCCTCGCTTTCTGAAGCCATGAAGGTGCTGCGCGCCGAGACCACCACCGCCCCCATCGCGGCCAACAAGGGTGTGTATCAGGAGCTGCTGGGGGTATACTCGGAGCTTTATGGGCAGATGTCCCCGGCGTTTGCTCGGCTTTCGAAGCTGTAGTCTATCAGAATCCAACCGCCAACGCGAGAAAGCTTTATCGACGGCAAAAACCGGGGTTGCAATCGCAACCCCGGTCTTTTTGCTATGATGCTATACTTTATTGCTCGCGCGCTTCCTCGGGCACGGCGGCTTCCACCACTGTGGTGCCTACCTTGGCAAATTCATCGCGCGGATGGCGGCGAACCCGCATGCTGATGCACTTCTTCGGGCACTTCGCCACGCACGCGCCGCAGCCGGTGCAGGCCTCAGTGATGTCGTGCGGCTGCTTGCGTTCGCCCGCAATGGCGTCAAACTGGCATTGCTTTTTGCAAATGCCGCAGCCGATGCACTCCGCGCGGTCGATCACCGCTTCCTTGCGGTTATCGAAATCGCCCCAAATCGCCATGGTGGGGCAAACTTCAGCGCACATCATGCAGCCCACGCACTTCTCGCGATCGATGGACGGCAAATGATTGGTCATGGTGATGGCATCAAACTTACAGGATTTGAAGCAGAGCTCGCAGCCCACGCAGCCAACCTTGCAATTGTCGCTCACCAGCTTGCCCTCGTCCGCAGCGCGGCAAAGCAGCTGCACCGGAGCATCGGCAGGCTGGAGCGAAAGCACCTTCTTGGGGCACACGGCGATGCAGGTAGAGCAACCAGTGCACTTCTCCGCATCCACCACGGCGATCCGCCTGCGCTCATCCACGTGAATGGCGTCAAACGGGCAGGCCTTGGCGCAGGTTCCCCGTCCCAGGCAAGCGTAGTGGCAAGCCTTGTTGCCATCGGCCACCAGGGAAGCGGAAAGGCAATCATCGATGCCATGATACTGAAACTTGGGCTTGCAGCGCTCGTCCGATCCCTGGCACTTCACGGTAGCCACCTGGCGCACCGAGTCCCCCGCATCCACGCCCATGATGGCCGCCACTTTCGCCGCCACCTCCGCGCCGCCCACCGGGCAGCCGTTGGCTTTGGCCTTGCCATCCACCACGGCCTGCGCAAATCCATCGCAGCCGGGCAGGCCACAGCCGCCGCAGTTCGCACCGGGTAGCACCTCGCGAATGGCCGACGCACGCTCATCCACCGGCACATGGAAAACCTTGTTGAACACGGCCAACACCACGCCGAATACCAGGCCGAGGCCGCCAAGCACCGCCCCAGCGTATACGATCGTCATCATTCTCAGCGTCCTCCTTCCTAAATGAATCCCTGGAAGCCCAGGAACGCGACGCTCATCAATCCGGCGGTCAGCAGAGCGCCGGGGAAGCCGTCCATCCACTTGGGCATGTTGGTGGTCTCAAAGCGCTCGCGCAGTCCGGCGAACAGCGTGATCGCCAGGGTGAAGCCCAGCGCACCGCCGACACCGTTCACCACCGATTCCACCAGGGTGTAGCTCTCGGTCATGTTGAGCAGCGTCACACCCAGCACGGCACAGTTGGTGGTGATGAGCGGCAGATACACGCCCAAAGATTGGTAGAGACCGAAGCTGAGCTTTTTTAGCATCATTTCGACCAACTGCACCAGCACCGCGATCACGACGATGAACGCGATGGTCTGCAGGAACTCCAACCCGAGCGGAACCAGCAGAGAATACTGCACGATGTAGGTGATCAGCGAAGCAAGCGCCATCACGAAAGTGACCGCAATGCCCATGCCAACCGCAGTTCCAATGCGCTTTGAAACGCCCAGGAACGGACAGATGCCCAAGAAGCGGGACGTGATGAAGTTGTTAACGAGTATGGACCCTAGCAGGATCACGAAGATTTTCCCCACGATGCTCCCTCCTTCTTATGCGGTCTTTGCGTTCGTTGCGGTCTTTGTGTTCTTTGCGGCTCTTGCGGAAAGCTTGCGCGTAATCAGGTTCGCGGTAGCCAGCAGCAGGCCCAGCATGATGAAGCCGCCCGGAGGCGCGGTGATAAT
Organism: Eubacteriales bacterium; assembly: GCA_031553615.1. GTDB lineage: Bacteria > Bacillota > Clostridia > Christensenellales > Aristaeellaceae > WQXF01. The sequence goes on from JAVBLJ010000017.1 coordinate 19,730, forward strand.
GCTCATGGGCTGGTACGCGGTGGGCATCACGCGCGCGCCAAAGAAGGTGCCTGCCCCCAGGATTTCACGGATCGAGGCCAAAATGGTGATGGCCGCGGTGAACCCCAGCCCCATGCCCAGGCCGTCCATCACGGAGGCCAGGGGCGGATTTTTGAATGCGAACGCCTCGGCCCGCGCGAAGATGATGCAGTTAACCACGATGAGCGGAATGAAGATGCCCAGCGACTTGTGCAGTGCGGGCACAAAGGCCTCCACCACCAGCTGCACGATGGTCACGAAGGTGGCGATGGCCACCACGAACGCCGGAATGCGGATGGCTTCCGGGGTGATTTTGCGCATGAGCGATATCACCAGGTTGGAGCACACCAGCACGAAGGTGGCCGCAAGGCCCATGCCGATGCCGTTGAAAGCCGTGGTGGTGATCGCCATGGTGGGGCACATGCCCAGCACCAGCCGGAACGTGGGATTCTCGTTGAAAATGCCGTTGAGGAATATCTTGCGCAGGTTCATGTTACGGCACCTCCTTTATGGACTGATAGGCCGCTGCCGCGTGCTTCACGGCCTTCTGAAATGCTTCGGTGGTTATAGTCGCGCCCGATTTGAGCTCCACCTTTTCGTGTGCGCTCACGTCGGCGGGCGAGCCCACCAGCGCTTCCACAAAGGCGGTGTCGTTCAGCACGTCCGCGCCGATATTGTCGGTCTCGGCCTGGGAAAGCACAAGGATGCTCACGAAGTTTCCGGCGGTGTCGATCTCGTGCTGCAGCGTGATCTTGTCGACCTCGTTGTAGCCCGTAGATACAGTTACGATGCGGTATCCGACGGTCGCGCCGTCCTTCACCGCCTTGTCGATGGCCTTGACGGTCGCGAACTGCTTGTTCTCATCGGTGAAGGCGAGGGGCTCAAAGGTCGCGCCCGCAAACACGCCCTCCACGGTGGGGAAAGCCGCCTGCTCGGCGGGAGCCGCCGGGGCCGGTGTGCCGCCCGCGATAATGCTTTGGTACGCGCGCGCCACCTGTTTCGTGCCGCGCTTCAGCGCGTCCGAGGTGAACGTGGCATGCGATACGGTATCGATGGCTTCGGCGGTCTCGACCTGCGCCGGTTTGCCCAGGAACTGGCCCAGGAACTCGGCATCGGTAAACACCACGCCACCGATGGTTTCGGTTTCCTCGTGCTGAATGGGAAGAAGCGAGAGGAAATTGCCCTCCGCATCCACGTCGATCTGCACCAAAATGGGTGCGCCTTCGTGATCCTCCACGGCATAGCCGCTCACCTTGGCCACAAAGCGATACTTGACCACCGCGCCCTCGCGCAGGCCGCGCTGGGCCGATTGCACAGCCTTGTACTCATCCGGCGTGGGCAGCGCGATGTCCTCGAAAGTGATGCCCTCGTCCGGATCGGGCACCGGGACGAGATACGCGGTGTAGAACGCTCCGGCTTGTCCGATCGCCGCGAGCACCGCCTTGGAGGTAATGGTGGCACCGCTGATGCCGTCGACCGCTTCGGCGGGGTTTTCGGCAGGCTTTCCGGCGAACTTGGCCAGAAACTCGGCGCCCTCCTCGCCCGCGATGCGTCCACCGTATTCCGGCGTCTCGTTTTGCGAGACCAGCTCGACAGCGGTGACCGTGCCGGTCGTGCTGTCAATGGAGGCGCGCAGCACCACCTGATCGGCGTAGCCCTTCGAGGCCAGCTCGAAGGTGTAGCCAGCGGTCTGCTTGCCTATCGCGCCCCGGTAAATCTCGCGGATCGTATCGTACTCGCCCACCACTGCGTAAGGGCTGAGCTCGGCGAAGCTAATCGCCGAAGGCAACTGCGCTTGGCGCAGCAGGTCGTCACCCTCCAAGGGCTTGGCTTTGGGCGTGCCGGGATGCGGCTCTACGCCGAGCACGTCCTTGGTCAGCGCCACCATCTGCCGGACCGATTCCTTGAACGGGCCCGAGGAAACCGTAGCCCCGCTGATGGTATCGACGTCGCTGTCGATCACCTTGGGATCGGCGGCCAGCGCGTCAAATTGGCTCAAAAATTCTTCCCCGCCCACCTTGCTGCCGATGTTGGCAGTTTCCTGCAGATCCCCCACAGCGATGCCGTGAATCGCGCCGTCGATGCCCACGCTCAGCGTGATGGGAATGGGACCGCCGTAACCCTGCGGCGCGGCGGTCAGCACGTAGCCGACCACTGCGCCCCCGGTCTTGCCCTCGTACAGGGCGGTGACCCGCGGATAATCCTCGGCGGCAGGCACTTCCTTGGCTTCGAAGGATTCCGCCTCGGGCAGCACGGCGCGTTGCGCGCCTTGCGCGGCTTCGAGCTTGGCCTTCGCGATGGGTTCTTTGGTGATCAGATAGGTGCCGGCCAGTAACACCGCAGCCACCAACGTGAAGATCAACAGGCGCAGACCTAGATTGAGAATATCCTTACGCACGGCTCTTCACCTCCCCGAAAGCGCGTGGCTTGGTGGCGCGCTCGATCAGCGGCGACACCACGTTCATCAGCAGGATAGCGAAGGAGCAGCCTTCGACCATCTTCGCATGGTACGCGCGGAACAGGAACAGTATGATTCCGCAGCCCAATCCATAAATGATTTGGCCCCAGCCGGTGACCGGCGCAGACGCATAGTCAGTCGCCATAAAGAACGCGCCCAGGATCAATCCGCCGGAAAGCAGCTGATAGACCGCCGAATTCGCCCCCGCGTCCGCGCTGTAGAATACGCCGGTCTGCAGCCAAGTGAGCGCAAAGAACGAAACTAGGAAGCACACCGGAATGCGCCAGCTAATCACCTTGCGCGCCAGCAAGTAAACGCCGCCCAGGAGCAGCGCGAGCTTGCTGGTCTCGCCCAAGGTGCCGGGCACATTGCCGATGAACAGGTTCATAAGGCTATAGGCATCCTTGCCCGCCGCGACGGCCAGGGGCGTAGCGCCGGAAACGGCATCCACCGTGTCCTTACCCCATCCGGCCATCCATTGACCGGCCTGGGGCGCAACCCAGCTGGTCATCAGCCCCGCCCAGGAGGCGGCCAGTATCACGCGCGCGGCCAGCGCCGGGTTCATAAAGTTCTGGCCCAGCCCGCCAAAGAATTGCTTTACCAAAATGATGGCCACCGCCGCGCCCACCGTCGCGAGCCACCAGGGCGCGGACGCAGGCAGATTGAAGGCCAGCAGCATGCCGGTCACCACCGCGCTCCAATCGCCGGTCGTGTTGGGCTTCTTGACAATGTAGTTGTACAGCCATTCCGCCGCCACCGCGCTGAGCACCGATACCGCGATCAGCACCCCGGCGCGCAGCCCGAAGAACACGACTGCCGCAATCGCCGCAGGCAACAGCGCGATGCACACGTCCCGCATCACGTCCCGCGTGGTCGTGTTGTCGCGCAGGTGCGGAGAGGACGCCACCGCAAACCGATTTTGCATATTCTCCACCCCTTCTTCCTACTTATTTTGCGCTGCGGCATTGCTTTGCGCAGCCGCCCGCTTTGCTTGAATGCCCGCCTTCGCCGTGCGGCAGCTCTGGGTCAGCATCCGTTTGCTGGGACAGACGTAGGTACAGGCCCCGCACTCCATACAGGCCAGTGCGTTGTAGCCCTCCGCCAAATCCCAGTTGGTATGGCGGGCCGCCGCATCGATCTGGTTGGGCAAAAGACGCATGGGACAAGCACGGGTGCAGCGCCCGCAGTGCATGCAAGCCAGCTCCTTGGGCAGCGAGCCCTCCTTGCCAAAGGCCAGGATGCCGCTGGTCCCCTTCGTAACCGGAATATCCAGGCGCGAAATCGCAGCGCCCATCATGGGCCCGCCGACGATCACCTTTTCCGCGCCCTCGGCCAGGCCGCCGCACTCGTCCACCAGGTCGGCGATGGTGGTTCCGATGCGCACGCGCAGGTTCGCAGGCTTCGCGACCCGGCCCGTCACCGTGACCATTCGTTCGATGAGCGGTCTGCCTTGGCGCACCGCGCGCGAGATCGCGGCCGCCGTGGCCACATTGATCACCACCACACCCACGTCGGCGGGCAAACGACCCAGCGGCACGGTGCGCCCGGTGAGCGCATAGATCAGCTGCTTTTCGCCGCCCTGCGGGTAACGCACCGGCAGCGCCGTGACCTCCGCATCCGAACCCAGCGCGGCGCGCATGGCCTCGACCGCATCCATCTTGTTGTTTTCAATGCCCACGATGGCGGTCTTGGCCGCCAGCATGCGCCGCGCGAGCCGAAAGCCATCGGCGATCTCTTCCGCATTTTCCAACATCATGCGGTGATCGCAGGTCAGGTATGGCTCGCACTCCGCACCGTTCAGCAGCAAGGTATCGACGGGCTTCTCGGCGGGAGGCGATAGCTTAACCGCCGTCGGGAAAGTCGCGCCGCCTAAGCCTACAATGCCCGCATCGCGCAGTATCTGCGCAAGCTGCGGCGCATCCACCGCGTCCACATGGTCGCGCGGCCTGCAATCCGGGTGCCAACGATCCTCAAAATCGTTGTCGATGACCACCGCGGGCACGTTGAGCCCGTTGGGCAGCACGCAGCGATCCAGCTTGACCACCTTGCCGGATATCGAAGCGTGCACCGAGGCGCTGATGAGCCCTTCGGCCATACCGATCACCTGACCCATGTCGACCCGATCCCCCGCCTTGACCACGCTGGCGCAAGGCTTCCCGATATGCTGTTGGAGCGCGATGACCACCCGAACCGGGGCCTTTGCATCGCGCGCTGGCGTGTCTTGGGTTGCTTCCTTTCCGTTTCCGATCTCTCGGGGATGAATGCCACCCGGGAACTTGCGTACTGAAACCGCCACAGGCACTTCTCCTCCTTCTAACTAGCGTAGCGGCCGTAGGCCGCCACGTAATATCTTCCATATTTATTGACAAGATTTTGTCAAATTTGGGCATACGCCTGATTGATTATAACACACTTTCGCGCCGAAGCAACCCTTTTCTCGCATTGGCCTCCTCCAGCATAGTCGAAGCATGCTGCAAGCTGCTGGCGCTATTGGGATCGGCCCCGCCCACGATACGCGCCAGCTCAGCGCAGCGCCCCTGGTGATCGAGTTGCTGCACGCCGGTGCGGGTGCGGCCCTCGGCCTCGCGCTTTTCCACCAGGTACTGCGCATCGGCCATGGCGGCGATTTGCGGCAGGTGTGTCACGCAGATCACCTGATGCGCCTTGGCTAGCGTCGCCATCTTTTCAGCCACCACCTGCGCCATTCGCCCGCTGATGCCGGTATCGATCTCGTCGAACACCATGCTGGGCACCCCGGTCTGCTCGGCGGAGATGGTCTTGAGCGCCAGCATAATGCGCGAAAGTTCGCCCCCCGAAGCGATGCGGGCCAGCGGGCGCTCCGGCTCCCCCAGGTTGGGCGCAAGCAAGAATTCCACCGTATCCAGCCCATCGGCAGTGAAGCGCGGCGCGGCCTCGCTCTGCGCGGGCAGATCGGAAAACAGCACGCGCATCCGGGCGTTCGTCATGCCCAAATCAGCCAGCTGCTCGCACATGCGCGCCTCAAACTGCTCAGCCAGCGCGCGGCGTGCGCTGTGCAGCGCCTCGGCCTGCGCATACAGCTCGGCTTCGAACCGCCCCGCCGCACGGGATAAATCAGCCTCGGTGCCCTCGGCATCCTCCAGCCCGGCCAGCTCCTTTGCCAAACGATCGCGGGTCGCCAGCATATCCCGGGTGGTCGCTCCATATTTGCGGCGCAGGCGGCTGATCACGTCGAGCCGCGCCTCCACCGCCTCGGCGTTCTCGGGGTCGTACTCCATGCCGTCGCGCAAGGCCCGCAGCTCGCCGGAGGCATCCTCCAATTGGTAGTAGAGCTCCTCGAGCCGCGCATGAAGCTGCTCGTAGGGCACGTCCAACTTGCTCAGCGGCGCGAGCGCATCCACGCTGTTGCGTAGCGAATCCAGCGCCGAGGCTTGTGTGCCCTCGCCCTGGTAGAGCGCCACGAACGCATGCTCCACGCCCTCGGTAATCTTCTCAGCGTTGCGGTAGAAGATGCGCTGGCGTTCCAGCTCCTCCTCCTCGTCCGGACGCAGATGCGCCCCTTCCAGCTCGGCAAGCTGGTAGCGCAATAGGTCGAGCCGCGCATCGCGCTCCTTCAAGCGCTCGCGCAGCTGCGAAAGCTCGCGGGCTACCTCCCGCCAAGCGTGATACGCACCCCGTACCCCCGCTACCATCGCCGCATGCGCCGCACTGCCGTACGCATCCAGGAAGAGCAGGTGACGGCGCGTATCCAGCAGCGATTGATGCTCGTGCTGGCCGTGCATGTCGAGCAGGGTTTCGGCCACCTGCTTCAGCGTGGAAACCGGCACCACGCTACCCCCTACCCGGCAGAGCGTGCGCCCGGCACTGTTGATCTCCCGCGCCAGGGGGAGCAGCCCATCCTCGGCCTCCAAGCCGAGCGCTTCCAGCACTTGGAGCGCTGAAGCATGTCCCGTCACGTCAAAAAGTGCTTCAACGCGCGCCTTTTCCGCCCCGGCCTGAACCATATCGCGGTCGGCACGCTCGCCCAGCACCAAGTTGACCGCATCCACGACGATCGATTTGCCCGCGCCGGTTTCACCGGTCATCACGTTCAGACCGGGTGTGAAGCTGATGGTCACGGCATCGATGATCGCCAAATTGCGTATGGATAGTTCTAAAAGCAAAACGATCTACCTCCACGAACACACGCAAAGCGTGTGACATCGGCCTCCTATTGCATTGCTTTCGCACGCATTACTCTCGCACACGTTGCTCTCGTGCAGCTACTTCAGCATGGAGCGAAAGCGCTCCATCACGCCCTCCACATCATCGAGAGCGCGCACCGCGACAAAGATGGTGTTATCGCCCGCCAGCGTGCCCACGATGGGCGACCAGCGCATGCTGTCGATGGCCTCGGCGGCGGCATTGGCGCTACCGGTGAGGGTTTTGATAACGATGATATTGGCAGCGTTGGTGATGCTGAGCACCGATTCGCTGAAAATGCGAATAAAGCGCTCGGTCATGCCCTTCTCAGCCTTATCCAGCGTCGCATACTTATAGCCACTGTTCTCCGCCAACACCTTGAGCAGATGCAGCTCCTTGATATCGCGCGATACGGTGGCTTGCGTGACGATGATGCCTCGGTTTTTAAGCATCTCGGCCAAATCCTCTTGGGTCTCCACATCTTGTTTTTCAATGATTTCCAAAATCGCTGCGTGACGAATAGACTTCATGCTGTTCCTCCTTAGCAAGTGGGCTGCGCCCTGTGCCGGCGATGGGAAAACGGGTAGCAAAACGGGCGGATGATGGGATCAAACGCTCCATTCGGAGAGCTTTGTGCGCAACAGCGTAAAGAAACTGGGGGTGCGTAGGCGGACAAAGTGTGCCGTAGCTTGGGCCCGCCGAACCCGGATATCGGTACCGCAAGCCAGCGGTAGCGGGGCCTGTCCATCGGTGGTCAGCAGGGCGGAATCCGCACTATGGACGGCGCGAATGTGAACGCGCAGCTCGCCGTTGGGCGAAAGCACCATGGGCCGCGCATGTAGCGAATGGGGGCAGATGGGCGCAAGCACCATGCAAGCCACATCGGGCGCGACGATGGGCCCTCCCGCCGAAAGCGAATACGCGGTGGAACCGGTGGGCGTGGATACGATCAATCCATCGGCGCTGTAGTGGTCGATGAGCGCTCCATCCAGGTAGGCATCCATGCCCAGCATGCCACCGGAAGCTTCGCGGGCAATCACCGCATCGTTGAGCGCCAATCGTTCGCGCTGCCCGGGCGCGGAAACCGAGAGCAGCATGCGCTCCTCCACCGCAAACTCGCCAGAAACCAGCGCGCGAACGGCCTGATCCAGCGCCTCGGCTTGGCGCACCTGCAGCACGCGGGAATCGCCGCCCTCCGCCTCACCCAAGTTCGGGTCAACCTCGGTCAAAAAGCCCACCCGGCCCAGGTTGATCCCCAGCAGAGGAATGCCCGCTTGCACCGCATAAGGCATAGCCCGCAGCAGCGTACCATCGCCGCCCAGCACCGCCAGAACGTCGACCCCCTGCCCCACACAGGCCTCGCATCGGGCGCGGGCATCCCCCAGCGCGCGATACAGCCAGGGCTCCAGCACCGCCCGCCGCCCGGACTTCTCGCAGGCATCGATCAGCATCCGCGCCACCGGCAGCACATCGGGCTTTTGAGAATTTGCATACACTCCGATGGCATGCATGTGTACGAACACACCTGCTTCCAAACCCGGCGGAAAGGAACGCCAGGTTGATTCTTGCTTAATATTGTACCACGTCTTGAATATTCATTCAAGTATGCATTTAAAAATTGCTATACATTGCGGGATTTTCGTGTGATTGAGTGCATAAAAAGCGGCGCTTCTACCGCGCCGCTTTTGGGGATTACCCTTTTTCTTCTCGTCGCGCCGCTTTTGGGGAATACCCTTTTTTCTCGCCGCGCCGCTTCTGGAATACCCTTTTTCTTCTCGTCACGCCGCTTTGGGGAACGCTTCTTACGCTTCTCGCTACGCCGCCTTCGGATATACGCCTCAGCCCAAGTAGGGGGCCAGCATGTCCTCGATGGCCGCCTGCGCACGCGCGCCGACTTCACGCTCCACCATGTTGCCATCCTTGATGATGATCAGCGTCGGTATGCTCATCACGCCGAATTTTTGGGCCAGCGTCGGGTGATCGTCCACGTTCACCTTGCCGACCACCGCCTTGCCGTGCACCAGCTCGGCCACCGCCTCCACGTGGGGGGCCACCATGCGGCAGGGACCGCACCAGGGTGCCCAGAAATCGACAAGAACCGGTAGCTTCGAAGCCAGCACCTCGGTTTCAAAATTCGCAGCAGTAATCTCCAATACATAAGGACTTGCCATGTGTTTCTCTTGCCCCTTCCTCATTTACATCGATCTTGCTATTTGTATCTATGCGCTTATTCTGCTCCCGATTATCCGGGATTCTAGATCCTCTGCCCATCCTCCTGCCCTGCCTGAGCGGGAACTATGGCAACGATCTGCGGCGTCCAGTGTTTTTTTTCGCGAATTGTGCGGTCGACGAGCCACAGGATCGGCATCGATATCGCCAACCCGCCCAGCGCGCCCAGCGCGGCGAGCAGATCGTTGGAGACATTTGAAGTGCCGCGCTTTGCCACAGACGCGCCGATCAAAAGACCGGCCAGGAGAAACACCAATGGCAGCGCGTATGCCAACGCCGACGCGAAGACGACGCGGGATTCCGGCATCTCCACCGTCACCAGGTCGCCCACCGCGCCCTCACCCTTGAGCCTTACTTGATGACCGTGGCGTGTACCACCGCAAGCTCCGCATTCCTTGCAGGCCTCGGGGCGCTCAAACTGCACGACCAGCTCGCCGCCCTCGCACGCTTGCACGGTTCCGGTGCGCAACATCGCACTCCCCCCCCTTCATCTCTGTTCTAATTCCAGCGCCGGGCGGATTCATCACACGTCGAGCTTGATCTTGAGCATTTCCAGCTGATCTTCGCTCACGGTGGAGGGTGTCTCCATCATCAGGCACGAAGCGTTTTGCACCTTCGGAAAGGCGATCACCTCGCGCAGGTTTTCGCGCCCGGTCAGCATCATCACCAGGCGATCCACGCCGTAGGCGAATCCGCCGTGGGGCGGCGTGCCGTACTTGAACGCCTCCAGCAGGAAGCCGAAGCGATTCCATGCCTGCTCGTGGGTGAAACCCAGCAGCGCAAACATGCGCTCCTGCAAGTCGCTGGCATGGATGCGGATGGAGCCAGAGCCCATCTCGATGCCGTTAAGCACCAAGTCGTACGCCTTGGCCCGCACCGAGCCGGGATCGGTTTCCATCTTGCCCGCATCCTCGTCCATGGGGCTGGTGAAGGGGTGATGCATGGCCACGAAGCGCTGCGCATCCGCATCCCACTCCAGCAGCGGGAATTCGGTAACCCAAAAGAGGTTGTACTTCGCGGCGTCGATCATCTCCAGCTGCTTGCCCAGACGCAGCCGCAGCTGGCCCAGCGCGTTGAGCGCCACCAGCGGCTGATCCGCAATGAAGAACAGGGCGTCGCCAGGCTGCGCCTGCATGCGCGCGCACATGGCGGCGAAGCATTCGGGCGATACGTTCTTGGCGAACGAGCTGCGCACCGAGCCGTCGGCATCGAGCACCGCCCAGGCCAAGCCCTTGGCGCGATAGGTTTTTACAAACTCGCCCAGCGCATCGATCTCCTTGCGCGAAAGCTTCGCCGCACCCTCGGCACGAATGCCGCGCACCGTGCCCCCGGCGGCCAGCGTGTCCTCGAACACCTTGAAGCCGCAGCCCGCGATCTCGGCATCCACCGAGGCAATCTTCATTTCAAAGCGGGTGTCGGGCTTGTCGGAGCCATATTGATCCATGGCGTCGCGCCAAGTCATGCGCGGCAGCGGCAACGCCAGCTCCACGCCCAGCACCTCGCGGAACACCTCCGCATAGGCTCCCTCGACCACGCGCTGAATATCCTCGGGTTCCACGAAAGACATTTCCATATCGACCTGGGTGAACTCAGGCTGTCGGTCGGCGCGGTTGTCCTCATCGCGGAAGCAGCGGGCCACCTGATAATACTTGTCGAATCCGGCCAGCATGAGCAGCTGCTTGTAGATCTGCGGCGATTGCGGCAGCGCGTAAAACTCGCCGGGATGAATGCGGCTGGGCACCAGAAAATCGCGCGCGCCTTCGGGCGTGGACTTGGTGAGAATGGGCGTTTCCACGTCTAAGAAGCCTTGCACATCCATGTAGCGGCGGATGACCGAAAGCACCTGCGAGCGTAGGCGCAGCGCGTTCAGCTGCGAGGGGCGGCGCAGGTCGAGGTAGCGGTACTTCAGGCGCACCGCCTCCGATTCCTCCACGCCATCCTCGATGTAGATCGGCGGCACCTCGGCGCGGTTGATCAGATGCGCCTCGGATACCACGATCTCCACGCGCCCGGTGGCCAGCTTTTCGTTCACCGCGCCCGCACGAGCCGCCACCTTGCCGCGCACCGCCAGCACATACTCGCGGGAAAGCGACGCGCCCACTTCAAAGACCTCTGCTTGGTTCACCTGCTTATCGAACACCACCTGAACGATGCCCTCGCGGTCGCGCAGATCCACAAAAACGAGCCCGCCCTTGTTGCGCTCGCGCTGCACCCAGCCCATCAAGCATACTTCCTGACCGATTATCGCCTCGGTCACCGCGCCGCACATGTGCGAGCGCTTCCAGCCGTTCATTCCAGTCGCCATCGGCAATTCCTCCGAAATCATCATGATATTTTTTAGATAGAAAGCTTCATCTGTAGCGCCGCAGGAGCCTCCGCCAGCGACACACGAACTTCCTCGCGCGTCGTCATGTCCCGCAGCGTCACCTGTCCGGTGGCCAGCTCTTCATCGCCCAACACGGCCACCACCTTGGCGCCGCACTTGTCCGCATACTTGAACTGCGCCTTGAGACTGCGGCCCATGTGATCGGTATCGGCCCGGATGCCCGCGTCGCGCAGCGCCATGGTCAGCTGGAGCGCAGGCAGGCGGGCGGATTCGCCCTGCACGCAAAGAAACACATCGGCCACATTCGCCGGCCCGGGCAGCAAGCCCTGCCGCTCCATCACCAGGAGCACCCGCTCCATGCCCATGCCAAAGCCCACGCCGGGCATCGCAGGGCCACCGAGCTGCTCCACCAGCCCATCGTAGCGCCCGCCTGCGCCCACAGCCAGCGAAGCGCCTCCCACCTCCTTGGTGAGCACCTCAAACACCGTCTTGGTGTAGTAATCCAAGCCGCGAACGATGCGGGGATCGATCTCGAACGGAATGTTCACGGTGGCAAGCGCGGCCTGCAGGCCATCAAAGTGATCCTTGCACTCCTCGCACAGGCAATCGAGCACGCTGGGCGCACCCTCCAGCTGCGCTTGGCATTCTGGCGATTTGCAATCCAGAATGCGCATGGGGTTGCGGTCGAAGCGGCCCTTGCAGGTGCCGCAGAGGTGATCGAGCTTCCCGGCCAGGAATTCCTTCAGCTTGGCCTGGTAGGTGGGGCGGCACACCGGGCAACCGATGCTGTTGATGTGCAGCGAGAGGTCGCGCAGGCCCAGACCCGTCAACAGGTTCCAGAAAAGCGCAATCTGCTCGGCATCCACCGTGGGCATTGCGGCGCCAAAGGCCTCCACGCCAAACTGGTGGTGCTCGCGGTAGCGGCCCGCCTGCGGTTTATCGTAGCGGAACACCGGAGAATAGAGGTAGTACAGCTTCAGCGGCAGCGCTTCAGCGAACAGCTTGTGCTCCAGCAGCATGCGCACCACGCCCGCCGTGCCCTCGGGCTTGAGGGTAACGGAGCGCTCTCCCTTATCCTGAAAGGTGTACATCTCCTTCTGCACGATGTCGGTGGTATCGCCCACGCCGCGCAGGAAAAGCTCGGTGTGCTCAAACGTGGGGGTGCGCACCTCGCGGTAACCCATGCGCGCGCAAATATCGCGCATGCGTGCCTCGATGACCTGCCAGCCCGCGCTCAGTTCGGGGGTTACATCCTTGGTTCCTCTGGGTGCCTGTGTGAGCATGGTTTTCCTCCTTATGGTCAGCGAATACTGGGTTCCGCCGGGATATCGCGGGCACGGATGGATCAAAGATGAATCAAAAAAAGCCTTTCCACCCATGCAGGGACGAATCCTTGCAGGGACGAAAGGCGATTTCGTGGTGCCACCCTTGCTTCGGCCGGAGTACGGCCCTCGCGCCCCGCTATCGCCAGGGTTCGCGCCCGATTCTCATCGGGAGGCTCCGGGGTGTCCTTCGCTGCGGTTCCAAGCCGGATGCTCTCAGTCCAGGCATCCTTTCCTGTGAGCAGAAACCGCGCTACTCTTCCCATCCTCGCCTTTGTTGGCGATATCATAGCATTGTTTTCCTGCGTTGTCAATCGTCAGCTTTGCAAACGGGCGAGCACGATTGAATGCAGAAACTGGGACTTGCTGAGACCGGAAAGCCCTTAGGTCGCCTTTGAGGTGAAATTCCTACAAGCGCTAAGGGAGGATTCCGCTTCTCGGGAGCGCCGGAGCGCTTTCCGATCGCCCTCCGGCCACCATCGGAGCGAACCTGCAAATTCTCGAATGCAAATGCAATCGTCAGCTTTGCAAAAAACACAGATCGCAAAACGCGCGTTAAATCGCTCACTCCATCTCAAATAGCCGCCGGTATTCGTCGCGGGTCATCAGCACTTCGCGGGGCTTTGCGCCCTCGGCTTGGGAGATGATGCCACGCCGCGCCATTTCATCGATGATGCGCCCGGCGCGCGCATAGCCCACGCGCAGCCTGCGTTGCAGCATGCTGATGGAGGCTTGCCCGGTCTCCAGCGCGATTTCGATGGCCTGGGGCAGCAGGTCGTCGACCACGGCCTCAGCCTGCTCCTCCTTTTCCGCCGACGCGCCTTCATCCAGGTTGTTCAGGTGCTCGACTACGTCGGCATCGTACTCGGCGTCGTGGTTGGTCTTTACGAACTCGACCACCCGCGTCACCTCGTCGTCCGATACGAAACAGCCCTGCACGCGAACCGGTTTGCCCGAGCCCTGCGGCGCATAGAGCATGTCGCCCTTGCCCAGCAGCTTTTCCGCGCCCGCCGAATCCAAAATGGTGCGGCTATCGACCTGGGAGGAAACCGCAAACGCGATGCGCGAAGGAATGTTGGCCTTGATCACGCCGGTGATGACGTTGACCGAGGGGCGCTGGGTGGCAATCACCAAGTGGATACCGGCGGCGCGCGCCAGCTGCGCCAGGCGGCAGATCGAGCTTTCGACCTCGCCGGGCGCGACCATCATCAGGTCGGCCAGCTCGTCGATGATGACCACGATCTGCGGCATCAGCGTCTCGTCTTCGCGCAGCGCGGCGTTGTAGCCCTTGATGTCGCGCACGCTGTGCGAAGCAAACTCGCGGTAGCGGCGATCCATCTCGGCCACCGCCCAGCTCAGCGCGCCCGAAGCCTTCTTCGGGTCGGTCACCACCGGGGCCAGCAGATGCGGAATTCCGTTGTACACCGAAAGCTCGACGACCTTGGGATCGATGAGAATCATGCGCACCTGCTCCGGCGAGGAGCGGAATATGATGCTGTTGATCAGCGTGTTGATGCACACCGATTTGCCCGATCCGGTGGCGCCGGCGATCAGGATATGCGGCATTCTGGCAAGATCGGCGATGATGCGGCGGCCCGCGATATCCTTACCCAGCGCGCAGGCGAGGGCGGAGGGCTGGCCCTGCGCCTCGTCGCTCTCCAGCACTTCACGCAGCACCACCGTGGCAATGCTTTCGTTGGGAATCTCGATGCCCACCGCCGCCTTGCCGGGAATCGGCGCCTCGATGCGCACCCCTGCCGCCGCCATGTTGAGCGCGATATCGTCCACCAGGCTGACGATGCGCGAGACCTTCACGCCGGGCGCGGGCTGCAGCTCGTAGCGGGTGATGGCCGGGCCGTGGGTGACGTTGAGCACCTTGGCCTGAATGCCAAAGCTTTGCAGGGTGCTGATCAGCTTGGCGGCGTTCATCTCGTCGAGCTTGCGGGTATCTACCTGCGTGGAGCGCTTGGGCATGTTGAGCAAATCGAACGGCGGGAAGCGATAAGGCGGCGGCTCGGGCGCTGCCGATTCCGCGGCAGGCTTGACCGGTAGGGTGATGGGCGTTTGATCGAGCCTGCGCTCCACGGGCGCGGCGGACTGCCGGGTCTCTTGCAGTGGCGGGGTCTTGGGTTTCGAAGGCGTGCGCGGCTCGGGCGCAACGGGGATCTCCCAGGGCGGCGCATCGCTCCATCCTTCGGTCTCGGTCGAAGGCATATCAATCCAAGGGGCTTCCTCCCCCATCGGTTCCTCGCTCACCGATTCGTTATAAAAAGACGCATCGGATGCCGCATCCGCCTCGGGCGCGCTCTGCCAAGCATCCTCACCCCAGGGCTCTTCATCCCATGGGAAATCATCCTCGGAGCTCCAGCGCTGCCCCTGCGAGGAAGCCGGTGCGGACGTTGCAGCCCGTGCAGTGCGCGGATCACGGGTGGTAGACGGATAAAACACGGAGGACGCGGCGGAATCCGAAGGAGCAATGGTCTCGAAGTACATCGAAGGCCCTCCCTCCGATGCTGACGAGCGCTGCGGCGGCTCGCCGGAACGCTCCCTGCGCGCGCTTTCAAAATCCACCACCGGAGGCACGTAGGGCGCAGTTCCCTGCGACACCGTGGCACGCACCGGCCCCCAGGGTTCGGGGGTATCGCCGGGGAGTGCGCTGCCGGATTCCGGCGATCGCATGCCCTCGTTGCGCGCCGCTCCAGGCCTGCGCGGCTCGGAATCACGCCGCTGTCGATTCGCGCCATAATCTGCGTCTTGGTGTGAACTGCTTTCTTGGTGTGAACTACTTTCTTGGTTTGAACTGCTTTCATAGTAGGCGCCTTGGGCATACGCACCCTCGGACGGATCGAATTCGTTATCCTGATAATAGTTCTCGGTCTGATAGGCCTCGGAGGTTTGATAGGGCACCTGCGCCGGGTAGGCAGGCGTGGCGAAGGGATGCTCGTCGATCGGCGGCTCCTGCCTGGTTGCATCGCCCACCGAAAACACCTGGAACCGATGCGCTGCGGGCAGAGGCCCTCGTTCCTGCTTGCGGGTGCGCGGCGCTTCCTCGCCGTATCCGTTAGCGGGCTGCGCCCCGGCCGGATCGAAGGCCGGACGTTCAACCAGCGCGCGTTCCTGCGGCGCGGGCGACGCTTCCCCCATCGCAGCATGATAGGCGCGGGCGGCTTCGTTGTTAAAGAGGCCTTGTGAGCCCTCCCCAACGCGCGCGGGCATAAAGCCCTCCAGATTCTCTTCGGCCTTCTGAGCGGCCTTGGCCCCGCGCTGACGCTTGGGTTTGCGCTGGGCCACATATTCGGGATCGGGCACAATTTGGGAGGTAGCGGCCACAGGCTTGGCGGACTTGGGCCACTGGGCCTCGCGCGCATCCTCCTCCGGCGAAGGCGTGGGCGGCTCGGGTCGCACGTTCACCTGCTTCATGCGAATTTGCTCCAGCTCGCGGTCCTCTTCGCGCTGCGCACGGCGCTCCTCGCGCTCGTACCTGCGCTCGTCCATGCTTTCGCGCAGGTTCTGCCACTTCTGCGAAAACGTGTCCCCCATCTCGTTTACCGAAACTCCGGTTATCACGATGAGATCGCCGATGATCAGCGCGATCAGCACCAGCAGGCTGCCCCACACGTCGAGCAGACCATGCAGCGGCCAAGCCAGGAATGCGCCCAGCAGGCCGCCGCCCACCGCGATGGCGCTGCTCTGCTCCAGCGTGGCGGCCAAAAAGCTTCCGTAGTTGGTGGGGCGCTTGGATTCCACCACCTCGGTATCGGTCATGATGCTCTGCAATTGAAAGAGCTGGGCACAGGTCGCGACCAACACCAGCAGCACGAATACCGCCACGATGCGCTTGGTGTGCTGCGGCTTGGCGGGCAGAAAGGCCAGCGTTCCTCCCACCCAGCACACAAAGAAGGGCAACACCAAACACAAAAAACCGGCGATCCCCTGCTGAGCCTCGCGCACAAAGCGAATCAACGGCTTACTCGGCTCCATGACCAAGCAGGCCAGCATTAGTATTCCGATGCCGATGAGCAACAGGCCCCAAATGGAGCGCGCCACCCTCTGCTCCAGTTTTTGCGCAGGCTTACGCCCGCCCGAACCTTTTCCATTGCCTCCTCGGGTGTTGCCCGTCGTCTTGGAACTTTTTTGGGCTCCGGCCATTCCCTTGCCTCCAGTCGCTGGTAAAAAGCGAGAAAATTTACGATTGGGATCGATTCTCGATCTCCGAAAAACAAAGGGGTACACAAAAAGACCTATCGGCTTTCACCGATAGATCATTATATCACAGAAAGCAATGCGCGTAAACTATCAATCCCCTTGCGGCCCGGCGTGCAGGATCACCGCAGTCACCAGGCCATTTGCGTCGCCGTGGAACTCCAGCCGGTTTTGCTGCCCATTGTACCAGAAGCTTTGGCCTTCCTCCAGCAGCATGTCGTATGCCTTGTCGGCATCGACCTGGGTGGTCGCATCCGGCGGGCCGAGCACGTCGGCCACGTCGAGCAGCGTGCTTTTGCCGGCAAGGATGCCATACAGGTCGATCAACGTCGCGCGGATGTTGATCACGGCCTCGCTGGTGTCCTCCGGATCCTTGGGGTACATCGCCGAGGAAAGGCGCACGCCCTGCATGCGCGGCGACGCAAACTGATAGAGCGGCCCATCGAGCGTGTAATCCGGATCGGACGCCAAACCATAGCGGTCGATGTATTCGGCCATGGGCGTGCCCAACTTGGCCGGAATTCCCGGCAGCTCGCCCGCATCGATATCCTGGCGCAGCTGTTTAGCGGAATCCGCTGCCACGGGCTTCAGGGCAAGCAGTGCTCGGGTGATCGGCGTATCGATCAGAAGCGGCTCCAACTGCGCGTATAAGTAGAGGAACGCCCCGCTGTTTCCATTGATGAGCTTATACTGCGAACCGGGATAATACAGGGTCAGCCCGCGTGCATCCGCCGCAAAGCTTTCCCGGGGCAGAGGCTGCGCCTCCGCATGCTCCGCATAGGCGTTGACTCCCTCGCGGTCCAGCGCTTCCTGAACCATCGTCTCCATGCGGGAAGCCGCCTCCTCGGGCTGGGCAAACAGGTCGGCAAACGTCACTTCCTGGCCAGTCAGCAAATCGCAATTGAAGGTCACGTACTGCTGGCCCACGCTTCCATCGTACAGCTCGCCCTGGATGGATACCACCATCGAGAGCAGGCTGCCGATCACCGTAGCGCTGCTGGCCATGTGGAGGCCGGAAGCCGCCCCTTCATCGCCCGACCAATCCTTCACCTTATCCAGGGTGCGCAGCAACTCGTCCTTGCGCAGCCGTGCGGCGATCTGCTCGTTAATGGTCTGCTGCAGCTTTTCGTCCGGATGGCCGGTCAGCACCGGAATGATCACGTTGTTTTCGCCTGCGGTGTGCTCCTCGGCCTGCATGTTCACGACGCCGAGCGCTTCCACGGGAAGCGGCGCCGCTTCCGTAGCCCAAGCGCACTGCGCGCTTACGGCACCCAGCATCATCACAAAAGCCAGCCCTGCGCCTACCCAGCGCTTGCATCGCATGTACATCCCTCCCACATCGGAAGGAATCCCCCGTGCGAGGGTCCTTCTTTTGTTTCTATTGTATACGTTTCTTTGTATAAAGTAAAGAAGCGATCATTGCCAAAGCTGTCAGCAAAGCACCGGTTGAAGCTGCTCGCCCTGAAGCGCGGAGAGCGCTGCCTGCGGGATTTGGGAAAAATCGGCCACCAACGAAGCGGGCTTCCCCTGCGGATCATCCTGGGCAAACGGCACGAAGTAGATGTTGCGCGTATTGAGCAACAGCCCAATATTCTTCGCCGCGTTGGCCAGGCCATCGTTGGTCGAAACCGCCACCAGCACAGGCCGCTTGTTGCGCAGCTGCGATTTGGCGGCCAACAGGGCGGGCGTATCGGAAATACCCCCGGCCATCTTCGCCAGGGAGTTGCCCGTACACGGCGCGACAATGATGATATCCAGCAGCTTCTTCGGCCCGATGGGCTCCACCTCGTCCAGCGTCACCCACGGGGCCTTTCCCGTGATTTCTTCCAGATCGCGGCGCAAATCAGCCACCGCATAGAACCGGGTATCCACACTATTCACATGATACGAAAGAATCGGCGTGACCTCTGCCCCCGCCTCCACTAAGGCCTTCACCTGGGGCATCACCGCCGCAAATGTACAAAAAGAACCGGTCAGCGCAAAGCCAATGCGCATCCCTCGCATGGTTCGTCACTCCTTTAATATCTCTTCCAGCACTTCGAGCAACACCCCACCGGCGTACATCGGCGCATAGCGCCCCGGCAGCGAAGGCTCGATCCAAGCCCTGCGTCCCAGCCGCTTGGCTGCGTCAAAATCCACGCCATACGGTGCGCTCGCCAAGTCGATCACCTGCACGTCACGCCTGGTCAACGCGAGCAACTCCTCATCGAACACCAGCGCGGGCACGGTGTTGAAAACGAACTGTATATCCCCAATATGGTTGGAGAGTCGCTCATAGTCGCAGGCCGTGTGCCCTTCGGCCCGTATCCAGGTTCGATCCTTCTCCTTGCGGGCGACGACCTGCACCTGCGCGCCCAAGCCTCGCAGCATGCGCGCCAGCAACCGTCCCAGCCTGCCGTATCCGACAACCAGGCACGAGCTCCCGTGTACGCAGGTATCTGAGGCGGTCATCGCCGCGCTGATCGCCCCCTCCGCGGAGGGAACCGCGTTGCCCACCGCGAAGGATTCCTCCCAGCCGGGGTTGTGTATCTGCCAGCGACGCATCTGTGCAGCAGATTGCAGAATATCCCCCAGGGAGCCCGTCAGCACGCGAGAGTGCTCCGGAATCTGCACCGCCACATCCTGCGCTGGCAGCGGATGCGTAGCCAGAGGAGTCAGGATCATGCCGTCGCGCTCGCAAAATGGATAAGGCAGCACAACGATATCAAAGCCCATATCCTTCGGCCAACGGCAGGCATACGCGGGGTCAAACAGATCGAGCCAAACGGCTTCTACCATCCACCCTTTTTCCGCCGCAAGCCGCGCCAAATATGCATTCCGCTTATCTCCCCCAACCACCAGCATGCGCATACAAACACCTCTTTTTCCCCAGCTACTGCTAGTGTATGGTAGCAGAGCGCAGTTGTGCGGCGCAGCACAACGAATGCCAACGCCCATCGACAAAAATGCTCGGTTTTTTCGGAGCTTGGTCAGGCAGGGCGATTGCATTTGAATACAGAAACTGGGATTTGCGACCGAAGGATACCTTAGATCGACCGGAAAGCCCTTGGGTCGCCCTCGCAAGGGCGAAATTCTCCGAAAAAGCGGGGGGGGCTTTGCTCCTCTGGGAGCGACCGGAGGGCTTTGCGGTCGCCCTCCGGCCACCTTCGCAGCGCATCTCCCAAGCATTGGGCGGTAAATGCGGCAAATGCAGTCGTCGTTAATGCAGTTGCCGTGCTTGGTCAGGTTTTGCTTGACGCTACGGCCTTCTCATGCTATAATCATCCGCGTTGACGCCACCATGGAGAGTTGGCTGAGTGGTCTAAGGCGCACGACTGGAAATCGTGTGTGGGCTAATACCCCACCTAGGGTTCAAATCCCTAACTCTCCGCCACCATCAGACGACAATCTGATACAAAGAATCCGTCATAGTACTATGACGGATTCTTTGCGTTTACCGTTAAAATGTTCGGTTTTGCATGAGAATTTAGTAGTTAGATGAAGGAAACGCGTTAATGAGGTTGCAAATCAACAATTGTGTTCCAGCTCTCCCTTTGCTCTTCTGGGTGAGTTAAGCAATTTCCCCTTCATCCTCGCAGTCAAAATGCACCCCCCTGTTGTTTCAGCGAGGAATAATTTATCGCACATTGTATAGAGCGCATAATTATTCCGTTTAGCCAGCGTTATGTCCGCTTGGCTTAGAAGTAGTTTTTCTATGACATAAACGCCATGAAGAAAATGCAGATGACCTGTATGCCCGCAATATTCTGATTTGCTTCTTTTCGGAAGCAAACTGAGCGATACGCCGAATCCTGCAAAAGATCGGTACGGTGTATCTAATACAATAGAGAATGCACCCATATTTGGAGTCTATGGAATCCAAACCCGAAAACTACTTCCTTCGCCTTGCTTACTCTGCACCTCAACCACTCCACCATGTGCTTCCACGATGGACTTCACGATAGCTAGGCCGATGCCAGAACCGCCCGTAGCGCGGTTTCTGGATTTATCGGCGCGATAGAACCGTTCGAACACGAACGGCAGATCCTCCTGTGCGATGCCACTGCCAGTATCCTGGACACTGATGCTCACGCCACTGTTTTCCTCTGCCAACCGAATCGCAATCTCGCCGCCCTCTGGCGTATACTTTATCGCGTTGGATAGAAGGTTGACCAGCACTTGGGTCATTCGATCCGGGTCTGCATACGCCACGACATCCGAGCCTTCAACCGTGATGTGAAGCCGCAATCGCCCCGTTTCCGCTTCAAAGCCGCCGACTGCCGCCTCCGCAATGCGCTTCAGATGCACATCTTCCTTTTGCAGCTTTAGCGCGCCGCTTTCCACGGTTGAAAGGCTTTCCAGATCGGCCACGATCTTGCTCAAGCGGGTGACTTCATCTAGGTTACTCTGCAGGCGCTCTGGCGTCGGCTGCCACATGCCCAACAGCATCGCTTCGAGGTGCGTCTGCAGCGTGGTCAGCGGTGTTCGCAGTTCATGTGCCACATCGGAGGTGAGTTGCTTGCGCAGCGCCTGCTGCTGCTCGATGGACGTTGCCAGCTGGTTCACCGACCGCGCCAGCGCATCCGTTTCCCGTGTGCCCGTCGCACCCGCCATCCGCGCCTCATATTGACCGCCCGCAATTCGGTCCACAGCCAGCGCCGCATTGTGGATCGGGCGAGAAATTCGCCGCGCCCAAAGGATGCCCGCCACAGCGGCCAGTGACAGCGCAAGCGCACCAATGGAATACAGGATGGTGTTCAACATCGCCAGAAAGTAGGCGTCCTCTTCATTGAGGAAGTAGGGTCCGTAGTAACTAACGCTGACCGCGCCGATCTCAAGACCATCCCGTACCAGCGGTATCTCCTGCGATGTAAACTCGCCGGTCGTCTGTGGGTATTGCTGCTTCATACGCGCAGTAATCTCGCCCATTACGTTCATGCAGGACTTCATGTCGCACGCTTCGGCATCCCAGAGTACGTTGCGCCGATCGTCATAAACCTTGATGATGTATCCCTCGGACAGCGCAAACATGCCGATGCCATGCATGTAATCTACGCTCCACCTGCCAGTGCCCGGATTGTATTGGAGGCTCAAATTGGATGCAATGCTTTGTGCCTGAGCTTGCTGTTGCTGCGCAAGATAGCGCCCAAATTGCCGCCCGATCACCAAATTCGCGGTGAGACTAATCAATGCCACGGTCAGTAATACGATTGTGATCATGTATGTGGTTAGCTTGGCCTTGAGACCAAATGGCCGTTTCAACTGCCATCACCCCCGAATTTGTAACCCACCCCATGCACGGTGCGCACATACACCGGGTTTTTAACATCCGTCTCGATCTTCTGGCGGAGGTTTTTGATGTGTCCATCTACGGCGCGGTCATAGCCGTCAAAATCATCGCCTAACGCCGTGATGATCAACTCCTCGCGGGTAAACGCCTTGCTGGGATACTTCACCAGCGCGGCCAATATCTTAAATTCGTTGGGTGTCAGATTTACAGGCTGGCCTTGTTTTTTGATCTCATGGCGCTCAAAGTCGATCTCCAAATCACCATCATGGAAAGAACTTCGTTGATATAGCGCCACCAGATCGTCTGTGGCGCGGCGCAACACCGCATCAACCCGCGCACCTAATAGCGCGAGGCTGAAAGGTTTGGCGATGTAGTCATCAGCACCGATCTGCAGCCCATTCAGCTGATCCACCTCCTGCGCCTTAGCGGTAAGCATGATGATAGGCACGCGGGAATTTTGGCGAATCCGTGCGCACACCTGCTCGCCTGACATTCCTGGCAGCATCAAGTCCAGCAGAATCAGCGACAGCGCTTCGCGTTCAAACACTTCCAGCGCCTGCTCGCCAGAAGAGGCCGCGTGTACGTAGAATCCGCGGCTCTCCATATAGCTCTTGATGACATCAACAATCTTAGGCTCATCGTCCACGACGAGCACGCCCTTCTGCGCACTGACCATACATACCCTCCAGAGGAAGACGCGCGTGTGTGGCGCATCCCAAGTTAAGCGATTTCGTAGCCCTGATTATGTATCTCTGAGTATATCTTTTCCAGAGAAACCTTGCAAGCGTCGTATTGTACGGTGGCGGTATGGGTTTCCAAATTCACATTCACCTTACTTACGCCATCAAGTTGCCCGACCGCTCTTTGAATCACGCCCACGCAGTGCTGGCAGGACATGCCCTGCACGTTTATGACGATGTTCTCCATGATGATTATCCCTCCATATTAATCAATGTCAAACGGCTTGAGCAGCTTATCCACGGTCACCTTTCGCTTGCCATCCATGGCATTGACTTTTGCAAACACCCAGCCCTCAATTCGCTCCGGGTCCGCGCCTGCGTCGATGAATGGCTGTGGGTTCAGCGCGAATACCATATCCTTATCATTCGCAGCCATATCTTTCGCCCACTCGAGCATGTTACCGCTTTCCAGCGAAACACCGAAATGATCCAGATCTGCGTGGTACTTGATGTGGTCGCGGGACAATCGCTCGATCTGCTCAAACGCTGCCAGCGGGGTGGCTTCGCCTGTAAGGTCGGACGCTGCTTCTTCCAGGGAAGTACCGATAACGATTTTGTCGCCCTGCAACATCCCATTTGGCAATTTGCCCACATCCATTCCAGCATCAATGAATGGCTGCGCATCGAATTCTATGTACACATCGCGATCGGACGCGCTGTAATCGCGGCTCCAGACAAACCTCGCGCTGCCGTCCGGCGCGGAGAGAGAGAACCCAGGCAACGAATCCACCGTCGCGACCTGATCGGGTGCCGAATCCAACAAAGCGCTAAACGCGCGCACGGAGCCATTTCCGATCACATCCAGTTGGTTACACGCCGTGAGGACCAGTGCCATAAGGATAACCAGCGCTATCAGCGCAATATGCTTTTTCATCAGCTCATTTCATCCTTTCGTCCGGTCATAGCGGGCTTGAATCGCTTGAGCCGTAACGCGTTTGTGAGTACCGACACCGAGCTCATGGACATCGCCGCAGCCGCGAACACCGGGTTGAGCAGCGGTCCGCCGAACAGATGCAACACACCTGCCGCGATGGGAATGCCCGCCACGTTGTATCCAAATGCCCAAAACAGGTTCTGCTTGATATTGCGGATGGTGCTCTTGCTCAGTTGGATTGCCGTGGGTACATCCATGAGGTCGCTGCGCATCAACACGATGTCCGCAGACTCGATGGCCACGTCCGTGCCCGAACCGATGGCAATGCCAATATCAGCCTGGGCCAGCGCGGGCGCGTCGTTAATTCCGTCGCCTACCATTGCTACAACGCTGCCCTCCGCTTGTAGCTTTTTCACTTCTTCTGATTTATCACCCGGCAGTACCTCGGCCAGCACGCGGTCGATGCCCACCTGTTTGGCAATGGCGTCCGCAGTCCTGCGGTTGTCGCCAGTGAGCATCGCCACTTCGATACCCATGCCGTGCAACTGCCGAATCGCCTCGGCACTGCTGGGCTTGACGACATCTGCCACCGCAATCACGCCGGCCAACTGGCCGCCCAGCGCCACATACATCGGGGTCTTGCCTTCACCCGCCAGCCGGTCTGATTCGGTGGAAAGCGCTTCCCAGCGGATACCCCGCTCTTGCATCAGTTTCTCATTGCCAATGATGGCGTTAGGGCCATCCAGTTGCACCTCAATGCCGCGCCCCGGCAGTGCTTCAAAATGTAGAACCGGAAGGAACTGCAGCGCCTCGGCCTCGGCTGCCCGTACAATCGCTTGGCCCAGCGGGTGTTCAGAACCCTTCTCCGCCGACGCGGTGACCTGGAGCAGCCTAGCCCGATCCATGTCCGGCGCGGTCAGTATATCTGTCATGGCAGGCTTGCCCATGGTGATGGTGCCGGTTTTGTCAAATACGATGGTCTTGACTTTGTGTGCCGTTTCCAGCGCCTCGCCGCCCTTGATCAAAATGCCGTGCTCCGCGCCCTTGCCGGTGCTGACCATGATCGCCGTGGGTGTGGCCAGCCCTAGCGCGCAGGGGCATGCGATGACCAGCACCGAGATAAAGATGGTGATCGCGAACGATGCGTCGCGGGTGCCGATGAACCAGGCCAGCCCTGCCACCAGCGCAATCGCGCACACCACTGGCACGAAGTAGCCTGAAACCACATCCGCCATCTTGGCGATGGGCGCTTTGCTGGTTTGCGCATCCTCCACCAGATGGATGATCTGTGCCAGCGCGGTGTCCCCACCAACCTTAGTGGCCCGGAATTGGATCAACCCGTTCTGATTGATGGAGGCAGCATAGACGGGGTCACCTGTCTGCTTGGATACTGGCATGCTCTCTCCGGTTAGCATTGATTCGTCAATGGAGGTTTGCCCTTCCAGGACGGTTCCGTCGACTGGAATCTTCTCGCCCGGCTTCACAAGCAGCACATCGCCGATCTCGACCTCGTCGATTGGCACTTCCACCTCCGCACCGTTTTGTAGCACGATGGCCGTCTTGGGCGCAAGTCCCATCAGCTTCTTAATAGCCTCGGAGGTCTTGCCCTTGGATACGGCCTCAAGTGATTTGCCGAGCAGAATCAACGCGATGATCACGCCTGCCGTCTCAAAGTACAGCTCATCCACAGCGTGAAATTGCCCCATGATAATCCGCACGATGGACCACAGGCTAAACAGCACGGCTGCGGTGGTGCCCACCGCAATCAACGAGTCCATATTCGGACTGCGCTGAATGAGTGCCTTGAAGCCCACGCTGTAAAACCGTCGCCCTGCGATCAAGATCGGAACCACCAAAAGCACCTGCACCAGAGCATATACCAGTGGATACTGCATCGGGTCCAACTTCGCCGGGATCGGGAATGGCAGCCACCAGACCATCGAACCCATCGCCAGGTACAACAACGGAATGCCGAACGCAGCGGACACGATGAACTTGTGCCAGAGTGACTTGATCTCCTTCGCCTTGCGCTGCCGGTCTGCATCCACCGCCGCGCTCTGCTTTTCCGCCTCAAGAGGCGTATAGCCTGCTGCGGTGATGGCCTGTTTCAGCGCGGATAACCGCACTTTGGCGGAGTCATACTGCATAGTTGCTTTTTCAGTGGCGTAGTTCACGGACGCCTGCACGACGCCGTCCAGCTTACCCAGCGCCTTTTCGATGCGCTGGGCGCACGCCGCGCAGCTCATGCCCGCGATAGGAATGGTAACTTGTTTGATGTTTGTCTCCTCAATATATCCGTAACCGGCTTGCGCGATGGCGCTTTGTACCGCCGCTAGCGGCAGCGCCGCCTCGTCGTATTCAACTGACAGCTTCTCCGCCGCATAGTTGACAGCTGCCCTTGAAACGCCTGCAAGTTTGCCTACCGCATTTTCGACGCGCTTAGCGCAGGCTGCGCAGCTCATGCCGGTGATAGTAATCGTGTTCTGTGTCAAGGTTGCTCCCCCAATTCATGATACTCATGGTATAACGTCATTTACCGCAGCAACCGCCCCTGCCCGTGCTGGAGCCGCCCATCATCGAACAGCCGCCGGATCTGGCGGTATTCGGATCGACTGACTGTACGCCGGTCTCGCCACTTCCTGCCTCCACAACATTGATCTTGCTCTGGATCATGCCCATCCAGCACGAGAAATAGAAAGTGCCTGTCTGTGTCGGCGTAAAAGTTACAATATTATCGCCGGGCATAAGTTTCACATTTAGGCCAAAGTCGGGTATGATGATCTCGTTATTGCAGCTGTTCAAGTCCGCTTCCGTCACCTGGAAATTGATGCTGACCGGCTTTCCGGCCTCCACAGTGATCTCTGGGTATCCAAACGCTGTGACTGGCGCTATGATCGCCTGATCGTCTTGGTTGTCACTCGATGCGTTGGCCGCTAAAGGTTGGGTGAGTGCCTTCGTTTGCTGTGGGGCAATGGGGGCATTCCTCCTCGCCAAACAACTCTGCGCTGAACTTGCCATCGCAACACCCGATACTGTCAAAATGAGCGCAACCGCCAAGATACCGATAATCCAAGTTTTTTTCATGGTTGTGTTCTCCTCTCTGGTTGATGAAATGAGTGTAGCAGGAACATGTGTAGGTTTTATGCCGACAAAAGCTATTCTGTAACGTTAATTTGGCTTCGGATCATGCCCATCCAGCAGCTATATGGAATAACGCCGCTTTGCTCGGGCGTGAAGGTGATTACATTATCGCCAGGCATTAGCTTTAGATCGATGTTCAGGGCCGGGATGATCAGCTCGTTGTTGCAGCCATTGATGTCCTTTGCTTCTGCCTGGATTGTCCACTCGACCGGCACGCCCGCTTTGACGCTGATCGGTTCATAGGCGCGAGGGGAGAGGCGGGTCGTAACCGTCTGCACCGTCTCGGTTTCTTGTGATGCGCTTACTGCTGCGCCAGTTCCCTGCGTTGGCACGGATACCCCAGACAGGCTCATCCCGCTTTGGAACATGGACACCCCAAGTACCAGAACCAACACGGCGCTCACCGCCATCATCGTGTGCGTAAACTTGTTACTGAGTAACGAACTCAGCGCGCCTAGCCCAAACATCAGCGGCACGGTTCCCAAACTAAACAGCAGCATGGACAGGGCGCCCTTGACCGGCGAGTTCGTAGACAGCGCATACAACTGCATGGCTTGCAGCGGTCCGCAGGGCATGAGTCCATTCAGCAGACCCACAATGAGCGGACCTTTTCCTATCTTCTCTTGGTTGATTTTTCGTGCGAACACCTTTGGCATTCTCGGATTGAGCCTTCTCAGCCAGGGAAATAGGTTCAACATATTCAGCCCCATGATCACCATGAACACACCTGCCGCCAGTTGCACAATGCCCCGCGCCGCGCCGGAAAAGCTGACAACGGAACCGATAGCGCCAACGATGCCGCCAATTACCGTGTAGGAGATCACTCTGCCCAGGTTGTAAAGCGCGCTACTGCGCAGCTGGCTGAACCGTCCGTTGCCAGCCGGAATGTGCGCACACTGCGACAGATTGATCCCGCCGCACATCGCCACGCAGTGCAACGAGGTAAGCAGGCCGATCACAAACAGCATCCCGTACCCCGTCCCAGCTGTTGCCTGGGGAAACATGTTGAACACATTCAGCGCACCGAACTGCCGAAGGAGAAAATAGAGCGCAAGGAGCGCCACCAGCACCCCAGCAACTTGCAATGTGCCCTGTTTCCTGCTCGTTTCCGGCGATCCGTCTACCACTTTATAACCCAAAGCCTCAACGGCATGACCGATTTCTGCTTTTGTGATGGCGTTTGGTTCATAGTCGATCCGCGCAGTGCCTCGCCCATAACTAACAGAGACCTCGCGCACCCCCGGAAGCTTCTTCAATCCGCGCTCGATTCTGGATTCGCAATTTGCGCAAGTCATCCCGTCGATGTGAAACACCTTGCCCAAGTTTTTTTTGTTCATCGTTCTGCCTCCAACACATATTCCGTCACTGTTGCAAAGCATACAGGGTAAATGTGCAGAATTTATGTGTGTCGTGGATCCCTGCCGACTTGCGGTAGCCTTTTATTCAAGAAAAAAACAGGCCCCGCAGAGGCCCGCTCTTGCCCGTTTCACAACCTCCTAGCCCTTGTCCTTCGCCCCGGCTTTGTAAGCCGCCTGCAAGGCCGCCCGTAGCCCCCAAACCGAAACCTCGTGGAAGTCCAGGCTATCGCTCTTTCTTTCCCGCAGGGTTTCGATGCCGAGGTGCTTCTCCGCGATCAGGTCGAAAAGCGTGTCCAGGTAAGTGGTGTCCATGTTGTTGCCCTCCTTGTTTGTCCTGTGTTCCTTGGGTTGTGTGAATATTCGCTCTTCTGCCGCTAAATAGCAAGTTATTTATAGACAAATAACTACGCAAACATGTCCCGCTTGTATTGTGTGGCTTACAAGAAAAAAAGCCCGTGGTTCAATGTACCAGCGAGCGATAGATGTCTGTGTATTGCCGGACAACGGGTTCCTATCCCATCCTTCACCCTGCCTGATATTACTTATTTCGGGGCAATGGCGTTCTCACGCATCAACAAGAAGATCGCCAACATATAGCCGATAATGGGCGAAACGCCATATCCCATAAACGGAACGGGGAACTTCCCATAAAATGTTGAGGCAATCATGACGAGATAATATATGCCCACCGCTTTTGCCTTTACGGAAGCATTTGAAAAGTTCAGGAATGGCAGCAACAAAATGCCCAATGAAGAAATCCCAAAGACATAATATAGAGTTCCCATATCCCCGGCCAATGCGAGAATCCCTTCTACATGAGGTACCGCTTCCAGCCCGTCTACGTGTATCCACGCATAAGCGACACAACTCATGAGCGCCAATGGGAGCGCATATGATGCCTTTATGGGGTGGTTATGCGTTTCGGCCTTGGCTATTCTATAAGGGCAGCGGTGAGCATCCTGCAACAGAAGAGTATATTTTCCGTGACAATCATAATAATGCCGTTCCCAACACCTATAACTTTGATCCTCTGTATGCACCTGAATCCAGGCCATATCTTTGCTGTGAGATGGGTGGAGGGATGTTTGTCAGCTATAATTACCGTTTCCAATTGCCTTATGAAAGCATAGATGCAATGGCTAACATCAAAATAGGATCGGGCTGCAATATGCTCGGATATTATATGTTCGCTGGTGGAACCCATCCGTTGAGTCAACGCGGTGGATTTCTGAATGAAGGCCAGGTTCCCAAGCGCAGCTATGATTTTCAAGCGCCGATTGGCGAGTATGGCCAGATCCGTAATTCATATCGGCGGCTGAGGTGCCTCCATTTATTAGCTACCACATTTCAAGATGCGTTATGCCGAATGAAAACTTATCTACCTCAAGGCTCTCAGGATATCATTCCAACAGATAAGGAAACCTTGCGCTGGGCGGTTCGCATGAGTAATGACGGCGCAGGATTTGTGGCTATAAATAACTACCAAGATCACGCTGATATGCTAGATAAGCAGGACGAAACCATTCTGCTGCATCTTCCGGCAGAGGATATCACCTTTGAAAATCTTTCTTTGGCGGCAGGAGAAAATTGTTTGTTGCCGTTCAAGTTGGATATAGGCGGCGTACTACTTCGTTCAGCCCACGCGCAACCGTTGGCGGTGCTTGATGGAACCGCTTTCTTTTTCGCGCCAGAGGGGATGACACCCAGGTATACCTTTAAAAAGGAAACGGAAATAGAGCTGGAAACAGGGCTCCTATCATTAAATGATGATTTTTCACAAGTGGATGGCCAACTTCCATGCTTTACAGCCAAGCAGGGCAATTCTTCCATGCGTTTTATCACATTGAGCCGTGCTGACAGTTTACGGTTTTCAGTGCTTGATCAATGTGCTTATCTGTGCGACGGTGCATTGATGCACGATAATTCCAGCCTTCGGATTGAGTATGATAAACCCGAAGTGGCCCTAGTCTCTTTCAAGAATGGGGTATTTGCTACACAATTGCTTAAGAAAGAGATCGTTGATCTCAACCCTGTGGTAAAGCAGGTTGGCAAGACAAGATACAAGCTGGATATTCCGCAATGGAGCGATGATATGAAGGATATATTGCTCCAAATAGAGTACATCGGTGATATAGCATGCGCTTATATTGGTAACGAAATGATTGCAGATCATTTTAACAATGGAAGCATATGGGAGATTGCCCTAAGAGAGTTTGCAGTGCAACTCAAAGCCCATCCCATGGCTATTTATATCACACCCTTTCGCCATGACAGTGTTGTTAACGTCGAATCTACTATGGCAGGGCGGCAGGAGATGGTTGCGAATATGGAGGGCGCGCTCATAAGCGCTAAACTGCTCCCGATATATGAATGGCATTGTGATATTTAGCGAAGGAGAAATGGCGAAATGACTAAAGCAAAGGTTTGGCGTGAAAATATAACGATGCCTACCTATGGTGTGGGTGAACCGGATAAGAATCCTATGTTTCTGGAAAAGCGGGTGTATCAAGGGAGTTCGGGAAAAGTTTACCCGCTGCCTGTAATCGATAAAATACTGGATGACAAGCAAGATAAAACGTATCAGGCAGTATTTCTTGAGAATGAATATTTGCAGATCACGCTTCTGCCAGAATTGGGTGGACGGGTACAACGGGCATTGGATAAGACCAATGGTTATGATTTTGTATACTATAATCATGTGATCAAGCCTGCGCTGGTAGGCCTGACTGGGCCATGGATCAGTGGAGGCATTGAGTTTAATTGGCCTCAGCACCATCGGCCAAACACCTACGGTGAAACGGATTGCAGTATTACGGAAAATGAAGACGGCAGTGCTACCGTGCATATTGGTGAAACGGATAGGATGTATGGGACGCGCTCCATTTGCAGCTTTACCCTCCATCCAGGAAAGGCGTATCTACAAATCGATGGCGAATGTTATAACCCAACCACGCTACCCCAGACCTTTCTTTGGTGGGCCAACCCGGCTGTGGCAGTGAACGACTATACCCAGTCCATCTTCCCGCCGGATGTGCATGCCGTGATGGATCATGGAAAAAGGGCCGTGTCTGCCTTTCCAATTGCGACAGGGGTATATTATAAGCACGATTACAGTGCAGGTGTGGACATTTCCCGCTACAAGAATATTCCCGTACCCACAAGCTATATGGCCTACCATTCAGATTATGATTTTGTTGGGAATTACGATCATAAAAGACAAGCAGGGCTGTTGCATGTAGCGGATCATCAAATATCTCCGGGCAAAAAGCAGTGGACGTGGGGTTGCGGAGAATTTGGGAAGGCTTGGGATCGTAACTTGACGGATGAGGACGGCCCCTATATCGAGCTTATGGCTGGCGTGTTTACCGATAACCAACCGGACTTTACTTGGCTTAAGCCCTTTGAGACCAAACGCTTTACCCAGGTATTCATGCCTTACAAGAAGGTTGGCGCGGTGAAAAACGCCAACGAGGCAGTCGCGGTCAACCTGGAAGGTGAAGGCAGCGCCCGCCATGCGGTAGTGTATGCTTCATCCGTCATAAATGCCGCACAGGTGGTTATATCGCGGGGAGAAACCGTAGTTTTTGAAACAGCATGCGACTTGTCACCCACAGATGTGTTTGAAAGCACCTTCGAAGCTGAGGGCCTTTTGAGGCTATGCGTTTACAACAGTCACGGAGAATTGCTGATAGACTACCAAGAGAAGAAGCCAGTTCAGGAAAGAATCCCTGATCCTGCAAAGGCTGCGCTTGCGCCGGATGAAATCACAACCAATGAAGAATTGCTGCTGACAGGGTTGCACTTGGAGCAGTACCGACATGCCACATATGCTCCTGAAAGCTATTACCAAGAAGGTTTGCGGCGTGATCCTTCGGATTGCCGCATCAATAACGCCTATGGTAGTGTGCGCGTAAAACATCGTGTAAGCGAAATTCGACCTGTCCTACCCGAGCAATGCGAAAACTTACGAATCGTGGCAGCCGTACCGGCGGCAGCCCAACCCATTTCCCCTTAATGGTGCTGCTGCGCGAGCAGGGTGGCGGTATGCGCGCCGTGTCCGAACCGGCGTGCATGCCGACGGCCTGAACGCGCAATCCTATCTGGCGGGAAATGGGATCATCCAACCTGTTCACCCCATAGGATGTTCAGCGAGGCCAGCACCGAGTCCCAGTTGCGATGCCGAATCGTCCACTTCTTGCTGATATTCTGCGATGCCAAGTATAGCATCTTCAGCAGGCTCTGATCATTGGGAAAGCTTCCCTTCGTCTTGGTGACTTTGCGGAACTGACGGTGCAACCCCTCGATGGCGTTGGTGGTGTAAATGATTCGACGCACTTCCGGCGGATAGGCGTAAAACGTGGACAGGATATCCCAGTTGGTCTCCCAGCTCTTGACCCCGGAGGGATACTTTTTCTCCCAGGTTTCCTTTAACTCCATCAGGTGCGAAAAGGCTTCTTCCTCAGTGGCCGAACCGTAGATCATTTTCAGATCGGCGACGAATGCCTTGATATCCTTCCAACTGACAAAGCGCGTGCTGGAGCGGATTTGATGGATGATGCACCGCTGAATCCCCGCCTTGGGAAACGCCGCCCCGATAGCTTCGCGAAAGCCGTTCAAACCGTCCACACAGAACAGATAAACCGCCTTCACGCCTCGACTTTTCAACTCGTTTAGCACCGATAGCCAGAACTTTGAGGTCTCATTTTCACCAATCCAAATCCCTAGAATTTCCTTATATCCCTCCATGTTGACGCCCAGCACCACATACGCTGCCTTGGTGATGACCCGGCCATCTTCTCGCACTTTATAGTGTACCGCATCCATGAATACGAATGGATACACCTCATCCAACGCCCGGCTCTGCCATTCCACGATCTGAGGGATGATCCGTTCGCTAATCTTGCTCACCAGTTCCGGCGATATCTCCACATCATACAGTGCCTTTATTTGCTCGGCGATATCCTTCTGGCTCATCCCTGCCGCATACAGACCAAGAATCTTTTCTTCCATCCCGTCCGCGTTCCGGCTGTACTTGCCGATGATCTTGGGCTCAAACTCGCCCTTCCGATCACGCGGTACGGTTACCGCCACCTCGCCCAGCTGCGTTTTGACGGTTTTGGTCGTGTGCCCGTTTCGGTAGTTCCGCGGCTTTCCCGTCGCTTCCTCTTCTCGTCGCTCCTGCTTTTCGTACCCCAACGTGCTATCCATTTCAGCTTCCAGTACCTCGGCTAGCACATCTGAAAACATCGCCTTGATCGCCGTCATGATGTCTCCTGTGCTCTTGAACTCCTCGCTCTCGATGAGCTCCTTGATGATCTCCCTTGGTATGCGTTTCATGTCGAATCCCTCCTGGCTTTCCTTGGGTGTTACCCCTATTATTGCCAGGTCGTTTCTCTTTTACACATCTTTTTCCGCGCCGTCCTATGGTATGCTGCTTTTTAGACGCGGACTTTTTGCACAGGCAGAGGCATGCTTCCTAAAGGCGACAGAACGGCTTACAGAACGCAACCCAAACCCCTTCGATGGTGAAGCGTACTTTAACTTGGGATTATGCCTTTTATACCAGGAACGCTTGGATGAAGCATATAATGCATTCTATAAAGCCACCTGGAACGAAGCACAGCAAGGGGCAAGCTTCTATTACCTTGCCTGCATATCCTCAAGGCAGAAGAAAAGACAGCAGGCCATACGTTTTTTTGAAGCGTCTATTGAGCGTAACCATCGCAATGTAAAAGCCCGCAGTCTTTTAGGTGCACATAAAGGGGATCGCGATTGGCTTTCTGCAAATGTACAACTCAATCCTTTCGATTACCTATCTCGAATGGAGTTGGGCGAAGATATAAGCGCACTTTGCCGTAACGATGCACACACTTTGTTGAACATTGCCCATGATTACGCAGAAGCGGGTCTGTATGGGCGTGCGCTGGCAGTGCTGTCATTAGCGCAAAAGGGTAATCCCTTGGTTCACTATTATTGCGCATACTATCTTTCCCGATCAGGAAAGTCTGGCGAAGCCTCGCTGCGTGCCGCTGCAAGCGAATCGTCCCTATACTGCTTTCCAAACAAATTGAATGACATTGCGGTCCTCCGCTTTGCTATAGAGCACAATCCTTGCGATGCGAAAGCACCGTACTACTTGGCGTGCCTATTTTATGATCGCAAACGCTACTCTGAAGCACAGTTGCTCTGGGAGCAAAGCGTAGGTATTGATTCCTCCTTCCCAACGGCCTGGCGTAACCTGGCGCTATGCTATTTTAACAAGACAAAAGAACCCCAACGGGCTATTGACGCCCTGGAAAAGGCTTTCCTTCTGGATACAGCCGATGCCCGTGTGATGCTGGAATTGGATCAACTTCATTTAAAGATGGGTTACACACCACTGGAACGCTTGAAACTGTTCGATCAATATCCAGATACATGGGTAAAACGAGATGATTTGTGTGTGGAGCGAGCAGCCTTGTTGAATCAACTGGAGAGATATGAGGACGCTTTGCAACTTATAATGGAACGTAGATTTCATCCTTGGGAAGGTGGAGAAGGAAAGGTTACTGCACAGTATATTTATGCCCTTCGAAAGCTGGCCCAAAAAGATGCGCAAACAGACAGGACTCGCGAAGCAGAACGGAAACTTCGACAAGCGTTAGTTTTCCCGAAAAATCTCGGAGAGGGAAAGCTTGATGGGCAGAAAGATAACGACATTCATTACGATCTTGGGTGCGTTTTGGAAGAGATGGGAAGGATTAAGGAAGCACAGGATGAATGGGTATTGGCTACGGAGGGGGAGATGGAGCTTACAAGCGCCATGTATTATAATGATCAACCTGCGGAGTTGATTTACTATAAAGGGCTTGCGTTAAAAAAATTAGGGCGAGAAAACGAAGCGCTTGCTACCTTCCAAAGGCTCATTGATTATGGAGAAGCGCATCTTTTAGATGAAATGGAAATTGACTACTTTGCCGTCTCTCTGCCCAATCTACAGATATTTGAAGAAGACCTAAGCGCGCTCAACCGCATGCATTGCGAGCAACTGATCACGCTTGGAAGACAGGGAGAAAGCTGCCTCCTAGAAAAAAGCACTGTGTGGCGCTCTGGAACAATTGCTGAGAGCCTTGGCGTTTAACCAGAGATTCCACTGTTATATAGTATCAACGAAATGCAGCCTATGTCTATTTGGCAAACCCGTTTTGTTTTGCAGGAGGAGTAATGTGATTCTTGAAAACGAAATACTACGCCTAATTGTAATGCCTGAATGTGGAGGCAAAACCCGGCCTTGAACTCAATGCGCTTGTCGCTGGCGGTGTTGAGGGTAAATGGCCCGCAACCTGGCGGTATACGGCCTTGAACTCCTCCCGGTTGCGGTAGCGCAGTTCAGTCTTGTCCAAAAAGCAGGCATCGGGATTCTGGGCGTACAGTTGCCTGTACGTCTGCTCGACCTCATTGATTTCCTTTATGCGGCGTTTTCAGTCCGGCAAGTTCGCACTCCCTATGCCTTTTTGATCTGGATGGCCATGTACGGCTTGCCCGGCAGTTCCACAACGAAGCGGCCCTTGAACACGCCGCGCGAATCTATGGTCATCTCCCAGGTGTCGAGCACGGTGACCTCGTAGTCCGTGCTGTCGTCGAAGTGAAAGTCCCGGCTGGATGGGCGCATGAAGCTGTAGTAGTATAGATAGTACCCACGCTCGGTGACCGTTTCCGGCACGGCGCACACCTCGTCCCAGCCGCAGCGCTCGTAGGGCCTGAGTCCAACCCCCGGCGTCTGCTTCAGTATATCAAGAAGGAAAGTAAAGCGCAAGGCACTCTCGCCGTACAGCTTGCCGCCGTGCGACCACCATAGAAGCCCGCTTTCGTTGAGCAGCGTCTCCGAATGGCCGGGGTGCCCACCGCGCAGCGCGCCCTCCCAGAATCGGCGCAGCATCTCCTGGCCGGTGATGTTGCCCCAACCGTAGGGGATGTTGCCCTCGTAGGCGATTTCGTCCAGCACCACGGGCTTCCGGTAGCGCTGGCGCCACTCGTTCACCAGTTCGCTCGTCTTGTACAGGTCCTGGCGCTGGATGCTGCAATGGGTGATCCATGGGCGGTTGTGGTCATAAAACGATACACAGTTGTGAATGGAGCGCAGCCGCCGGTACGGGTCGCTGTTGCAGATCACCTCCGCGATCCGTTCCCAGTCCTGAAGGCTCTTTTGGGGCATCAAGTCGTATTCATTGGCCAGCGACCACCATATATTGCGATAGGCGGCGAACCGGGCGATGACGTAGCGTAGGTAGAACGCGTCCTGCTCGTGCGTCATGCAGGAGAACCCCCAGCGGTCGTAGGGGTGCATCAGGATCAGATCGGCCTCGATGCCTAGATCTCGCAGTACGCCGATGCAACTCTCAATGTGCTTGAAGTGTGCAGGGTTGAACCTCCCAAAATCCCACGTGTTGCCCTCCGTCTTGCCGGTGTAGCTCTGAAAGTTCTCGTCGGTGAGCACACCGGAGTCCATCGGCGTGCCCACGTAAGGATACGAGCGCGGTTCCTTAAGGTTATAAGGATAGTGCTTGGGGAATACGCAGAACCGTATTTTGTTGAAAGGGCTGCGCTTCAGCGTCTCGATCGTCTGTGCGATCACCTCGTCCGACTGGTGCGTTCAAACGTAGCAGGTGGTGCCGATGGAGTAGTAGGGTGTGCCGTCCTCGTAGGCGAAGGCACACTGATTGGCCACAAGCACAGGGCCGTGGTTGTCTTGGGATGCAGGCAGCACCAGAAAACTGCCGCGGAACGCCTCGCTCGAAAAGCTGCTCTGAACCAAGAACTGGTATTCCCCTTCAAACGACGGCATGAACCGCACCGCAAATCGCCCACAGCCGTCGTAGAACCCTTCGACCTCGACGCGCTCTTGCGCGCCCTCGAATGTCGCGCTGATGGACTGATCCGTGAACGGATTGCCGTCTGCCGGCCCCACGCAAGCGAACTCCCAAACATCCCACTTTTCGACTTGCTGGGCGTATGTCATGTCGTTCATTGTGCTTCTCCAGTCAATCTTGTTATTCTTTCACGCTGCCCAGCGTGATGCCGGTGATGAAATACTTTTGCAAAAACGGATAGATCAGCAAGATGGGCAGCGCGCCAATGATCTGCTATCCCTTGCTTGCGATAGTCCCCTAACAAATGGCTTACCATTGATTTGCTTACGCCGTGTTCCAAGGCTACTTCCTCAAGCTTTTTCTTGCCCGTACCGACTGTTTGCAAGATCAGCAACCGTCGATAGTCCTGTTTCTTCTTCGCTTGTTTCATCGCTTCATGGATTTCTTGCTCCTGCTCTTGTGTGAATGTTACCTGTTTCCTTGCCATCTTTCATCACCCATATCTATTATATCCCATCTGGATGATTATGGCATCGTTTATTTGAAATTGGTATTAGACTCTTTGAATGAGCCAGCGGCGACATCAGGGTGATCAGCATTTCGCAACGATATAGCAAAACGAGCCGCTTTGCAGCGACCCATCCATGCCATTTACAGCTTGTGTAGCCACTCGTTCTGCAGCTGGATCGCGTGCTTTGCGATGCGCGATATATGCGAGCGCGAGATGCCCAGTATCTTGGCGGTCTCGTGCGGTGGGCGCACGATGCCGTCGATCAGGGTAATCTCGTTGCCGTCGCCGTCCACGCTGAAATGATGGCAAAATCGAAACATCCAGAAAGCCGTATCTTCATTTCCGGAGGCGCTTCTGGCACGCAGAATCGTTAGAACGAAATCATTTAACGCTCAGAATAACATCGCAGATGCGATCAACATCATCTATCGTTAGTTCTTCGTACATCGGTAGCGTCAAAATATTCATCGAGACGTCATGCGCAATCGGAGTCTCTGCGTTCTGCATACCCGCATAACAGCTCAACTCATTAATCGCAGGGTAAAAATACTTCCGTGCAAAGATGTCATTCTGCTTCAACTCTTGAAAAACATCATCTCGACTTTTTCCGAAAACACCATAGTCAAAGTAAACAGGATAATAAGCATAGTTTGCTGTGACATCCTCCTGCTGCTTGCATAACCTGATTCCCGGAATATTGCCAAGCCGTTCGTTGTAGTGTTCATGCACCGCCTTTCTCTTCACAATGCAATCACTCATACGACGAAGGTTGCAAATACCCATTGCTGCCCGGAATTCGTCTAGCTTTGCGTTGCCGCCGATCCCTAGAACATCATTTTCGCCATGGATTCCAAAGTTTTTCAGATCGTGAAGTTTCGTCCTATACTCCTTATCGCCAAATGCAATCGCACCACCCTCAACCGTGTTAAAAACTTTCGTCGCATGAAAGCTGAACATAGATGCATCGCCAAAGTTGCCTATGCCAACACCTTTATAAGAAACGCCAAAGGTGTGAGCCGCATCATAAATCACCATCAGATTGTGCCTTTTCGCGATTTTTTCTATTGCCTCTACATCACATACATGTCCATATACATGGACAGGCACAATGGCAACCGTCTTGTCCGTAATCAATGCTTCGATTTTTTCGGGATCAATTGTGTAATCATCGTGTTTTATGTCACAAAATATGGGGGTCAAATTATTTCTTGTGATTGCATGCGTTGTAGAAACAAATGTAAATGGAGTTGTAATGATTTCCCCGCCTTTTTCCTTCAGCCCCAACGCATCAATCGCCATTTCGAGTGCCATATGACCGTTTACAAACAACGATAGTTCCGGTACGCCAAGATAATCAATAAGTTGCTGCTGTAACTTTTTATAGACCGGACCCATGTTCGTCATCATGCGGCTCGCAAAAATAGGTCTAATCTCTTCGATATACTCCTCAAGAGTAGGCATAGATGAGCGCGTAACAAAAACGGACATCTTCTTTCTCCTTCCATTGCAAAAAGGCATTTGTAGTTTTTTCATGTTAGTACTCATTGCAACGCACTTCAATGCCGAAATAAGGTTCCCGTTTCAAAACATCAAGTCACCGTTTGCTCAATATACTAAAAAACGGCTAAGAAATATTCGCCGTTTCATGCAGCAGGTTATTTTTCTTAATCCGATAATCAAATGCAGCGCACTTCCCCCAACGCGTCCAAATACAAAACCTCTCAGAATCCCCATTTGTTACTAGAAGATTGTACACCATTCCCCTCGTGAAATAAAGCGCGAGTTATTACTAAACAAAAACAAATTCTTGTATGCCGAAACATCTGTTAACCAATGCTCGCATTATCCTTTTGGTCTTACCATTGTTCACTGTCTATTGCTTTTGAAACACGCCCTAGGCGAAAATCGTCCACTTGCTTGTTGGGACCACGTCTCATACCTTTTAGATCACACAATTCCATTGTGCGGCTGGGCGTCCCACGGACGCTTTCGTAGAGCAACAGCATCCATCCTCTTTTGCATTAGATTGGATACTTCTCATCCGCGTTTGCACTAGTTGGATACTTCTCGCATGCCTAGTTCATTCTTTTGTAATATTTTTTTCGTTTCTTTTCTATGAACCTCCGCATGCCCGACTATGCTTCCGCCATCCACAGGCGTGAATCGGTGCCGCGCAGCTTGCACAAGGCTTCCACAAAGAAATAGTCACCGTAAAGAATATTCACATGCCGGCCCGCCCCGTCGTCGTGGTAGGAAGCCGTACATTTTTGTAATATACCCGGGCTGTTTTCCGACCAGTCCGCACAAAGGGCATCCATGGCCTGCAGCATACGCAATGCGGCCGCGCGGTATTTCGCGCCCGCCTCGCCGCCCACAGCCTCCGCCAAATCCAGCAGCCCGCTGGCCGCGCAGGCCGAGGCAATGTTATCAAAGCGCTCCTCCTCTGGCGGTTGGGAGAAATCACAATCCGTCAGTCCATCCGGGCGAATGTGGGCAATAAAGTAATCCGCCACCCGACGGGCGGCCTCCAAATCCCTGCATTCGCCGCCGTTGCGGTAATTTAGCGTAAAGCCATGGAGCGCCCAGGCCTGCCCTCTGGACCAGCTTGAGCCCACGCTATACCCTTGTCCGCGAGGCTTTTCCAGCGGTGCGC
The DNA here is from genome assembly GCA_031553615.1 of Eubacteriales bacterium. GTDB lineage: Bacteria > Bacillota > Clostridia > Christensenellales > Aristaeellaceae > WQXF01. The sequence continues at coordinate 59,842 of JAVBLJ010000017.1, forward strand.
CGGTAACTGGATCGAAAATGACAATATGGTGACAGCTGCCGTCCTCCCGAATGAATTCCCGCAGCGTTGTGTCCGCGTGGATGCGCGCTATCTTGGCAAAGCGAGGATCCCCGGTTTGCTTGCTGGCCCAATGCAACAGGTTTAGGTTCATCATGCAATCAATGATCGTCCAGCCCGGCCTGCCTCCATTCCAAGCGCAAATAAACCCTGCCGGATTGAAACGCCCGGCCAGTAAGTTGGCGGCGTGGAGCGTGTGCGCAAAGGCCGCCTTGTCGCCGGTAAAACGATGGTGTGCACCGGCGGAAAGCATGTACATGAAGCCCACGTCGTGATTCAGCAACTCAAAGCTGAGCAACTCCTGCACCAGAAGAGCCTCCACCCGCAGCGCTTCCTGCCGGAAGGTCTGCTCCTGGGTAGCCCCGTACAGCTCCCACATCAGCCCTGGCCAGAACCCTCCCGTCCACCAACTGTTTCCATCAAAAGGAGCGGGAACCCATCGGCCATTCTCGCTTTGATAGGGAATCACATCCTGCCTCTCAGCTAGCATGGCGGAGCGCAGGAATTTTTGAACGGTTTTTCGAAAAATGTCTTCGAGCCATTCTTGCATATTCTATTACCTCTAAAGAGATATTTTCCCACACGGTTCTTTCTCCATTGCCAGTGCCCAGTACCGCAGATATCAACACCGTATCGCCGGGGGCAATAGCGGCTGTAAGCGTGGGCAAAAAGGTCAGCTTTCAGCCGGAACGGCAGAAACCCATCCGATATCACTGCAAGCGCGGCTCTTTATGAAAAAAGCCTGGCTCCCGCAAAGCGGTGCCAGGCTCTCGCTATCGCTTTTTGTTGCGCCTGGCGGCTACTCCACCACGATCGTGTAGGTGATCAGCGTATCCTCGGCGCTGTCCTCCATCCAGGAGCGCTTGTAGCGGAAGGTAATCTCGCTCTCCCCCAGGGTCAGTGCGCGAATGTAGTAATGCTGCATACCGCCGGAGCCGACCATGCCGGCCTCTGCAGGGGATACCTCGTACCCTTCGGCGACCACGGTGGCGATGGTCTCATCGGCAATCGCATAGAACCACCCATACCCCGTGGTGGCGTTCGCATCCAGCGTGATATGGATGACGTCGCCCACCTGAATCGCCAAATCCCCCTCCGTCAGCTCCAAATCCTCGCAGGTGACGAGCTCGACCTTTTCGTTCGCCTGATACTCACCTTCCGTCGAATCCGCCAGAGCGGGCACCAAGCTCAGCATCACCAGGGCCGCTAGCACCATTGATAGCAGTCTCCGCATCGTTCATTCCTCCTCAGAAATATTTCGCCCCCCCCGAAGGTTCGTTCGAGGGCATGCACTACGGTTTCCAGCAGATCGCAATGGAACGCAGTCCGGCGAGGTGCTGGGTGCTCGTGCTCACAAACCCGGCGCGATGTATATAGTCGAGCAACTGTTTTGTGGATAGGATGGGTGCACTCTCCTCCGTTTCGTCGACCAGGAAGCGGTTCGCGAGGCTGCGCAACGGCTGCGCCATCCACGGCACCGCCAGCAGGAATTGACCACCCGGCTTTAGCACCCGAAAAACCTCAGAAAGCGTGGTATTCAAATCCCGCATGGCCGGGACCGAAAGCAGGCAAAACACCACATCGAAACACTGGTTTAGCCAAGGGAAATCGTCGAGCTCGGCGTACATGATGTCGGCCTGCGGCACCCGATAACGCGCCGTGCGCGCCAGTTGCGGCGAAGCACAAATGCCCGCCAGCCCAACCTCCGGGGAGTTTTCGCCAATGCGGCGCAGTAGCTCGCCATCGCCGCCGGCAATATCCAGCAGCATATCCTGGGGATAGAGAACCGCGAGCTGCAGCGCGCGCTTCCAGACCAACTCTGTGAGCCAATCCGCCCGCCGGCCCCTGATTGGCAGGCCGGACATCGCAGCCATCTTGGCCCTCTCCTCCATCCCTTCATCTCCTTATAGCATCGAGCGCGCCCGGTGCTCTTGTGTAGTATAGCATATTTGCGGCCACAATGCACCGCTTTTTAGTTCAAAGCTTTTGTACCCCGACATCGGTCCGGCCCCTACTTCGGCTCATGCTTTGCGCCAAGCTGTGCAGATGCCCAGCGCGCATGCTCGCGCACCACCGGGTTCTCGCTTTCGCAAAGCGACTGCAGTGCGGCCAGATACTTGCGATCGCCGCTGTTGCCCGCCAGCAATGCCACTTGCGCCAAAATACGCTGCGGGCGCGCGTAGTTCTTGCCCACCGCCGTGCCCAGGGCGCTCATCGTCCGGCCAAATGTTTCGGCTGGAGCCAGCAGATCATCCAGCTCCAAATCCACCGCTTGCTCCAAGCCCGCCGTCAGCTCTAATGAAGCCGCTTCGGCTGCATGTTGTGCGGCGCGGTGGTTATTCGGGCAGGCTTGCTGGCACAGGTCGCAGCCCAACAAACGGTTGCCCATCGTAGGGCGAAACGCCTCCGGCACCGGCTTATCGTAAAGCATGTATGCCCGCAGGCAGCGCGAGGTATCCACCGCCGAAGTACCGTCGAGCGCGCCCACCGGGCAAGCCCGCACACAAGCGCCGCAGCCTTTGCAGGCGGGATTCAGCGAACCTTCCGCGCTCTTTTTCTCCTCCGCTTGCTCGCACGCGCCGGTGAGCGGGAGCTCCGCATCGGTCACCAGCAGAGCCAGCACGATGCGGCTGCCATGCGTCGGCGTTTGAATCAGGCCGTTGGCCCCGTACACGCCCAACCCCGCACGCTGTGCGGCAGGCTTCGCGGGCAAGGAAGGCCGCTCCACCGCCTGCCAGCCCCGCGCTCTCAGCCAATCCGCCAATTGGGGCACGCACTGGTGCACGCGCTGCGACGCAAAGTAGTAGGGCGATATGCGCACCTTCGGGAACTCCCGGCTCGGTATTTCCTGATACGGGTATGCCAGCACAATGATGCGGCGCGCGCAGGGCAATATCTCCTTGGGGTCCGCGCTAAGTGATTGACCATGGCCGTCGCCGCGCTGCGCCACCGCCTGCTCCCAGGCCGAAAAGCGCTCCACGCCCGTAACCCAAGCCTGCGCGAAGCCCAATGCCCGCGCCTGCTCGGCAAATTCGTGCCAAAGTGTCTGCAAATCGGACACCGCCTTACTCCACGTCCTGGGACAGCACCGTGATCATGCAACGCACGATGAGTCCTTCGCAGGTGGTGACCGTAATCACCGCCTCGCCCCTCGCTATTGCGGTTACCTCTCCGGCCTCCGAAACCGTCGCAACGGCCGGGTCACTGGATGTCCAAGAGAGCTGCTCGATGCTGTTCTTGGGCCGCAAGGTAGGCTTCAACGTGTGCTGCTCACCGACGTGGAGCAGAGCCTGCGAATCGGAAAGCGAAATGCTCTCCGCAGGCCGCAACACCTTGACCGCGCAGGAGGCTTTCACGCCGCTGGTCGTCCGGGCCGTGATCACCGCATTGCCCGGCTTGAGTGCCTTCACCTCGCCGGTCTCCTTATTCACTGAAGCGATGCGCGCATTGCTGCTGCTCCACTTGATGGTGTCGCTGGTGGTATCCCAATCCGGCACAGGAATCACGCCCAGTATTCGCGACTGACCGGGAAGCGCCGCCCAAACCGAATCGTCGCAATCGGCATCCTTGTACATGGAAAGCGCGGTGGCTGGAACGACCACCTTGACCGACAGCGCAGCCTCGCCGTCAGGCTTCTCCGATTGCGCGATGACGCGCACCGTTCCCTTGCCGACCGCCGTAACGAATCCGGTGCCCGGGTCGACCGTCGCCACGGCGGTATCCGAGGAGCTCCAGCGCAGCTTGGCATAGCTGTGCATGGGCGAATAGATGATCGAAGGCTGAAGGGTTTCCCCCGGCTCCAGCGTCACCGGTGGCTTTGTGCCGATGCGGAAGGAGAGCGCGGCGCGCTTGTATATTATCACTTGGCTGACTGCAAAATCGCCGTTGGGCGCGGTAACGGTGATCGTCGTTTTGCCGATCTTTCCCGGCAGCAGGATGCCCTGCTCATCGATCTTGGCAACGCGCTTGTCACCGCTCTTCCAAACAAGCTGATCGTCCTGCACGGAGGGATCGAACACCGTCAGCGAGGCGCGCAGCGAAACCGCTTCCCCATTCACGCGGATGCCGACCACCGCGCCCTCCGCATCGAAGCGGAGGATGGAAGGTCGGGGCGTGTCCGCGGGTACGGGTGCGCTCGTTGGTGCGCTCGTGGGCTCTACTTCGGGTTTTGCTTCGGGTTCGGTATCCGTTTTCGTTCCTAGCTCGGTTTGCGCATCGGCCCGGGGCGTTGCGGTAGGCGCATCGGCATGGGGCTCCGCCGTGGGCGCGCCGACCGTGCTTCCGGACTGCAGCTCCGGGAAGTCCGGCACCGGCATCGAACGGTCGATCAGGGTGCGCGGTAAGCCCGTGTAAGGCGCATACGTGATGCGGGGCGGGGCAGGCGACGGCGTCGCGGTGCTCGGCGGTTGCTCGGTGGCTTCCGGCGCGCGCACCACCACCTTGCATAGAGCGGACATGCCGCCGCTCGAAAGCGCCACAATCTGCGCGCTGCCCGGCGAAAGCGCAAGCACCTTGCCCGAGCCTTCGTCAAAGGAAATCACTTCGCCCACTTGGTCCACCCGCCAAGCAATGGTTTCGGTGTGATTCGAGGGCTCTACCGCATAGGCAAGCTTGCCCTCGGCCTGTGCGCCGCCATCAGCGCGTAGCGTGAGCAGCCCGGTGGAAAGGTTGATGCTGCGCACCGGGCAGGTTACCCGCACCGTGCATTCCGCCTGCAAATCCTGAGGCCATGAGGGGCTGGATGCCGTTACCGTGATCACCGCGACACCGCTTTGCAGCGCCGTAACGGTCGCCCGCTCGCCGGTATCGGATACCGTGGCCACGTCAGGCGCGCTCGAAGACCAGTTGTAGGAAACGCGAAGATTCGCTGGCACAGGCGGCACCAAGGAAGCCGCAAGCTCCGCGCGGGACTTCCCCCCCAGCGCCAGCTGCAGATCGAACTGATCGAGCCGCAGTGAGCGCTCCTCCGTGTCGGGCACGGCGGTCGGCTTCGACGTAGCGGTCATCGGGGCAGCGGTCGCGCGCGCTGTCGGCTGAACCGTTGGCGCAATGGTTTCGACCGTGTAAATCGGCTCCGAAAGCACCGTATTCTCACGGTCGCCAAAACATGCGGCGGGCACCCAAACCATCAGCGAAAGACACAGCAGCGCTACGCCAAGCCTCTTGCGCATGCACTTTCCCCCCTATTCCATCCCCGTACAAACGCGGGACACATATCCACCTTGGATTATACAATACTCTCCCATTTTTGTGTAGTGTTTTCTGCGTATTTCCGCGAAAAATCACAACCGGCGGTGGTGTTTCCGCCTGGACATACAACATCGTGGAGTCGTTTCATTATTTTAATATAACATTTTTCGCGCAAAAAGACCGGCCCTAAGCCGGTCTGTGTTGGAAAAACCTGTATGCCTATCACTCGAAAAAAATGAACACCCGAATCTGCGTCAGAATCCGCTGCCGATTCAGCACTTATAGCGCACGCTCTCCTTCATGGGCAAGCCTGTGTTGTAATCGAGTTGGCGATACTCGCCTGACTCGTTGTCCCGCTGGCGGGTGTATCCATCCACATCCCAGCTGGGTGTCTTGCCGGTGCGCCAGGGCCTGCATTGCCACTGGTAGCCGCGAAAAGGATCGCGCGTGTCGTTCATCCACGCGATGATGCGGTCGTGCAGCGCATCGCGAACCTGCGCGTACTCCGGGTCGGAAATCCGGTTCACGCACTCGTACGGATCCTTTTCCAAATCGTAAAACTCGTCGCCGTCGAGCAAGTGCAGCGCCAACTTGAAGCGGTCGGTCACGATGGCGCGCATCGGCTGGAAGCCGCCGAATCCATCGTGATCGATCTCGTAGCGGCCAAACTCCACAAACGCTCCCGCATCGGGCTGCGTTTCCTCACCCCGGGCGCGGGGCATCAAGCTCACACCCTCGAACACCTTGGGCCGGGATAAACCCATATAGTCGAGCACCGTGGCGGGCAGATCGATGTGTGACACGGTGTGAGGATACACGCTGCCCTCCGGACATCCGCCGCCTGCCAGGATCAGCGGGACGCGCGCGATGTCGTCGCACACGGTCGGGCCTTTGGCATACAGGCAGTGGGACTCCAGTGCATCGCCGTGGTCGGAGGTGAACACGATGAGCGCATCGGGTGCAACCTGCCGCACCTTCTCCACCACCCGGCCAATCTGGCTATCGATAAAGGAATTGCAGCCAAAGAACAGCGGCCACTTGATGCGCAGCGCCTCGCGGTCGCGTTCCCTGCGCTCCCCCGCCCAAAGCTGCAGCGACAGCGGCTTGCCCTCCAGCGTATCGTAATGCGCCGGGGTCTTGGGCCACTCGTAATCCTTGTACATCGATGCGTACGGTTCCGGGCAAAGCGACGGGCCGTGCGGCTCATCGTAGGATACGACCAGGAAGAAGTCGCCCTCCTTGGCGCGATCCAAATAGTCCAGCGCACGCTGCGTGCAGCGGTAGCCGAAGGTGAAGCCCTCTTCGATTCCCTTCCCTTCCGTGGCCTCAGCCTGCCGCGAAAGGAAGCGCTCGTCGTCGGTCAGTTCCTCCAGATAGTTGCGCATATCGTACCACACGGCAGGGTCCCAGCCCTCCGGACACTGACCGTAGCCGAAGTAATCACCCGCGTCCAGGTGCCACTTGCCGACGTAGGCGCAGGGAATGCCCTGCGCGCTGAGCCGCTGACCCAGCGTCTGCACGTCCGCGCCCAGTGGCATGGTGTTGCCCCAACTCCCGTTGGAGTGCGGGTATTGCCCGGTGAACAGCGCCGAGCGCGCAGGCCCGCACACCGGCTGCGTGGTATAGGCGCGCCCGAATCGCACGCCGGATTCCGCCAGCGCATCGATGCAGGGGGTGTGCATGGCGGAATTGCCGTAGCAACCCACCATATCAAACCGGGTTGAGTCGGTCATGATGAAAACGATCTGTCTTGGCATCACAATGCTCCTTCTTATACCAATTCCAAATAGGTTTTGCCAATAAGCCAGCGAGAGATTTTTACGTTCGGCTAGGAGTCCGAAGGAGGCGTAGCCAGCAGCTACGCTGACCGAGGCACGACAACGCCGATCGGATAAAGATCCGCTGGATTGTGGCAAAACGTTGTTGGAATGGGTAT
>JAVBLJ010000016.1:0-12810 GCA_031553615.1 Eubacteriales bacterium
CGAAACGCCTATCTTTGGGAGGGTATTTCGCCCTCACGGTCGACCAGAGGGCTTTGCGGTCGCCCTCTGGACTCCTTCGCAGCACAACTCCCAGTATCTGTACTCAAATGCGTTAGCCGTGGCAGCATAAATTCTCCCTTGACAACGCTGCGCCGCGATGCTACACTATCACGCATACAAATTCACATCGGTTGCGAGGATGGGAAGCGCGCGCACGCTGGAAGCACAGAGAGGGAACGATGCTGGGAAGTTCCCGTGAAGGCTTGCGCACAGTCGTCCCGGAGCAGCGGGTCGAACGCGGACGGAGTGAGAGGGATCAAGCCGTCGCCTGTAGGCCAGCCGGAGAGCCCCACCGTGAAAAGGGGACGGCCATTGGCGGTTTTCGCCGCCTGTGCGCCATGAGTGCGCGGTTCACGCCGCGAATTTAGGTGGTACCGCGGAAAGCCTTTCGCCCTAAGTGTTGGGGTTGAAGGGTGTTTTTTTATACAAACCGGGATGGGGCTTCGGATTCGCTTTCGCAAGGGAGGAACGGGCATGGGCAACGATGCAAAGAACCACGGCGCAAAGAACCACGAACACAAAAACGGCGATGCAGGAATCTACAGCGGTGCGGAAATCCTGCTGGAATGCTTGATCGAGCAGGGGGTCGATACCCTGTTTGGGTTCCCGGGCGGCACGGTGCTGCCCATCTACGATGCGCTCTATCAATACCGGGATCGCATCACCCACATCCTCACCGCCCACGAGCAGCACGCCGGGCACGCCGCCGACGGCTATGCGCGCGCCTCGGGCAAGCCGGGCGTGTGCCTGGCTACCTCCGGCCCCGGCGCCACCAACCTGGTCACCGCCATCGGCACCGCGTACATGGATAGCGTGCCCGTGGTGTACGTAACCGGCAACGTGCCGCAGACGCTCATCGGCACCGACTCCTTTCAGGAGGCCGACATCGTGGGCATGACCATGAGCATCACCAAGCATAGCTTCGTGGTCAGCGACGTGAAGAAGCTGGCCGCCACCCTGCGCGAGGCATTCTTCATCGCGGGCAGCGGCCGTCCCGGCCCGGTGCTGGTGGATATCCCAAAGGATGTGCAGACCTCCACCTGCGCCTATGCGCCCGCCTCCGGGCTCGATCTCATTCCCGATTATCCGCCCGATCATCCGGCGCTGCAGCTGCGGCCCAAGGGCGAGCAGCTCCAGCAGTTCACCGCGCGCATCGCGCCCATGCTCGATCGGGCCGCCGCGCTCATCGCGCGCGCGGAGCGGCCTCTGCTCTACCTGGGCGGCGGCGTGGTCAATTCGGGTGCGACCCTGGCCGTGCAGGAGCTGGCCGACAGGATGGACGCGCCGGTGGTCTCCTCGCTGATGGGCCTGGGCGCGTACGATCCGCACACGCCGCGCTACCTGGGCCTGCTGGGTATGCACGGCTCGCATGCCGCCAACATGGCCATGCAGGAGTGCGACCTGCTCGTGGCCGTGGGCACCCGCTTCTCCGACCGCGCGCTGGGCAACGCCAAGACCTTCGCGCCCGGTGCGCGCGTGATCCACATCGACATCGACCGCGCCGAGATCAATAAGAACATCAGCGCCATGCTGCACATCACCGGCGATGCGCGCGTGGTGGTGGGCATGCTCAACCAGCGCCTGACCGAGCAGGAGCACCTTTCCTGGAATCAGCACATACTGAGCCTGCGCGAGCGCGAGCCCGCCGACGCCACCGCCTTCGTGCCGCGCAACATATTGCGCGCCATGCACGAGGTCAGCGGCGGCAGCCTGACCGTGGCCACCGACGTGGGCCAGCACCAGATGTGGACCGCCCAATACTTCCCCTTCAACCGCGCGCGCCAGTGCGTCACCAGCGGGGGATTGGGCACCATGGGCTTCGGCATGGGTGCGGCCATGGGCGCTCGCCTGGCCACCAAGCGCCCGGTCGCGCTGGTCACCGGCGATGGCTCGTTCCGCATGAACCTCACCGAGCTTTCTACCCTGCAGCACTACAACATCCCGGTCATCATTGTGCTGATGAACAACGGAACCCTGGGCATGGTGCGCCAATGGCAAACCCTGTTTTACGATCAGCGCTACTCCAACACCACCCTCGACCGCGGCCCCGATTTTATGAAGCTGGCCGAGGCCTACGGCCTTTCTGGCCGCCGCGTCGAAACCGTCGAGGCGTTCCGGGAAGCCTTCCGCGCGGGCCTATCCGAGGGGAAGCCCTGCATCATCGAATGCATGCTGGGCATCGACGAGAAGGTAACGCCCATGGTCGCGCCCGGCCAATCGATCAACGAGTTCTGCCTGGATTAGTCCGGAATCACACGTGCCCGCAGCCCGGAATCGCATGTGCCCCAGCAAGGAGGAGAAAGCCATGACCCCCGTCAACGATTGGGATAACAAGGAGCTCCAGCCCATCGAAACCCGCAACGCCTACCTGCCGCGCAAGAGCGACGCCATGCGCCGTCACGTGCTGAGCGTGCTGGTGCAGAACCAGCCCGGCGTGCTTTCCCGCGTATCCGGCCTGTTTAGCCGCCGGGGCTTCAACATCGATAGCTTGGCCGTGGGCCCCACCGAGGATGTCGACGTATCGCGCATCACCGTCACTGTGCAGGGCGATCACTCCCTGGTCGACCAGATGGTGCAGCAGCTTTACAAGCTGATCGTGGTGCAAAAGGTGCTGGTGCTCGAGGCCGGGCAGGCGGTGGAGCGCCAGCTCGTGCTGGTCAAGGTGAAGGCCAGCGCCACCGAGCGCGACGCGGTGATGCGCATCGTGGACATCTTCCGCGCGCGCATCGTGGACGTTACCCGCGAAACCCTGACCGTGGAGATCACCGGTGAGGATGAGAAAATTGCCGCGCTCATCGGCCTGCTCACCGATTACGGCATCGTGGAGTTGGTCCGCACCGGCGCCATCGCGCTGCAGCGGGGGGCGGGAGACATCCGCCAATCCGCGCAGCGGCTGTAGGCTGCGCCCGGCGCATTGCCTACCCGATTCGAATATCCGACTCAAATCCCCAAATCAAATATCCAACACAAAATACACTTTATAGGAGGAACCACCACATGGCACAGCTTTTTTACGCACAGGATTGCAACCTCGAACTGCTCAAGGGGAAGACCGTCGCGATCGTCGGCTACGGCAGCCAGGGCCACGCCCACGCGCTCAATCTGCACGATTCGGGGGTCAAGGTGATCGTCGCGCTGCGCAAGGGCTCGCCGCGCTGGGAGAAGGCGCAGGCCGACGGCCTGACCGTGATGACCACCGCCGAGGCCGCGAAACAGGCCGACCTCATCATGATCCTTATCAACGATGAGCTGCAGGCCGGCATGTATAAGACCGACATCGCGCCCCACCTGCGTCCCGGCATGACGCTGGCGTTTGCCCACGGCTTCAACATCCATTTCGGCCAAATCCAACCGCCCGCCGACGTGGATGTGATCATGATCGCGCCCAAGGGCCCGGGCCACACCGTGCGCAGCCAGTACCTCGAAGGCAAGGGCGTGCCCGATCTCATCGCCGTGCATCAGGATGCCTCCGGCCACGCGCAGGATACCGCGTTGGCTTATGCCGCGGGCATCGGCGGCGCGCGCGCGGGCATCCTCAAAACCACCTTCCAGGAGGAGACCGAGACCGATCTCTTCGGCGAGCAGGCCGTGCTCTGCGGCGGCGTGACCGCGCTGATGAAGGCCGGGTTCGATACCCTGGTCGAGGCCGGATACCAGCCCGAATCGGCCTACTTTGAGTGCGTGCACGAAATGAAGCTGATCGTCGACCTCATCTTCGCCCACGGCTTCGCGGGCATGCGCTACTCGATCTCCGATACCGCCGAGTACGGCGATTACACCATTGGCCAGCGCATCATCACCGATGAAACCAAGAAGGAAATGAAGAAGGTGCTCACCGAGATTCAGGAGGGCGACTTCGCGCGCCGCTGGATTTTGGAAAATCAATCGGGCCGCGCCTACTTCAACGCCAAGCGCCGCATCGAGGCGGGCAGCACGCTGGAGGCCGTGGGCAAGGATTTGCGGAGCAAGATGAGCTGGACCATGGGCAACAAGGAAATGAAGTAGACCCAAACCATGAAAAGGAGTTGACCCGCATGTACCCCAGCGATTCCGTCAAAACCGGCCCGGAAAAGGCCCCGCACCGTTCCCTGTGGAAAGCCCTGGGCCTGACCGACGAGGAGCTTGCGCGCCCGCTGATCGGCGTGGTGAGCGCGGCCTCGGAATGCGTGCCGGGGCACGCGCACTTGAGTATGCTGGCGCAGGCGGTGAAGGACGGCGTGCGCATGGCGGGCGGAACGCCGGTGCAGTTTCCGGCCATCGGCGTGTGCGATGGGATCGCCATGGGCCACGAGGGCATGCGGTATTCGCTTTCCTCGCGGGAGCTGATCGCGGATTCCTGCGAGGCGATGGCGCGGGCCCACGGCCTGGACGCGCTGGTGTTTTTGCCCAATTGCGATAAGATCGTGCCCGGCATGCTGATGGCGGCGGCGCGGCTGAATCTGCCCGCCATCGTGGTATCGGGCGGGCCGATGCTCACCGGGCAGCTGCGCGGCGCGACGCTGGATTTGAACAGCGTGTTTGAGGCGGTGGGCGCGTACAAGATCGGCGCGCTGGACGATGCGGGCTTGAACGAGATCGAGACGGCGGCCTGTCCGGGCTGCGGCTCCTGCGCGGGCATGTTTACCGCTAACTCGATGAACTGCCTCACCGAGGTGCTGGGCATGGCGCTGCCGGGGAATGGCTCGATTCCGGCGGTGGATGCGGCGCGCGTGCGGCTGGCCAAGCGCTCGGGCATGCGCATCGTGGCGATGCTGGCCGAGGGCTTGACACCCGCCGCGCTGATCACGGCGGACGCGCTGCACAACGCGCTCACGCTGGATATGGCGCTGGGCTGCTCCACCAATTCGGTGCTGCACCTGGCGGCCATCGCCCACGAGGCTGGGCTGGATTTCGACCTGGATAGGATCAACGAGGTGAGCGCACGCGTGCCCAACCTGTGCAAGCTGGCCCCGGCGGGCGCGCACCACATGCAGGATTTGTACGCGGCGGGCGGGGTGCAGGCCGTGCTGCACGAGTTGCTGGGCCGCGGCCTGCTCCGCGAGGACGCGCTCACCTGCTCGGGAAAGACCCTGGGCGAGCAGGCGGGGCAATCGCCCTGCCTGGATCGGGACGTGATCCGCGCGTTCGATGCGCCGTACTCGCCCACCGGCGGGCTGATGGTGTTGCGCGGAAACCTCGCGCCCGATGGCGCGGTGGTAAAACGCTCGGCGGTTGCGCCTGAGATGCTGGTGCATCAGGGCCCGGCGCGTGTGTTCGATAGCGAGGGCCAGGCCATCGAGGCCATCTACGCCAGCAAAATCGCAGCGGGCGACGTGGTCGTGATCCGGTACGAGGGCCCTCGCGGCGGCCCCGGCATGCGCGAGATGCTTTCGCCTACCTCGGCCATCGCGGGCATGGGGCTGGATAAGCAGGTGGCGCTTATCACCGACGGCCGCTTCTCCGGCGCCACGCGCGGCGCATCCATCGGCCACGTATCCCCCGAGGCCGCGTCCGGCGGGCCCATCGGCCTGGTGCGGGAGGGCGACACCATCGCCATCGACATTCCGGCGGGCACGCTGGAGCTTCTGGTCGACGCGGCTACGCTGGAATCCCGCCGCGCGGAATGGGCTGCGCCCGCCCCGCGCGTGACCAAGGGTTACCTGGCCCGCTACGCGCGCATGGTTTCCTCGGCGAGCCGGGGAGCCGTGGTGGAGTGATGGGATACGAGAATACGAAAAATACGAAAAAGCAAGCATACGAAGGATGCGGGGGAGGGGCGGAGCGAGTGCTTCGCTCCTCTTCTTTTTGCCTTTTTTGCGACAAAGAAAGAATTGCGATCAAAGCGAAGTTGCGATCAAAACAGAATTTTGCCGCCTTGAAACCATTTGCGCTTTTTCTGCGTCTAATACTTGACAAAACTTTTCCATTAAGCTATATTATGCGTACTATCATGCATAATACAGTTGAAGGAAGGTGCGCTGTGTTTTCGCTGGATAAATATGGTAGCATGCCGATTTATGCGCAGCTCATCGATCAGGTGGAGCTGCATGTGCTGGATGGCACGCTGCGTGCGCAGGATGCACTCCCCTCGGTGCGTACGCTTTCGGTGGCGCTGGGCATCAACCCCAATACGCTGCAAAAGGCGTATGCGGAGCTGGAGCGAAAGGGCATTTGCCGCAGCGTGCCGGGAAGCGGTCGGTTTGTGACCGAGGATGCGTGCGAGCGCATTGCGGGAGAGCGCCGCGAGCGGATGGGCTTGCTGGCTACAGCGGTGCGGGAATTGGCCGCAGCGCGCATCCCGCTGGAGGAGATACAGGCCTGCGTGGGGGAAGCGTACAGAAGCGTCACCGAGCGGTGGCAAACAAAGGGGGAAGGCGAAGCATGATCAACGTACAAAACGTAACCAAGCGATTTGGCCGGTCAGCGGCGCTCAGCGGCATCACCAGCGTGGTGCCGGAGGGCTGCATCTACGGGCTGGTGGGCTCGAACGGCGCGGGCAAAAGCACATTTCTGCGGCTGATAGCCGGGGTGTACAGCCCGGAGATCGGCACGGTGGAGCTGGATGACCAGCGCATTTATGACAACGCGGCGTGCAAGGAGAAGCTGGTGCTGGTGCCCGATGAATCGTTCTTCCTGCCCAGCGCCACCATTTTGCGTATGGCCGACCTGTACGCGGCCGCGTACCGCGATTTTGACCGCAAGCAGCTGGCCGCGCTGTGCAATACGTTTCAGCTGCGCATGGACAAACCGCTGAGCACCTTCTCCAAGGGCATGCGCAGGCAGGCGGCCTTCGTGCTGGCCATGAGCTGCCGCACGCCCTACCTGCTGCTGGATGAAACGTTCGACGGCTTCGACCCCATCCTGCGCAACCTGGCGCGGCGGCTGGTGTACGAGGCGGTCTGCGAGCGGGGGGTGACCGCCGTGCTCACCAGCCATTCGCTGCGCGAGCTGGAGGATACCTGCGACCAGCTGGCGCTGCTCCACCGGGGTGGTTTGGTGCTGCAAAGCGACGTCGACAGCCTAAAGACCACGCTCTGCAAGGTGCAGATCGTGCTGCCGCAGCCCTTTGACCGCAGCGCTTTCGAGGGCCTAGGCTTGGATATACTGCACTACACGCAGCATGGCAGCGTGGCCAACCTCATTTTGCGCGGCGAGCGCAGCGAACTGCTGACGCGGATGTACGCCAAGCAGCCGCTGCTGTGCGAGGTGCTTCCGCTCTCGCTGGAGGAAGTGTTCGTGCACGAGCTGGCGGCGCTGGGCTACGTGTTTGATCGCATAGACGAATCCGAGGCCAACCCGGTCGGTACCGCAAAGGAGGTGGCGCAATGAACTCGCCTGCTCTCAAGACCCCGAAACGCACGGCTGCTCTCCCGGCGGCTCCGGCATTTTCCGCCCGGCTTTATCTGGATACGCTGCGCCGCCTGCGCCTGACGGGCGTGACGCTGGCGCTCATCACCTTGCTCTATCTGCTCTCCGCGCTGCTGCCGCTGCTGGCGGTGGGGCAGTATCATTCGATCGATTCCGCGCTGAATCCCAGGGCGTTCTCCACCCCGCTCTCTGCGCTTGCGTTGTTTGGCCCGGTGCTTTTGATGGTGCAAGGCTTCTTCTTCCTTTATCAGCGCAAGGGCAGCGATTTCTACCACAGCTTGCCCTACACGCGGCTGTGCCTGGGCATCAGCGTCACGCTGGCGGCGCTCACCTGGTTCTTTCTGGCGCTGGGGCTGGGCGTGGCCACCTGCGCGGTGATCATCCCGCAGACCGGCGCGCTGTTCCCCATGGCATTGCAGGGCTGGATGCTGGCGACCTACTCCGCCGTGGGCCTGCTGGTGGCCGGATGCGCGCTGATCGCGCTCAGCCTTTCGGGCACGCCGCTGGCTGGGCTGCTCATCGGCGGGCTCACGCTGTTCCTGCCCCGCTTTGCGCTCACCCTCTACCGCACGTTCGTGGTCTATGCCTCGGACATGATGATCTACAACGATGCGGGCACCTTCCTTTCGCCCGCGTTCCACCTGCCCACCGCGCTGCTGGTGCTCTTCACCCGTTCCGATGAACTGCAGCGCACCGCCGGGGTTACCCACGCGCAGTTGTTCGCCAATGGTCCGGCCATCCTGTACACGCTGGGGTTGGCGCTGCTGGCCCTGGTCTGGGGCATGCGCTGCTTCATCCGCCGCAAATCCGAGCTGGCAGGGCAGGATTTGGCGAGGCCTATCTCGCGCTATGCGCTGCGCGCGGCCGCCATGTCCCCGGTGCTGCTCTACGGGGCGTACCTGACCTACCGTTACCGCTACGATTTGCGCATGATCGTTGTGGCCGCAGCTCTCGTCGGGGCCGGATACCTGGCGTTCACCCGCATACGCACCAAATCCTGGCGAATGACCTGCTTTGCGGCGGCGGGCATGGTGCTGGCGGGCACGCTCACCCTGGCGCTTTGCTTCGGCGGCTTGGCGGCGGGCAAGCATACGCGCACCGTGCACCCCAAGGCGCAGGATATCGCGGCGGTCACCTTCCCCGACCAGGCCGGGAACTACACGCCGCTGGCCGATTTCAACTACGGATACAACTTGGATTCGGTGTTGACCGGGGACGTGCGCTACACCCAGCCGGAGTTGCGCGAGCTTTCCTCGCGTGCGTTGGCCGATACCGCCGATGTGTTCGACGCCTACGATCAGGGCGATACCGATACCACGCTGCCCTATCGGCGCGTCACCTTGCACCTGGAGCTGACCGACGGCAGCGTGGTGCGTCGCACGGTGCGCTTCCGCGATGAGCAGTACGAACTGCTTCACCGCCAAATACTGAGCACGCCCGCCTTTATGGAGGCGCTGCGCTACCTGCCCAAAGAGACCCCGTTGGCGCTCTACGCTCTGGATGCAGACATCACCGAAAAGCAGCTTCCCGCCGAGCTGGATGGCGCATTGCGCGCCAACATGGCGGCGCAGAGCGATAGCGAGTTCCTGGGCAACACGCAGTTCTCCTCCTTCGCGCCCGCGGATTTGTACGTGCGCGACGAATCCGCCATGCTGGACGTGCGCTTGGTTCAAATGTACTGGGACGGCGTCGACCTGGTCACGCGTGTGATCAGCGTCACCCCGTTGCTGCCTGATGTGGATTCGATCTGCTATGGGATGCTGGCCGAAAGGTTTGGCCCGGCGTTTCAGGAAAACCTGAAGGCGATGCGGCCCTACCTTTCCGATCCGGCGGTGGGCAACGCCATTCCGCTGGAAGAGCCGCTGCCTTCGTACTCCATCACCTTCATCTCGCCCCCCGGCGTAACCCGCGTCCCGGAAGCCTACACCTCCAACCTCGGCGGTCTGCAGCCCTGGGTGCGCCGCTACAACGTCTACGATCAGAACGCACAGAGCGAGGAGGCTTACGAGGGGACGCGCGCCGATGAGGGCACCAAGGTGCTGGACATCTTCACGCGCGGGGAAGCCGCGCTGCATGGCGGCAAAAACGTGATTCAGGTGGCCCTATCGGTGCCCACGGTGGTGGATGCCTCTCGCGGCCTGTACGATTACTATTCCACCAAGGTCTACCTCCAGGTGACCGCCGAGGACGTGGTCACGCTGCAGACGATATACGATCAGCGCAACGCTTCGGGCATCGGCACCTGGTAACCGCACCATCCCTCCGCCGCTCATACGGTTCCCGCCGCAGTGGTGGAGGGATTCTTCTCGGCCGCTCTTTTCTTGTTGCACACCGCGTCCGCTTGCCCTATAATGCGAGCGTATAGGTTCCGCATGCATGCGGTAAGCAACAAAGGGGCGGCCGATTTTTTATGCGAAAAGCAACCTGGTTGGTGTTGTTGGGGGTTTTCAGCGT
Source organism: Eubacteriales bacterium (assembly GCA_031553615.1). Lineage (GTDB taxonomy): Bacteria > Bacillota > Clostridia > Christensenellales > Aristaeellaceae > WQXF01. The sequence continues at coordinate 9,862 of JAVBLJ010000016.1, forward strand.
TTCCATTAGCGGGCCCATGGTCAAGCTTGCGCTCCAGGCCGGGGCCACCCCGGTGACCGTGGCCTTCCTGCGGGTAAGCATCACGGCGGTGGTGCTGGGCGTGCCCGCTTGGCGCACCGGCGCGGTGCCCGCCATGCTGCGTATTTCGTGGAAATGGAAGGGTCTGGCGGTGTTGGCGGCGGCCTTCCTTGCCCTGCACTACATTGGTTGGATGACTTCCCTGCAAAAGACCGGCACCTTCGCCTCGGTGGCGCTGGTGTGCACGCAGCCCCTCTTTGTGGCGCTGTTTTCGGGGCTGCTGCTGCACGAACCCGTCGAGCGCAAGGCCATTCCGGGTGCGGCGCTGGCGGTGATCGGTGCGGTGAGCATCGGCCTGCTCTCCATTGTCGGGCAGGGCGGCGACGTGGCGGGCGACCTGCTGGCGCTCAGCGGCGCGGTGACCATGGCCGGGCACTGGCTGTGCGGGCGCGCGGTGCGCCGTCATGCTCCGGCGATGGGCTACCTGGTATTCGTGTACATCTTTACCGCGATCTTCCTGGCGGCGGCGATGCCCTTCATGGGCGGGTTCGTTGCGCCGGTGAGGTCGCTGGTGCCCATCGGTCTGCTGATTGTGGTTTGTACGCTCGGTGGCCACGCGGTGTTCACCTACGCGCTGGGCTTTGTGAGCGCGGATGTGGTTTCGTTTGCGCTGCTGGGCGAGCCCATCGGCGCGGCGATTTGGGCGCTGGCGCTGTTTGACGAGCATATCAGCTGGCAGATGGCGGTGGGCGGCGGGCTGGTGGTGCTGGGCATCGCGCTCTACCTGCTCGGCCTCAAACGCACGCAGCGTGCCTAGCCAAGGCGCAAGGTCTTGGAAGAAACAATGCAATGAAGAAACAATGCAATGAAGAAACAATGGAATGAAGAGACAATGTAATAAAGAAACAGCGCAATTCGGATCAAATGCCGCGCGCTCCTTCGCGCTACAATGGTATCAGAACGGAGGAGGCAGGAATCGCATGAACGAATGGCGGCGCGAGATCGTGATCGTGGTGGAGGCCATCGACCAGCATATTCAGCGGCGCGACGATGAGGCGCTCACCCTCAGCGCTCTGTCCGGACGGCTGGGCTATTCGCCATACCACACCACGCGCAAATTCCGCGAGCTGGCCGGGATGCCGCTGCGCGAGTACCTGCGGCTACGCCGTCTGGCCTACGCGCTGATAGACCTACGCGATGGGAACGCCCGCATACTCGATATCGCGGTGGATTACGGCTTCTCCTCGCAGGAGGCGTTCACGCGCGCTTTTCGTCGCACCTACGGCATCACGCCCGGCGCATACCGCGCACGGCCTGTGCCCATGGTGCTGCACACGAAAATCCTGCCCTTCGACCGTTACTGCATGGGAAAAGGGGAGATCGGCATGCTACATACCACGGAACAGGTCAAAGTCTACTTCATTTCGATGCCCGCGCACAGCTTTTTGCACATCAAGAATTACCAGAGCGATGGTTACTGGGATTTCTGGCAGAAGCAGGACGCCGTACCGGGCCAGGATTGCGACACCATCTGCGCGCTGATGGACGGCATTCACGGCAAGCTCGACGGCGAGGACGGCGTAAAAGGTGAGTACAGCGGCCAGATCATGGCGCACATCACCGAGGCCGATGGCCGAACGCCCGAGGCCTACGGCATCCGCATGCCCGCCGAGTATGCAGGAACAGTGCCCGCGCCGCTGCTGCGCATCGACGTGCCCGCCGCCGAATACGTGGTGTTTGAGCACGGCCCCTTCGATTATGAGTCCGAAAGCGAGGGCGTGGGCGAGAAGCTGCAGCGTGCCATCGATAGCTTCGATTTTTCTGGCGCGGAGTTCGAGCTGGACGACACGCCGGGCCGCATGAGCTACTTTTTCTTCGATCCCGCAAAGTTTGAAAAGCGGGTGCGTCCAGTGCGCCGCAAGGGATAACGGCGTTCCCAAACTGTAATAGACAGGAGTTGAGCCGACATGTCCGAACACACTTCGTCCGCAAAGCCCATGCCGGAAAAAGAGATCGAAATCCGGCTGATTCGGGAGGATAAGAAGGCATTTTTGCCCCTCTTGCTGCTCGCCGACGAGCAGGAGGACATGATCGACCGCTACCTGGAGCGCGGCGAGCTGTATGCGCTCTACGCGGAGGGCCTGCTGCGCACCACCTGCGTGGTTACCGATGAGGGCGAGGGCGTGTACGAGGTCAAGAGCCTGGCCACCGATCCGCGCTACCAGGGCCAGGGGTTTGGCCGCCGCATGCTCGCCCACATGCGGGAGCTGTACAGACCCCGCGCCCGCACGCTGCTGGTGGGCACCGGCGAAACCCCGCGGATTCTCGGCTTTTACCAAGCCTGCGGCTTCCGCCTCTCGCACCGCCTTCCCGGCTTCTTCACGCAAAACTACGCCCAGCCCATCATCGAGGACGGCATCCTACTGGAGGACATGGTGTACCTGCGCATCGATTATTGAGAAAAAGACCTCTCCGGTTCAATGCCGGGAGGTCTTTTCGTGTGGGAAGGGGGTATTTCGCCCTCACGGCCGACATAAGGGCTTTCCGGTCGCCCTTAGGGATCCTTCGGGGCAACCTACCCCGTCCCCCACACAGCCGCCCCAGGGAGCGCCTGCGGCCAGTGAAGCAAGCCGCCCCCCGGCAAGAGGCGTTTCGCCCTCACGGGCGACCTAAGGGCTTTCCGCCTTAGGGATCCTTCGGGGGCAACCTACCCCCTCGCCGAGCCCACAGCCCGCGAAGCGAGCCCGCGGCAAGCAAAGCGAGCCGCCCCAAGGGAGCTCGAGGGGCCGCAGCCCCTCGAATCAATTCGTATCGCACGGCTTTGCCGGGCGGGCGGGGAGTTTTCCGTAGACGAGGGCGAGCGGAGCGAAGCCGTAGCCCGTAGGGCCGAGCGGAGGAAAACATTCCTCCCTCCCCGACCAACGGGAGGCC
>JAVBLJ010000064.1:0-3536 GCA_031553615.1 Eubacteriales bacterium
TTGCTCGCCCTGCTTGATGACCGTACCGTGCTGGTCGACGCGGGTATTCATAATGGCCTTGGCGCCGCACCAGCACAGGCTGGCCTCCAGCTCCTGAAAGGTATCGCCGAAGCGCAGCAACGCCTGGGAACCGGGAAAGAAGTTGCCCATAAAATCGGTTTTGAGGCCGTAGCAATGAATATCCAGCTCCGGGGCCAGGTCGGCCAGGGAGATCACCTGCTTCTCCGTTAAAAACTGCGCCTCATCCACAAAAACATGCTGCAGCCTGCGGCCCTGCCCCGCCTCGAACCACTGAAGCTGCTCCAGCAGATCGTCCTCGGGCCCGGCCACGATATCGGCCACGGCGCGCAGACCCACACGGGAGTACACAACCTCGCGCCCCACCCGGTTATCCACCTCGGGCTTAACCAGCGTCACGCAGTGGCCTAGCTCCAGGTAATTGTATCGCTGCATGAGCAGCATCGCGCTCTTCGAGGAGCCCATGACGCCAAAGTAAAAGCGCAGCATACGCGACCTCCGATCCGTACGAATGGAAGGTTTTTCTGAAATGATCCTGCGAATACAATAATCTTACAGCATTTACCGCAGGTTGTCCACCCAAAAACACAGCGAGGCCCTTTACTGCAAAGCAATAGCCGCAAAGGCTCAGTGCACCTTGCGGCTATCCATTTTTCGGAGCGCCCACAGCGGCGGGATGCGGGCGCTCCCTGATCGGATTCATCATCCTGTATCGGGAAGATGCCCACTTACGGCGCGGGATTCATGGTCACCGTCACCTTGCCGGCTGCGGAATCGAATACAACCCTAGCATTCAGCGCTTCGGTAAACACCTTCTCGGCGGCGTACAGGGTGGTGCCCGCCATCATCAGCGGATCGCTCAGCGTCTTGGTCATGCCCGTTCGGGTCACGCTGGCCTCGGAAACGGTATTATCCTTCACCTGATAGGCGACCTTCACCGGCTCCTCTCCGTTGGCCTTGGGCGAGATGGTCAGCTCGGTGCGCTTCGCGTCGCCCGTGCCGGTCACGCTTTCCTGCACCTGATAGCCCAGCGCTTCGGCCACAGATTTGAGCGGCAACCAAGCCGCCGAGCCCTTGGCGACGCCCTTCTCGGTTATGTCCTTGCCCTCCACGTTGACGGTCAGGGTGGCCGCTTCTGTGCTGGGCGAAGGCGCGTCGGTCGGGGTAGTGGTCGTGGCTGCGGTGGCGGTTGCGGTGGGCATGGGCTGCACCGTGGGGCCGGTGGTGGGGGTGCCGGTGTTGTTGGTAGTGCAAGCGCTGGCCCCTACCAGCACGGCGATCAGCAGCGCGATCACCGCCGCGTTTTTGCATAGCTTCCGCATGCGCATCATCCTCTTTCCCTGCGTCTTTTGGCGGTATGTATCCAGCCGCACTATATATGTACGCAGGGATGATGGATTTCATGCACACAATTATTTCATGCACACATCTGCCTCAACAGTGAATGCCCCCAAGTCGCCCGATATTGCCGCTCCTACACTACATCTCCTATATTACATCTCCCGACGCGCCTCGATGGCCTTGGCGAGCGTCACCTCGTCGGCGTACTCCAAATCGCCGCCCACGGGCAGACCATGGGCGATGCGCGTCACCTTGACCCCCATCGGCTTGAGCAGCCGCGCGATGTAGGAGGCTGTGGCCTCGCCCTCGATATCCGGATTGGTGGCCAGGATCACCTCCTGCACCTCCTCGGAACCAAGGCGGGTCAGCAGCTCGCGAATGCGGATATCCTCCGGCCCCACGCCCTCCATGGGCGAGATAGTGCCGTGCAGCACGTGATAGCCGCCGTGATAATCGCGCATGCGCTCGATGGAGGCCACGTCGCGCGGATCGCGCACCACGCAGAGTATGCCGTTGCGGCGGCGCGGATCCTCGCAGATCGCGCAGGGATCGGCGGCGGTGTAGTTGCCGCACACCGAGCAGAAGCGGATGTTCTTGCGGCCCTGCCAAATGGCGGTGGCCAGCTCGCGCACCTGCTCCTCAGGCTGGGCAACGATGAAGTACGCCAGCCGTTGTGCGGTCTTGGGGCCAATGCCGGGCAAGCGCGCCAGCTGGGCCGCCATGCGCGCGATGGGCTCGATCTGCTCAGCCATGGGCTAGAACATGCCCCCCAAACCCGACGCGCCGTTGACCTTGCGCATTTCTTCCTCGCGGGTATCCTCGCCCTTGCGCAGCGCCTCGTTCACCGCGGCGAGCACAAGGTCCTGCAGCATTTCCACATCCTCCGGGTCCACCGCCTGGGGATCGATGGTCAGCTCCAGCAGCTCGCGCTTGCCGCTGACCTTTACCTTCACGGTGCCGCCGCCCGCCGCCGCCTCATAGGTGCGGGCATCCAGATCGGCCTGCGCCTGCTCCATCTGCTGCTGCATTTTTTGCGCCTGACGCATCAATTGCTGCATATTCGGGCCACCCATGCCCGGAAATCCGCCTCTAGCCATTGCCAAACCCCTCCATTTACGCGCGGTATCGCGCACTTTTTCATGCAATCGGTTCCCATATTGTTCAAGCCACGACGCCTCTCAATGCGCGGCGTCTTCCCCGGCGCTCTCCGCACGGGCGGAGGCGATGCGCAGATTGCCGGTGACGGTGGTGGCCTGCACGGTGGGCGCGCCCGGGCCGCCGGTAAGCCCCTCGGCGGAAAGCTTGCCCGCCACCGAGCGGAACGTGACCTCGGCCCGATCGCCGGGCAGCTGCACCTGTGTATCGCCGGTGGCCACCTGCAGCTCCATGGTGGTGAAGGGCCGCTGAAAATCCATGACTACTTGGCCGCTGACGGCGATGATCTTCACCACGTTCACATCGGCCTCAAACAGGCTGATGGCGCTGGACACGTTGCGCAGGCGCAGCGTATCGCAGGTCACGCGCGTGGCCTGCACCGCGCCGGATACCGCGTTCATCGTAAGCGTATCGCAGTCCACGCGGTCGGTGTGCACCGTGCCCGAAACCGTATCGAGGTTGATATCCTTGCCATGCAGGCCCTTAACCGAAATGGCGCTCGAAACCGTGGTCAGCGATACATTCCCCACCCAATCGAGGGGCACGCGCACGCAGATTTGCAGCCACTTGCTCTCGAAGTGCGGCAGCATACCGTACTGGGGCTGCTCAACGACCAGCCTGCCGTTTTCGTGCTTGACGTTCAATTCACGCGCGGAGCGCTCGTCGCCCACGATGGCGGCCTGCACCTCCTGCGTATCGGCGGAGAGCAGTTCCACCTGCGCCCAGCCGGCGCGCACCTGCACCGCATCCACCATGGAGGCGGGGTACCCAATATTTCTTTCCATTGCCGGCTCCTCCTCGAAGTGCATCGAAGTATGAGAAAATGGGAGCTCGCGCGTATACAACGGCGCAAAGCACCTTTGGCTATACTATACCATTTTTGCGCACGGATATCAAATCCGATCCGAAAGGCCAGGGCGAACGCATTTGAATACAGATACTGGGAGTTGAGCTGCGAAGGAGTCCAGAGGGCGACCGCAAAGCCCTCTGGTCGACCGTGAGGGCGAAATACCCTCCCAAAG
>JAVBLJ010000025.1:0-34608 GCA_031553615.1 Eubacteriales bacterium
GCTGTTTTCAAACCACTCAGGAATTGGCTACACATCAAGGATTTCCGGCCCACTCTACTTGGCGAAGTTACCGCATTTCGAGTCGAGGCCGTTATGACCGCTTCGATACTCCTCCAAGCGCTTTCCTATTATACGGATTCTGTGCTGTGCTGTCAAGCCGAGGTGGGCTACCACACGAAAAAAACGCGCGAAAAAACTCCGAGTAAAAACTCCGCGCCGCGTGGAACTTTTTTCCGGGTCGTGCGTCCAAGAGGTATGCGAACCGAACGGGGCCCACCGGAACGGCATCGAATCACGATTATAATGGAGGGAAAACCAATGAAGCGCTTGCTCTGTATCCTCGCCTGCCTAGCACTTTTGTTTAGCGCATCCGGATGCGACCGCCTGCAGAATCGCCTGCAATCCATCGTCGATGGGGACCAGTATACCGAAACTGAGATCGGCCTCACCGATACCGCCCCGGCTCCGATCAGCGGGGAACCTTCCCTGCTCACAGAGGTTGCGCCGGGCTCCGGCAAAGCCAAGCTCGCCCCTCTGGAACCCGCCCACGACACGGAATACGAAATGTTCGAAACTGGTACGTTGAGCGGCGGCGCTTATGCGCCCATCATCCAGGGCACAGCGCCCAATATCGATTTCTACGATCAGCGTCAAAACAACGACGAGTACCCAGCGCTGAGCGAGACCGGCTTCGCGGTGGCGCTGACCAGCCCGCTTTCGACCTTCGCGGCCGATGTAGACACGGCGGCGTACGCTAACATCCGCCGCATGATCCGCCAGCAGCAGACGATCCCGCCCGATGCCGTGCGCATCGAAGAGATGATCAACGCGTTCACCTACCACTACCCCGCTCCCGAGGGTGATGCGCCGGTGGCCATCTCCACCCAGGTGAGCGTCTGCCCATGGAACGAAAAGAACCTGCTGCTACGCGTCGGCCTCAAGGCGCAGCCCATCGATACGGCCGATCTGCCGCCCTCGAACCTCGTGTTCCTGATCGACGTATCGGGCAGCATGGATGAGGCCAGCAAACTGCCGCTGGTGCAGCGCAGCTTCACGCTACTGACCGAACAGCTCACCGTGCGCGATCGGGTGTCCATCGTGGTGTACGCGGGCAGAGATGCCGTGGTGCTTTCGGGCGTGCGGGGCGATGAGCAGGCCAGGATACTGGAAGCCATCGCCGAACCGCAGGCCGGTGGCGGAACCAACGGCGCTGCCGGACTCATGACCGCCTACCAGGAGGCAGCACGCTACGCCGGAGAGAGCGTGAACAGTCGCGTTATCCTGGCCACCGATGGCGATTTCAACATCGGCGTCAGCTCGGAAAGCGAGCTGATCCGCCTGATAGAGGCCGAGCGCGAAAAAGGAATCTTCCTAACGGTGCTGGGCTTTGGCTACGGCAACTATAAGGATACCAATCTGGAAGCATTGGCCGATCATGGCAACGGCAACGCCACCTACATCGACAGCATCCATCAGGCGCGCTGCGCGCTGGTGGAGGAGATGGGGGCGACGCTGAACACCGTGGCCAAGGATGTGAAGATACAGGTCGAGTTCAACCCTGCGGTGGTGACCAGCTACCGGCTGATCGGCTATGAAAACCGCCGTCTGGCCGCCGAGGATTTCGCCGATGACACCAAGGATGGCGGCGAGATGGGCGCGGGCCACTGCGTAACCGCGCTCTATGAGCTGGCGCTTGGCGATAGCGAAACCGCCACGACCTCGCCGCTCACCTACCAGCAGCAGACCACCACCGATAGCAACGATTACGCCACCGTGCACGTGCGCTACAAGCAGCCGCAGGGCGACGTGTCCACTGAAATCGTGCACGCGGTGGATGACGCACAGTACACCGATACGCCCGATGCGGATTTTCGGCTGGCTTCGGCCATCGCCGCCTTTGGGCAGCTGCTTTCGGGCAGCAAGTTCTCGGGCAGCGCGGATCAACGCATGATCCAGGATCAGCTGCAGCCGCTGCTGAGCGAAGACGCGGGCGGGCGCATCGTGGAGCTGTACGATCTGGTGCGCACCAGCGGCGGGCTGTATGCCCCGCAGGTTCTGCAGACCGTGGAAACTCCGGGTTGCGACATCACGGATACCAACATCGATCCCATCCATTAAGCCGCAAGCCCCATTCTCGGCCTCCAATCCCGGCCTTTAGGCCCGGATACGGCATGGAACACCTCCACACGTCAGGGCGCCGCAACGCGCGCTCGGATCAGGGGGGGCTCCGCCTATCCGGGCCTCTTTCCACCTGTCTTTTCTTCCTGTTTTCCGCATTTTTTCATCTATATTCTTCGTGTTTTTCTTCTGTTTCCTCGCATTTTAAAATTCCTCCCTTAAAACTTGCGCGACCGTTGCACTGCGGATGCTCATGGAGTATAATAGCCCATCATAGATGCGGAGGCAGTCATGAGCAAGCGTGTGGTTACCGAATACAGCCTTTCCTCCCCCAAGCTTACGCGCGAGCACACGTTCGCCGTGGTTTCGGATTTGCACAACCTTCCTTTCGATCCTCTGCCCGCCGCGTGCGCGCGCGCCGAGGCGCTGCTGATCCTCGGGGATTTGGTGCACCAATACCCGCACCATTCCGAGGGCGGACTCGATTTCCTGCGCCGGATGTCGGCGCGCCTGCCCACCTACTACACCTACGGCAACCACGTGGATTTATGCGACAAGGTCTACGAGGCCGAGGTGCGGAAAACCGCGGCGATCCTGCTAAACAACGCAACCTGTCAGGTGGGCGAGCTGGTGCTCGGCGGCCTGCACCTATACGACAAGCCCCGGCCCTACAGCACGCACGACCGCCGCGATATCGGCGATGGCAACCGGGCGGCCGGGCGGCACATGCTGGAAGCGCTGGCCCAAGTCGAGGGCTTCCGGCTGCTGCTGAGCCACAAACCCGAGCACTTTGTGCGCTATATTCGCCCCTACGCCATTGACCTGACCCTCTCGGGCCACGCGCACGGCGGCCAGATACGGGTGCTGGGCCGCGGTCTGTACTCCCCCGGTCAGGGCATACTACCCCGGTGGACTCACGGATTCTACGAGCAGAACCGGCTGCTGGTCACTGCCGGCGCCACCAACCGCAAGGTCGTGCCGCGCTGGGGAAACCCCTGCGAGATCGTGCTGCTGCATTTGTTACCCCAAGGCTCCAAAATTTGAAGAATGCCGCAAATCATTCAATAAGGGAGATTTTTACGTGTTTAACCAGGAGGAGCCCCGTCGTTTGCGCATGTTGATGCGCGTGTTCCGCCATGGCATGGGGCCGACCCGTATCCTCGCCCTCGGCTTTGCGGGCGTTATCCTGCTCGGCGGCGTGCTGCTGCGCATGCCCTTCTCCACCCACGCCGCCACCCGCGTCAGCTTCCTGGATGCGCTGTTTACCGCCACTTCGGCGGTCTGCGTTACCGGGCTGAATGTCGTGGAGCCGGGCGCGGTGTTCACCGGGATCGGCCAGGGCGTCATTCTGGTGCTGATCCAGGTCGGCGGGCTGGGGTTCATGACCATGGCTACGCTGATCATGATGGTGATGGGCAAGCGCATCAGCCTGAAATCGCGCCTGGTCATCCAGGAATCGATGAACGTCGAGGGCGTGGCCGGTCTGGTGCGGCTCATTCGCTGGGTGGTGGGCATGACGTTCACCATCGAAGCGCTGGGCGCGCTGCTGCTGAGCCTCCGCTGGGTGCCCATGTTCGGCTGGAAGCTGGGCGTGATCTACTCCATCTTCCATTCGGTCTCCGCGTTTTGCAATGCGGGATTCGATATCTTCGGCCAAAGCAACAGCCTTGCGCCCTTCGCCAGCGATCCGCTGGTCGTGCTGACCATCTGCGGGCTGATCGTGCTGGGCGGCCTGGGCTTCGCAACCATTCGCGACGTCAAGCAGCATTGGCGCACCCCGCGCCTGTTTTCGCTGCACACCAAGCTGGTGCTGACCATGACCACCACGCTGATCGTCATCGGTACGCTGGTCTACTTCGCGCTGGAGTCGGGCAACCTGGGCACCCTGGGCGCACCGGGCATTCGCCCCTGGGCGCGACCCCTCATGGCGTTCATGCAATCGGTCACCACCCGCACCGCCGGATTCGCCACCTTTTCCCAAGCCGAATTGCGCGACGCCAGCAAGCTGTTCAGCGTGGTGCTCATGTTCATCGGCGCTTCCCCGGCCTCCACGGGCGGCGGCGTCAAGACCACCACCCTGGCCGTGGTGCTCGCCGTGCTCTACAGCGTGATCCGCGGCAGCGAGGATGTGCACATCTTTGGCCGCCGTCTGCCCCGCACCACCGTGATGCGCGCCACCGCGATCCTGCTGGTATCGCTGGTGGCGCTGCTGGGACTCACCATGCTGCTGGCCGTGGTGGAGCAGCCGGAGATGCCTGCGGAAGCCTCGCTGATCGATCTGCTTTTCGAGACCGCCTCGGCCCTGGCAACAGTGGGGCTCTCCGCCAACCTGACGCCCTCGCTGACCATCCCGGGCCGGGTCATGATCATGCTGCTCATGTTCATGGGCCGGGTAGGGCCGCTGACGCTGACGCTGGCATTCGCCCGCCGCCTGGCCTCCGGCAAGCAAGCCTTGCACTACCCCGAAGGGCACATCATGGTGGGGTAGCCGCATGCGCAGCCCACGGAACATGCGAAACACATGAATCATGCGAACCACACGAAACAATATAAGACGACCGAATGCAGGAGGAAACGCATATGCCCGCCGCAAAGAAACAGTTTTTGGTTATTGGGCTTGGACAGTTTGGCACCAGCGTCGCCAAGACGCTGACCGATTTGGGCCACGAGGTGTTGGCCATCGATCAGGACCCCGACCGTGTGAGCGAGGTGGCTGATTTTGTAACACACGCCGTGCAGGCCGACGCGACCGACGAGGAAGCGCTGCAGGCCGTGGGCGTGCGCAATTTTGACGCCGCGATCGTCACCATCGGCCACAGCGTGCAATCGAGCATATTGGTGACGCTGCTGTGCAAGGATATGGGCGTGCCGAAGGTGGTCGCCAAGGCGCAGGGCGAGCTGCACGCGCGGGTGCTGGCCCGCATCGGCGCAGACGAGGTGATCTTCCCCGAGCGCGACGTGGGCGAACGGTTGGCGCAACGCCTCTCCGCCACCAACGTGGAGGATTTGCTGGAGCTTTCCAACGATTATGCGCTAGGCAAAATCAAGACCCCCAAAGGCTGGGTGGGGCGCTCGCTGGCCGAGCTGGACCTCCGTCAGCGGTATGGCATCAACATCGTAGCCATTCGCCGCATAGACGAAATGCTGACCACGCTCACCGCCAAGGACGTGCTGCGCGAGGGCGATGAGCTCGTGGTCATCGGCATCCACAAGGACGTTCACCGGCTGGAATCGCTATAATCCAGCCGGGTTCACTATCACTCGGCGGCGTTCGGCCCGCTGCAACACGAATCACAGCAATCCCATGCATACACCCGGAAGGAGGCCCCGAGCATGCCCTCTCAAACTTTTCCCCCACAGGCGCAGCCCTTCCTATTTGAAGGCGGGAAGCACGGCGTACTGCTGATCCACGGCTTCACTGCCACCCCCGCGCTCGTTCGTCCGCTGGGGGAGGCGTTGCGCGCGGCCAGCGCCGCTGCTGGCGATCCGTTGACCATCCAGGGCATCCTTTTGCCCGGTCACGGCACCTGCCTGGAGGATATGCGCAGCCACGGCGGCCACCGCCCCTGGCTCAACGCAGCCCGGGAAGCCTTCGATGCACTGGCGCAACGCTGTGAGTGCGTATCGGTCATCGGGCACTCGATGGGCGGCGTTCTGGCGCTGCTGCTCGCCCAGGAAAAGCCGGTGCATGCGGTGGTGTCCATCGCCGCGCCCATACGCCTTACGGAGCGCACCTCCTACCTGGCTCCGCTGCTCGGCTGGGCCAAGCCGTTTATTCCCCACAAGGAGAAGCACCGCGCGCCCGGATACGACGAAGCCTACGATATCAGCTATGCGGGCATGCCCGTGTGCCGGGTGGGCGACCTGCTGCGCCTGATGCGCAAGGCCGAGCGCAACCTGGCCCAGGTGCGCTGTCCCCTGCTGGTGATCCAATCGAGGGACGATGAAACCGTGCGCCAAGCCAGCGCAGAGATCATTCACCAACGCGCAGGCAGCGCGCGCAAGGAACTGTTATGGCTCGAGCATTCGGGCCACGTGTGCACCATTGGGCCGGAGCGCGCGCAGCTTTTTGAAGCCTGCATTGCCTTTCTGCGCGGCGTTGAGCCCCTCGGCGCCTGCCCCGGGGAACCTACGGCCCTGCAATCTGCGCTATAGAATCCGCGCCCCCGATCCGGCTCCCGATCCGGCTCCCGATCCGTCCTCCAATCCGTTCTGCAACCTGCCGCTCCCCGGCGAAATCCCCCCTTGCCTCCCCGCGCATTTTTCGTTATAATACACAGGTGTCATTTCATGGATATGGTTTAATCGATACTCCGTATGGTTCAATCCATACTCCAGAATGGAAACACAGGGTTTTCCCGATGATCGAGCGAGAGGAAGAAACAACATGAAGAAATGGATTCAACTCATCGCGATGTCGCTCGCGGTGATCCTGCTTGCGGGCTGCAACCTGATCGCGACCGACGAGGTGCTCAACGCCCAGACGACGGTGCTGGAAATCAACGGCGAGGCCGTAACCAAGGCAGAGCTAATCAACGTATGGTCCAACAGCATGGAGCAGCAATCGTATCAGGCTCAGATATACGGCCAAAGCTTCGATCCTATGGACGCGTCGCTGCGGAAGTACGTGCTCGAGTCGTCGATTTCGGCCGTCATCAGCAACAAAGTCGTGCTGCAAAAGGGCAAGGAGTTGAATCTCGAATCGTTTACCGAGGAAGAGCTCACCGAGCTCACCTCCGCCGCGCAGAGCAACCTCGATTACTACGCTTCCCTGGTGAAGTCGCAGTTCTTTGCGAGCACCGCGCTGGAAGGCGACGCGCTGACCGAAGCGATCAACGCCAAGATGACCGAGCTGGGCATCACGCTCGAATCCACGCTCGATACCCAAAAGGATCAGCGCATCGCCGAGCGCGTGCGCGAAGAGACCATCAAGAATGTGACCATCCCCGCCGAGGAGCTCACAGCGGAATATCAGGCCAAGGTGGAGGAGCAAAAGCAAACCTACACCGCCACCCCCCAGGCCTATGCCGACGATATGATGAACAGCGCCACCATCTACTACGTGCCTGCGGGCTTCCGCTACGTCAAGCACGTGCTGCTGGAGTTTGATTCGGAAGCCTCCAGCGCTATTTCCACCCTGAACTCCGAGCTGACCCAGCTGCGCACCCACCGCACCGATCTGGAAAGCTCCCTGAGCGAGCTGGAGCCAGCAGCCACGGAAGCCGCCCCGGCCGATGCTTCCGCCACGCCCGCGCCCACCGAGGAGCCGCTGACCGAGGAACAGATCGCCGCGCGCACAGAAAGCATCAACCTGCTTTACGAGCAGATCGCCCAGGCCGATGCCGACATCTCCACCAAGGAAGCAGCGCTAGCGACCGCGCAGGACGCCGCCTACGCCGCCCTCCAGCCCAAGATTGAGGAAGTGCAGGCGAAGATCGCGCTGGGCCTGAACTTCGATAAAGTCATCGAGAGCTACGGCGCGGATGCCGGCATGCAGAGCGAGCCCTTCAAGAGCACCGGGTACCCGGTAACCGAGGGCATGACCACCTACGATGCCGCCTTCCAGGCTGCCTCGATGGCGCTCGCCGCTGTGGGCGACGTATCGGAGCCGGTGAAATCCACCTTTGGCTGCCACATCATCAAGTATGTAGGCGATTCCGTGGAGGGCGAGATCGGCGAAGCCGCCGTCAGCGCCGCGCTGACCGAAAGCTTGCTCTCGACCAAGCAGGATGAAACCTACGATGCGGAGCTCAAGACGTGGATTGATTCGGCTAAAATCAAGCGTTACGACAGCCGCATGGATTTCATCTAAGCCAATCCCCTATCGCCCTCCCCAGATACACCATATCTGCAAGCCACGAGAGCGGACAACCGTCCGCTCTCTTTTTTTGCTTTCCTCCCCAAAACAGAGTATAATGCCGGTAAATTCAACCGCACGCAAAGGAGAGTCTATGTCCATTCACACCAAGATAAAGCCCCCCACCAACGCCGCGCTGCGCGCCCGGATCGATGCTTTGGGTGCGCCGGATGCGCCGCCTTTGCTGGCGCAATGGGCACTTTCTACCGCGGAACAGGCATTGCGTTTGGCGGGCATCGCCCCCCTCGATCACCCCGACATTCTGACGGGAATAAACGCGCTGCTCGCTTGGCAAAGAGGGGATGCAGACCTGCCCGACATGCGCGAGATTGGCTTTCGGATTCTGGCGCTTGCGCGCACCGATGAAAGCCCGCTGCGTGCCGCCGCCCTTCGGGCGGCTGGGTATGCGGTGTGTAGCGGCGCGCACAGTGGGCATGCGGCAAACGTATCCCGCTATGCGCTGGAAGCAGTTCGGCTGCTGCATCCAGGTGACCGGCAGGCACACGCCGACGAAAGGCTGCGGCAATGGGCATCGCTATCGGAGCCCTGCGCACCGGAGCGGCCGCGCTTTTCCCCCAAGACGCTCTACCTTTCCGATTTGGACGGCACCCTGCTCAACCCTAGCGCGCAGCTCTCCGCCAGCTCCCGCGAGAAGCTCAACGCACTGATAGAGCAAGGCCTGCGCTTCTCAATCGCCACCGCACGCACTGGAGCCACCGCGCTGCGCATCCTCGATGGGCTGCAGCTGAACGAGCCCGTCGCGCTCATGAACGGCGTGATGATCTATGATGCGTCCCATGGGCGCTACCTGGACGTGCGCTACTTAACCGCCGAGGCGGTGGCGCAGGTGATCGCCGCGCTCGCCGAGCTGGGGTTGACCGGGCTGATGTACGAGCTCAAGGATGGCCAGCTTGCGACCTACTACGAATCCCTGGATTCCAAGCCGTTGCGCGACTTCGTGGAGGAACGCCGTCGGGTGTTTGGCAAGCGTTTCGAGCAGATCGATCGCTTTGCCGAGGCGCAGCCGGAACACGTCATCTACTTCGCAATGCTGGACACGCAGGAGCGGCTCGCCCCGCTGCGCGACCGACTGGCCGATTGCCCCGACCTAGGCTTGGTGCTTTACAAGGACAACTATTCGACCGACCTTTGGTACCTGGAGATTTTCAGCGCACGCGCTTCCAAGCGCGAGGCCGCGCTGGCCCTCAAGGAGCTGGGCGGATTCGATCGGGTGGTCGGCTTTGGCGATAACCTGAACGATTTGCCGCTGTTCGAGGCCTGCGATTACCGGCTGGCGGTGGGCAACGCGCACCCTACAGTGCGGGCAGCGGCGGACGAGGTGATCGGCTCGAATGCCGAGGATGGCGTGGCTCGCTGGATTGACGCGCAGGAAAATCCGTTATAACACACAAACAAAACACGCGAAGGGGTTGATTCCGCATGCTGGAGACACCGCAGGAATATGCCGCCACATTGGAGGGGCCCGGGGCCTCCTGGTTTCAAGAATTTTTCGATTATATGCGCGAAAAGCACGCGGGCATCGAGCCGATCATGTTTCGGCAGCGCCCCATGTTCCGCGTGGGCAAAAGCTACGTCATGTTCACCGTGGCCAAGGACCATTTTTCGCTGCACACCCTGAACTTTGAGCTGATCGAAGAGCTCAAGTCCAAGCTACCTCGCGCCGGATTCGGCAAGGGCTGCGCGAACATCAAATTTGCCGACGAAGCGGCCAAGCCGGTGCTCAAGGCCCTGGTGGACGAGGTTGTGCGGCTGAACACGCTGGAGAATCCCCCGCCAGTGGATGTCGCGCCCGAGCTGCCCTACGAGCAGCGCTTGGCCAACGCGTTTGCGGGCAGGAAGGCTAAGTGGATTCCGCTCTATCAGGCGCTTCTCGATTCCGCCAAAGCCCATCTGCCCGGGTTCGTGGAATATTTCCCTGCCGCGGGCGTGCTCTGGAAGCACCCCACCACCTTCGCACAGCTCGACAGCACCACCGGTGCGCTGCGCGTGAGCCTTTACCTGGAGTCACCGCGCGCCGAGCTCGGGGCGATCCGCATCGAGCAGCTTTCGAAGCGGCGCGCATTGCACACGCTGGAGCTGACCGGCCCGGAAGGGATCGAGGCATTGCTCAACACCCTTTCGGAATCGTATGCGCTGACCAGCAAGCCGTGACCGCCTCAATATTCCTTATAGATCAATCATTATTCAAGGAGGAAACCCACATGACCAACGAAACGCTGGAGATCATCAAACGCCGCCGCAGCATACGCGCCTTCAAGCCCGATCCGGTGCCGGATGAGCTGCTGCAGGCCGTGGTGGAAGCCGGGCTCTATGCGCCCAACGCGGGCGATCAAGCGTGGCACTTCACCGTGGTACAAAACCCCGGTATTCTTGGGCGGCTCGAGCTGCTTGCCAAGCAAGCCGCCTCGGTCAGTCCCCTGCCCTGGCTGGCCGCGTTGGGCAAGGATGAACACTTCCACTGCCTGTACGGCGCGCCGGCATTGATTCTGGTCTCGTGCGATGAGAAGTGCGTCGCGCCCGAGACCGATACCGCCGCCGCCACGCAAAACCTGCTCATCGCCGCCGAGTCGCTGGATTTGGGCGCATGCTGGGGCTACTTCGTGACTCAGGCCTTCCACAACGTGCAGGCCCATGAGCTGCGCAAGGCCTTCAGCATACCGGAGGGCTACAAGGTCTACACCTCGGTGGCGCTGGGCTACCGGGCGGAGGATATCCCGGACGCGCCGCCCCGCAAGCCCGGGCTGGTCACCTTCATCCAGTGATTTGCCAGTCGCCGTGCCCATCGCATTCCGTCGATGCGAGGGGCACGGTTTTTTTGATATTTGCCGCGCATTCTGTTGACATTTTGCTCTATCTGCTATATGATACATGTAGCAGATAGAGCAAGGAGGGAATGTGATGCTAATCCGCATCGATTTCGAGAGCGAAACCCCCATCTATACACAGCTGCGCGATCAAATCGTCATCGGCATCGCGGAAGGCTCGCTGGAAAAGGATGAAGCGTTGCCCTCGGTGCGCCGCATGGCCGCCGATATCGGCATCCACGCGCATACCGTAAACAAAAGCTACGCCACGCTGCGCGACGAGGGCTACGTGGTGCTCGACCGGCGCAGCGGCTGCCGCGTCCGCCCGGAGGCGCAGCGCGATACCCAGGATTTCCGCACCGCGCTGACACAAAAGCTGCTGCCGCTGGCCGCAGAAGCCGCCTGCCACGGATTGAACGGCGAAGAATTCGGGCAGCTTTGCAAGGAAGTATTCTTCGGCTTGGAGGGATCGAAGTGATCGATATGAACGGTCTTCAGGATTCCGCGGGCATGCTGTTTGCCCTGAACCTCATCATCTTGCTGTTCGTCACGGCGTTCGTTTGCATGCTGCCCCTCATCACGCGCAAGACGCTGCTCTTCGGCGTGCGCGTGCCCGAGGCCGCCGCGCAGAGCCCGGAAGCGGCGCGTCTCAAGCGGCAGTACGTGGCCGCGGCGCTGATCGGCGGCGTAGCGGTCATCGGGCTGCTCATCGTGCAATACCTCACGCTTCCCCTGTGGAGCCTGCTGGCCTGCCTCTACTTCCCGCTGCTGCTCATGGCGGTACAGTATGGCGCGTTCATCCCGCAATGGCGCAAAGCGCTGGCGCTCAAGGCCGAAAAAGGCTGGGCCACAACCGCCACCGCCACCGCCGAAACCCGCTCCGCCGTGGAGCGCGAGCGGCTCCTCAGCTTCCCCAAGGGCTGGTATGCCCTCAGCGCGGTGCTCTGCCTGATTCTGGTGGCGATATCCCTATCGCTGTACCCCTCGCTGCCCGAACGCATCGTAACCCACTGGAATGCCTCCATGCAGCCCGATGCCTGGAGCGATAAGAGCCTGCTCAGCGTGCTGATGATGCCGCTGATCATGCTGGGCATGGTACTGCTGATGATGATTTCCAACATCAGCATCTACCGCATGAAACTGCAGGTGGATGCGGAAAACCCCGCGCTTTCCTACGCGCAGCACCGCATCTATCGGCGCATGATGAGCCGCGCGCTGGGCCTCGTCACCTTCGCGCTCACGCTGTTCCTAGCTTACCTGCAGCTGGTCTCGCTCGAGGTGCTTCCCGCCAGCGCCCCCGCCATGATGGTGCTCACCTGCGTGCTGATCGTGCTCTGTTGCGTGCCGTTCGTGTATATCAGCATCAAGGCCGGGCAGAGCGGCTGCAAGCTAAAACCCGAGGTGTTGGAGCAGGATATTCACGCTTCGCAGAGCGGCACGGTGGTCACGCGGCCCGTGCACCCCGGCCGGGGCGATGACCGGTTCTGGAAGCTCGGCCTGTTCTACTACAACCCCGATGATCCCGCCATTCTGATCGAGGACCGTTTCGGCACGAACGGCGGCATGAACTACGCGCATCCGGTGGCCAAGATCGCAGCCATCGCGTTGGGGCTGCTAATCCTTGCAGTCTACGTGGGCGTTACGGCGATGTTCTTCCGTTACTTGGCCTAATCTCCGCACCCGCACGTGCCTGTTGCCCAAATGCCCTGTTGATGCTATACTCTTCCCGCAAGCCCGCCGGAAAGGCGGCAAGGAAGATGGAGGGAACCCATATGTCTTTCGACGTGTTTATCAACTTCGATGGCAACTGCAGGGAAGCGCTGGATTTCTACTCGAAGGCGTTCCAAAGCCCGATCGTGGACCTCATGACCTACGGCGATGCGCCGCCCTCGCCCGATTTCGAGGTGGCGGAATCCGACAAGAACCTGGTGATGTACGCCGCCATCGAGGTCGCAGGCGGCACCCCCATGTTCTGCGATGTGCCCTCCGGCATGCCGCTGATCAAGGGTAACACCGTCTCCCCCACCCTGGGCATCGAGGACATCGCCGAGATCGACCGCATCTTCGCAGCCCTGGCCGAGGGCGGCACCATCGACGCACCGCTTGCAAAGACATTCTGGAGCGCGTATTACGGCATGGTGACCGACAAGCACGGAATTACCTGGCAGCTCACCGCGACCTGCGAAATGGAGCCCTGAGCGCCTCCTGTGGGGTTCGCGGACTCGGAGCAGCCGAGACGGAAGCCGAAAAAAACAAAAAGACACCAGCCGGTGCAGGCGTTTGCTCGCCTCCCTTGGCTGGTGTCTTTGTATGGGCGTGGGTCGGCGGGTTCAGGTTACGCCTCGGTGGGCAAAGGGCGCAGCGCCGATGCGCCGAGCCGCTGGAGCAGCCGATCGCGCAGCGCCTCATCCAGCAGGGCGACGATGCGGGTGCCGCCCTCCTCGTAATCCTCGCTGATCACCCGGCCACTGTCGTGCAGTTGCGAAAGCACGCTGCCCTGCGCGTAGGGAACCAGTAGGCAGGTGGGGCGACGCAGCGTGCACAGGTGATCGATGATGGCCTGCAGCAGCGCGTCGACCCCCTCGCCGACGGTGGCGCTGATGGCCACCGCTCCCGGCCAAAGCATCGCGATCTCGTGATCCTGACCCGGCACACACAGGTCGCGCTTGTTTAGCGCCTCGATGCGCGGCTTGCCCGCCGCGTTCAGCGTGCCCAGCACCTCATCGACCACCGCGTGCTGGCGGGTGAGCTCGGGCGAAGATGCGTCCGATACCACGATGAGCAGATCGGCCAGCATGGCCTCCTCCAGCGTGGAATGGAAGGCCTTCACCAGGGTGTGGGGCAGCTTGTTGATAAAGCCTACGGTATCGACCAGCAAAAACTCGCCGCCCTGGGGCAGGCAGACGTTGCGGGTCACCGGGTCGAGGGTGGCAAAAAGCTTATCCTCGGCCAGCACCCCCGCGCCGCTGATGCGGTTTAGCAGGGTGGATTTGCCCGCGTTGGTATAACCCACCAGCGCCACCACCGGAATCTCGTTGCGCTGGCGGCGGGCACGGCGCACGTCGCGCTGCTTGCTCAGCTCCTCCAGCTCGTGCTGCAAATCGGCGATGCGCTTGCGAATGCGGCGGCGATCCAGCTCCAGCTTGGTTTCGCCGGGGCCGCGCGAGCGCAGGCCCGAACCGGAGCCGATGCGGGAAAGCACCAGACCGTAGCCAATGAGGCGCGGCAGCTGGTAGTTGAGCTGCGCGAGCTCCACCTGCAGCCGCCCCTCGCGGGATTGGGCGCGCTGCGCGAAGATGGCCAGAATGAGCACCGTACGGTCGACCACCTCGGCGCCGCCCATCATCTCCTCGAGATTGCGGGTCTGCGCGCCGGTAAGCTCCGCGTCGAATATCACCATGGTCGCGTCCATGCCCTGACAGGCCAGCGCCAGCTCTTCCGCCTTCCCGCTGCCGATGTAGGTTGCGCCATCCGGCTTTTCGCGCTTTTGCAGCATGCGACCGATCACCTGGATGCCCGCCGTGTCGGCCAGGCGCGCCAGCTCATCGAGGGAGGCTTCGCTCTCCACGCCCACCAACACGGCGCGTTGAGCGGCTTCATCCTGGGTGGTGGCTTCCTCGCCCGCCATCACGCGCTGTTCGCTGTTCATGATCTCGCGCATCCACTCCTCTTGCGGAATGCGCGAAGGCTTCACTGGCTCCA
Source organism: Eubacteriales bacterium (assembly GCA_031553615.1). GTDB lineage: Bacteria > Bacillota > Clostridia > Christensenellales > Aristaeellaceae > WQXF01. The sequence continues at coordinate 14,503 of JAVBLJ010000025.1, forward strand.
TCACGATGGGCTGCGGCACGCCAGCCACCCGCTCACCAAGAAATGCGGCCTGCACGCCGGTGGCGCGACCCTCCAGCACGCCGATGGCCGCCATGGCATCGAAGCGCAGCGTCTTTAGCGCGTTGAGGTCCACATCCGAAAGGTATGGGCTTCCGCCCGGATGCGTGTGCACGCAGCGCACCATGGCGAGGCGTTGCAGGTTGCGGCGCTGATGCTTATCGGTCAGCGGAACGCTTTCCAGCCCACCGATGGTGACGTCGATCACCTCGCCGCCGCGCGAGATGTACACCGAGATTTCCCGGTTGATCGCCGAGCTGATCTCGGCCAGCATCCGCATGAGATCGGGCGGAAGGAATACGTCCTCCGGCACCTCCAGCTCATACAGCGTATCGAGCAAATCCAGCGTGGACTTGCGAATTCCCTCTACGTTTCCGTGTACCATATACAGCTCCCCTTTCTTTCGAACCGGGGAGGAATGCCGCCGCGACGCGGGGCCCCTTTACCGGTTCCGTCAGGCGGACTGCGAAGGATGCTTCTGCATGTAGTCCTCAATCGCCGCTTTGATGGCTTCCTCGGCCAGCAGCGAGCAGTGCATCTTCACTTCGGGCAGGCCCCCCAGGGCCTCCGCGACCGCTTTGTTGGTCAATGTGAGCGCTTCCTCCAGCGTTTTACCCATCACCATTTCGGTGGCCATGCTGGAGGTAGCGATGGCTGCGCCGCAGCCGAAGGTCTTGAACTTCACATCGGTGATCACGCCGCCATCCACCTTGATGTACATGCGCATGATGTCGCCGCACTTGGCATTGCCCACCGTGCCCTCGCCGTCGGCATTCTCGATTTCGCCCACGTTGCGCGGGTTGGTGAAGTGATCCATTACCTGTTCACTGTACATGGTATTCCCCTCCTTGCCGTCGGTCAGGCCTGGGCCTGTTTCTTTGCCTCTTCTTTTAGCATATCTTGATACATGGGCGACATGTCGCGCAGCGTCTGCACGATGCCAGGCAGGCTGGCGAGCAGCGCATCCACATCGGCCTCGGTGTTGTAATCGCCGAGCGTGAGCCGCAGCGAGCCGTGGGCGACCTCGTGCGGCAGCCCGATGGCCAGCAGCACGTGGGAAGGATCGAGGGAGCCGGAGGTACAGGCCGATCCGCTCGAAGCCTCAAAGCCCGCCAGATCGAGCCGCAGCAGCAGCGCCTCGCCCTCGATGTACAGCACCGACACATTTACGTTGCCGGGCAGGCGGCAGCTGCGATGGCCATTGAGCCGCGCATACGGGATGGTGGTCAGTATGCCCTCGATGAGCCGATCGCGGAGCTTGATCAGCGCGGCCGCGTGGCCCTCCACATCGCGGGTCGCCAGCTCGATGGCCGCGCCCAGGCCCACGATGGCGGGCAGATTCTCGGTGCCTGCGCGGCGACCGCGCTCCTGCGCGCCTCCGTGCAGCAGGTTTTCGATGCGCACACCCTTGCGGATGTAGAGCGCGCCCACTCCCTTCATGCCATAGAATTTATGCCCGGAAAGGGAAAGCATGTCGACGTTAAGCGCCCCCACGTCCACCGGAACCGCGCCTACGGCCTGTACCGCGTCGGTATGAAACAGTATCTTGCGGGATCGGGCCAGCGCGCCGATTTCGGCAATGGGCTGGAGGGTACCGATCTCGTTGTTCGCCATCATGATGGTGATCAGAATGGTATCGGGGCGAATCGCATTCTCCACCTCGGCCACCGAGACCAGACCCTCGGAATCGACGGGCAGATAGGTGATCTCGTAACCCAATTTCTTTTGCAGCCACTCGCAGCTGTGTAGCACGGCGTGGTGTTCGACAGCGCTGGTGATGATGTGCTTGCCCTTGTGCGCCAGCGCGAAGGCCGCGCCCTTGATGGCCCAGTTATCGCTCTCGGTGCCGCCCGCGGTGAAGTAAATCTCCTCGTTCTTTGCGCCAATCGCGGCGGCCACCTGGGCCCGCGCCTTCTCAACGGCCTTGCGCGCATCGCGCCCCACGGCGTGGATGCTGCTGGCGTTGCCGTAATGTTCCGATAAATAAGGAGCCATGGCCTCCAGCACTTCGGCCTTGGCCGCCGTCGTGCCCGCATTGTCAAAATAGCGTGTGCCCATCAGGAATCCTCCATTTCCGCTTGTAACCGCACGTGGTCCTCCATCATGTCGCCCAACGTCACGCCGCTTAGCACCTCGTCCATGCTGCGCGAAAGGCGCTCCCACACCCGCCGCGTGGGGCAGATGCAGGTGCGATCGCAGCAGCCGGAATCCTCCAGGCAATCGGAGAGCGCGATCGGCCCTTCCAGCACGCGCATCAGCTCGGCCATGGTGATCTCGCCCGGGGCCTTCGCCAGCAGGTAGCCGCCCTGCGCACCCCGTATGCTGCTGACCAGGCCCTCGCGGCGCAGCAGCCCAATCAACTGCTCCAAGTACTGCTCGGGAATCCGCTGCCTCTCGGCAATCATCTTGATGGATTGCGGGCCCATGCCTTGGTTCATGGCCAAATCCAGCATGGCATGCACGCCGTACTTGGCACGGGTGGATAGCTTCATGGCTGCTCCTTTCCCGGGGCTCGCAGGGCAACCGATCGCGGAGCCATTTGAGCGGGCTTCCCTCGGGTGATGGATGTTTTGCGCGGATATTTCTCTACGCATTTCTCTGTGCATTTCTCTCCGGACACCAATTCCGATGGTTTTAATCCGGATTGCTTCCTCATGGTAGCACCCTGCACACAGCTTGTCAATAGCGGTTCCAAAAAATACGGTTCAAAATGGAGGCGCAAAAAGGAGGCGCAATCGCTTTCTCCCCTGGGGGCACAGGCATCGGGGCCCAATTTGGGCATAAAAAACGGGGCGCGCATGATGCGCTCCCCTGCGGTGTCCCGGTTACGCCTTCTTTGCCAGGTCGATCAACTGCGCGAACCCGGCCGCATCGTTGACCGCCATGTCGGCGAGCATCTTGCGATTGACGGTGATGTTGGCGCGCTTGAGGCCATTGATGAAGGTGCTGTAGGACATATCGTTCATACGAGCTGCCGCATTGATGCGGGTGATCCACAGGCGGCGGAAATCGCGCTTGCGGAGCTTGCGGCCTACGTATGCATAACGCAAGGAGCGGCGAACCTGCTCGCTAGCGGCGCGGTACTGCTTGGATTTGGATCCCCAGTAGCCCTTCGCCAGCTTCATAATCTTCCTACGCTTTTTATGAGCGTGGACGGCGATCTTTATTCTTGCCATTGGTAATTCCTCCTTCTGCCAAAATCCGGCTTACTTGTAAGGGATGAGCTTCTTAATCGCTTTGGCTTCGCCAGAGAACACGTACGCAGCCTTGCGCAGGTTGCGCTTGCGCTTGGTGGTCTTCTTGTTGAGGATATGGCTCTTGTACGCCTTGGCGCGCTTGATGAGGCCGGACTTGGTGAGGGACAGCCGCTTGGCTGCGCCGCGATGGGTTTTTTGCTTAGGCATGGGGCTCCTCCTCTCGCGAGCGTGTGGCCTTACCGGCCAACGCTTTGCTTACTTACCGAAAATGGATAAAATCGTTTGCTGGGCGGGAGCTTAGGGATTGACCGGCGCGGAACTCGGCTTCTCAGGGGCCTTAACGGGGGCGGGCCTCGGAGCGTTCGCCTTGTCCGCGGCGGCCTTGCTCTCTTTGTTGGCATCCTTGGGCGCGATGATCATGATCATGTGGCGGCCCTCCAATAGCGGACGGCGCTCCACCACACCTACCTCGCTGATGCGGACAATGAAATCCTGCATCACGCGCATACCCACCTCAGTATGCGTGATCTGGCGGCCACGGAAGCGGATCGATACCTTGACCTTGTCCCCCTCTTCCAGGAAACGGACAGCGTTTTTGGCCTTCGTGATTACATCGTTCTCCTCGATAGTGGCCGAAAGCTGCACTTCCTTGAGGATGACGACCTTTTGATTCTTGCGGATTTCGCGCTCTTTCTTCGCCTGCTCGAAGCGGTACTTGTCGTAGTCCATCAGCTTGCACACGGGCGGCTGAGCATTGGGCACGATTTTGACCAGGTCCATTTGGGCCTGATCCGCCATTTCCAGCGCGCGCACTGTAGGCATAACGCCCAGCTGCCCGCCGTTCTGGTCGATCACGCGCACCTCGCGATCGCGAATCCCCTCGTTAATCATCAGATCCATGTTGATATCGACGCACCTCCTGCATAAATAAAGAGAGTAGGCGAATCCACCCACTCTCGATCACGCTTATTGCTTCGCAGCTTGAAGGCATTCGCCCTCCGCCGGAAACCTGTGCAGTGAACCCAGGCTGACGATGTCGCCGGGTGAGAAGCGGGTAGCTTCTGCTTGTTGCTCAAGTAGAATACCACGCGCGGCGCGCGTTGTCAACGATTTCCGCACAAAAACTGTGCGATCCCCGTGCTTTTCCGCAGCCTTGCGGCCCTGGCCATGCGACAGGGCCAGCGCATTTACAACCTAAAACATGGCAGATGCGCAGAGAAGGAGTCCAGGGGGCGAGCGATAAGCCCCCTGGTCGCTCCCGCAGGAGCGAAACGCCTACCTTTGGGAGGGTATTTCGCCCTCACGGTCGACCAGAGGGCTTTGCGGTCGCCCTCTGGACTCCTTCGCAGCGCAACTCCTAGTTTCTGTATCCAAATGCGTTCGCCCTGGGCCACGCGATTGCGCCTTTACAGGCTCCGCCGGAAAATGGTATACTTCGAACGATCTATGCGAAACCGCCTATTTAACCAAACGGCTATTCTAATCGGCCTATTTCGAATGACGCATTTTGATGGTTCACGCCCAAGCGCAGGAGCGGGTGGGCGCAAGGAGCGGGTGGGCGCAAGGAGCACCTATCTGAAAGGACGTACCATGAAAGGACGTGCCATGAAAGGACGTACGATGAAGGGACGCAGTTGGAAGCAAATCCTGATATTGCTCGCCGCGGTGGCCTTGGTGCTGCTCAACCGGGCGGGCATCATCAACCTTCCGCAAAACGAGGCGAGTCCCGCGCCCGCCGAGCAGGTGGTTTCCACCGCCGAACCCGAATCCACCCCCTCGGAGCAGGCGGCTGCCGGGCAGGCGCTGGAAGAGGACGAGGACACCCATTGGGGCAACCCGAAGACGCTTCAAGATCACTTCGACCGCCACGGCGCGGATTTCAAAGCCAAGAATCCCGACGATTACGCGCGGCAAGCCCATGCCTTTTTCTTGGCACGCGAGCAATACCAGGTCAAGGTGGATACCGATGGCTCCATCCGCGTGTTCGACCCAAAGACGCGCGCCTTCGCCGCCTACAACCGCGACGGCACCACCAAGACCTTCTTCAAGCCCTCCGATGGGCAGGCTTACTTCGATCACCAGCCCGGAAAATAGCTCGTGGAGCACGCTATGAAAGCGAGGATGCTATGGATACGATCTGCCCCATCTGCCATTATGCCGAGCTATACGAGCCGCCCTACGACGCCTCGGGCTATGGCTCCTACGAGATTTGCCCCTGCTGCGGCTTCGAATTCGGGCTGGATGAGGGCCTGGATCGGGCGGCGGCATTTGTTGCTTGGCGCGAGCAGTGGATGCGCGCTGGGTGCCCTTGGTTTTCCAGCGTGCGCACCGCGCCCGAGGGTTGGGATGCGTTTACGCAGCTGGGCGAGGAGTAATACCTCGCCTCGCATAAACCCCGTATCATTGCGAACCCCGCCGGGCTTTTGCTCAGCGGGGTTCGTTTGTTTCTTGCTTGCTGTGCCTTTCTTCCTGCTACTTCGCGTAGAAATCCTGCGCCGCGGCAAAGAAGGCATCGATGTTTTCCCACTTGGAGGCGGGCGGAATATCGCAGCCCGAGGAGATTACGAAGTTCGGGTAATGGCAGCACTGGGCCATCAGCGATTGCGTGGCTTCGCGGATGGATTCCGGCGTGCCGTTCTTGAACTGGTTGGCCGGATCGACGTTGCCCATGCAAACCTTGTCCGCCGGGATGTGCGGCAGCATGTCAAGCATCGAAATCGCATTGCCAAAGTGAAAGGCCGCAGCCCCGGTGGACACGATCTCGCTGCTCATAGCGATGGTGGCGTTGCCGCAGTTGTGGTACACCACGATAAAATCCTCGGTCTGCACCGCTTCGACGATCTTTTGCACGTATGCGCAGGAGAATTCCTTCGAAAGCGCGGGTGTGAGCAGCCCGGCCAGCGGCTCAGCCATCACCACGCCATTCGCGCCGGCGTCGCGGTAGGCCTTGCAGTATTCGATCAGGAACCCGGTCACCTTGCCCAGCACGGTGTGCACCATTTCGGGCTCATCGTAGCAGGCATACATGATCTCGGTCACGTCCATGATGCGGCCCGCCAGCGAAAACGGCCCGATCACCCCGGCCAACACCGGGCGATCGGTGATGGCAAGGCACGCCTTCTGGATGGCATCGATATAGATTTGCGTGCGGCCCGCGCCGATCGAGGGCACCCGAAGCGCTTCCGCCTCCTCGGCGGAGGAAACGATGCTGCCGGTCACCGTGGGCACCTCATCGTCCGAAAAGCGGATGGTCGAGCCGAAGCACTCGGCCTCCACCGAAAGATCCATAAGGCTCACCGAGGCCGCCGCCGGTACGCGATCCGCAACCGCCTTCATGCCCCGGGCCTGCACGTCGCTATCGCGAATCAAATCCTTCACGCTTACGCCCAATAGCTGAATCGCCGGGAAGGAAAGCACCGGCAGCGCCTGCTTCGTGGGGGCCGCGATCATTGCATTCAACCATTGCTTCATGTTCCGCTTCATGGCAATCGCCCTCCGCATTTCATTACTGTTTCATTACCATCCGTTATTGTCACGGTTCTTGCGTTCATGATAGCGCAGGGCGGCAGGCAGCTGCTTGTAAAATCTTTCGCTTTCGTGTATTCCTTAACGCAATTTTACGCAATTTGCAATCGCGGCTTATACCAATTCCAATTAGGTTTTGCCAATAAGCCAGCGAGAGATTTTTACGTTCGGCTAGGAGTCCGAAGGAGGCGTAGCCAGCAGCTACGCTGACCGAGGCACGACAACGCCGATCGGAAATAGATCCGCTGGATTGTGCCAAAACGTAGTTGGAATTGGTATTACGATCGCAGTCTGGCTGCGGGCTTTTCCGCGCGGTACATACCGGGTGAGATGCCCGTGTGCTTTTTGAACACCTTCGAAAAGTAGCTTTGATCCCCAAAGCCCAGCGCCACCGCGATGTCGACGATGGCGAAATCGGAGCTGGAGAGCAACCGCTTGCTCTCCGCGACGCGCACTTGGTTTACATAGTCGATGAAGCGCATGCCCACGCACCGCCGAAAAAGCCCGGAAAAGTACGCGGGGCTCAAGCCCACGTGACGCGCCACCTCCTCCAAGCGCAGGGGCCCGGCGTAGTGGTGTGCAATATAGCGCACGGCTTGCCGGATGCCCGCGTTGCTTGCCTGGCCCTCGCTCCGGAACACCCCATCCACGAAGGCCTCGGTGATCTCCTGCATGCGCATGCAGAGCTCCTCCAGCGTGTCGGTGCGCTGCAGCAGCGAAAGGAACTGATTGTTGAGCTGGAAGGTGGCGTCGGTGGCCGCTCCCTCCTCAATGGCTACGCGGGAAAGCAAGGTGCACAGCTCCATGGCGCGGTTTTTCATCACCTCCATGCGGCCGCCCTCACAAAAGAACACGTAGCCCAGCAGCTCGTTCAGCGTGCCCTTTGCGGCCTTCACGTCGCCATGCTTCACCAAATCGAGCAGCGCCCGCTCTTGCCGATAGGCGTGCGCATCCGCCACCTCGGGTTCCTGCTCCTTCACCATTTGGATCGTTTCGCCGATGCGCGATTGCTGGTATAGCTTCTCCTGGTTGTGCAAAAACTTTTGCTGCTCGGAGGGCACCAGCGGCGAAAAAAGGAAGAACAGCAGGCGGCTGACCGGGCTGACGCGCTCAGGGGCGACCACCGCGATGGCGTTCAGCTCATCGTACAAATCCAGCAGCACCGCAGGCGCAAGCGGCTGTTGACCGGGCAGCGCGGCGACCAGCGTGGAATCCGGCGCATCCATCAGGAAGGGCCCCACCACCACCGCGCCATACAGCACCCCGCTGCTGCAGAGCGGAAACACGATGTGGTTCAAGCTTGCGGGGCAGGCAAAAATGTAGGCTTGCCCCAGCGTTTGCGCCTGACGCGCCGCCCGCTGATACGCGCCCTGGCAATCCGCCTGCGTAAACACGTGTCGCCGGAGCAGCGCGCAATAAGCGGTGGCAGTGCCGTGCGCCAGCAGCGTTTCGCCCTGTTGCCCCACCAGCTGGATCGGCAGGCCGGTGCAGGCATGAAAGGTGGTCAGCAGCTCCTCGACATTCGCTTGCTCCAGCAGCGTAAACAGCGCCGGTTTCATGCAACCCCTCCCTCCACAATCCGCGCAAAGCCAACAAGCAAGTGGGATAGGTAAAATTGTTCTAAAAAAACGTAAGATTGTACAATCAAAAAATCACCAGAACAGTATACTAAGCTTAGTATACTGCACATGTCAAGTAAGAGGAGGATTTACGATGGCAAACATGGCCGAAATCTCCCAGCAGCTTCAAATGGGAAAGGCGAAGATCGTCAAGGAATTGGTGCAGGCCGCGCTCGATGAGCACGTTTCGCCGAAGGTTATCCTGGAGGAGGGCCTGCTGCACGGCATGTCCGTCATTGGCGAAAAGTTCAAGAATAACGAAGTCTTTGTGCCCGAAGTGCTTGTCGCCGCCCGCGCCATGAACATGGGCACCGCGCTGCTCAAGCCCTACCTCGCCGAAGAAGGCGTCAAGGCGCGCGGCACCGCCGTCATCGGAACCGTGCAGGGCGATTTGCACGATATCGGCAAAAACCTGGTCAAGCTCATGCTTGAAGGCAAGGGGCTCGAGGTGGTCGACCTGGGCGTGGACGTTTCCGCCGAGCAATTCGTGGATGCGGCCATCGAGCACAACGCCAAGATCATCTGCTGCTCCGCGCTGCTGACCACCACCATGGGCCAAATGCAGAGCGTGGTGGAGACCGCGAAGGCGAAGAACGTGCGCGACAAGGTGAAGATCATGGTGGGCGGAGCGCCGGTGACCCAATCCTTCTGCGATTCGATCGGCGCGGATTGCTACACCGCCGATGCGGCCAGCGCCGCCGATGCCGCCCTGGCTTTCTGCTCGTAACGCAAGGACTCTCCCCTCTTGTCTGCCAGTCAGGCCGCTTCGCACGAGGCGGTCTTTTCTTTTTCCCTTCGTTGCATGAAAAAAGGAACCGTCTTGCGCCGGTTCCTTTTCTCACGGTTACTTCGGCTTATCAAGTTCCTCCTCGACTCCCTGCATAAATGCCCGCGCCAGCTCGTCGGTCACCCTAGAGGACACATCGGTTTCCTCCGACATCTGGTCGGCAGCGTGCAGGAACATTCGAAGCATTGTCTGCTTGATAATCCGAACGTCTTCCGCGGTCAGGTCAGAGTGCTTTGCCTGCTGCATAAATGCACCTCAAACCGTTATTTTTTCTTACCCTTCCTTCGCTAGGCGCATGTCGGCAATGCGCTTACCAGGTCTTTTCGCCGGAAAGCTTGGTCGCGGTCTCGCTGTTGACCGTGCCGATGGTCTTGGTGCGGTAGGTGCCGCGCTGCGGCAGCGTGTAGGTGCCGCCCGCCAGTGCGGACATGGTGCTGGATTTCGTCCAACTGGTGACCGTCGACCACGACTCACCGGTTTTCTGCTCCAGGCGAACGACGACCGACACCGCCGAAGGGATGTCCTGCGCAGAAACCTCGCCGGTGACGTTGGCCGTACTGCCCGAGAGCGAAAGCCCCGCCGCAATGGTCGCAATGTCCGAATAGCGCGCAAAGGCCGCAGCAGAGACCGCAATCAGGGCAACCACGATGAGCACCAGAATAACTTTTTTCAACTACAAACCCCCTCTGTGTGTTATTTTGTGTCCTACACTATATAACAACAGAGGGGGCAAATACGAAAAATGTCAATTTTTGCTTATCGGTTTAACGCTCTCCGCGATCCGCACAGTTTCCTCTTCCGTTTCATTCGCGAAAAGCATGAGAAACTTCGTGCCTTCGGCCCAGCTAATCCAGTATCCCCCTTCTTTGAACATCAGAAGCGCCCGGTTCCCGTGAATCTGAAGTTCTTTAACGACCGAATCCTCGGTGTCCAGGTTAACCTTCACCGCCTCGACGCTCTCGTAGAATCGCAAGTACCGCGCACTGCCCCTGATATAAAAAACTCGGCCCATATCCGCCACCGAATCAACCAACGCCACTTCGTACCCCGCCGGGATGTAGGTCGGGTAATACTCGCCCCGCCAATCGCCCGGCACCGGATCAAAGAGCAGCTCCAACTCGGCGTACTTTTCGCCAACGTTGGCAAACAGCTGCATCACCGCCACCCGAACCGCAGGCACGAACGCCGCCGCGCTGGAAATGCCCAGCGCCAACACAGCCACGATAATCGCCGCCGCACGGGCGATGCGCGGAACCTGTACTCGCAATCGACGCTGCGTCCTCTGGCGGCGCAGACCGGTTCCGATGATACGATCCATCTTGAGGTCGAAGTGTTCGTAGAACGCATCGGCACTCGCCCGCACCTCCGGCGTTTCAGCCTCACGCTCTATGAGCTCGGCCTCTTCATCCGCCAGCTCAAGCACTGAGCCCTCTATCAAATATTCATCTATCCCCTCGTACAGCTGCTCTTGCCGCGAGGGTAGACCGCGTCCTTCACTCATAGCGTTCCCGCCTCATTTCCTGCAAAACCTCACGTGCCTTCCGCCTCGCCGCGGATACGTAGGCGCGCACGCTGTCCTTCTGTAAGCCAAAGTGGGTAGCGATCTGCTTGTCGTCCATTCGGTCGGTGTACTTCATTTGCAATATCTCGCTATGCGCGATGGGCAAGGCTCGAAATAGGTTCTTGATCTCTTCGGTCTTTTCGCGCGAATCCCTGCCCGAGGCGGTGTATTCCCTTCCGCGCAGCGCCCGCAAGCGCTCATCGTACTGCGCAAGCAGCACCTCGGGCTTTCTTCCCTTCGCCTTCACGTAGTTAAGCGCCGTGTTCTTCACGCTGCGCGACAGGTACCTGCGCAAATCCTCCGATGAACGCTCTTGCAGCTCGCGCAATGTGCTCACGTGCTTGCACAAGGCAATCCAGCATTCGGTAAGCACATCCTCGGTCTCGGTGTCGTTCCCGAGCACAAGGGACGCTTGATAGAACATCATGTTGCGATAGGCTCGGTAAATTGAATCGATGAGCTGCCGATCGCTATCACTTTTGATTTCCGTCAGCGCAAAAAAGAACACGTCATCACCGCTTTCGTATAATATGACAATATTTGCTCTTCTGGCCCATATCTCCTTCAAAATAGCACACAGGAAGCTAATAATTCTTTTAAGCCATTTCACCTCGTCGAAAGGCAGAAAAGGATGCCGCTCTGCGACATCCCCCGGCTTCCCTTTGATTCGTAGCGCAGACTAGCCCAGCCTGCCCCCCTATTCCTTCACTGCCCCGATGTTGATGCCCTTCACAAAATACTTCTGGCAAAACGGGTAAAGGATCATGAACGGTATGATCGCCACGATGACGGCGGCATTGTGCACGGTGTTTTCGGTCGCGCCGCCCTGCGGCTGGGGCAGATCGCTGCCCATCATGATGCTGCGCAGCTTCATTTGAAAGTTGTACAGCCCCGAATTGGTGATATAGAGCTTGTAGTTGGTGTAATCGTTCCAATAGCTGACCGCGAACATGAGGCCGACCGAAGCCAGCGCGGCCTTTGAAAGCGGCAGCACGATGCGCACGAATATCTGCATCGGCGTGCAGCCATCCAGCGTGGCCGATTCAAACAGGCTCTGCGGAATCCCCTCAAAAAAGTTGCGCATGAGCACCAGGTTGAACACGTTGATGGCCGGCACCAGCGTCACCGCCCAAAGCGTGTTGGTCATGCCCAGTTGGCGCAGCACCAGGTAGCGCGGGATCATGCCGCCATCGAATATCATGGTGAACAGCAGGAAGCCCGCAAAGAAGGTGCGGCCGGGCATGTCCGTTTGAATGAGCACGTAGGCGCCCAGCGTGGAAAGAATCAGGCCCATGAGCGTGCCCGTAACGGTACAGATCAATGAAATGATCAACGGCTGGTAAAGCGAAACGTTGGTAAATACCGATATGTACCCCGCAAGGCCAAACTTTTCGGGGAAAAGCTTCATGCCATAGGCGGTGCGCAGATCGAACGAATCGACCAGCACCTTGTACATCGGAATGAGTATGAACCCGCAAAACAGCAGGAAGAACAGGCCGATGAACAGGGAAAACAGCGGGAACTTGAAGCGCTTACGGGGCCGCACGGCGCGGTGTACGGTTGCTTGCTGGGTCACGTTGCATCCCTCCTCTTACACGATTCCGCGCCCGCGGACCTTTTTGCTGGCGTAGTTGCAAATCAGCACCAGGAAACAGCTGATGACCGAGCGGAACAGGCCGATGGCCGTGGTGTAGCCGTAGTTGGGTATGGATAGGCCGTTGAAGGTCTGCGCGTAGATGTAGGTGGCCAACACGTTGGATTCCTGCATCACCGCGTCGTTCTGCAGCACGAACACCGATTCAAACAGGTTGAGCACCTTGGCCAGATTGAGTATAAACACGATGATGATGGTATTGGCCAGCGAGGGCAGGGTCACATAGGTCATCTTTTGCCAACGGCCCGCACCGTCGATGCTGGCGGCCTCGTAGATTTCCGGATTGATGCCCGCCAGCGTCGCCATGAAGATGATGGTGCCCCAGCCGGTGTCCTTCCAGATATTGATCACGAAATAGGCGGGCCGCCACCATTCCTTTGTGCCTAAAAAGTAAATCTCCTGGCCCTTTTGGAGGATGCCCATGTTGATGAGCAGCTGATTGACCAGGCCGGAGGTGGTGGGCGCCAGCATGAGCTGGAACACCGAGGCCGTAACGACCCAGGACATAAAGTGCGGCAGGTAAATGATCGTCTGCGCGAGCTTTTTGCGGCGCAGGCCGACGATCTCATTAAGCAACAGTGAAATGACGACCGCCATCACTGTGTTGAGCACAAGCTTAAGCATGCTGATTTCCAGCGTGTTGGTAAAGGATTTCCAGAAGTTCGGCATGTTGAACATGCGTTGAAAGTTTTCCAACCCCACCCAGACAGGGGCCTTGATGGCCTTGTAGTTCGTGAAGGATAGATAGATGCCCGCCATGGGCGCGTAATGGAATAAGAGCGCAAAAATGAACACCGGCAAAAAGAAAAGGTAGAACCACCGATACTGATAAAGGCGCACCGAGAGCGATTTCTTCCGAGGGCGGATGGCCGTAGGCGATGAGATCATGGGCGCAACCTCCTTTCCGTTTTATCCTATTACTGCTTCATCCCGCATCCTGCGTTGTGCTTGCGGCAAGGTTCCGGCAAGGTCCCTAGCGCTAAGCGGCACGAGGGGTAAGCAGAGGCCGCCGCAAGGTTTGCAAGCGATGCGGCGGCCCCTGCCGTGTTAGCCTATCTTCGGCCTATTTTCGGTTCGTTTTCGAAGCGATTACTTGCCCAGCGCGTTGAGCGATTCCACGATCTTCGCGGACCACTCGGCGCCGCCGTCGGCCGCAAACCGGGCCATGGCGTCGTCGTAGGACATGCCCTGGGTTGCAACCAGCGCCACCAGCTCGCGCTTGAGGGTCATCAGGTCGCCGTTGTACAGGCCCATCGCCTCGGTGCTTACGGGCATGTAGGCCATGCGGGAATTCGCGTTGAACAGCTCCGAAGAGGCCTTGGCTTCCGCCGACATCGCCACCGCAGCGGGATCCTCGTACCCTTCCTTGAAGGAGGCCAAGCTGATGCCGGGATCGATGTGGTGCTTGGTGTACTGCGTATCGGCGATTTCGAGGCTCTCCAGCATGTGGAATTGGCCCTCGGTGTAGGTGGGATTCTTCTCGGCCTTGCCCAGGTCGAGGGTCTCGGCCTTGCGGCTCCAGTGCACATCTTCCACGCCGTAGGTCCACAGGAACTGCATGTCGCCGCCATCCATCATGGTGTCGATGAAGTACTTGAACACGCCCTCGGGGTTCTTGCAGGCGGTGGTGATCGACCAGGTGCCCGGCACGCGATCAAAGTATGCGCCCACCTCGGCGATCGGGGGAATGGCGACCAGCTCGCCATTGCGGCCATTGGCCTCCAGGCTGGTCTTGAGGTTGGCAGCCCAGGTGCCCGCCCAGTAGGTGAACACGCCGAACTTATCTTCGAAGTACTTGTTGCGGCAATCCTTGGTGCCGTTGGTCAGGCTTTCCTTGTCGATGTAGCCGGCCTGATAGGCGGCCTGCAGGCGCTCCAACGCGCCCTTCATGGCCTCCTCGGTGAAGCCGTCGACCCAAGTGCCGTCTTCCTTCTGGTAGAAGTCCGGGTAAGCATCCTGGTAGAATTCGGGCAGGTAGTTGGTCCACGGGGCTTCCGGCCCGATGATGCCAGCAGCGCTTACGCCGTAGGTATCGCCGTTGACGCCGTTTCCATCCGGATCGCCCTCGGTGAAGGCCTTGAGCATGGCTTCATACTCGGCGTAATTGGTGGGGGCGGTCAGGCCGCAATTGTCCAGCCACGCCTTCTTGATGTAGGTCAAGCAGCCATTGCCGCGGGTGGGGGTGAAGCCGTAGAGCTTGCCGCCAATCTTCAGGCCGTCCAGCACGGCTTCGCCGGTGTAGCGGCCCGAGTTGTGGGTTTCGCTATGGGCCCACGCATCGGTCATGTCCCAAAGCACGCCTTCGCTGGCATAGTTGGTGTAATAGGAGGAGGAGAGGATGATGACGTCCGGCCACTCGCCCGAGGCGATGGTCTGGCCCAGCACGTCGAAGTACGCGTCGTGATCGGTCTGGATGATCACCAGATCAATGCCGGTCAGCTCTTCCCAGCGGGCTTCGAACTTATCCTGGGCGTTTTCCTTGGTGAATACGGTGCCATTGACCATGATGGTGATCTTCTCGGGCTTGGCGACTTCGGTAGCGGAGGCGAAGGTCGCGGGCACGAGGGTCAGCAGCAGGGCCAGGACCAGGCTGAGTGCAAATACCTTCTTCATGAGCAGTCCTACCTTTCAGCTCTTTTTGGGTTTGGGGCGCATCTCGCTGCGCTCCCTGTGCCATCACGATAGCACAGGGCCCCCAAAACACGCAAGGAGCGTTTCTTGAATGAAGGTACAAATCTTGCGCAGCCCTTGTATCTGCCCAAAAAAGAGGAGGGACGCGACATGATTTTCCGCAAAAGCGTCTCACCGGCTGAGGTCGGGTGCGGAGCGTATTTCGCTGGGGGTGAAGCCGTACTTTTTCTTGAACGCTCGGCGGAAGGTGGCGGCGTTGATGTACCCCACCTCCTGGTAAACGTCGCTCACGGCAGCGTTTCCGCTCTCCAGCAGGTGCACCGCCTCGGCCAAGCGCAGGTTCTCGAGATAGACCGAGAAGTTGGTGCCCGTTCGCTCCTTGAAAAGATGCGAAAGGTAGCTTTCGGAAAGATGGAAGCGATCCGAGAGCAGGTTGAGGCAGATCGAGGGGTTCTTGTAGTTCTCCTGGATGTAGAGCTCCACGCCGGGAATGGGGTTTTCCTCGGGAACCGGCTGCTCGAACACACCGCAGAGCTCCAGCGCGATGCTCTCGCACTGCCCAAAGGTGAGCGGCTCGTTAAAGCGCGCATCCAGGGCCGCGAGCTGCGCCTCCTGCTCCTGGGAAACCGCCTGCAGCGAGAACCGTGCCTTGAGCAGCGTGTTGCGCAGATCGGAAAGCAAAAAATCGAAAAGGTTGGCGGGCAGCGTGCGCTCCTCCACGTTCTCGCGCCGAATGAGGCCAAACATCTCCGCCACCTGCGCCCGGTTGCCGCTGGTGATAAAACGCAGCAGCTTGGTAGCAATCTCCGCCGGGTAGTACACGGCGTTGGAATCCTTGCGGATCAGCTCGTAGGGGATGAAAATATGGTTGCGGGCTGTGTAGCGGGAGGCGGAGCGCGCTTGCTCGTAGCTTTCCCAGATGTTCAGCGCCTGCATGCGCATGCTGCCCATGCCGGTCAGCAGCCAGCAGGAATGCTGCTCCAGCAGCTCATCGTGCAGCAGCAGGAACCGACGCTGAATCTCCATGAGCGGATCCGCGGTGCCCTCGCCGAACGCGATGAGCGCCACGTACGTGCGCTCCGAAGCGACATAACTCCACGCAGGGTAATCGGTGCGCAGAATGCGCTCGATCGCCTCCTGCACGATGGCGTTTTGCTCGCGGCTATCGTCCTCCCCCTGCCCGCTTTGGTAGAGCACCATGTACAGCGCACAGTAGAACGCCGCGCCCTCCAGCCCCAAGAATTGCACAATGTGCTCGGCTTCCTCCCGCGAGGCGATGTGGCCGGTCAACAGGCGCCGGGTGTAGGCAGGATACAGCAGGGGGCGCTGGCGCTCCAGGTCGTCCTCCAGGCTCTCGTGCCCGGCACGCGCTTCGCTCAGGCTTTGGCTGAGCTGCCGAATGGGCTGCATGTTGCGCCGCACCATCCAGGCCACAAACACTGCACCCAGCGCCGCCGCCAGCAGGAAGAGCACGATGAACAGGCCGCTGTGGACATCCAGCGCATCGTCGCCCATGCGCATGGGCAGCTCCAGCGCATAGCTCCAGCCATTCTTGGCCGATTGCGCATGCAGCACCCGCACCGGCTCACCCTCGCTCTCGCGATCGGCGTTCAGGTGCATCACCGGCTGGCCCGCCGCGTCGGTCACGGCGAGCCTGGCCCACGGCGCATCCGCAGGCAGAAGCCCGCCGCGCAGCTTGGGCATGTCCCACTCAAAGCAGATCGTCGCGGGGATGGTGCGGTGCGAGATCATGTTGAGATCCCAGCGCGTCGCGTAGGCCTCGGGCTCGCCGGTGAAGGGCGTCATGGAGAAGGTGTAATCCCCGCCCTCCGCGTCCAGCATCAGCGCGCGCCATGCCTCAAACCCGCCGGGCTTGAAGGAACGGTAGCGCCGGTAGTAGAGGTCCGCTGTGCCGAACTCACTGCCTGCCAGGATATACTCACTGTTGCGCAGGTAGGCGTAGCACCACTCGACCGGCAGCGAGGAGAGGCTGAAATAGCGCAGGTTGAGCAATTCCATCATGGTATAAGCCGTGTAGTAAAAGGAGCGGCCCTGGTTATCAGGCTCGTTGGCCAGGCGAAGGAAGGCATCGTCGCTGGAAAGCTGGCGCGCGTAGGCCTCCATCGCCGCAAGCCGGTCGTCCATCTTGCTGACCGTGGCTTGCAGCATGGAGGTGCGCTGCTGCCAATAGCTTTCGCGTGCGCTAGATACGGAGGCGAGGTAGAGCATGAGCGCAAGCGCAAGGCACAGCAGCAAAAAGGCGCTATACGACACCGCAATGCGGGTGGCCGCGCCGCTGAACTCGTTCCGTTCCTGCCGAATGCGCCGTAACCGCATAGATAACCCCTCCCCCGCTCCCTCAAGCATCCAGCAATGCCCGCTCGCATGCGGCCAGGATAAACGCCCCGGTGCCCTTCAAATCGTTGGCGATGATGGGCTCGGACAGGTAGTAGGCGAACGTGCCCTCGCGATGGGCATCCCCGCCCAGCCCGCCCACCTGGCAGCACTTGGTGACGATGGGCTGCCCATTCACCCATTGGATGAACTGGGTGACCAATCCCTCGAACGCCTCGCGACCCCGATCGCGGTATTCCGCAGGCAGGAAGCCCAGCCGCGCGCCTTTCAAAAATGCGTAGGTAAACAGCGCCGAGCACGAGGATTCCAGATAGTTTCCCGGTCGCTCCCGCGCATCCAGCACCTGATTCCAGGTGTGCGAAGGCCGATCCTGCGCAGCATACAGCGCGTCCGCGAGGCGGTTCAGTATGCCGCGAAGCTGCGCATGGCCGGGATGCTCTGGCGGGAAGAACGGCAGCGTATCGACCAGCGCAGCCATATACCAGCCCATCGCCCGGCCCCACGCGTGCTGCGATTGCCCGGTCGCCTTGTCCGCCCAGGGCTGCGCGCATGCGCTATCCCAGGCGTGCCGGCAGAGCCCGGTGGCAGGGTCGAAGGTTTTTTCGTAGATGAGGGCAAACTGGCGGGCTACATCGTCCAATGCCGCGCCGTTTTCAAACTCCACGGTGTACCGCGCGTAGAAAGGCTCGGCCATGTACAGCCCATCCAGCCACATCTGCTGCGGATAAATCAGCTTATGCCAAAATCCGCCCTGGGGAGTGCGCGGATGGCTTGCCAGCTGGGCCCGCAGCAGGTCGGCGGCGGCCCTGTACTTAGCCTCACCGGTCTGCGCGTAGAGAAAGAGCAGGATTTTGCCGTTGTTGATGTGATCGAGGTTGAACGTGGCGCAATCGCAATCGCGGATGCTGCGCCCCCCGTCCTCTAAAAAGGAATCCATGCTCTCGCGGATGTAGCGGAGGTAGGCCTCCTCCCCGGTTTGCGCGTGCAGCGCGATCATGCCGTTAAATACCACGCCGTAATCGTACGACCAGCTGCGGGTGAGCAAGCCCTCCCGCGCCATGAGGCTATCCGCCACCAGCCTGTGCCAAGCCTTGCCCTGATTCACCGTATCCATGGCTCATCCCCCTATCGCTTTGCGTGAGCGTCTACAGCTCCACGTCGGTAAAATGGTGCTCCGGACCCGCGCAGCCCACGATGCGCACGCCGCTCATCTCCAGGCCGCGCACGTGCCGCGCAAACACACCGCCCAGGGTGATGGGCTCCTGCACGCTGTTCATGGCGGGCACGTCGGGCTCGGCGCGCACCAGCTCGATGCTCACGCCGCGCAGGCTGATGTCCTCCAGCGGGGATTCGGGCAGGCCATACAGGCAGGCCGCCGCGCTACGCACGCCGCGCGCCTCCACGTCGCTGAGCCGGATGCGCCGCACCGCCGGGGTGCTCGCATCCACCGCCTGCGCCGCCGGATCGGATACGATGGGGTCCTTGCCGCCCTTGCCGCAGAAGTAAAGCAGGTTGATCACGAACGGGCAGAGCACGTCGCGCATGATCACGCCCTGCACCAACATGTCCTCCACCGCGCCGCCGCGGCCCCGCCGCGACTTGATGCGGATTCCTCGATCCACCCCATCGAACACGCAGCTCGACACCACCACGCGCCGGATGCCGCCGCTCATTTCGCTGCCCAGCACCACGCCGCCGTGGCCGTGCAGCATGGTGCAGCCGGTGATGGTGATGTTTTCGCAGGGCACGGGTGATTCCGCATCCTCGGTGCCGGCCTTCACGGCGATGCAATCATCGCCCACATCGATGTGGCAGCCTGCGATGCGCACGTTGCGGCAGCTCTCCGGGTCGATGCCATCGGTGTTGGGCGAATCCGCTGGGTTGACGATGGTTAAATCGCGGATGGCCACGTTTTCGCAGCGTAGCGGATGCACCGTCCAGGCCGGGCTGTTGTGCAGCTTGACCCCCTCGATGCGCACGCGTACGCAATCCTCAAAGCCGATCATGCACGGGCGGGCGGCCCGAAGGGAGCCCTCCCGGAAGGCAGCCCACCAGCGCGCGCCCTGGCCCTCGACGGTGCCCAAGCCCGTAATCGCAATGTTTTCCGCGCCCTTTGCGTACAGCAGAGCGCGGTAATTCTCTTGCTCAAAGCCCTCCCAGCGCGTGCGCAGCACCGGATACGCGTCCGGCGCATCGGTGAACCGAAGCACCGCCCCGGCTTCCAGGAAAAGCTCCACGTTGGATTTGAGCTCGAGCGATGCCGTCACGTGCTCGCCCGCCGATAGTATTACTCGCCCGCCACCCTGGGCCGCCGCCCTGTCGATCGCCGCCTGAATGGCTTGGGTGCGATCCCCCGCCTGCCTCTCGATCTGGATCATTCTTCGCTCCTCCACATCAAACAAGCGCTCCGGCGCCCTTCCTCGGGGAAGGCTGCTGGAAAACGCTGCTTTTCTTTTGCTTATGTTGGGATTCTACCCGCATTTTTCACCGTTGTCAACTCGCGAAGCGCGCCGGACGGACGTCGCTCCGCACTCGCACGCGCAAAAAAGGCCCCGGCATACGCCGGAGCCTTTTGATGTAACGTGCCGCTTACTTCTTGGGGTCTTCCAGAACCTTGGTGACGACGCCCGAGCCCACGGTACGGCCGCCTTCGCGGATAGCGAAGCGCAGCTTCTCTTCGATGGCGATGGGGGTGATCAGCGTGCATTCCATCTGCACGT
>JAVBLJ010000010.1:0-153784 GCA_031553615.1 Eubacteriales bacterium
GTGTCCAGATCGCGCTCGAAGATGTCCTGAAAGCGCGACGAGTCTTCCATGTTGATGTACACGGTGTTCTTATAGTGTTGTTTCCCGAAGGAAATGGCGGCATAGGTCTTGCCTACTTGCCGCGCGCCGTACAGGATCAGGGGCTTGCGGCGCTCGTTTTCCTTCCACTTCAAAAGCGCGGCGGTGATTTTTCGTTCCATAAAGTGCATTCACCTCGCTTTTATTATACCCAAAAAAGATATAAAGTCAACGCGCCGGTATGAAAAGCGCTGCACTCCAGTAAAAGAGTTCCGCCATTCGCTCACCTGAAATTAGAGGATGAATGTTGAAACACACATTTCCGAGTGGCCCCTGTGCTGCTCAAGTGTGAAACTTGAACTGTGGTTTGCGTGAAATCTAACGAGGACTAGTATTGTTCATCTTGCACGCATATTCAGCATGCACCCTTGCCTACTTTTAACCGAGGAATCATTCATTGTATGAAAAACCGGGGGCACGCGCGAGGCGGCCCCCTTCTTTGTACCAACCCTATTCGCTTACCGGAGTATCGCCACCGCCGCCCGCTCGATGGGCAACCCGGCCACATAGCGCGCCAGGTAGGCATCGAAGCCTGCCTCGTCCGCCGGATCAGGCTTCAACGTCTTGCAGCTCTTTCCCGCAAATACCTGCTTTTCCAGGTACGCTTCCAGCGTTTCGCTCCCGCTGCGCTGCGCCGCGAAAGCCGCCAACAGTGCGATGCCCCAAGCGCCGCCCTCGCCCGCAGTCTCCATTACGGAAACCGGCGTACGAATGGCCGCCGCCAACATGCGCTGGCCTACGCCCTCGGTCTTGAAGAGCCCGCCGTGCCCGTACACCTGATCGATGCTCACCTTCTCTTCGCAGAGCAGGATGTCCACGCCGATCTTGAGCGTCGCCAGCGCCGCATACAAATTCGAGCGCATGAAGTTGGCAAGCGTAAAGGCGCTATCAGGCTGACGTACGAATAGCGGCCGCCCCTCGGTCAGCCCGGTCACGTGCTCGCCGGAGAAGTAATTGTAGGAGAGCAGTCCGCCGCAATCCTTCTCGCCCTCCAGGGCCTTGTTGTACAGCAGACCGTAAATGGTATTCATGTCCGCTTTTTCGCCCAGCGCGCCCGCGAACTCGGCAAACACGTTCACCCAGGCGTTCAAATCGGAGGTACAGTTGTTGCAATGCGCCATCGCGACCGGACGGCCCGAGGGCGTGGTCACCATATCGATCTCGCTGTGCACCTTCGAAAGCGCCTTGTCCAGCACCAGCATGGCGAATATGGAGGTGCCCGCCGATACGTTGCCTGTGCGCGGAGCCACGCTGTTGGTAGCCACCATGCCCGTGCCTGCGTCGCCCTCGGGCGGGCAGAGCGGCATCCCCGCCTCCAACTCTCCGGAGGGATCGAGCAGCTTTGCGCCCGCCTCGGTCAGCGTGCCCGCCGCATCCCCAGCGTTCAGCACCTTGGGCAGGATCGCCTCCAGCGTCCAGGGCAGCTTGCGCGCGGCAATGCGCGCTTCGTACTTTCGCAGCATCGCGGCATCGTACAGGCCCGTCTGCGAATCGATGGGGAACATGCCCGAGGCATCACCCACGCCCAGCACCTTTTGCCCGGTCAGCCGCCAGTGCACGTAGCCCGCCAGCGTGGTTAGGAAGGCGATCTGCCCCACGTGCTCCTCGCCGCCGAGTATGGCCTGATCCAGGTGCGCGATGCTCCAGCGCTGCGGAATATTGAAACCCAGCAGGGCGGTCAGCTCCTCGGCCGCTTGGCCGGTGATGGTGTTGCGCCAGGTGCGGAAGGGCGTAAGCAGGCTTCCCTGCGCATCAAAGGGCAGGTAGCCATGCATCATCGCGCTGATGCCGATCGCGCCCACGCGGGTCAGCGAAAGGCCGTACTTTGCGAAAACATCCTGCTTCAGCGATTGGTAGCAAGCCGCCAACCCGCCCCAAACGTCCTCCAGCCGATAGGTCCAGATTCCGTTCTCCAGCCGATTTTCCCAGGTGTGCCCACCCTCCGCGATGGGGCTACACTGGGCATCCACCAGCACCGCCTTGATGCGCGTGGAACCAAATTCGATGCCGAGGTATGTTTTTCCCTGTTCAATCGCTTGCCGGATCGCCTCGCTTGGCATGGCGGTATCCCCCTTATCGATTCTACATCATTGCTTTTGTTTCGCTACTTCCGTTTCATTGCTTCTGTTTCATTGCTTCTGTTTCATTGCTTTTGTTTCATTGCTTTTGCTCCATTGCTTCTGCCTCATTACCGGTTCGCGTACATCTTCGCGTAATAATCCCGGTACTCGCCGGAAACAATGGTCTCCCACCATTCGCGGTGGGTCAGGTACCAATCGATGGTCTTGGCGATGCCCTCGGCAAACTTGGTTTCGGGCAACCAGCCCAGCTCGCCGTGGATCTTCGCGGGATCGATGGCGTAGCGCAGATCGTGGCCCTTGCGGTCGGTCACGTAGGTAATCAGGCTTTCGGGCTTGCCCAGCGCCGCGCAAATCATCTTTACGATATCGATGTTGCGCATCTCGTTGTGGCCGCCGATGTTGTACACTTCACCCACGCGACCCTTGCGCACGATCAGGTCGATGGCCTTGCAATGATCCTCCACGTAGAGCCAATCGCGTATGTTCTCGCCCGTGCCGTACACGGGAAGCGGCTTGTCGGCCAGCGCGTTGGCGATCATGAGCGGGATCAGCTTTTCGGGAAAATGATAGGGCCCGTAGTTATTGGAGCAGCGTGAAACGCTCACGGGAAGGCCGAAGGTGCGGGAGTAGGCCAGCACCAGCAAATCAGCGGAGGCCTTTGAAGCACTGTACGGGCTGCTGGTATGAATCGGCGTTTCCTCGGTGAAGAACAAATCCGGGCGGTCGAGCGGCAAATCGCCGTACACCTCATCGGTAGAGACCTGATGGTAGCGCTGAATGCCAACCTTGCGGCAGGCATCCATGAGCACCTGGGTGCCCAGTATATTGGTCTGCAAAAACACTTCGGGATTTTCGATGGAGCGGTCGACGTGGGATTCGGCGGCAAAGTTGATCACCACATCGGGCTTCTCCGCCTCAAAAAGCTGGAAGATCGCGGCGCGATCGCAGATATCGAGCTTTTCAAAGCGGAAGTTGGGGCGCTCCAGCGCGGCGGCCAGCGTGGAGAGATTGCCCGCGTAGGTCAGCTTGTCCACGCAGACGATGCTGTCCTCGGGATGCTTTTCCAGCTGGTAAAAGATAAAGTTGGCGCCGATGAAGCCTGCGCCTCCAGTTACGAGCATTTTCATGGTACTTCCTCCGTATGTGCGTGTTTTCCACAACCGGGAACCGCTAGTACACCTTGCCCTCAGCCACCACCCGGAGGTACTCGCCGTAAGGGCTCTTGCCGTAGCGAGCGGCGGATTCCAGCATTTTCTCCTTGTCGATCCAGTGGTTGCGGTAGGCGATCTCCTCGGGTACGGAAATCTTGATACCCTGGCGCTTTTCCACCATGCACACGAAATCGGCGGCATCCACCAGGCTATCCATGGTGCCGGTATCCAGCCAGGAGAAGCCGCGGCCCAGCAGCTGCACGTCCAGCAGGTTGTCGTGCAGGTACATCTCGTTGAGGGTGGTGATCTCCAGCTCGCCCCGGGACGAGGGCTCCACCCGCTTTGCCCGCGCGGCAACCTGCGGCGGATAGAAGTATAGACCCGTCACCGCGTAGTTGGATTTCGGGTGCGCAGGCTTTTCCTCCAGCGAAACCGCGTGGCCCTCCTCATCGAAGGAAACCACGCCAAACCGCTGCGGGTCGGTCACGTAGTAGCCGAACACCATGGCCCGAGCATTCTGCACAGCATTCTCCACGGCCCCACGCAGGATTTTGCCAAAGCCGTTGCCGTAGAAAATGTTGTCACCCAGCACCAGCGCGCAGGCCTCGTCGGCAATGAACTGCTCGCCAATGATGAACGCCTGGGCGAGCCCATCGGGCGAGGGCTGCACCGCGTAGCTCAGGTGCACCCCGAAGTGTGCCCCATCGCCCAGCAGATGCTCGAAGCGAGGTGTATCCTCAGGCGTGGAAATGATGAGGATATCCTGAATCCCCGCCAGCATCAGAGTGGAAATAGGATAGTATATCATGGGCTTGTCGTACACCGGAAGGAGCTGCTTGCTGGTAACCATGGTGAGCGGAAACAAGCGCGTGCCCGCACCGCCCGCAAGGATAATCCCTTTCATGCGTTCCCCTCCTATTCTATTACGAAGAACAAACAAGGCTCCGCACCCGCGCTTTGCGGTGAACCTAATCGATACTCGAAGTTTACCATATACCGGTTGGAGTTGCAAACACAACGTGACCGGACATGCTCAGCGCATTTGCAACAAGAAACTTGGCAGACGCGCCGCGAAGGTGGCCGGAGGGCGACCGCAAAGCCCTCCGGTCGCTCCCACGGGAGCGAAATCCTCTTTATACTAGTCCTCGTTCGGTTTCACGCAATAGATCGCGGAAGATTTTTGCGAATGGCTAGGAGCCTGAGGGAGGCGTATCCCGCCGCTACGCTGACCGATGCGCCACAACGCCATTCGGATAAAGATCCGCGAGATATGCCGGAAATCTATCGAGGAGGAGTATTAGCCCCAGGAATTGCGCTCTTGCGTGACCGGATATACGAACTGCCCTAACGAAAGGAAGAGCGCCGCGCTTGCGATGCTCTTCCCCTAAATGCCCCGTCGCAATGCCCCGTCGCAATGCCTTGCCGAGCAAAAGCACCCGCACGGGTCCTCACGCAGAGGGCTGCGGCGCACAGGTCGATTGTCGCACCACCAATTCACGCCCGCAGACCACCTCGCGCGGTTCGCCCTCGTAGCGTCCTTCTATGCGTTCGATGAGCATGCGCACCGCGTGCTCGGCCACGAATCCGCTCGGGTTGCGAATGGTGGTCAGGCTAGGCCTGCACACGCGCACATACTCGATATCGTCCTCTCCGGTGAGCGAAATATCCTCCGGTATGCGCACCCCGCGCTCGTGCAGCGCCTGCATCACGCCCATGGCCAGCATGTCGTTCGCGCAGCAGATAGCGGTGGGTCGCTTGCCGATGCCCAACAGATACACGCCCGCGCGGTAGCCGCTCTCCATGGAGAAATCCATCTCAAACATGTGATCGGGGCTGCACGCTGCTCCGGCCTCCTGCATCGCCTTCATAAAGCCGGATTTCCGGCGGATGTTGATGATAGAATCCGATGGGCCACCCACGTAGGCGATGTCGTGATGGCCCAGCTCGAGCAGGTGCTGGGCGGCCAGGTAGATGCCGTGCCCGCCGGGGCTGTAGAGCGTATCGAAGTGCAGCTCGTCCACGCGCGAGGTCAGCACGGTGGGCCGGCCAATCTCCTTGAGCCGCCGCAGCGCGCCTTCGCTCCGGCCAATCGTGCAAAAGATGAGACCATCCGCATCTCGCTGCGCGAAGAGCTCCACCGCGCGCATCTCGTTCTTCTCCTGCTCGGCGGTATCGAACAGCATGACCGTGTACCCTCTCTCCGCGGCCAGCGTTTGCACATGGCGGTACATGCGCGCGTAGTAAGGGTTGGTGATATCGGGCACGACGTGCATGATCTGGTTCATGCGGCGGGTCTTCAACCCCTGCGCGATACGATCGGGGGTGTACTGCAGCGCGTCGATGGCGCGCTGGATTCGCTCCGCCGCCATAGCCGATACCGGCAGGCTTCCCGTCAGGTAGCGCGATATGGTCGCCACCGACACCTGCGAAGCCGCCGCCACATCCCGAATGGTCGGCTTCTTCGGGCTATCCATGCTCGCTCACCTCCCTATCGCTGCGCCCATAACATTATTGGGCGCGCATCAGCGTTACATCGTCGATCTGCAACCAGGATTTTTCCGCGCCGCCCGTGTAGCCGATGCGCACATCGATCACCGACGCGTCGCCGGTTTCGAATGTCCATTCGATCGTCTCATACTGTGCGGACGCAGGCAGCTGCACGCCGCCAAGCTTTGCGCCGCCCTCCCCCGAAACATGCGCCGAAAGCTCCACGCCCTCGAAGTTGGCAGACGATCGCACCGAGCAGGAAAGCGTATAGCGGGCCTGCGGCTCCACAAAGATGCGGTGCTGCGAAAGCGCAACCTCCAGGCTGGGGAGAGCCGAGAGCCAGGCGTTGTTCGCCCCGGTTCGGGCCTTGCCCTGGCGCAGATCGATCCCTCCGCTACCGTTGCCGGAAAACATCCACGGCGGATACAGCTCGGTGTGCCAATCGGCTTCAAAGCCACCATCCTGCAGCGCAGGCTTGCCCATGCGGGCCATCTCCTGCGCGGAAAAGAGGCTGTCGGCGAGCGCTCCCGGCTTTTTGCTGTTCTGCACCTGCGGGATTTCGAGTGGAATAGCCGGGATGGTCAGCACTCCGCCCGCCTCATCCACAGCCGCTCCCGCCTGGTCAAGCGCCGCCAGCGCCACGCGCTCGGTGACCTCCACCAGCGCTTCAAATGTTGCATTCGCATAACGAATTTTCGGCAAAGAGGAAAGCCCCTGCTTGTATGCATCGGGCACCGCATCCCAGCCCTTGCTGGTCATCAGCACGCCCAGCGCATTGGCCGCGTTGGAATCGGCATCCTGCCCGCAGCGGATCGCAAGGCTCAGCGTCCGCTCGATATCGCCGCCGCCGTAGAGCAGCGCGATGGTCGCGTAGGCGCAATTGAGCTTGGAATCCAGATCGATGCCGCCGGTACGCCCGCCGTACGGCCACTGAATCCAATTGTAATCCGCGCGCAGGAAATACTTCTGCGTGATGAACCGCCACGCGGCTTCCCAATCGGCGGGATCGGCCTCGTAGCAGGCCAGGGTATCGGCAATGGCCTCGTGCAGCCAGCTCTCCTCCGGCGTGGCGGTGAGCGCGGTACGCACCACCTGCTCCATATCTTGCGAAAAGAAGGCCTCGCTGTACAACGCGCCGATGTACGCGCCGCCGTAGATGCCGTCGCCGTACACCAGCATGGAGGCAAACCGGTCGGCCAGCTCCACCGGAATGGCCGGGCAACCGGGCGCGATCAACCCCGAGTAATCGGCGGCGAACGAGTAGCTGAGCCCATCGGGAAAGGGCGCGTAGGCCGGGTGTCCCGCGTCCGGCGGGGCGATGCCAAATTCAAAGGTTGTGTAATGCCCATTCCAGAATTCAAAGCTGTAGGGATAGAGCGCGATGGCCATCTCCCGCGCGGAAATGCCCACACCCTGCGCATCCATTTGCTGCAGCAGCACAAACGGCAGGTAGATGTCGTCCTCCGCCGCGCCGAGCGAGAGCAGCGTTCCATCCCAGCGGGGCACCACGCTCTCAGGCGCAATCTCGCCCCGGTAGTGGAACTCACTGAGGATGCCCGCGCTCACGCCCACCATCTTGCCCAGCCACCCGGCGCGCATCTTGTCGCGGTAATCGGCCAGCGTAAGGGTGCGCGCTTCCTCGCCCGCCGCTGCCGGCGGAATCGCCAGGGATATCCCTAGCACCGCACACAGCAGCGCCGCAAGCCATCTCTTTTTCATTGGGTTTCCTCCCTGTTATACACACACGATCCAGACGACCTGTGTAGGGCGGCTCGTCAGTCGCGCACGCCCAAGGGCCGCACGCTCAGCGCTTCAAAAAGGCCCTGCGCGCAAGCCCCGCGCAACCCCACGCCCGCGCAGCCCGCGTCAAACGCATCGTCCCGTGCGGCCAGCACTTCATTGCCCCCGATCAGCACGCGCAACGAATCGCCCCGTGCTTCGGCGCGCAGCCGCACCGGCTCGCCCGGCTGCCACCCATGCGCCGCCTGCGCCAGCACGCGCTCGCCGTGATTTTCGCAGATCAACGCGATGCCCTGCGGCGTGAGCTGCGCCGCATAGTATCGATACGCGCCCTGCGCGCGAAAGAGCAGCCTCGCCCCGTGCGCGGTCTCGGGCACCAGCGTGCATTCCACCGCGTAGTCGCGCCAGCCGCGCGCGCCCGTCAGGGCCTCGCCATGGGTCGCGACCTCGCCCGCCAGCCGTCCGTTCTCGTATACCCAGCGCCCTCGGGAGTAGGTAAACTGGCTGCATTCGTGCTGCACAAACGACCAATACTCCATGTGCTCCTTCGCGAAATCCATGGCAAAATCGGGTTCGCCCTCCACCGAGAGCAGCCGCACCGCCGCACAGAACCCGCCCTCGCGCGGTTCTTTTAGGAGGAAACGGATGCCGGCCTGTGCCAGGCACGCGCCCTCCAGGGGCGGGATGCGCCACGCAAGCTCTGTCCATTCGCCGGGCCGCAGCGTTACGCACGGGCCCTCGTGATCGGCCTGGGCGTTGTCGTCGTACACGTAGAGCGAGGCCACGAGCGGGGCCTCCCCCTCGGCGCGCACCTGCGCCCGCAGCGTTTGCCCCGGATGCACCTTGGGCGAAAAGCAGGGATCGTAGCGGTTGTTGTGCACGTCCTTGGGGCGGTAGTAGGTGCGGTGATAGACGCGCATGCCAGTGCGCGAATCGATCGCCCGGCACCAGGCGCGCACCATGTGCATGCCCTCCTCGCAGGCTGCGGCCAAGTGCGTATCCGCGTGGGAAGCCGCGCGCAGGCCGTGTGTACTGCCGGGCAACGCAAAATCCAGGTGCAGAGCGCTTCCCGCGCGCTCGGCCAGCCACTCCGGCGGGGTCTGACCCGCCAGTCTGAATCCCTGCAGCGCGATCCACTTAGCTTGGCTGGGAATATCGCCGATGTTCTGCTCCCCCAGCACGCTGGAGCAGAGAACCACGTCGTTCACCGCGGCGCGCATACCCGGATCAATGCCCTCCAGACCGCCCAGCACGCCCAGGATCGCCCCCAGGTTGCCGCTGTTACAATCGGTATCCAGGCCACACTGCGTGCAGATCGAGAGGCCGCGCCGCAGGTTGCCCTCGCTGTGCAGCAGACCCAGCAGAATATAGGCCGTGTTGCTGACCGCATGGAACATGCCCGGGTAGCGTGGAGCCGCCCAATCGCGCACGATCAGGGCCCGCGTGGCCTTCCAATCGGCGGGATGCTCCCGGTACGCGTCCAGCACCGCACGGGCCATGCGGGCGATATCCCCCTCGGGCGGGATCACGGCCAGCGCGTCGCGCAGCACCGCCTCGGGGGTCGTTTGCTCAAACGCAGTGGCGATCATGGCCACCTGCAGCAGCAGCGCATCCTCCCCCGCGCCGCCCGGCGTGGCATTGCACGGCAGCACGGCGCGCGCCAGCTTCACCGCCAGCGGCACGTTTCCCGGCGCTACCAGACCCCAGGTATCCGCGAATATGCGCGGCCCCAGCCCCACATCAGGCTCGCCGGTACGCACCAACGCCTGCTCGCCCTGCTCCAGCAGGTGATAGGCGGTGGGCTTGCCATAGCCCGGCCACCAGAAAAAGCCGTGCTCGCAGGGCGGATAGTTGGTCCAGGCGCGCGCCATCTGCGCGGGGGTGATATCCTCGCCCGCGCGTTCATCCTCCAGCGCGCGCAGGAAGAACAGCGGCCCGTTGATGTCGTCGTCGGGCTCAAAAACGTCCACGTCTAGCACAAATCCATCGAGCTCACCGAAGATGTGCTCGATATCGCGGCTCGACCAGCCTTCCACCGGCGCGCCGTGCCGCACGCCCATGATCTTGCCCAGCCAACCCGCGTACACCCTCTCCACATACTCACGCCCCAGGCTCGGGCGACCGGGCTCCCGTCTTTCCTGCGCCACTGCAAAACCTCCCCCCGCGATGATCGTTGCCGAACGAATCGCTGCTCACGTCAGTCTTATCGGACCAGCCTTATCGGATCGGCCGTATCGAAAGCGCATCGAACCGGCAGCGGGAACCGTTTGCGACGCCCAAGCCCACCATGCCGTTGCGGTAGGGCTTTTCGGCATCGGTATAGTCGAGGTGGCAGGTCTCGCCCACGTAGGCGCGGATGCGGTCGCCCTCCACGCGCACGCGCAGCGGCACCGCCTCTCCCGGCTTCCACGAAAAGGGCACGGTGAGCAACCGACTCCACCTATCCGCGTTTTTGCAAAGGCTCAGCCCATCGGGCGAGAGCTCCACAGCATACCCGCGCGCGCCGCCCTGCACCCGAATCAGCAGGCGATGCGCGCCGCCGTAGCACGGCGTGAGCGCACAGCCTGCCTCGTAATCGCGCCAGCCGGGATCGCCGGTATATGCCTCGCCCAGGTCGGCACAGCTGCCATGCAGCGCGCCCTCGATCAACTGCCAGTAGCCCTTTAGCTGCACAAACTGGCTCACCGGCCTGTGCCCATACGACCAATGCTCGTGGCGCTCCTTGGCAAACTGCATGCCGAAATCCGGCTTGCCCGCCCAATCGAGGGCAATCAGCCAAGCCTCCCCCGCCTGCTTCGCTTCCCATTCAACGCCCAAACGCATCAAGCATGCGCCGTCCATCGCGGGGATGCTCCAGCGCAGCTCGACCGCCTCGCCTTGCCGGAGCTCGGCCCATTCGCCGGAGATTTGCTCGCAAGCGTTGCCATCCCAAGCGAACAGCCGCGCGCGCATGCCTTGACCGCCGCATACCCGCGCACGCGCGGTTTGGCCGGGGTAGACGGTCGGACAAAACGAGGGCGTGTAGCGATCGTCGGTAAATTCATCGGGCCGCATGTAGGTGCGCTGCCATATCCGGGTGAGCCCTTCGCCCAGAGTCAGGCGTAGCGAGCCGTTGTGCGCGGCATCCCAGCAGCCGAAGGTAGACTTGCTCTCCTCGCCCGCCCCCCAAAGGCAGGCGTGGGTGCTGCCGGGCAGCAGGAAGTTGAGCCGGGGCAGCGTTTCGGGCAGCACCTGCTCCAGCTCTGCATGACCCAGGCGGACCGCGGCGCGCGCCAGGTAGAGCGCGAATGAAGCGGCATCCTGCAGGTTGAGCGCACCCACCACGCTGGAGCATGCGCAAAAATCGTTGATCGGCCCGCGCCAACGCTCGCCGATACCCGCAAGCCCCACCAGTACGCCCATGATCGCGCCCAGGTTGCCCACGTTGCAATCGGTATCGAAGCCGCAGCGGTTGCAGATCATCAGTGTCTCATCGAAGCTGCCCTGACCGTAGCAAAGCGCCAGCGCCATGATGCCCGCGTTTGGAATGATGTGGCAGCCGCCGCCGAACTTATCGCGCCAGTAATCCCGGCGCAGCATCGCCAGACAGGCCTGCCAATCGCCGGAGTTGATCTTGTAGAATTCCTGCACCGCGCGGAACACTTTCGTGTAGGTGCTCGACGCGGGGATCTGCGCCAATCCGCGCTCCACCACGGCCTCGATGCTCTCCTCCACGAAGGCGGCGGCGATGCAAGCCGCCACGAAGCGCCCGCCCCAAATGGCCTCGCCATCGTGCGAAACGCTGGCCGCTTTTTCGGAAAGCTGCGCGGCCAGCTCGGGCTCGCCGGGAGCCACCAGACCCCATGCATCCGAGAATATCTGCCCGCCGATTTGGCCCGAAAGCTCAGCGCCGTTGAGCGCTTCGCTGCCCGAGAAGGGCGCGGGCACCCCGGCGCGCAGGTTTTCGTAGGCGGTGTGCTCGGCAGAGATGCCGTAGCCGCCCCACCAGTACATGCCCTTGCCCCACGGCGGATAGTTGAGCCAGGCCTCGCCCACGTCCTGGGCGGTGAGGTCGCGATAGTGTCCGCTATCCTCCATGGCGCGCACGAAAAAGCTGGGGCCGTTGCTGTCGTCGTCGGCGGCAAACTCTTTGTAATCCATCAGGTAGCCTTCCTGCAGGCCGAATTTTTCCAATATTTGCTCGCTGGTCCACATCTCCACCGGTGCGCCCAGCCGGATGCCGATCAATTTGCCCAACCACCCGGAATAGATGCGCTCCAATACCTCGTTGGGTGCCAAGCTACGCATACAATGCCTCACTCCTCGGTTCTATTTATGTTCACATTACTTTAATCCCGAAATCTTGATGCCACCCATGATGTACCGCTGCGCGCCGAAAAAGAGCAGGAGCGTAGGGATGGCGGCGATGGTGGATGCGGCCATGATCAGGTGCTGCTGATTCTCGCGCGAGGCGCGGAAGTAGGCGATCACCTGATTGATCTGGAACAGCCTGGGCTCGGTGATGGTCATCGCCGGCCAAAGGTAGCTGCCCCAATAGCCCAGGAACACGCTGATGCCCATCACCACAAAGGGCGTGGCACTCATGGGCAAGAAGATGTACCAATAAATGTTCAGCCGGTTTCCGCCATCTAGCAGTGCCGCCTCCTCCAGCGAGGAGGGGATGTTCAGGTAGAACTGCCGGTAAAAGAAAATGGAATAGGTGAAGCAGATGCCGGGCAGCGTCAGCACCCAGAAGGTATCGAGCATGCCCATCTTTAGCACCGTGGCAAACGAGGAAATCTGCACCGATATTCCCGGCACAAACCAGGGCACCAGGTACAGCGCCCACAGCAGGCGCTTAAACGGAAACTCCAGCCGCGCAAACACGTACCCGGCCATGGAATTGATCAGCAGCGAGCACACCAGCGAAAATGCCGCCACCCGGAAGGTGATCCACATGGAGCCAAAGAAGGTAACCCCCTGCGAGAACACCCAGGTATCGATGTTTCCGGTCAGCAGGTTGACGTAGTTGACCGGATCCCACGATTTGGGGAAGAACCGGAACGGCATCGCAAGCACCTCGGCCTGCCCCTTGAACCCGGCCAGCACCATCCAGGCGAGCGGGAAGAGGCACACCAGCGCAACGACAATGCCCAGCAGATCGCTGAGCCCACGGGAAACCTTGTTTGCTTTCATCCTCTCGCCCCCTTACACATCGTCGGCCTTGCTAGAGCTAATGGTGCGGAAGAACAGCGCGGTCAGCGCGCCGATGATCAGCGCCATCACCAGGGCCCCGGCATAGGTGTAGCCCATGGTCTTATCCTTCGTGAAGTGCTGATAGAGCAGCAGCACGGGCGTGCGCGTGGAGTTGACGGGCGCGCCGCCGGTCATCAGGTAGGGCAGGTTGAATTCCTGCAGCCCGCCGATCACGCCGGAAACGATTTGGAACAGGAACACGTTGCGCATGGAGGGGACGGTGATATACCACATGCGCTGCGCACCGTTTGCGCCGTCGATCATGGCGGCCTCGTAATAGCTGGGCGGAATATCGAGCAGCCCGGCTAGCATGAGCAGCGAGGAGTAACCAAAGCCCAGCCAGATCGCCGGAAGCGCCACGGCATACAGCGAAAACTTCATGCTGTTGAGCCAGGGCTGGATGGGCAGGCCGAAGGATTGCATCAAAAAGTTGAGCAGGCCGCCCTGGTAGGCGTAGATGAAATTGAAAATCACAGCGGCGATGATGCCGGAAATCACATTGGGAATGTAGATCGACAGCTTCACAAAACCACCGATCCGGCTGGTCATATTCTTGATCACGCAGGCAAAAAGGAACGAGAGCACAAAGCGCGCGGGCACGGTGATCGCCGCATACTGAAAGCCCACGCTGATGGCCTTGAAGAAATACTTATCCTTAAGCACTGCGCGGAAGTTGTCGAATCCAACAAAATTGGCGACCTGATAGAACCCGGAATCGTAGAAGCTTTGGAAGGCAGTTGAAATCAGCGGTATGATCGAAAAAAGCAGCAGCAGCACCAGGCTGGGCAGCAGCAGCCCGTAGGCCACCATCATCTCGCCGCGGCTGATGTGCGAGGAGAGCGCGCGGCGAACCGTAATCCCCTTCATATAAGCACCTCCACAAATAACCGCCGCGCCGAGCAGGAACCCGGCGCGGCGGCATGCGCTACCTTATTTTGCTCTGGGGTTTTGGCCCGCAAGTCCCTGATCGTTGATGACGGTCTGGATTTCCTCGGCGGAAATGGCCAGCGCGTCCCCGATCGGCATGCCCGCCGTGATCACGTTGCCCATGGCGGTCGCGAAGCTGGCGGAAATGTCCCAGGGGTAGATCGGCTCGGCACCGGCGTAGGGGATCATCTTGGTGGCGATGAGCTCCAGCCAGGGATCGCCCTTGGCGGCGTCGGATTCCAGGATGAGCTTATCCACCGAGGCGCGCGCCGCGTACTTGGAGAAGTTGGTGGCAATGAAGAAATCGGAAAGGCGCGAAGGATCGCCCAGCATCAGCCATTGCAGGAATTCCGCGCACTCCTTGGGGTTGGCGGCCTGTCCATCGATGGCCATGCCGTAGCCGCCCAGGGCGCCGGTGGGCACGCCTTCCACGTTGCCATCCGGGGTGGGGCATAGCGCGAGCCCGATGTTCTCCGGCGGGCAAATCGTGCCAAGATCGTTCATGTCCTTCAGGCGGGTGATGGCCCAGCTGCCGTTGAGCTGCATCGCCAGACGGCCTTCGGCCAGCGGCTGCACGTTCCAGAACGCGTCCAGCGGCTGCGCCGGTACGGCGGCGGCATCCATCAAATCCTTGTAAAGCTGCACGAGCTTCACGAACGCTTCATCCTGCACCTGCGGCGCGGACCAATCCGCATTGAGCAAATCCTTGCCCAGCATGGCCTGCCAGCCCCAGTTGGTCCAGCCGTAATCGGCTTCACCGGCGATGCCCAAACCGAACACGCCGTCCTTGGTCAGCTTCTTGGCGTAATCCAGCAGCTCGGCCCAGGATTTGGGCGGGGCGTTCGGGTCGAGGCCCGCGGCTTCGAACATATCCTTGCGGTAGAAAAGCAGCGAGTACGGCTCCACCATGAAGGGCACCATGTAGTGCTTGTCGCCCGCCATGCACATGGCTTCGGCGCTCTCGTACACGTCGTCCCAAACCGAGGCGTCGATCAGCTCGTCGAGCGGGTAGTAGAGGCCCTTGCTCGCCTGGGCGATGGCCGTAGCGTAGTTCACGTACAGCAGCTGCGGAGCGGTGCCGGTGGCCTGCGCGGCCTTCAGCTTCGCCTCGTACGCATCGTCCGGAACGGGCTGCATGTCGACAAAAATGGTTTCGCTCTGCTCGTTAAAAGCAGAAATCACTTCGTTCCACCAGGCCAGCACCGCAGGCTCGCCGGAAGCGCCGTGCCAGAAAGGCAGAATGATTTTGCCCTCCGAGGAAACCTCGCCCGCCGAAGCGCCCAGCGGCAGCGACATCACCAGCATGAGCAGCGCGAGCAACCAGACCAATCCCTTTTTCGCTCCGTTTTTCATCTTTGTATCCCTCCATCGTTTGATATTCAACAAAGGAGCGCGTGTGGCCTCCTTTGGCGAATGACCGCTGTTTCAAACCGCAAAAAACCGTTTACATGCCTGATTTTTTCGCATATACTCAAAGTAATTGATGAAATATGAAATCGTTTACATTATCGATGTTACCATATCCCCTTCCCCCTTGTCAATTCCAACTTTGGCATTTCGCACAAAAATGTTCGCGATTTTTAGCCTTTTCGCTTTCGCCCCTCAGCCGCGCCCGCGGCTCTGGTTGGGCGTAACGCCAAATTCATTTTTGAACGTGCGGATAAAGCTGGTTGCATCGGGGAATCCGCTGTCGATGGCGATCTGCTTGATGGGCAAGGTGGTGGTGGTCAGCAGCTTTTTCGCGTGGGTCAGGCGCGCGAGGCGCAGGTATTGCTTGGGCGAATAGCCGGTGAGCGCGTGAAAGACATGGCTCAAATAATACTTATTCACGTAGAATATATCGGCCAGCTCGGCCACCTTCACGTCGCTGGCAAAGTTCTTATCCAAGTATTCCTTTACTTGGTGCACCCGCGGCTTGATGCTGCTATCCGGCATGGGGAACATAGCGGGCTGCTGCCGGTAATGGAGGGTGAGCAGCTCGTGCAGGTAGCAGGCGATCATATCCTCGCTCAGCGAATCGCGCAGCTCATATTCGCCCAGGATGCTACGCAGCAGCCCCTCGGTGCTGGGCAACGCCTCGCAGCAGTGCACAAACTTCGATGGGCGATTCTTGAATATGGAGGTGAGCTGCGGGTTGCCGATGCGGTGATCGAGCCGCCGGGGCGAAAAGGTGATGCTGTACAGCTCCAGTCCACCGCCCACCGCCCGCAGCGCATGGCGCTCCTGCGCTCCCAGAAAGGCCAGCATATGGGCCTTCATGCCGTAGCGCTTGTCCTCCACGGTGAGCTCGGCATCGCCGTGGCACACGTACAGCAACTCAAAAAAGGCGTGGGTCTGCACCGGTATGCTCTCGCACGCCACCACATGCTGACCCTTGAGCACAATAAAATCGGGCATGGGCGATCCTCCCCCGCAGTCCAAGCAGTAAAATACGATGAAATAGCAAGTTTGTATGACACAAGAACCGCAATATACGATATCATACAAGCAACAAACCGTCAATGTGCACAAAGAAACACCGCAAAATGCGGATTATTCGGAGTGCTCATGCGACAAAGCAACGGGAAGCAACACCAAAAACGATTGTAGGAGGCACAAAAATGCGCAAAGCTATCGCGATGTTCCTGACCGCCGCGCTGCTGATCTCGCTGGCGCTGCCGGCAGCCCTGGCCGCCGATTCGGTGGAGATCAAGCTCATGACCTGGCACGGCCCGGAAACCGTCACCAAGTACTACGCGGGTTACGA
This sequence comes from Eubacteriales bacterium, assembly GCA_031553615.1. Taxonomy (GTDB): domain Bacteria; phylum Bacillota; class Clostridia; order Christensenellales; family Aristaeellaceae; genus WQXF01. Next base: position 16,446 of record JAVBLJ010000010.1, read on the forward strand.
GGAGATTGCAAACGATTACATGGCTGCGCATCCCGAGGTGAAGGTCACCCTGGTCTATGAGGATGACCGCACCTACGGCACCATTCTGGAGACCGGCTTCGCGGGCGGCACGGCCCCCGACATCATCCAAATGAAGTCGGGCCAGCGCCTCTCCTCCGTGGCCAACCTGCTCAACCTGCGCCCCTTCCTGCAGGAAGGCAACCCCTACGATACCCGCGCCACCGCTTGGGTCGATAACTTCACCGGCAGCATCGATGCCTTCCCCGCCGAGGACAACCTCGCGGATTCGAACGCCATCCTGTTCATCCCCAACGATGGCAACCCCGAAATCACCACGGGCAGCATGTACATCTACAACAAGGCGCTGGTGGCCAAGGCCGGGCTCAACCCCGAGCAGCCCCCCGTCACCTGGAAGGATTTCTACACCTGGCTGGAGGCCCTGAAGGCCGTGGAGGGCATTTCGCCCATCGCGGGCAGCAAGGACGTGGGCGGTAAGGTGTCTCAGCTGGGCTACTGCTTCGGCTCCGAGTACGCAAACAAATTCTTCGCCGATGAGTTCAACACCGAAGAATTCGCCAACGATTTCCACTGGGATAAGTTCTATATCCTCACCTGCTACGAAGGCGGCGAGGGCATGCCCTTGGATAACCTGCCCTACTACCCGGCCATGTTCAAGCTGATGAGGCAGCACATGTCCTACTACCAGGAGAGCTGGATCGAGAACTCGCCCGAGACCGAACAGCTCACCTTCATCAGCGGCCGCGCGGCCCTGATGAGCACCACCTTCTATGGCAACGACACCATCACCTCGGCGCTGAGCCCGGATGCCTTCCCCGATGGCTACGGCATGTTCTCCTACCCCTACTTCGGCGGCGCGGATACCCTGGCCTACTGCGTCGAAAAGGGCTGGATTACCCAGGAGGAGGCCGACGCCGCCGCCCCCTATGCCAACGATCGCCCCGGCGATGGCGGCAACGTAGGCAAGTACGATTACGGCTTCTGCGTGAACAAGACCGTCGCGGACGATCCGGCCCGTCAGGCTGCGGTGATCGATTTCCTGCGCTACTTCTCCAGCAAAACCGCGCAGGAGAAGTACATCGTGACCGCCAACTCCATCTCCCCCATCACCGAAGTGCCGGTGCTGGATTCTATGAAGACCTTCATCGTCACCCCGCCGCCGGAAGGCTACTGCTACCGCACCCTGGGCTACACCGTCATTGAGTGGGGCAAGGCCGGTTGGGATATCGAGCTGCTTCAGTACCTCAAGGGTGAAATGCCCATGGAGGACATGGTGGCCGCCATCTCCGCACCCGAGTGGAAGGGCGATATCCCCGCGATGGACGCGCTGCAGCAGGCGGTCGACACGGCCAAGTCCGAGCTCGATGCCGCCACCGAGGCCGACAAGGATGCCAAGGATCGCGCCTTCCGCTTCGCCGAGCTGCGCCTGAAGCTGCTGCGCGATTACTATTGGGAAAAGACCGGCAACCTGGAGCCGCTGCGCTAATCGCCCGCCCAATCCCTACGCTTTTCACGTTTTTCCCGCGAACCACTCGTTGGTTATCCAATCACAAATGATCGCGATGGATCATGCACGGGCTGCCGCAGGGGATGCGCCAGGGGGAATCCCCCGGATCATCCCCCACGGCAGCCCGGTTTCATACCCGGTTTCATATCGGTTTCATGCCCGGTTTCATGCCCGGTTTCATGCCAGCGTAGGCCCAAGGCCCGGGCCGCCTCACGCAATTTCGTTATGACCGCACCCATTTCCGCGCCACCACGGAAGGAGAATCGCCCATGCAAAAAGCTCACACGGAACCGACGGGATGCAAGCAATTGCTCCAGAAGGCCCTCTTTTTCCTGCTGGACATCGATCCGCCCTCTCCCGGCAGGAAACTCCACGCGCGCAAGGCGTTCAGCCGCGTCGCACTGGTCGGCTTCCTTTTCGTATTGCCAGCGTTGGCCAGCAACCTGATTTTCGATTGGGGCCCCATGCTCGACGGCATCCTGAAATCCTTCTTCACCTGGACGGATAAGCGGCCCGAGCCCATCTTCGTGGGCCTGCAAAACTTCCAAAACGTGTTGACCGATCCGGAATTCCTTTCTTCGCTGCAGAACATGCTGTTCTTCCTGGTCGCCAACCTCATCCTCATGCTGCCCACCATCGTCTGCTGCGTGGTAATGTTCCGCATCCGCAGCAAGCGCATGCAGTACGCGTACCGCGTCATGCTTTGCCTGCCCATGGTCGTGCCCGGTCTGGTGTTTATGCTCATGTGGATTTTTATATTGGGCTACGATTTTGGGGCCATCAACAACGTGCTGCAAAGTCTGGGGCTGCGCCGGGTCATGTTCCTGGCCGATCCCAAGCTCATCAAGTGGACACTGCTGCTGACCGGCATCCCCTTCGTTTCGGCCAACACGGCGCTCATCTACCTGGGCGGGCTGAATGCCATCAGCGAATCGGTATGGGAAGCCGCCAAGTTGGACGGCGTTGGCCCCATCCGCCAATTCTTTGCGCTGGAGATGCCGCTGATCATGGGTCAGTTCAAGCTCAACCTGGTGGGCGTGCTGGGCGCGTCGATCACCTCGTATGGCTCGCAGCTGATCTACTACAACGCCTCGGTGCACAGCGGCATCATGACCCCCGGCCTATTGATGTACTTCAAAGCCTTCCCCAACACGGGCGCGCCCGATTACGGCTACTCGTACGCGCTGGGGCTCATCCTGTTCCTCGTCGCGCTGCTGATCACGCTCGTCACCATGAAATTCCTCAAAACCGAAAACTAAGGAGGGAGCACCATGACTACCGCCGGAATCCCCGCGCTCAAGCGCGCCAAGCTTTCCTGGGCCGAGGTGCTGAAGCACTCCTACATGCTTGTGGTGATCGTGCTGCTGCTCTTCCCGCTGTACCTCACCCTCATCGGCTCGGTGAAAAACCTCGACCAGATCCTGAACAATTTCTTTGTGCCCACCTGGCCCATGTCCTTCAAAAACTACGCAAAGGCATTCACCAAGGTATCCCCTTACTTCCTGAACACCGCGCTATACGCCGTGCTCAGCTGCGTGATGACCGTTACGGTCTCGGCGCTAGCCGGGTTCTCCTTTTCCGCGCTGCGCTTCCCGCTGCGCAAGCTGATGTTTGGCATGATGTTTGCCAAGATGTTTCTGCCCGGCATCATGAGCCTGGTTCCTTCGTTCATGCTGGCCAAGAATCTGGGGCTGTTGAACACACCGTTCGTGATCGCGCTCTTCTGTGTGGGCACCTCGCAGCCCTTCTGGGTATACGTGATGAAGGTGTTCGTCGACGGCCAGCCCCGCGAGCTGTTTGAATCCATGCGCATCGATGGCGCTACCGAGCTGCAGGTGTTCGCGCGTCTGGCGCTCCCGCTGCTGGTGCCCATGGTTTCGCTGATGTCGCTCAACATCGTGCTTTTCTGCTGGAACGATTTCATTTGGCCGCTGGTCACGCTGACCGATCCCTCCAAACGCACCATCACGGTAGGCATATTCAAGCTGGCGAGCGCGGCGGGCATGGATTACGGCATGATGATCGCCGGATACGCGCTGGCCGCTGCCCCCTTGCTCATCGCGTTTTTCTTCTCCATGAAGTCGTTCATCAGCGGCCTGACGTCGGGCGCCATCAAACTATAACGAGGCACATATGGACAATACACCGTTTTTGATCCCCGATATCGATGCGATGCGCGCCGAGGTGCTGGCGCTGGATGCGCAGACGGGCAAGCGCGCCGACCTTTGGCGGCTTCTTCGCTCCTCCGCGCGCAGCAACCCCGATGGATTCGGCTGGTTCACCCCGTTCGTAGCGCTCATGACGCGCGAGACACAGGATATCGAAAATGCGCGCGGCATCGTGTTCACCTATTTGTCCAAGCTGGAGGATATGGATTTCTGCTCCGGCCTGCAGTTCCACTTCTGGTGCTTCGCCTTCCCGCACGCCAAGGTCTCGCTTTACTTCCAATGGCTGTGCACCATCGGAGCCTTTAGCGCCGAGGAACAGCGGGAGATCGCCGCGCGGCTGGCCGGCTACCACTTCCTGAATTTTTACTACGGCATGCGCACCAAGCCCGAACCCGAATGCGTCGACAACCAAACCCTCTCGCTCACCCTCTCCAGCACGCTGGTCGGGCGGCTGTTTGCGCAGGAGCCCGGGGTGGAACGCATGGCCGCGCTGATGCTGCGCGACGGCCTGCGCCGCCTGCCCACAGTGATCGGCGAAATGCCGCCTTCGGGCTACAGCGGCGAGGGCAGCGCGTACATGGATTGCGTCAACGGCCCGGCGATCCCACTGGCCATCGAGGTTTTGGAAGCCATCACCGGCGAGCGTGACCTGCTGCACAAGCCCTTCCCGCCCGGCAACGCACGGCCCATTCGCGTGCTGGAGATGGTGGCCCGCGCCTTCATGCCCGGCGGTCTGCTCCTGCCCTGGGATAACTACGGCTACCAGCTGGGCGTGCGCTCCGCCGTGGCATACGCCGCGCGCAAGACCGGCCGGAGCTTGTTCCGCCGCGTGTTGCAGGAGGAGTGCACCATCACCTACGATATCGGCATCGGCTGGGCATACGACGACCTGGTGTGGACGCTGATCTGGTGGCCGGGCGATGGGGACGCCCCGCAGGAAGATGGCGAAATCAACTGGTACGCGCCCGAGGTGGGCGGCACGCTGGTCAGCCGCGATAGCACCCTGTACGCCCTGCAAATGTGGGATGAATCCGCGTGCGATATCCCCGCCCGGCAGCACGTCAACCCCAATGCGCTGCTGTTCAATGCATACGGCGTGCCCCTCTCCGCCGACGGCTCGCCCACGCCCAACCAAGGCCACCGCTTCCAGTTTGCCGATACCTGGCGGGAAGTGCAGCTGTTCATTGGCGAACCGTTCCGCTATAACTTTGGCGATGGGTGCGGCGGCGCGCACAGCATCGTGCTCGTGGACGGCAAGGAAAGCCTGCGCGCCCACGGCGAGTATGCGCAAATCGCGCGGGCCGCGTACGATACCGAGCACCGGGCGGTGTGGGCGGACGCAACACCCCTCTACCGCGAAAATTTCCCCGATGTGCAGCTGGTTTCCCGCAAAACGCAGCTGCACCACGATGCGTTTTTCACCGTGGAGGATTGCTTCCAAGCGGATGCCTCGCACGCAGTGACCTCGCGCTTCTTGCTGCGCCCCGGCTCCATGGAGTGCACCTCCGGCGTGCACATCGAAACGGCGGAGGGTGTATCCCTGCATCTTTTTGATTTGCTGCACCCCGGCCCGGCATGCGTGGAGGCGGTGGAGCATCACCCCTATCTGCCCGATGACGGCAGCATACTGGCCGATTTTACCAGCGAGGGAAACAGGGTGCGCCGCCTGTTCGTGGCGTTCATGGCCCACGCCTTCGCTTTCCCCACCCGGCTCGAAGGCTGGACAGCCGCGCCCGATCCGGAGGCCGCCTTCTCGCCCGACTTGGCACGCGTCCAGCTCGCAAAGAGCACGCTGGTACTGCCCATGCTTCTGCCGCCCTCCATGGAGCGCACGCTTCCCCCCAGCCGCACTTGGTGGTATCATAAGCGTATGCAGCGTTCCCCAGGCCCTGCCGCATTCAAGCTGCCCGCCGGGCTGTTCAGCGCGTACGGCGCGCCCTTCGCCCCCCGCTTTTTCCTAAACGGGCAGGAGATCGACCTTGCGCCGTTCCGCATCTCCGGCCAGCTCATCGCTCCGCGCATCACCCTGCCCACCGAGCTGGAACACTGTACAGAGCTGGATCTGCTGCTGCGCGCGGATGTGCCGCTCGGTCACTACGATGGCAAGAGCGACGGCACCATCGGCATGTGGGGCGGGATCTGGTTGGGCGCGCCGGTGGAGCCGGAGCGGGTGCTGCGCGCGGAATACCGCGAAGGCTGCATCCAGCTCGAAACCACCCGCCGTTCCTTTTCGATACCCTACGCGCTGGGAGGTGAGCCCCTATGATGAACCCTTCGGCAGACCAATCAAAAAGAAAGACGGCACGCATGGGCGGTGCGCCGACCATGGTTCATTATTCCCTCATGGAGCGCATGCTCTCGGGCGAAGCTTCCCTCGCCGAGGGGGCGACGCATCCCGATTGGCGGGTGCGCTACGCCGCCGCCGTGGCCATGGGCGAAACCGGCAGCACCGAATGGTTGCCCGCGCTGCTTGCCCTCATACGCCATGAGGAGACCCTCGACCTATACTCCCAGCCCCGCGTGGCCGGATACGAAAATAGCTATGACGATACCCGGATGGCCGAGCAGCTCCAGCCGATCCGCGTGCTTTGGGAGCAAGCGCCGCCCGCGCACCTGCTGGAGGGCTGGCGTTGCCGGGGGCGGGTACTGCAGGCCTGCCTATTCGCCGTGGAAGCGATCGGCCAGGCCGAGGGCGAGGTGCTGAATACCCTGCATCAACTGCTCACGCATGGCGATAGCGCCGTCAAGGCCGCTTCGGCGCGCGCGCTGATCCGCGTGGGCACGCGCGAAAGCCTGCCCTTCCTCCGCGCCGCGCTGGAGGTGGACGAATGGTGCCTGCAGACCGAGGCCAAGAAGGCGATTCATCGCATCGAAAGCACGCCGTAACGGACAGGCGCGCGATGAGCCGGAATACGATGAATCACGAAGGAGTACGACAATGGAACGAACGCTGGGAATCGCCATTGGTTCCACCTGTTCCAAACCGGGGGATGTGCACGGGAACCTACAGCAGATCGCGGATTTTGCGGCCAAGGCGCGGGGCTGCGGCTGCCACCTGTTGCTTACGCCTGAGCTGAGCGCCAGCGGCTATGGCGGCTACCCGGAGGTGCTGGCGGCCGCCGAAATCGCCGGACAAGGCCCCATCTACGAAGCGCTGGCGCACATGGCGCGGGCAAACAACCTGGTCGTGCTGGCCGGGTTTCCGGAAAAAGACGGCGAGCACATCCACCTTTCGCACTACGCTGTCTACCCCGATGGCCGCTTCGTGGTGCAGCGCAAGCACCGGGTCACCCCGCTGGAGCGCCCGCTCGCACCCAGCGTGGAGCTTTATTACGACGACACCGAGGAGATCGGCCACGTAACGCCCGGGCAAGAAATCCTGCAGGTGTTTGAGATCGAGGGCGTCCGCTGCGCGCTCATCATCTGCGCCGATCTGGGGCTAAAGAACCTGCACGGCCTGCTCGACGAGCGCAAGGTGGATTTGCTGCTGCTGCCCACCGGCGCGGGCGGCACCATGGCCGATAAGGTGACCGATGCGCTGCTGCGCACCCCCGAGGGCCAGGAGCAATACCGCAATTTCTACAACGAGGTGCTCCGCTACGGCGATGGCCTGATCGATTGCCTGCGCCGCAAGCGCGGCTTTGTGGCAGTCAACCAGTGCGGATTCGATGGCAAAGCGCTCTACCACGGCGGCAGCGGCTCCATCGTCAGCCCGTTCGGCGAGCTGGTGGCCCTCATCCCCGGCATATGCAACGTCGATCGCGCCCGCCCGCTGTTCGCCTGCGGGCAGGCATCGTTCTATAAAAGTTGGGAGGCTGCACACGATGAATAAATGCTATGCACACGATACCCTGTACGGAAGCGGCCCGCAGCGCAGCTTCGATGAGCACTGTAACGAGGCGACGTTCCTGCTTGGCGGCATCGGCACGGGCAACGTCTCGGTAGGCAGCCGCGGACAGCTGCGCGATTGGGAGATATTCGACGGCCCGGGCAAGGGCAACTACCTGCCCAACACCTTCTTTGCCCTCTACACCAAGCAGGAGGGCGCGGCGCCGCTCTGCAAGGTGCTGGAGGCAGAAATCCAGCCGCCCTACGCCAAATCCCACGGGTTTGTGGATTACGAGGTGGGCGGCCTGCCTCGCTTCGCCTCCTCTCGCATGACGGCGCGCTACCCGTTCGTCTCCGTTGAGCTCAGCGATCCCACCATGCCGGTGGCGGTGACGCTGGAGGCGTTCACCCCCTTCATCCCCCTCAATGCGGACGATTCGGGCATCCCCACCGCGTGGCTCACCTACCGGGTGCACAACACCACGAGCGCGCCGCTGGCGGTCTCGGTGGCCGGATCGCTGGCCAACATGAGCTCTCTCATCGATTACGATCGCCACACCTGGAATTACCATCAACGCGCTGCCGAGGGCGTCATCCGCTACCGCGAAGAGGAAGGCCTGCGCGGCCTGTTCATGGAACCCAAGGATTTACCTAAGGATCATTTCTACCGGGGCAGCCTCGCCCTGACGACCCCCGATGAATCGGTCACCTACAAGCGCAAGTGGCTCAACGGCGGCTGGTGGGATGGCCTGCAGGATTTCTGGGACGATGTCCGCGCCGATGGCAAACTGGAGCCCGAATCGGTGTACACCGCCAAGGATGCTACCTACAACGGCCCGGACGATGTCGGCTCGCTGGCCATCCACCACACGCTGGCGGCGGGGGAGGAGCGCGCCTTCGCCTTCCAGATCAGCTGGCACTTCCCCCGGCGCGTGGATTGCTGGAGCCGCCGCATGTACGATAGCGCGGTGCGTGCGCTGCAGCAAAAGAATCAGGAGCAGGGCTGCGATCCGGGCTGCGGCGAGGCGCTCTATGCGCAAAAGCCGCTGCCCGCCGGAGAATACCCGAGCATTCAAAAGTACTACGCCCGCCTGTTTGACGATGCGTGGGCGGCGGCGCGCTACACCGCCACCCACTTCGCGCGGCTGCACGGCGATTCGAAAAAGTTCACCGATGCCTTCTTCTCCACCACCCTTCCGCCCTACGTGCTGGACGCCGTTTCGGCCAACATCACCGTGTTGCGCAGCAACACCTGTTTCCGCCTGCACGATGGCACGCTGATGGGCTGGGAGGGCTGCTTCACCGACGATGGCTGCTGCGAGGGAAACTGCACCCACGTCTGGAATTACACGCAGACGATCGCCTTCCTGTTCCCGGAGCTGGAGCGGAGCATGCGCCGCCTGGAGTACGGTCTGGAAACCCAGCCCGATGGCAAAATGAACTTCCGCTCCTATCAGCTTTGGGGCATGGGCGCGCACGACCACGCACCCGCCGCCGATGGGCAGCTAGGCACGCTGGTGCGCCTCTACCGCGATTGGAAATTCTCCGGCGATACCGAGTTCCTGCGCTCGCTCTGGCCCGCGGCCAAGAGCACGCTGGATTATGCCTTCTCCCGCTGGGATAAGGATGGCGACTTTGTGCTGGATACCGATCAGTTCAACACCTACGATATCGCCTTCCAGGGCCCGAATTCCATGATCAATTCGCTCTTCTTCGCCGCGCTGCTCGCGGGGGCCGAAATGGCCAACGCCATGGGCGATTCACCGAGCGCCGCCCGCTATCGCGAGGCCTTCGAAAAGGGCAGCGCGCGCATGGATGCGCTGCTTTGGAGCGAGGATCGGCGCTACTACATCCAAAAGCTCGACGATGTGAACGAATACCGCTACCAATACGGCGAGGGCTGTCTTTCCGATCAACTCTTTGGGCAAACGCTGGCCTTCGTGGCCGGGTTGGGATACGTGCTGCCACACGAGCATGTCCGTGCCACGCTACAATCGATATTTAACAATAACTTTATCACTTCGCTGCGCGCGCATCACAACACCCAGCGCACCTACGCGCTCAACGGCGAACACGGGCTGCTGCTGTGCACCTGGCCAGGCGACCAGGGCCGTCCGCGCCTCCCCTTCCCCTATTCAGACGAAATCTGGACCGGCATCGAGTATCAGGTCGCCACCAGCCTGATCTACGAAGGGCTGACCGACGAGGGCCTGACGCTCGTAAAAGCCGTGCGCGATCGCCACGACGGCATACGCCGCAATCCCTGGAACGAGGTGGAGTGCGGCTTCCATTATGCGCGCAGCATGGCCAGCTACGGCGTGTTCCTGGCGCTCTGCGGCTTTGCCTACGACATGACCCAGGGCAAAATCAGCTTTGCTCCGGCTACCGGCGCGCAGGATTTCCGCTGCTTCTTTTCCACGGGCAAAAGCTGGGGCATCTACGCGCGCAAGGACGGTCAGGAATCGCTCGAAGTGCTGTACGGCGACCCAAATGCCGTGTCTCTCGCATGATCCGCACCGATCTTCGGGCCGCCCCCCCGCGCGCCTCAATGCTGTTCCTTTTGCAGGGCGTGCTCTACTTCATCGGCGCTTGCTTCTTCGATGTGAACACCGTCATCCCGCTGTTCATCGCCTCGGTCACCGGCAAGGTGGAGCTGGCGGGCGTAGCGTATACCATCAGCAAGGCCGCCGGGCTGCTTTTCCAGGTGCTGGTGGGCACATCGGTGGCGGGCATCCGCAATGTGCCCCGGCATGTGGCACTCTACTTGGGCTTGGCCTACGCCATGCCGATCTGCCTGCTCCTCCCGCTCTCGCTCGGGGTGGGCGGCATGGCCATGGCCGCCTGCACCTTCCTGGCCGTGGCCGTATTCTGGTGCGCGGATGGCGCGGCCATCGTGGCCTACTACGATCTGTTCGGACGCACGGTGAGCGCGCAAAGCCGCGGCAAGGTGCTCGGCCTGCAGCAGTTTCTGGGCAGCGCGGGCGCGATCGGAGGCGCTATCGCGGTCAAGGCCATCCTCGATGCGCAAGGGCTTTCCTTCGCCCACCGTTACAGCCTGCTGTTCGGCATCGGCGGCGTCATCATGCTCTCCAGCGTGCTGAGCATCGTGTTCCTGCACGATCACCCCGACCGGGTACCCCAGCCGGTCGCCCATCCCTTCGAGCAATGGCGCACCATGTGGGCCTGCGTGCGCGGCAACCGCGCCTTCCTTCGCGTGCTGGCCTGCCAGGTGTTGTTCCAAATCTCCGCCATGAGCGCGCCCTACCTGCTCCTCATGGCCCGCGAGCCCTTGGCCTTGCCGGAGACCACGGTATCCAGCCTGGTGTCGATGCAGGTATTCGGCGCGCTGCTGGGCGGCGGATTGGTTGCGTTGATATCGCCGCGCCTGGGCAACCGCGCCACCACGCGCCTCATCTGCGCCGTGAGCGTACTCTCCGCGCTAAGCGGGCTCCTGGCCGTGATCGGCGCAGCGCCTGCGCTCCCGCTGACGGTGCTCGCCGTGGTGGGCTCGGGCGTCACCGCGGCCTCGTGGGCGGCGTTCATCAACGCCACCATCGACGTGGCGGACGAGGCGCACCGGCCGCTCTACATCGTGTTCACCTCGCTGATCACCCTGCCAGTCGCGTTCTCCGGAATGCTGGCTGGGCAAATCGTGAAGCATTGGGGCTACGCGAGCATGCTTGCGGTCTGCCTCGTCACCGGATTGCTCGCGGTGCTCTTCGCCGGTGATCCGGGCCGCACCCTACCCGGGCGACTCTCACCCAAGTAGCTCCACCGAACGGAGGAATGTGCATGCGTCCACGAATCAAGATGCTGCTGGTCGGCCTCAACTTTGGCCAATGGGTCATGGAAAACGAAATACTGGGCGGCGCGGGCAAGGATTACGTCGAGATCGTGGCCGTGTGCGATTGGAACACCGCCAAGGCCGATGCGCTGGCGCAGGCTTGGGGCGCACGGGCCGAGCACGATTTCGCCGCCGCCCTGCGCCGCGAGGACGTGGAGGCGGTGCTGCTGATCACCGGGCCGGTGGGGCGTGCCGCGCTGGTGGAGCAATGCATCGACGTGGGCAAGCCGGTGATCACCACCAAGCCCTTCGATCCCTCGGCCAGCGAGACGCTGCGGGTGCTGCGCAAGGCCCAGGATCGGGGTATCCCGGTCTACGCGAACTCGCCCTACCCCACCCTGCCCCCCGAGATCGCGCAGATGCGCGCCTGGATGCACGAGCACGACCTGGGCAAGCCGACGGGCTACGCCGCTTCCACCTACTGCTCCTATCGCGAAAAGCCGGATGGAAGCTGGTACGACGATCCTGCCAAGTGCCCCGCCGCCCCCCTCTACCGCCTGGGTATCTACCTGATCAACGATCTTTGCCGCCTGCTGCCGCCCGTGGAGGCGGTTGGCCTGCTGCAAAGTCGCCTTTTCACCCAACGCCCCACCGCCGACAACGCGCAGCTCAGCCTGCGACACGAGGGCGGCGCGCTGGGCAGCCTCTACTGCTCATTCTGCGTGGGCGACCGGCAGGTATACCGCAATTCGCTGGAGCTGCACTTCGAAAATGGCAGCATATACAAGCACGTAGGCCCCATCGATCCGCGCGAAAGCGAGGGCATCGTGCTCAAGCTGGCCCTGCCGCAGGGCGAAGGGGTAGCGATTCACGAGGCCGTGGTCGCCAAGCCCCCGGCGGGGTATCCTTGGGCGGAGTTCTACCAAGCCGTGCGCGGCGAACCGCTCACCGAAACCATTTCCCCGGAGCAGGTGGCCGCAGCCATCGCTGTAATTGAAAAGATGTCGGCGCTCTGCGCCCACGCATCCCCTATGTAGCATCCCCTACGTAAAGGAGGAGAAACCATGTCCTATTCCGATGGTTGGGCCGCTATACACCTGGAGAAAACCGCACGCGTACCCCGCACCGAGTATTCCGCGCACGAGCACTGGGCCCTCCTCGAACGAGTCACCGGAATCAAGGCGGGCTTCCACAGCCCCGCCGAAGATCGCCTGCGCGCACAGCAGGCCTTTTTCAAGGCCTGGGACTACGATTTTTTCTGGAACATATGGGTCGATGCCAAAATCTTTGGCGAGAAGCGCACCTTTATGGGCCACGCCGAATACGCCGCCGAGGGCTTCGATTATAGCCCGAAGGTCGTTTCCTACTTCAACGATTACGAGGAAGTGCTGCGCTTTGATCCCCCCAGCGAGTACGGCGTGCCCGATCGCGGCGAGCTAATCCGCCAGCTCAACGCAAACTACGCCTCGATGCGGCAGTTTGTGCCCGATGCCGTGAACATGACGGGTGTATACGTGAGCTGCGTTTCCGGCCTTATCGACATGTTCGGCTGGGAGCTGCTGCTGGAAGCCTGCGGCTACGAGCCCGAGCAGTTCGGCCACGTGGTCGATCGGTACGCCGATTTCATTTTGCCCTATTTCGAGGCGGTAGCCGCCTGCGATTCCCCGGTCATCATGGTACACGACGACATGGTGTGGACCAGCGGCGCCATCTTCCGGCGCGCGTTCTACGAGCGTTACGTGTTCCCCAACCTCAAGCGATGCATCGCGCCGCTCGTTGAGGCCGGGAAGAAGGTGATGTTCACCTCGGATGGCACGTTTACCGATTTCATCGACGATATCGCCGCCCTGGGCGTCCACGGCTTCGTGATGGAGCCCACCACCGACATGGCGCGCATCGCCGAAAAATATGGTAAGACCCACGTGTTTATCGGCAATGCGGACACCCGCATCCTGCTGAGCGGCTCCCGCGAGGATATCTACAACGAGGTCAAGCGCTGCATGGATATCGGCAAGGCGTGCAACGGTTTCTTCCTGGCGGTGGGCAACCATATCCCCGCCAATACGCCGGTGGAAAACGCGCTGTACTACAACGAATGCTACGAAAAGCTGGGAAGGCGCTGATTCCAAATGAACGCAACGAACCCTCCGATCCCTTCGATTTCTACGGCTTCTTCGAGTTCGTCGAGTTCTTCGAGTTCTTTGATTCCCTCAAGTTCTTCGATTTCTTTGACTCACCCGGCCTACCGCATCGAATGCCAAAGCGATACCGAGACCGCGCGCTATGCCGCCCGCGAGCTGGCACACTTTCTACAAAAATACAGCAACGGCACCGTTCAGCCCGGGTCAAACTTCGGTGAGGCTACGCTCTACGCGCTGTCGCTCGATCCTGCGCTGGATGCGCACCAATTCCGCCTGCGAGGGCAGGCCGGCGCCGTCCAACTCACCGGCGGGTCTCCCTCCGCGCTGCTGAACGCGGTCTATACGGCCCTGGCCCGCGCTGGCATCGCCTTCGATACCGAGGGCGATGAATGCGCCGCCTTCCGCCCCGAAGCGCTGGCGGGCATCGACGAGCTCGTCGCCCCGTTCTGCCGCCAGCGCGGCGTGCGCCAGCACATCAATTTCCCCATGGACATCTCCTCCTACGCGCTGGCCGATGCCAAGGAATACGTCCGCCGCCTCGCGCGCATGGGCATGAATGCCCTCACCTTCCATAGCTACACCGGCCAATGGCACGGCGTTCCCGCCCAGGGCATTCACGCAGGACATTTCTTCTACGGCCAGGTGCATGAGGTGCCGCCGGAGCTGAGCGCCTGCGTAGACAACCGCGTGCTCTACAGCATCCCGGAAATCGAACCGATCCTCTACGATGAACCGGCGCGCGACGCTTGGGCGCGCTACTGGCTGCGCGAGGTGATCGACGCGGCACGGACGGCGGGCATGGCGGTCACCCTCTCGGTCGAGCTGCTCCCCCGGGAAACCGCCTCCTCCGAAAGCGACGATAGCGCAACCGAAAAGGATATCACCGCACAAATAGAAATGCTGCGCGCGCTGCTGGATTCCTATCCGCAGATCGACATGCTGGAAATCGTGACTCCGGAGGGGGGCGGGCAGGGCGATGCGCTAACCCTGGCGGAGTTACCCTCCCGGGCCGCCGCGCTCTTCGGCGTAAGCCGCCTGCCTTACCTGCCGGCAAGTCTCCCCGATGCGCTGCCCGGTGCGCTGACCAACGTCCACCGGGCGCTAGCCGTGTTCGCGCGCAGGAGCGAGCTGACCGAGAAGCCGATGGCGCTTGGCATGTACGTGATGTGCCGCGAAACGGTCAAAACGCTGAACGGGATACTGGAGCAGGTGCTCCCGCCGGATACGGTGCGCACCGTGCTGCCCGCCCACGGCGCGATGGCGGTGCGCGACAACGTGGCCTTCTTCGATCTTTCCGCGCAAGGCTGGCAGCACACCCTGCTCTACTCTTGGGCGGAGTTCGATGGCAACATGTATCTGCTGCAAAACAGCGCACCCGGCATCGAAGCGCTGCTGATGCTCGGCAAGGACGCGCAGCCCGAGGGCATCCACGGTCTCTGCCTCAACCATTGGCGCACCGCCGAAAACGCGGTGGCGCTGGCCTATGCCGCCGCCAGCATGATCGCGCCCGTCAGTGCCCGCGCATTCTATGCACAGTATGCGGCGGGCTGCGGCATCGCCGACACACAGCGCTTCGCCGACGCGATGGAGGCCCTGGGCGAGCTCGATACCTTCACGCGAGATCATCTGTTCAACATCGGCTTCTGCTACCTGGGCTGCTGGATGAACCCCGGCCTTTCGTGGGTGCGCGTGTGGGAGGATGCCTCCATGGCCCGGGCCCTCGCCGAGTTTGAGCGACTGGCCGACGAGCTCACCGCCTGCCTGGGCGGTGCACTGCACGCGAAGGGGCGGCGTCTGCTGCGTCTTTTGATCAACCGCGCCCAATGCAGCGCGCTGCAAATCCGGGCGATCCGCCCGCTCAAAGCCCTATCCGAATTCACCCGCGACGACACCCCCGGCGCGCTGCACGGCGCAGAGAAGGAGCGCGCGCTGGCCCTGTGCGCCGAGGCCGAGGCCTACAGCCGCCAATACCTCGAGATGCATACGGCCTGCATGCCCGATCGCGGCTGCCAAGGCACCGCGGTCAGCTACGCGGCCACTATCGGGGTGTACATCCGCCACATCCGCGAATGCTTCATCGAAGGCGCGGCGGAGTGCACCCACAATCCGCCCGATTTCGATGCGCCGCCGCCCCCCAACGCGGCGTTCCTGAGGTGAGCCATGGCGATACGAATCGGCCTGCTGGGCCAGAATGGCCACCAGCTTTCGGCGGAGCAGCTCGCCTGCGCCGCCCAGGTGTACGCCTGCGGCGTGGATCCCGACCGGCTGCCACCAGGCGCGATCCTTTGCGATAGCGTGGAGGAGCTGCTCGCCAGCCCAGCGGACATGCTCTCCATCTGCTCACCCAAGCGGCACGCTCAGCACGCAGACATCGAGCGAGCGCTGCGCGCCGGAAAGCACGTGCTGGCGGAAAAACCAGCCGTCATGCAGGCCGAAAGCTTGCGTTGCCTGATCGATTTGGCGCGACAAAGCGGCCTGCTGTTCGCCGAGATGAATCCTATTTTTTGCGAGCAGCCGTATGCGCACATGCGCGGCCTGATCACCCGCGGCGAGATCGGCCAGGTGGTGCAGGTGTTCGCGCAGAAATCGTACCCCTATGCGCCCTGGCGGCCCGCCGACGAGGCAATCGACGGCGGACTGATCCTGCAAAACGCCATCCACGCGCTGCGCATGGTGGAGCATGTGGCGCTGCGGCGCATCCTACGGGTCTCAGCCCTCCAGAGCACGCTGGGCAGCCACGGCACGAACGCCGGGCTCGTCGCCTCCTGCTCGCTCACCCTGGCGCTAGAGGGCGGCGCTGTGGGCGCGGTGACCGCAAACTACTGGAATCCGCCCTCCACCGGCGCATGGGGCAACGAGGAACTGCGCATTTTCGGCGAGCGCGGGCTGATCCAAGCCGCCTCGCTGGGCGAAGACATCGCCGTATACCGCGAGGAAGCGCGAATCGACGCCCCCGCCCCTGCCCCGCAATCGTTCTTCGCGCAATTTTGCACGGCCATCGAGCAAAAAAAGCCGCTCCCGCTCGATGCGGAAACGGCTTTCCATCCTACCTTTGCGGCGCTGGCTGCCCGAGAATCCGCCCGGCACGGCGGCGCCTGGGTCGATTGCTGACCGGTCGCGCCTCAGCCCTCTAGCGCCACGGCGCGCATCGCGTCGTACTTCTCATCGGGTACATATTCGGGAATGCTGTTGCCCGAGCCCAGCGCGTAGCCGCGTTCGCCCATCGCAAGCAACGCAAGGCAGCGCTGCCGGATCGCCTCGACGGGCGCACGCACCAAGAAATCCATATCGACGCCGCCCAGTATGGCGATCCGGTCGCCCCAGCGACGATAGCACTCCTCCACGGGCATGATGTTGTCCTCGTAGGAGTGCTTTGCGTCGTACCCCATGCCGATGATGTCATCCATCACCTCGGTGAGGCAGCCGCAGGAATGCAGCGCGATGGGCTTGCCGTAGCGGTGGGCGGTCTCCACGATCTTGCGATGCCAGGGAAACACGTACTCGCGCATGTGCGCGGGCGAAAGCATGGTCTGGGTGTTGAATCCCCAATCGTCGTTGGACATGATCATGCCCACCGCCGGGTGGGGCGCGGCAATCGCGTAATACTTCACCAGCCGGGAACCCACCTCCTCGAACACCCGGCGCACCAGCTCCGGCTCCTCGTACACGGCGAAGCAAAGGTTATCGTACCCCATGAGGGAAATCACGTTTTCCAGCACGCCGCCGGGCCCCATGATCATCAGCTTCATGCCTTCCGGCATGTAGGTGAGCGCATGGTCAAGCCCCGCGTTGCCGTGTGCCTCCGGATCAGGCCAGCGATACTGCTCAAAGCTCGCCCAATCGGTAATCACGCTGTTCCCGTTGAGGGTGGTGGTCTGGGCGTGGGGCTTGGCATTGGTCGGGAATCCAAACGCGCTGGCCGCCGTGGAGGCGTAATCGTACCCGCCCGCGGCAAACGCATGGATCAGGCGACGCGTGCTCTCGCGGCCATCCTCGGTCCAGCCCAGCCCGCCGAAGCGCTCGTATACCTTCCAATTCATGAAAAGCTCAAACAGCACCGGCCGCTCGGGCTTTTCACGGCGAAGCACCCTGTGCAGCTGCGAAAAATCCGGTTCTCGCGTCCTCATCGGAAATCCCCCCTATACTCGCGCACTGTCTCGATCATGGTCAGGTAGCCTTCCACCGGAACATAGCTGGGGATGGAGTTACCGCTGCTGAACGCAATACCGCCCCTGCCCTGCACCTTGTCCAGCAGGGTGACGATGTATTCGCGCATCTCCTGGGGGCCCAGCCGACACACCGCATCGGTATCGATGCCGCCAAAGTTGCCGATGCGGTCGCCGTAGCGATCGACCCACACGTCGAAGGTCGCGATCTGATCCTCGTTGGAATGCTTGGCATCGATGCGGGCCTCGGCGATGATATCGTCGAACACCGGGAACAGGCAGCCGCAGGAATGCAGCAGGAACGGCTTGCCCTGCGCATGCACCAGGTCGGCCACGCGCCGGTACTGCGGCACGATGTGCGTGCGGATATCGTTGGCGCTGAGCAGCGTGTTGGATTTAAAGCCCAGATCGTCGCCCATGCGCAGCACGCAGAACGCATCGCCGAACTCAGGCAGGAAGCGGCTCCAAATGGCGGCCAGCGCATCGCCCACCGCCGCAAACAGCTTGGCGTAGAGCTCCGGATCGTCCTCAGCGATATAACAAAGGTCGGTGTATCCCACGATGTCCTGCACGCATTCGAACACGCCGTTGCCCACGCCGCCCACCGCCTTCATGCCCGGCGGCAGCGCCTCGCCCAGCATGGCGAAGTGGTTGCGATTGCGCTGGAAGTATAGGTCGGGCAGCTCCTGCCACGGGTAGGCATCGAAATCGGCCATGGTCTTGATGACCCCCGCCTTATGTGCCCCCAGCGCGCCGCTCCCCGGCATGATGGGCCCCACGCAATTCTCATAGGAAACGGTGTCATACTCCATCTCGCGGTAGAAGCGGCAGTACAGCTTCAGGTTTTCGAGGATGTCGGCGGGGTGATCGTTGTCCGGATGGGGAAAGGGCACGCCCAGCACTCGCTCCATGATTTCATTGGAAATGAGGTGCTCGTAAAGCGGCAGGCGCCGCGCTGTGCGATTGTATGCGGCATCGACCAGGTGCATGTAGTTGGGCTCGAAGGGCTTCATGCTTGGCATCCTCCCCTTGTGGTCACTCCTTCCCCCATTGTACCATGCGCATGTGCCCCCAAACAATCTGCAATATGCGATGATGGAGTAACCCGGCAACAAAAAACGGCCCATCGCAACCCCGAAGGGGTGCCATGGGCCGTCGCTCTGTGCGCGGAGAGTATTAGGCGCTTTGCTTCTTCTGCTTGCGCAGCTCCCACATGGCCAGCAGCGGGCCAGCGATGCATATGGTGGAGTAGCAGCCGCTGATGGTACCGATGGTCATGGGCAGCGCGAAGGAGCGGATGGAATCCAGGCCATAGCCCGTCGCGAACAGGAACACCAGCAGCACGCTGGTGAACACCGCCAAGTTGGTGATCAGCGAGCGGGTGAAGCTCTGCGAAATGCTCTTGTCGATCAGCTGATCGATGGGCATTTCGGCATCCAGCGTGCGGTTCTCGCGGATACGGTCGTAGATAACGATGGTATCGTTGATCGAGTAACCCAGGATGGTGAGCGCGACCGCGATAAACGAATCGCCCAGCGGGATATTGAAGATGACGAACACGAAGAACACGACCAGCAAGTCATGCAGCAGCGAGAGCAACGCCATGGTGCCCGCCGCCAGGCCATGAATCTTGCGGAAGCTGAACCACACGTACAGCATGATCAGCGCCGCGGAAAGGAGCAGCGAAAGCATGCCGTTGCGCAGGAACTGCTTGCCGAAGAACGGCGCAACGTTGTTGGTTTCAGAAACCACGAATTCCTGATCGGGGTAGGCCGCAACGAGCGCAGCGGTGATCTGCTCCAGCTCCTCGTTGGTGATGCCCTCGTTGCCCGCCATGCTGACGATCAGCTTCTTGTTTTGGGTAACGTAATCGGTGGTCACCTGCGCGGAGATCGGCTGGCTGAGCCCCTGGGAAGCCACCTCGGCCGCATCGTCCGGATCGATGGCGACGGTATCGTTGATATCGTACTTGACGATGGAGCCGCCGGTGAACTGGATATCGAACTTCACGCCGTTGATCAGCAGCATCACGATGCCCAGCGCGGCGATACCGCCCGAGATATAGAAGTACAGGCGGCGCTTCTGGAAGAAGGGGAATACCTTGACTTCCTTGCGCTCCAGCGACTTCTTGCTCATGAACATGGTGGGCGACTTCACAAAGCCCAGGGTGATGACCGACATGGTCAGCAAGCGGGTCACGAACACACCGGCCACGAAGTTCATGATGATACCGAACAGCAGGGTGTACGCGAACGAGAGGATCGCGCCCGAGCCCAGCGCCATCATGATCACCGATACGATCAAGACGGTGACGTTGCCATCGAATATCGAGGAGAACGATTGCTTGAAACCCGAGGCGACTGCCGCCGGAATGGCCTTGCCCGCGCGCAGCTCCTCACGAATGCGCTCGGACGCAATGATGTTCGCGTCGACCGCCATGCCGATCGCCAGGATGATACCGGCGATACCGGGCAGGGTAACCGTGAACTGCGGCCAGCAGAGCATGATGAGCTGCCCCGCCACCTGCAGGATGAGCGAGATGACCGCCACCACGCCCGAAAGGCGATAGTAGAGCACCAGGCCGATGCAGATGAGCAGGAAGGCCAGGATGCCGGCCTCCAGCATCAGCTGCAGCGCGTTGGAGCCCAGGGTGGGGCTGATGGCGCTGTAGTTTTCGGTGTGCAGCGAGAAGGGCAGCGCACCGGAGTTGATCTGGTTGGAAAGCAGGATCGCCTCCTCCGCCGTGGCGATGGAGGAGATGACGCAATCGCCCGTGGTGATCGCGCTCTGCACGCGGGGCGCGGACACCTCGGTATCGTCCATGTAGATGTAGATGGGCTGACGGCTGGGGGCCAGGCGCGAAGTCGCTTCGCTGAAGCTCTTGGTGCCCTCGGCGTTGAGCTTCATCTGCACCATGTAGGTGCCGGGGTTGTTCGGATCGGCCGAGGCGGACGTCTTGCCCGCCACGTCCTTGCCCTCGAGCACGATCTTGCCATCGGGATCGCGGAAGGTCAGGTGGGCGACGCTGCCCAGCTCGGCGATGGCCTTTGCCGGGTCGAAGTCGGTCTCGCCGGTCTTCCACGGGAAGCGCACAAAGATGTAGCCGTTCTGGCTATCGATGGTTACGTCGCGGTCTAAGATGTTGCTGGAATCCAAGCGAAGCTCGATGACGGTACGGGCCGCCTCCAGCTCATCCACGGTGGGCTTGCGATCCAAATCCTTGGGCGAGAAGGCCACGTCCACGCCGCCGCGGATATCGATACCAAAGCGCATTTCGCCCGCGCCCTTGAGGTTCAGGAAATCGCTATGGTACCCAAACAACGCGAGGTACGCAATCAGCAGCGTGAAAACGATAATGAGCACGAATGTCGTCTTGTTCTTCGGTATTCCCTTGCTTCTGGTTCTTCCCCTGTTCATAAATCCACAACTCCTTGCACTATTCAACTAGTACGATCCCTTTATGATGCTCCCCTATTTCAAGCCACGCGCGCCCGGCAAGGCGGCGCATGGGTGCCGACGCATGTGACGATGTGCCTGCGGAACACGGGCATGTAGCCCCGGTATCGCACCGCCCAACGCCCGAACAGCAGCAGGAGCGGAAGGCTCCACGCCCCGCCGCGCCACAGCAGCGCTCGGGGCCCCAGCGCGTTGAGCCATTCCCGGCCCCCCGCATCCGGCAGGGCGATCACCGGCTCCAGGCTGCGCGGCAAATCCCCGCAATCGGCCTGGGCGGGCGGGCTTCCGGCCTGGTTTTCCTGCGAAGCCGCGGCGGAACAGAGCGCAAAAAAGCTGACCGCCAGCAGAACCGCTGCGATCAGTAAGTGCGTTCTGAACGATCCGCGTTTTATGCTGCGCACATTCGCCTCTCCCGTCCCCGGACAAAATTCGCCCATAAGCGAAGTCATTATACCATTATGTGTGAAAAACGGCTAGTACAAAATATGAACAAGCAGAAAAGACAATCAGGAAAGAGCGGAAAAGAGCACAACTAAGCGCACACCCCTCACAGCATGCGGGGTTCGCCGCTGGACTGCGTCATGTCGATGATGGCCTTCATGTGCGAGCCCTGCTTGGTCTCCAGCTCGGCCTGGGCGAGGTCAAATTGATCCATGGGGTAGATTTTGACCGGCAGGTTCACAAACCGCCAAGCGCCGCTTTCCAGCAGCGCCGCCGCATTGCGCGCCCCGCTATCGTTGAGGCTATGTTCACGCGGGTGCACGCTCAGGCAATCGATGGCCTTCCAGTTCAGCTGCTGCACGTCCACCAGCCGCTTGCCGCCCGTGTGGTACGCGCCGATGCAAAGCTGCCCGCACATGGCGGTCAGGTTGATGGCAAGATCGAGCGATTCGTTGGTCTCGCCCCACTCCATTACGATGGAAAAGCTGCCGTTGGGGTAGTGCCCCAGCACCTCGTCGACCAAGTATGCCTCATCCGCGCCGTAGCGGCGGGCATCCTCCAGGCAGGCGCTATGGATATCCACGCCCACCACATAAAAGCCGCGCAGCTTAAGCAGGCTGATCGCCCCGCAGCCCATGTATCCGCAGCCGACGACGCAGACCTTGGTGCCCGGCATGCCCTCGCGCACCTTGCTGGCGGCGCTCATCAGGCAGGCCAGCGGCTCCAGGATCGCATCCTCCCGGCGGACGTTGGCAGGCACCTTGACCACGATATCCTTGCGCGGATCGGCAAGGGCGAATTCGGTCATGCCGCCCGAACCGGGCATGGTGTTTCCCCAAAGCCCGCTGACCACCTCGCCCACCGCAAAGCCCGACACATTTTTGCCCACCTGCACCACCTCGCCCAGCGGTTCATGGCCCATCGCATCCCCGGCCTTGGCGGTCTCCCAACTGTAGTGCTCGGACATGCAAACGCCCACGTAGGTCTGCCGAATCAGGATTTGATCCTCGTTGGGGGTAACTTCCGCAATCTCCGCCACGATGCTGGTGCGCGGCCCGGTCATCACGATTTGTTTCATGGTGGGTGTTTCCTCCTTTATGCATGAAGTTATGATAAAAATGACATTGCGATAGAAATAACGTCACGATGAAAATGACGTTGCGATGAAAATGACGTTGCGATAGGAACGATGCTACGCATAGAAACGGCGTTACGATATCTTCGCATCCATTGTCGCGCGGCCCGGTGGCAGTGTCAAGCCCAGGTTTCTCGTCCTTTTCCACGTTCAACGTTTCCTTCTACCGTGCATAATTTCAATTCCACCTCACGCCGTCAAAACGCTGCTTCGGCTTCAAGAAAAAGTTGGGCTGGCACGAACCCAGCGACTCCGCGCGAAAGTGCGTAAAGCCCGAAGGCAGCCCGATAGCAATCGAAGCATAGCCATTTAAGCTCAGCTTTTCCACGACTTCCTGCAGCCCCGCAGAAACGCCATCGAAACCGGAAATTTCCGAAATCACGTAGTACCGATCCTGTGCGCCGTGCTGACGCATCTTGGCCTGCAGGGCTTCGAATTTGGGATTTTTTATCGTTTCATCCATCCGGCATTCCGAAAAATCTTGCTCTGTGAGGGCCTGCGATTGGGCCTGTACTGGATCTTTTTGCCTTGCTTGTTGCGGGTTACAGCCTCTTCCCGTTTCTCCGCGCCAAGATAACCGCTGTCGCCATAGACTGTTTCTTCCTCGCCGCTGAGCAACCGCGATGTCACCGTCACATCGTGCACGTTGGCCGATGTGACCACCATAATGTATACAGATTTTGTACCAGATGTATCCGTAGCATCAATTCCAGCTCATAGGGTTTGTTACCGCGCTCTCCTTTGAAGTAGTGCGGCTTGATGATCCCTATCCACTCGCTCCATGGTATGATCCGCCCAATTTGCGCCAGAAATTCCTTTTTGCTTGTGCTGGCTTGCGCCAGTTCGTCCGTCAGCGCCGATAACGTTATTTGCTTATTCATGCCCTCATTTATACCAGTTCTTGGCTCGCTTGTATTGTGCGGTGTCGCCCTAAAAAACATTCGATTCCGTTTCGCATATGTTTTTGCGGAAGAACCATTTGACTGAACTTTTCACCGACAAACATTTTATTTCTCCAAACTGTACATACATATTTGCTCAACAAGAATGACATCCCATTGGCAAATAGACGCTTGGAAATAGTATACAGCAACTCGAATCAAAAGTAAAAACCCGCCTTTTCAGACGGATTGTTATGGAGCAAGGATTCGCTTTTCAATCTCCAGCAGCCTAAATGCTCTGCTTTTGCCGCTCCCCCTACCACCCCCGCCGCTTCCCCAAATCGCACATCGCGAAACAGAACCCTTCCTTCGATTCCCATGTTATCAGCGATGGGTCGCCCTCTCGAATCCGCAGCGTTCGGCGGATTTCCTTAGGAATGACCACCCTGCCCAGTTCGTCGATTCTGCGCACAATTCCGGTTGCCCTCAAAGTAAACGCCCTCCTTGCAAGTGGTTGACGCCGGTAGCCAACTTTGACCCTAGTATGCAAGCGCTGGGTTGGTTTTATTCGGAGAAAGCGCCCTGAATCAGCAAAAAACGGAGCATTTATCCCATGGAAAATCGCCCCATAGCAGCGCTACGGAGCGATGATTTTCACGGTTTATACGATCCCCGTTTTGTTTCCTAAAGATCAATCGCGGAGAATTTTCGAATGGTCAGGAACCCGAGGGGATGCAGTCTGGATTAGCTGTTCGCGGACGATGCCGACACGGCCGCGGAGGAGGCCGCAATCGCCATCAGGGCCGCCTGCTGCGCGATGAGGAGAGTCGCAAAATCGGTGGTCAGCGTAGGGATCACATCCCGGGCTGTGGAAGAGCCGATCGTGGAGGCAACCAAAGAGGAAGCGTAGAGCAGCGCCTCCTCTTTCCCAATCGACCATTGGCCGAATCCCTTCTTCGTGCGCAACAGCCCAATCGCCTCCACCACCTGTGCCACCACCTGATCCGTCTCCGTGGGCAGGAGCGCCAACAGCCCCAGCACCGCCAGATTCGTGCGAAGCTTGGCTTTGCGGAATGCCTCCCGCAGGGCAATCACGCTGGAAACGGCTTCGCCGGAAGCGTCGCCGACTACCAGCACCAGCGAAAGCGCCTGGATGCTGTTGGCATCCCGAAATGTGCGTTTCAGTTCTTGAAACGTATTCTCTATACGCGTCAAGCTCTCCCCCACGTCGGCCTCGGAAAGGCCAAGCATGGCCGCATAGGCGTAATCATCGTGCCCCGTAATGAAGCGATGCTCCTCCTTCAGGCCCGAATAGAAAGCATACGCGCGGCCGATCGCGTCGTCGTAGCGCTCCGGCTTTACGCGGGAAGCGATTAGGTAGGCCGCGATAGCAAGGTAGTCCGATACACGAAACCCTTGGGCCTTCATGCGGTCATATACGTTTAATATCGAGGACAGCTGCTCCCCTGGATCATGCGCCAGGGAAAGGAGGGCGGCCAAGCAATAGGACATATTCCCGCGGAAGGTAGAGAACACGCCCGTACTTTCTTTGATGCGGGCATGGCTCGACCGAACCGCCTCCACATCGACCGGCCGATCCTCCAGGGCGTAGATCAAGCCGATGAGCTTGCGAATCATGTCATCCTGCCACGCCAAGCCCTTCTTGGCAATAAGTGCATTTTCCGCAAAAAGATTGATCCTTGTTTCCAGCCTCGCATCCATATCTCTTTCCTCCGCATTCTTCATGCGCTTCGCTCGCCTAACCAAATTGGGTTTAACAACCATCGTCATCATAGTACAAACGGGCTGATTTTTCAAGCGCAGAGGCACCTTGCCCGTCTCGCCCAATCCCCGAATTTCCGCAAAACGCCAAAGCTGCCCGCCGCGCGCCCAAAGCATGAACAAGGAGGTGTTTGCTCTGCAGACAGACGGCCCCTACGGCGGCCCCAACTGCGATTCGCAACCAAGCCAAGCAGTCGCTTTTTCATTGTCTTTCTAGGCCCGCAACACGCCCGATATTGCTGGAATCTCCAACGCAAAACGGGCCGCTTAGGCGATTTGTGTTTCAAACAGATAAATTCGACGTTGACAATTTGTGATTTGTGTGAAAAAATAAAGGAAAGAGAGAGCACACTGTTTGGAGGTGGCTGCATGGCTATGCCCAAGCCCGCACCAGCGGCCCGGATGCGGCGCAGACGTTTTACGCTGGACGACTTGGATTTAACGTTGATGTCTATCCCCACAGCGCTGTGGTACTTGGTGTTTTGCTATCTGCCGATGTTCGGCATCGTCATGGCGTTCAAGAATTATAAGGTTAAGCCCGGCTCCGGCTTCCTGTATAGCTTGTTTGTCAATAGCAAATGGACGGGCTTCAAGAATTTCGATTTTCTGTTAAAGAGTCCCGATGCCTTCACCCTGTTTCGCAACACCATCGGCTACAACCTGATTTTTATCACGCTGAGCGTCCTGATTCCCGTCACGCTGGCCATCATGATTTCCCAGCTGTACAGCAAGAAGCTGGCAAAGATCACCCAAACCGCCATGTTCCTGCCCTATTTCCTCTCTTGGGTTGTGGTCAGCTACTTCGTCTACGCGTTTCTGAGCACCGAGCGAGGTTTGGTCAACAACCTCATCAAATCCTTCGGCGGCGCGGGAACCACGAACTACTATCAGTCCACCAAGGTTTGGCCCTATTTGCTCGTGTTCCTGAACCAATGGAAAAGCGTAGGCTACACGATGGTCGTCTATCTGGCCGCCATCAGCGGCATTGATGGGGAGCTCTACGAAGCCGCACTAATCGATGGGGCCAGCAAATGGCAGCAGGTGCGGTACATCGTGTTGCCCCTGCTGCGGCCAATCATTTCAATCATGTTCATCCTAGCAATCGGCAATATATTCAGAACCGACTTCGGTCTTTTCTATCAAGCCACGCGCAATGCGGGCGCTATCACGAGCGTGACGATGACCATCGACGTATTCGTATACAAGGTGCTCATTGAAAAGCCGAACATCAACTTCGCCACGGCGGCCAGCTTCCTGCAATCGATCTTTGGTCTGATCACCATCCTGCTGGCAAACCTGGTGGTTCGCAAGATCGATCCGGATGCCGGACTATTCTAAAATAAGGGGAGGGCTTGTATGGTTTCCGCCGAAAAAAAGATGCAAAATGGCCGCAAGACCACCTCTGGGATCGAGCGGCTCAACCGAGTGAAGCCGGTGACCAATGCGGTTTTCTCGCTGGTATTCATCATTCTTGCGCTCATAGCCATCATTCCCGCGGTTTTCGTGCTCATCCTTTCGTTCTCGTCCGAAGCTTCCATCTCCGCCCGGGGCTATAGCTTTATTCCCATGGAGTGGTCGATCGAATCGTACGCGTACCTGGCCCGGCAATGGGATTACATCGGTCGTTCCCTGTTCAATTCCCTGTTTGTCACCCTGGCCGGCACTCTGCTGGGTCTGTTCCTCTGCTCCACGATGGGCTACGTGCTATCCCGGCCCAACTACAAGCTGCGTAAATTCTACAGCTTCTTTATCTTTTTCCCCATGCTTTTCAGCGGTGGTTTGGTCGCCTCGTACATGATCAACACGCAAATCCTCGGCCTAAAAAACTCCTACGGCGCGTTGATTCTGCCCATCGCCTGCTCGACGTTCTACGTCATCATCATGCGCACCTTCTTCCAAACCACCATCCCCGATTCCATCATCGAATCGGCCAAGATCGATGGTGCGCGGCAAATGCGCATCTTCCCGCAGATCGTGCTGCCCATTTCGTTGCCATCGCTTGCGACCATCGGTCTGTTTTTCACCTTCGGCTACTGGAACGATTGGTTCCTGGCAAAGATGTATCTGGACACAAACAAGCAAATATTGTATCCTTTGCAGTATCTGCTCATCAGCATCGAGCAAAACATCCAGTTCATGACCAAGTCGTCCCAGTTTATGACCGCGGGCACCACGGTCAACCTGCCCAGCGAAACCATCCGCATGGCCATCGTGATGGTGGTGGTGGTGCCCATCGCCTTCTCCTATCCGTTCTTTCAGAAATACTTTATTTCAGGGTTGACCATCGGCGCGGTCAAGGGTTGAGCTCTACCGGCGTATGCCGGTTGGCTATAGAAAGGAAATGGAGGAATCGTTCATGAGGAAATTGGTATCTCTGGTTCTCGCGGTGTTGATGCTCACCTCAATGGTTGCCATCGTTCCTGCGGTCGCGGAAGATTACGTTAAGCTGACCTGGGTGCAGGGCACCGGCGCGGACGCCCCCAAGGACAACGCGGAAGTTCTGGAAGCGTTGAATGTGATCACTCGCGAAAAGCTCGGTTGTGAAGTGGAAATTATCTACATGACCGGTGACCAGGTGAAGAATTCCGTCTTGGCCGGCGAAGTGCATGACATGTACTTCACCTGCGATTGGTACAACGACTATGCGACCCAGAGCTACGCCGGCATCTTTGCCGACATCACCGAACTGGTCAAGACCGCAACCCCTGCCCTGTACGCCACCATGCCCGAAGAGGTGTGGAACCTGTCCAAGGTCAATGGAAAGATATACGCCATTCCGGTCAAGAAGGATTACTGCCCCGAAATCTTCGTGATGTTCAACAAGGAATTCTACGCGGGCCTCGGCATGGAAATCCCCGCGCAGATGGACTTCCTGGATCTGGAGCCGTACCTGAAGGCCTACAAGGATGCGTACCCCGACAAGTACCCCATCATGTTCACCAAGGCCCCCTCGGGCCTTGACGCAACGTTCAATTTCGTCAACCGCGATTCGTTCATCGGCTTCCCCTATGCGGCGGCCGGTACCGAAAACGCCACCAAGATCGTCAGCGTCCTGGAAGATGAGTACATGCTCAAGCGCTTGACCGCGCTGCACGATTGGTACACCAAGGGCTACATCAATCCCGATGCCGCCACCACCGGCGAAGAAGGCATCGACAACAAGATCGACTTCATCAAGTTCGGCCAGGGCTTCTATGGCGCAGATGCCATCTGGAGCGCGAACTACCTCTACCCCATCCAAATCTCCAAGATTTCCGGCCCGTACCTGTCCACCTCCGGCGTGCGTGGCTCCATGAACGCGTTCAGCTCCGCCCTGGATGCCGAGCGTCTCGAGCTGTGCCTGAAGTATCAGGAACTGGTCAACACCGACCTGAAGTATCGCGACATCCTGCGTTACGGCGTTGAAGGCAAGCACTTCACCTACAACGAAGATGGCACCGTGCTCCGCACCAACATCGGCGTGGACAACTACAGCCCCTGGGCGTTCTCGCAGGGCTCCTACGCCCTGAGCTCCGTTGCCGCCTCCGCTTTCGAAGCGGTTCCCGCCGATCCGAAGATGTGGGACGTGGTGTTCGAAGGCTACAAGGACGCGCTGGTCGCGGCCGACATGGGCTTCTCCTTCGACCCCAGCGAGTTTGAGATGCAGATCGCTCAGCTGATCGTCATCAAAGACAAGTGGTATGGCCAGCTCTTCACCGGCACCGTGGACCCCGCGGAAGCCGTACCGGCCTGCCTGGCTGAGATGGAAGCCGCCGGCCTGCGCGATGTCATCGCGGGCGCTCAGGCGCAGCTCGACGCGTATCTGGCCGCGAAGTAAGCTTTCGGCAAGGATAGCGCAAAGCATTAACGAAGGACGTCCTCCGCAATGGGGGACGTCCTTTCTATTCCCGGAATTTCGGCAGCACGCCTACACCGTTAGGTGGTATTCCTGCAGCCAGGCGTTGAGCTGCACGATCCAGGCCAACAGCTGCGGCCCCGCCATCAACTGCCCAAACCAGGGCTTGCCGTAGTCGGCATGCTCGCCGCAAAGCGCTTGGACGGCGGGCACATCCAGCAGCGCGCGCACCGGTGCGTGGGGATCCGCGAGCAAATCGCGCACCAGCGCCTGCACCAACCGCTCGTAGCGGGGATTGTGCGTCTTGGGGAAGGGGCTCTTGCGGCGGTGCAGCACTTCGTCCGGCAGCAGTCCGTGCGCGGCCGCGCGCAGCAGGCCCTTGGGTTCACCGTCCAGCGCTTTGAATTCCCACGGCACGTTGAACACATACTCGATCAAGGCACGATCGCAGAAGGGTGTGCGGATCTCCAGCCCGGCGGCATGGCTCATGCGATCGCCGCGATCCACCAGCGTGGCCATGAAGCCGCGCAGATTCATGTACGCGATTTCTCGGCGGCGCGCCTCCGTCGGCGCTTCGCCCTCCAGGCGCGGCGTTTGCGAGCGCATCGCCTCATAGCGCACGCGCACGTGCTCCTCCAGCCGAAGCGCGCCTGCAAGCTCTGGGTTCAGCGCGCGCAATCGCGCGGTAGGGTCGGTGTTCCAAGGGAAGGTTTCCGCGCGGAAGAACTCCTCGCGGTGGAACCACGGATATCCGCCAAAAATCTCATCGGCGCACTCACCGGAGAACGCAATGCGCTGTTCCTGCGCCAACCTCCCGCAGAAGAAGATCAGCGACGCATCCACATCGGCCATGCCAGGGAAATCGCGCGCGCGCATGGCCGGGATCAGCGCATCGGCCAGCTTTTGATCGTCGCAGAGCAGCACCCGGTGTTCGGTGGCGCAGTGCTCGCGCACCCGATCCACGTAGGGCGCATCCATCTCGGGCTGGAAGCTGGTGGCGCGGAAGAACTCATCGTTGTCCACGTAATCGAACGAATAGGTCGCCAGTCGGCTGCCCTGCTCGCGCACCATCCCAGCGGCCACGGCGGTGATCACGCTGGAATCCACCCCACCCGAAAGCAGCGCGCACGCATTGCCGTCGGCGGGCCACTGTCGGCGGATGGAGGAAAGCAGCAGCTCGCGGGTCTGGGCAATGGTGTCGTCCAGGGTGTCGGTATGCTCGCGGCTGTGCAGGCGGTACCATTCGCGCAGGTGCAGCCCCTCCTCGTCGATGCGCAGGCAGCCGCCCGCCGGAATCTCGTGCACTCCCTCGAATACCGCGTTGCCCGGCGTGCGTCCGGGCCCGATGGACAGCACCTCGCGCAGGCCCGCCTCGCTCAGCGCCGGAGTGCACTGCGGGTGAGCAAACAGCGCCTTGGGCTCGGAGGCCAACAGCGCGCCACCCTCCACGGGTGCATAGAACAACGGGCGCGTGCCAAACGCATCGCGCGCCGCGAAGGCCGTGCGCCGTGCCTCATCCCACACGATAAAAGCAAAGCCACCGAATGCGCCGTTTCCCTCCAGCAGGTCGGTGCAATCCTCGCCCTCCACCAGGTAGGCGGCCAGGATCAGCTCCGCCGCGCTATCCCCTTCAAAAGCATATCCTCCACCCGCTAGGCGGCGACGCAAGGGCTCCGGCGTAGTGAGCAACCCATCGCACACCGCCGCGTAGCGCCGCCCCGCACGCACTGTTTCGAATACCACATCGTGCGGAGCAGCACCGGGTTGGCCCAGCACCGCCTGCGCCTCGCCCGAAACCACCCAGCCGCCCCGGCCCCGGTGCGGGAGCGCAGCCGCCATGGCGCGCACCTGCCGCGAGCGCTCCCCCTCCTCAGACACGTCCCTCCGCAGGTCAATCCAACCCACCATACCGCTCATAGACCCACCCCTTTATAAATTCTCCCCTGTATTCTATGCACGAAATCCGCGCGGCTTTCGCTTGCTTCCCGCGCGCGTGTTTGCTACAATAATCCAGGCACCCCCAAACTCACCCACACGAAGGAGAAACGGATGAAGCCCACCGCCATCGTAACCCACCGCATCCCCAAGCCCGGCCTGGAATCGCTGTTCGAGGCCTGCGACGTGCGCTACCCGGAGCACGCCTACGCTTTCTCCGCCCAGGAGCTGCTGGCCCTGGCCCCCGAAGCCGAGGCGGTGCTGGCCTGCGGCGCGCTGGACGCCGAATTTATCCGCGCAGCGGGCAAGCTGCGGGTGGTAAGCAACTACGGCGCGGGGTACGACCAGGTGGACGTGGCCGCGCTGACCCGCGCCAGTGTGCCGCTCATCAAGCTCTCCGATGAAACGGCGGGCTCCACCGCCGAGCTCGCCATGACGCTGCTGCTCACAGCCAGCCGACGAGTGGCCGAACTCGACCGCCTGGTGCGCACCGTTCCGCCCCCAAACGCGTTTGGCATGGGGCTTCACACGGGCCACAGCGTGGCGGGCAAAACGCTAGGGATCGTGGGCATGGGCAGCATCGGCCGCCGGGTGCGCGCCATGGCGCAGGCCTTCGGCATGTGCGTGGTGTATCACAACCGCCAACCCCTTTCGGCGCAACTGGCAGGCGGAGCCGAGTGGATGCCGCTGAACGAGCTGCTTTCCTGCAGCGATGCGATATCGCTGCATTGCCCGCTTACGCCGGAAACGCGGCACCTCATCGATGCGGCGGCACTGGCGCGCATGAAGCCCGAAGCGCTGCTGATCAACACGGCGCGCGGCGCGATCATCGATTTCAACGCGCTGATCGCCGCGCTGAATGCGGGCGCGATCGGCGGTGCCGGGCTCGATGTGTACCCCCATGAGCCCTTCATCCCCGAAGCGCTGCTGCGCATGGATAACGTGGTGCTCACGCCGCACATTGGCGCCAATACCCACGAAACGCGCCAAGCCATGAGCGCCAAATGCGCGCAAAACATACTCGACGTGCTGGCGGGCCGCCGTCCGGAGCAGGTGGTCAACTCCGAGGTGTATGAACGCGCTTAGCGTTTGCGTTTCATGCTTACGCTCCTCGACCATCGCATTTACGCTGCTTTCAAAGCATCCTTCTTCTAATGCTCTTCTCATGATTCCCTTATGCTGTCCTCAAGCAACCTTCGCCGCCGTGCGGTATGCTATGTCTGTCACCAGGACATCAACAATCCGTAACTGGACAGAATAAAAGGGACGCAATAAAAGGAGGACAATACCATGGCAAAATATACCTTAGAGCAAATCGATTATCTGCGCGAGAAGGCCTCCATCACCTACGAAGAGGCGCTGGAAACCCTGGAGCGCTTCGATGGCGATCTGGCGCACTGCCTGGTGGATTTGGAGCGCAAGGGGCGCATCAAGCCGCCGCAGCGCAAGCCCGGAGCCACCGCCCAGAACTACCGCTACGAATACCGCTACGACCGCAACGAGCAGCGCAGCGATACCCGCTCTGACCGCGCCGAAAACCGGGGCTACGATGCGCGCAGATTCGATCAGCAGCACCGCGGCAAAGCCTTCGTGCTCGATGGCGAATGGCTCAAGCAAGCGCTGTTCTCCCACGTGGTGGTGCGCAAGGATGAAAGGATCGTCGCCGACCTGCCGGTGATCTTCGTGGGCTTCGCGGCCTGCGCCGCCCCGCACCTGGTTTTCGCCTCGGTGCTGCTCATTTTCCTGATGGGCTACCGCGTGAAGTGGGAACGCCTGCAGGAGAAACCCAAGCCCGCCAACGATCTGTTCGCTTTCGTAGACAAGACCGCCGAGAACATTCGCCGCACAGCCGATAGCTTCGTGCGCACCGTGAAGAACGAGGTGTACCCGCAGCCCACGCAGCCCGAGGCCCCTGCCCGGCCTGCGCCGGAAGCGCCCAATCACGATCCCGAAATCAAGCCCGAAATCAAGCCCGAACCGAAGGCCGAGCCCTTGGCCGAAGAAAAGCCCGCCCCCAAAGCCAAGGCCACGCCCAAGGTGGTGCCCCTGCGCCCCACCGAGGAAGGCGAGGAAGGCCCCAGCGAGATCACCATCGAATAAAGCAACAACATAGCCAAGCTACAGCCCGAGGGGGATGCGCGCGCATCCCTTTCGGCGTATAAAGAATCCAGGTGATCACGCGATCACCGAAGGGAGAAGCCTGTGCAAAAAATCCTGATCGTAGAGGACGAAGTCAAGATCGCGCGCTTCGTGGAGCTGGAGCTGACCCACGAGGGGTACGAGGTAGCCATCGCAACCGATGGGCGCGACGGGCTGGAGAAGGCCATCGGCTGGCAGCCCGATCTCATCGTGCTCGACCTCATGCTGCCCGGCCTTTCAGGCATAGAGGTCTGCCGCCGTGTGCGCCAGGAGAGCGAGGTGCCCATCCTGATGCTCACCGCCAAGGACGACGTGTCCGACAAGGTGATGGGCCTGGACATGGGAGCCGACGATTACATGACCAAGCCCTTTGCCATCGAGGAGTTACTTGCACGGATACGGACAGCGCTCAAGCGCCAGCAG
This sequence comes from Eubacteriales bacterium, assembly GCA_031553615.1. Lineage (GTDB taxonomy): Bacteria > Bacillota > Clostridia > Christensenellales > Aristaeellaceae > WQXF01. Next base: position 50,085 of record JAVBLJ010000010.1, read on the forward strand.
CGCGGCGAGAGCAAGCGCGTGGAAACGCAGCGCTATGCGGTGGGCGATCTGCAGCTGGATACCCGCGCCTACACCGTGACCTTCCAGGGCGAGGAGATCACGCTGACCAAGAAGGAATTCGATCTGCTGGCCTACCTGATGGCCCACGTGGGCGAAGTGGTAACCCGCGATGCGCTGCTGGACAAGGTGTGGGGATACGCCTACGCGGGCGATACCAACATCGTGGATGTATACGTGCGCTACCTGCGCACCAAGGTGGATGAGCGGGTGGGCGTAAAGTACGTGCACACGGTACGCGGCGTGGGGTACATGATGAAGGACGAGCGGAAATAGCGATGAGTACGACGCGCCGATAAAAACGTTGTAAAAGAAAACCATTGTGAAAGAAAATAATTTATGAAGGAAAAAGCAAACAGCGAGTCAAAGACGCAGCGCGCGGGCAGACCCGCCCGCCCCAAGAGCGCTTCAGCGCGCCGCAGGCAGGAAAAAAAGCTGCAAAAAAAGCTGCTCACTCAAGCCCGCAGGCGCGAGCAAGCGCCGCCCATCGATGCCCAGGACAGCTTGTTTAACCAAGCCAGCCAAAGGTCCCACCACTTCTTCGTGCGGATGTTCAGCAATTTGCGCTTTTCGTTGAGCCTGCGCATATCTGCCAACTACGCGCGGCTGCTAATCTCCCTGTTCCTCTCCCATCTGCTGGTGCTGGCCCTCGCGTTTTGCATTTGGCAAACGCCTCTGCTGCTGGCGCGCAACGCCGCGATCGTGCGCGTGATGCAGGCGGCCGAGGAGCGCGGCCAGCCGCTGATCTATCGCCCCTATGAGGAAAGCGTGAGCGCCGAGTGGGTGCCCGGCGGCGTGCAGCACGGCAGCGATTGGCTGGAGCAAAATGTGGGCAGTCTGCTGGGCCCGGTGCAATCGCTCCGCTTCGAAGGCTGGCATCCGCTGCTAACGTTAGAAGCGCCGGTGATGCGGGAGGGCGCGCCTTTCCGGGTGCGCACCGTGCACGATCTTTCGGGCCTGTGCATCCTGTTCGCGCAGCTGATGGCCGCGCTGTTGGTCTTTGACATCTGGCGCGCGCTGGCCTTCCTGGTGCGCGGGCGCGAGGTAAACCAGCGCGTGCTGCAGCCCATCGCCGATATCACCACCCATGCGCAGCTGCTCTCCGAAAACGACCTGAGCCTGCGGCTGAACGTCGCCGGGGCCAAGAACGAGCTGCGCGATCTGGCCACGGTACTCAACGCCATGCTTGACCGCATCGAGGCCGCCTATAACGGCCAGAAGCAGTTCGTTTCCGATGCCTCCCACGAGCTGCGCACGCCCATCGCCGTCATCCAGGGCTACGCCAACCTGCTGGACCGATGGGGCAAGGATGATCCGCACGTGCGCGATGAATCCATTCACGCCATCGTGAACGAGACCGCCAACATGAAGGATCTGGTGGAAAAGCTGCTCTTCCTGGCCCGGCACGATAAAAAGACATTCAAGCTTAACCTGGAGCACTTCGAGCTGCGCGAGCTGATCGAGGAAACGGTGCGGGAAACCGAGATGATAACCGCCAACCACCGCGTAGAAACCGGAGAGCTCGGTTCAGGCATCCTCTACGCCGATCGCAACGCCATCAAGCAGGCGGTGCGCGTGTTCATCGACAACGCGGTGAAGTACACCCCCTCGGGCGGCACCATCCGCATCGCCTGCGAGCGCACACCAGGCACGGTGACCATCGCCGTCAGCGACACGGGTCAGGGCATCGCCAACGCCGATCTGCCCAACATATTCGATCGGTTCTATCGCGCCGATGCCGCCCGCTCCAGCACCACCACCACCGGCCATGGCCTGGGTCTGGCCATCGCGCGCATAATCGTGGCTTCCCACGGCGGCAAGATCAAGGTGACCTCGCAAAAGGGCGTGGGCAGCACGTTCCGCATCATATTGCCGAACTGAAAACATTACTTTTCAACCCAAAATGCCGCCGTGCTCGGATTGAGCACGATGGCATTTTGCATGTTCTGTTTGTACTGGGTCGAGAGCAGACACCGCGCATTTCAAATGCCGAAGCATTCACGAATCGCGGAGACCGCGCGCATCTCCTGCGCGGTATCGATGCAGAGCGATATCTTGGTTTCGCTGGTGGTGATCAAGTGTGCGCCCACCTCGATGGCGGCCAGGCAATCGAACACCCGCGAGGCCACGCCGCTGGCATGGGCCATACCGGGACCCTCGACGGTCAGCTTGACCACGTTGGCGCGGTGGTGCGCAGTCAATTGGAGCGCTGCCAGCACTGCCATGGCCTGAGGCAGCGCCGATTGCGGCAGCGAGAAGGTCACATCGACCCGGCCCTCCTGCGGCGCGCTTTGGCTGATCATGTCGAGGTTGATATCCCGGATCGCGTCAAACAGGCCCGCCACCGAGCGCGGCGTGGCCTCGACGCCGTGAAGGGTCAGTATCGCCACGTCGCGGCTGACCGAAAGGTGGGTGACCAGCGATTGTTCGAGCAAAAGCTGCTGCATGTTGTACAGGCCGGGCTGCTTGCCCGCGATATAGCGCGCCGCCCGCAGCGCTCCCGCCGCGAACAGACGGCGCGATTGCGCCACGTGCTGCAGCAGGATGATCTCATCCTCGCCGTAGAAGCCCACCTCGTGCGCGCCGGGCACGGTACCCCCGCGCAGCGCCACCACGCCGATCTCCTTGGGCGAGCGCGCCTGGCGCACCGCGTGGCGATCGAACATCAGCTCCTTGGGCGCGATATAGGCGGCGCGCACGGCGTCGGCCAGCATCAGCGCCGTACCGCTGGGCGCGTCGATCTTGCGGTTGTGGTGGCGCTCCAGTATCTCCACGTCGAACGCCTCGCCCAGCGCGGAGGCGGCGTTGGTCGCCAGCTCGCACAGCACGCTCACGCCGTAGGACATGTTGGCCGATTGGAACACCGGAATGCTGGTGGCCGCGTCGGCGATTTGGCGGCGATCCTCGGCGGTATAGCCGGTGGTGGCCAGTACCAGCGGCAGCTTGCGCCGGGTAGCGTATGCCAGCAGACCGGGCAGCGCGCCGGGATGCGAAAAATCGACGCACACGTCGGCCTCCGCTGTCACCGCATCGAAATCAGCGAAGCAGGGAACAGCGGACTGGGTATCGGCGCGCGGATCCACGCCACCCGCCACCTCCAGCCCCGCATCCGCCGAGGCCAGGTCGGCCAGCGCCTGCCCCATCTTACCCAGCGCACCGCTAATCAACAATCGAACCATGTGCATCCCTCCTCGTCGCTCTGTGCCGCTCAGGGCAATATGCCCAGTGCCTGCAGGGTCAGCTCCAGCTTTTCGCGGTGCGCGGGCTCCATGGGCACCAGGGGCAGGCGCAGCGGTCCGGCCTGCATGCCCATGAGGTTGAGCGCCGTCTTGACCGGGATGGGGTTGACCTCAATAAACAACGCCTGCACCAGCGGATTGAGCTTGAACTGCAGCTCGCGGGAAGCCTGCCAATCACCCGCGTGGAAGGCCACAACCATATCGTGGGTATCGCGTGGGCACACGTTCGAAAGCACCGATATCACGCCCTCGCCGCCCAGCCCCAGAAAGGGCACCACGTGGTCGTCGTTGCCGGAGTAGATGGCGAGCCGATCGTGGCAGGTGCGGAACATCTCGGTGATCTGCTCGATGTTGCCGCTGGCCTCCTTGATGGCGGCGATGCGCGGATGGTCGGCCAGCACGTCCAGCGTGACCGGGGTGATGTTCAGCCCGGTGCGGCTGGGCACGTTGTAGAGCACGACGGGCAGGGCCGTCGCATCGGCCACGGCGGTAAAGTGAGCAATCAGTCCGGCCTGCGTGGTCTTGTTGTCATAGGGGGTCACGGCCAGCAACGCATCCACGCCCAACGCTTCGGCACGCTTGGCTGCGGCAATCACCTCGCGGGTGTCGTTTCCGCCCACGCCCGCAATCACCGGCACGCGGCCATGCACGCGCTCCACCGCGAACGCAATCACCTGCCCGCGCTCCTCCGCCGTCATGGTGGAGGGCTCGCCGGTGGTGCCGCACACGATGAGCGCATCGATGTGGTTCTCCAGTTGCCAATCGATCAGCCTGCCAAAGGCGGGCAGGTTGAGCCCCTCTTCGGTGAACGGAGTGACCAGGGCAGTGCCGCAGCCCGTGAAGATAATCTGCTTTGTTTTCATACAAACGTCCCCCTCTTCGATCAACAGGCGCTCTACTTCTGCGGAATATATCCCTGCGCGCACAGCAGCTCGGCAATCAGCACCGCGCCGCCCGCCGCGCCGCGCAGCGTATTGTGCGAAAGGCCAATGAAGCGATAATCAAACAGCGAATCCTCACGCAGGCGGCCCAGCGTGATACCCATGCCCCGCTCGAAATCGCGATCGAGGCGGGTCTGCGGGCGATCGGGCTCATCGAAATACTTCAGGAAGGGCTTGGGTGCGCTGGGCAGATCGAGCTGCTGGGGCAGCGCGGAGAAGCTCCGCCACGCCTCAAGCACCTGCGCCGCGGTCGGCTTTTCGGCAAACGATACGCTCACCGTGGCCAGATGCCCATCGGAGGCGGCGACGCGCACGCAATGTGCGCTGATCACCGGGGCCTCGGCGGACACGATGCGTCCGCCCTGCACCGTTCCCCAAATCTTGAGCGGCTCCTGCTCGCTCTTCTCTTCCTCGCCGCCGATGTAGGGGATCACGTTGTCCACCATCTCGGGCCAGCGCGCGAAGGTCTTGCCCGCGCCGGAGATTGCCTGATAGGTGCTCACCGCCACCTTCTGCGGCGCGAACGCGCGCAGCGCATGCAGCGCGGGCACGTACGACTGAATAGAGCAATTGGGCTTAACGGCGATGAAGCCCGTCTTGGTGCCCAGGCGCACGCGCTGCGCCTCGATGACTTCTGCGTGCTCCGGGTTGATTTCGGGGATCATCATGGGCACGTCGGCAGTCATCCGGTGCGCGGAATTGTTGGAGACTACCGGAGTTTCGGTGCGCGCGTAGCTTTCCTCCAGCGCACGGATCTCATCCTTCTTCATGTCCACAGCGCAGAACACGAAATCGGCCTGATCAGCCACGCGCGCCACATCGGACGCATCGAGCACCGGTATGCCTGCAAATTTTTCCGGCACCGGCCAATCGAACGCCCAGCGGTCGGCCACCGCCTCCGCGTAAGGCTTGCCCGCAGAGCGCGGCGATGCCGCCAGCGCAGTCACCTCAAACCACGGATGCTCGGCCAAAAGCGACAAGAAGCGCTGCCCCACCATGCCGGTCGCACCCACCACGGCGACCTTCCTTTTTTGCATTGCCATCCTTCTACCTCCCGTTTCTGCGGGGAACCCGCACATAATACAAAACGCACCCGCGAAGCTCGGGGTGCTAACGACGCGCCGGGAAGGAAACGGGACAATCCGTTTTCTCCCAAACGCAATCCGCACGCCAGCTCTCCACCGCCTTCGCGGTGACAGTCGCAAGCCTTTTTGGCCTACGCCCAAGGTTCGTTCCCAGGGAGGAACGTTCCCTTCGGCATCCGCGCCTTTCGCCGGCGTTCAGCGGGCCCCTGCCCTCGCGCCGGGTACTCATCGGAGATGCGCCTCTGACTAGGATAGTCTGTGGAATTGTTCTCTATGATACATCGCACCGGAACGATTGTCAATCGTCAGAATCGCGCGCGGGCACGTCGATCAGGTACAGCTGCACCGTGCCCGTTTCATCGGAGGCAAACAGCACCTGCCGATCATCCCAGCTGAAAGTGGGGTGGCAATGCGTATGCTGGCCATACCAGCTAGTGCCATGATGGCAAAGCGGCGATATCACGCTGCTCCCCTCCTCGTTCAGCGCGATCAGCACCAGATTCTCCACCTCATCGCCCACGAGCATCCGATCGTCCCCGGTCGCATGGTAATGATTGCAGTAATGGGAAAGTTCGTTGGTACGCAGCACCTCGCCCCGCTCCCCCGCCAAGCCGACGTAGGGCACAAAATCGGTCTCCACCGCCCGCGCTACCGCCTGCGTGCGGCTGCTGGTGATGGTTCCATCGTGTCCCGGGCCGCGATTATCAAAAAAGACCTGCCCGCGCCGCGTCCAGAACTCGTGCCCTACGCTGTCCTGCGCGCCTTGGCGGAAGCAGGGCTCCACCTCGCCGGTGCGCACGTCCAGCAGCCACATGCGCTGATGCACCAGGTGCCAGGGCCCCTCGTGACAATACATCGCCAGATGCGGATTCACGGGCGAAAACTGAAAATGGCCGCACTCGTGGGTGTCCCGCGCAATCAGCCGGGGCGGGCCTCCCTCCAGCGGGATGAGCCAGAAGCGGCACTTCTTGCACCGGTACATCTTCTCTTCGAACCCAGCGTAGTTGAGGCCGTGCTCCACGTGCACGTCCTCGTTGGTCAGCACGCCCACCAGCGTGCCATCGGCATTGAGCGTCACCCGCCCCGGCCGCCAGCCCTGCGCCAGGGTGAAAAGCACGCGCAGCTCCCCAGCGCGCGGGCGCAGCAGCATCACGTCGCTGCCCCGGGTATACAGCACGTGCTCCCCGGTCGGGTCCTTCGTAAAGCTGCCGGTGTGCTCGGGCGGGCGATGATGGGTCAGCCTGGTGATCTCGCCGGTATCCAGCGCCAGCCGGAACACGTTGAGGGTTGGCTGTGTATCGCGGTCCGAAAGAAACAGGATCGCGTTTTCGCCGCGCACAAATGAGTTTTCAGTAAAGTAAAAGTGTACATTCACGCTGCGGGCGTCCGCAGTCAGTTGGCGCAGCCCGCGTCCCGTCAAAGGATCGCGCCGCTCGATCATTTCGCTGGGATAGTACGTGGGTAGCATCAGGCTCCTCCTTCGCTTTCGGAAATCGGCTTTCGAAAAACGGCACTCGAAAAGCGGTAACTTCGACAACATGACTAGCTACGTTCAGCCCGGGCGTGCAAGCACCGTGAAAACCACAATTGATACCAATTCCAATTAGGATTTGCCAATAAGTCAGCGAGAGTTTTTTTTCGTTCGGCTAGGAGTCCGAAGGAGGCGTAGCCAGCAGCTACGCTGACCGAGGCACGACAACGCCGATCGGAATAAGATCCGCTGGATTGTGCCAATACGTAGTTGGATTTGGTATCATATGCGCAAACGAGGAGACCGGCTAGAAATGCCTAGCCGCTAGGAGGTCGGCGCAGTCGCCGACAACGCAGATGGGCGTTTATGGCCGGTCGACAAGGCGGGAAAGGTAACGGGACTTCACTTGGCGAGATGCCAGGGTGCGCTGAAGGGGCGGTAAGCGCAGGATGGCACCGAATAGGTTGGCCATCACACGATGGCTGAACTGATCCGGCGCGTCAAAGATCAGGTTTTGCAGCGTGCCGGTCTCGATGGCGTTGCATACGATGCGGTGCGTGGAGTTGATCGGGGTGAGCAGGCGCTGTTCGCGGCGCATCAGCTTGATCGCGGCCTTGGGGCAGTTTTTGACGCACACGCCGCAGCCCAAGCAGCGGTTCTCGTCGATGGAAAGCCGCTTTTGTTTTGCGTCCTTTCCTCCCTGGACGCAAGCCGCCTCTATTTGGATCGCGTCGACCGGGCAAACCTTGGCGCACTTTCCGCAGCCCACGCACCGCTCCTGCTGCGGCACGGGCACGTAGTTGGTGGTCAGGATGGGCTGGCGCAAGCCATACTTCTTGGCGGCGAGCATGCCGTCGCAGCAGCACCCGCAGCAGTTGCACAGAAAGCTGACGTCCTTTTGCACGTTCTCGCCGCACTGCACGAGGTTGTGCTCGAAGCTGAGCTGGAGGATATCGAAGGCTTCGGCGCGGTCGATGCGGCGGGTGTGGCCGTGGCGAACGAGCGCGTCTGCGCAGGTCCCGAAGGTCAGGCAGACCTCCTGGGGCGCGTCGCAGGCCAAGCCCAGGTGCTGCTGCTTATGGCGGCAGTAGCAAAGGCCGACGGAGATGTGCTCGGCGGTCTGGATGACCTCCGTGGCGCGTTCGTAGTCGAGGATGTGCACCAGTTGATCCTCCTCTACGGCATCCTCGCGCACGAAGGTGCGCCCCATGCGGGTCTCCTTGCCGTAGAACAGATCCAGCAGGAAATCACCCTCGACGCTAAGATACTGATGATAGAGTTCGCTCAGCAGCTTTTGATCGATGTCGGTGCGCACGCGCATGAGCGCAAACTCCAGAAACCCGGCCATCGGCGGGGACATCATGTAGCGCGTGGGCTCGCCTTCCTTGACCACGTCGAGCAGCATCGCCTTCTCGCACAGCGCGTCCAGCGCCTTTTCCGCCTCGGGAGGGGTCATGTGCAGCAGCTTGGCGGCGCGCTGCGCGGTAAAGGGGCGGATCGGCAGGCAAGAAAGCCGCGCGGCCTCTTCCTCGCTGACCAGCACGCGCAGGATCTTGTACAGCGTGTCCGAGGGCGGCACGCCCTGCGGGAACCGGTTGAGCCGGTCGACCAGCGCTCCGTAGGCCTCGCGTTGGGTGTGGTGGGATATGGCGCATCGCCGTCCTTTCTTTTTTAGTACATTCTCAATATTTCAGTACATTCTCAATATTTCAGCACATTCTCAATGCATTGATTGTACGTTCTCCGCATGCTCCCGTCAAGCCGGTGTAAAGGGATAGGTGGCCACAGAGCGCATACGATGATTCGCGCCGTTCATGATGTACTCGACGCCCTTGGCGATGGCGCAGAATTGGTATCACACGCAGCCCAACCGCGTCCACTATGCTATGAACAACTTTCTGATCGCGGTGGGCGTCTCCTATCTGCCGCTGCACGATGAAGCGGTGCAAGCCGCGACCAAGGTCGGCCCTGTCGCCATAAACCACGGAAAAACCAGCTGCAAAACACAGCTGGCGACCGAATACATTCAAAAAGCCCTCGATCAGGGTCGCTTGGGGTACAAGCGTAAAGGCGGGCGGTGCTAGATCGGTGAACTGGCATGGCGCTCCGTACTACTTATGCAGCGGCGTCTTGTTGGGGCTGCTTCTCTTCGCGGTATCCGGCTGCCTGTGATCGATAGCGGCCAGCGCTATCTCCACATCCTCGTGCACTTCCCTGGGGGTATGTGCGCCCAAAGTAACCATGTCGCAATCCCGCAGGGTCGCGTAGGAAAAATTCAGCCCCACATAGGGCGTGAGCCTGCCGGCAGCCATCGACTTAATGGTCATCACCGGCTTTTTTGCCTGCCAGATGATCTTGCTCACGGTCTCCACTTCGACTTGCATCAGGAAACCCGCCGCGTTGTAAATCTGAATGTAGGTCTCCACATCGTACTGGTTGCCGTCCGCATAATAAATAATCTCGGGCATGTGCGCGGAGAGACCGGGAATCATACCGCATTGGCGAACCATATCTAGGTAGTCGGGCAGGCGGTCGATGGTGCCGTGCAGCTTGCTCACCAGCTGCTCCACGCTGGAGTGATGCGGCAGGCAGAACGTGCAGCCGTTCTTCGCGCTTTCTTCAATGACTTCCCGCGCCGCCTGGCGGCCTTGGGCGGTGTCGCTCACATCGATAATCGGCGTATCGATCAGAATGACCTTCTTGCCGGTATTCTGCTCCGCCTGATGAATACCGTCGAGCACCACGCTCTGGCGGCCAAAAGGCGCCATCATCGCGTCGATATCGTATTCCAAATACGCTTCGATGAGCGCCGTCACCGCGTCGCGCTCCGCATATTTTTCCCGGATCATTTCGTCGGCAGAATTGCTCCTGTGGCTGTAGCCCAACACCCAGTTGCTGCCGATCAAAAGCCTCGGCAGCGACACGCCACCCACCATGGTGCGCGGAAAAGATGCCATAGTCAAATCCTCCTTTAGCGGCGCATTGCGCCTGCGTTCTCGTTGTCACATTCGTTCCGGAAAAGCACGCTTCACTCCGCCTCGCCCTTGGCCAGCGCCAAGCTCCTTTGGCGGTAGTACAGGTAGTTTTCGAAAGCAACCTCCTCGGGCACACCGTGATCGCATGTGGGGATGTATCCGCCCCGTTGGCGCATCGCGGGCAGGATGCGCTGCAGCAAACCCTCGATTTCCGCCCGCGTTCCCGCCAGCACCCGCTTATCGATGCCGCCAAAGATCACCAGCTTGGGATACTTACGCCCAATGGCCACCACATCACTGCCACTGGCCACCTCAAAGGGACTCATCGCATCCATGCCCAACTCCATATAGAGATCGATCACCGCTTCCGCCTTCCCGTCGGTATCCACCTGAAAGTACAGATGGCGATCCGGGTCCAGCTGCCGGGCCTTGATGCCCTCCAGCAGCCTACGGTAGTAGGGGAAAAGAAACTCCGAAATCATGGCGGGTGAAATGAGCGGGCCGGTGTTGTAGCAGATATCCTCCGCGATAAACAGCTCATCGAGGGTCACAGATTTTTGGGTATACGCAATCACATCCTCGGCCAGGGCCAGCCAGGTTTCCATGCAATCGTGGACCAGCTCCGGCTCATCGTAAAACTTATACAGAAGTTCCTCCGGCCCCATCAGGCTTCGCAGGTACATGTACCCGCCAATCAGGCGCTGGGAAATCATCTTGCCCTGCTTCGCGGCTACGATAGCCTCCGCGATGGTCGCATCTCGCGCCGAACGGCGGCCTTCGCTGGGCTGCAAGCGCCCTTTACAAAGCGCACGCCAGCTAGCCATATCCTTGACTGGGTGATCGACGTAGGAGGGCATAAAGCCATTGCGACGTCCCTTGAAATAAAGCACGCTCCTGCCCGCGACATCCTGCACCAGCTCATATTCGCCGCGATCCTCGATCACTCTAACTTCAAATGGCGGATCAAATTCGGCTTCGCACCAGCCAAGGCCATGCAGTATATAATCCCCGCGCTCCTCGTATCCAAATAGGTTCGCCAAGTACTCGTCCTCACCCTGCGCCTGGTGCCGGTCCGGTAGTTTGCCTTCGCTCCTCCAGCGATCCAACACATAGAAGCCAAATTCGGTCTGCATCAAGTCCGCGTTCGGCGTAATGCTGTAGGCATCCCTGCGCTTGCGCGCGCTAGGGCACATCCTCTCCCTGGGCAACATCCCGTGGATTCCGTCGCACATACCGCACCTTCCCCCTTCATGCGTTTATACCAATTCCAATTAGAATTGGCATTACTTGATAAACACGGTTGCAGCACCCTCCCGCACAAGCTCCACCGTTAATTCCAGCCTGTTGTCGGGACGCCATACGTAGCTGTCCGCCCCTATGATTTGCTGGGGCTGTGACTCCAGCGGCTGCGTCACATGCACGATCTTCCCCCCTGCTTGCGCAAAGAGCACCACCATGCCGCACGCCCGCACAGGATCCAGCTTCTCATGGATCTCCGGGCTGCCACCCACGTCCCCGGCGGTTCGGGGATACGCGCGGGTCACACAGTCGCGCACATCCTTGTAGTGGCTCAAGTATTCGCGCCAGAAGCCGATTTCCTCCGGTGAAAGGGCCAGCAAATCGCCCCAGATACCGTTGCCACCCAGCGCCAAGCTGGCTGCGGCGTTGGCGCGGTCGTTATCGTTGCCCTGGGGAAGCTGATGGGTTAAAAACAAAATGGACGGTATCCAGCCATCATAGCGAACCGAGCTGCGGCAAATCTGCGGCCGCGCCGCTCCGGGATAGAAGAATACGTTGACCGTATCCGGATCGATCCTCACCTCTTCCGGAATATCAAAGCAGCGGTAGTAGGGCCCGTTGTTCACCGAAAAATATTTGCCCGCATCCAGGAAACCCAGCCCCACGAAGCGCGAATCCTCGGTGATATCAAAATCGAAGATCGCGCCCGGGCACTGCGCCGTCACTGCCTTTGCCACACGCACCATCTCCAGCCCCATGCGGTACGCATAGGCGTCCATGCGCTCCTCCGTGGCGTTCGCCTCGGTTCCGTGCCAGTGCTGGGTGGATTCGCAGCCGTATTGGTAAATGCCGTCCCATTTGAAGTAGGTGACGCCCAACGTCCGGTAAAGTTGGGCAAACAGCTCGATCAAATGGTCGCTGTATTCCGACGCAAAGCAGAAGCCGTAGCATGCGCCCGATTCCCACACGTCCCCCAGCGCCCAGTCCTTCCCGTGGGATTTCATCATGTATTCGGGGTGCTCGGCCAAAATGGCGGAATCCTTGCCCACGATCGATGGATTGAACCAAAGCCCCAGCCGCATGCCATGCCGCGCAAGCGCATCCCGAATCGGCTGCATGCCGCGCGGGAAACGTTGCGGATGCGGCATCCATTCGCCAATCACGCCAAACCAGCCGGTGTCGATCACAAAAACCTCGATGCCCATTTGGTGGGCGATCTCGATCTCCGCCAGCATGCGCTGCTCGTTCATGTCCGCCAGGTAGGGCCGCCCATGAAAGTACTTCCCGCGTTCCTGATGGTGCCAGGTGTTATAGAAAATGTAGGGCGTCCGCGAATCGCCGCCCGCATCCATTCCGTCGAGCGCAAAGGCGCGGTAGCTTTGCCTGAGCGCCGCCAGCTCTCGGCCGAAACCAATTTGTATCCACGGGGCACAGTATTGCGCTACGGGCTGCCCATCGTAGTAGTTTCCCTTTGACGAGGCGAGCAACATGCCCTCCGCCGTGGGCCAAAACGCCAAGTAGTGATTGGGTGTCTGCGCGCCGTGCTCGTAGGCCAGCAACACCAGGTCCGCCCCTTGCCGATAGGCGACCAGCGGTCCCGGCAACTCCCTTCCCAGCGCGGCTTCCGCTTCATAATGCAGTTCGGTGGGCAGATGCGCATGCTGGATGCGGTCAAAAACCGCAAGACGCAGCTCCTCCAAATCCCCCACCTCGCCCTGTAGCTTGCCGTACTCGATGTGTGAATCCTTGTCCACGCCCGCAAACACATCGGTGCCTTCCAGAGCGTATCGAAACCGGGCGATAGGGCAATCTGGGCGGAGCAAAATCTCCATGCGTAGCGTCGCGCGCTCGCTCACCTTGGCGCGAATCGCAATCCGCACCCCGTCGGTCGTCTGCTCCATGGCTTCGATCGCCGGTTCCTTTGCCTGCATCCTGCCACCCGCTAAGGGGAAGGAGGGCAGCTTCCAGCGAAGCGGATGCTGATCACACGCAAAAACAATGCTCTCGCACTCAAGCGCAATGCCATATTGGCCGATGTCCTCTCCCATCTTCAAACCTCCCCGCACTTTTCCAGCAGCACCTCAACGCGCTGCGGTACGCCAGGATGCAGCACCAGCTGGATCACCCGCTCACCGCTTGCGTCCTGCGCGCTCTCCTCCCAGGTCTGCCCGTCCACCAGCACGCCGCACCTCTCCTCCGCGTGAAAGCGAGCAAAGGTAGTGCCCGCGCCCGTAAGTTGGCATGTGAGCGCGCCCGCAGCATAAGCAAGGTGAGACACCGCCGCCCCATACGCATCCACAAGGTATAAGGGGTGTTTCTCGGTCTCGCAAAGCTCCACGCAAAGGGTGTGATGCGGCCCCGGCAATAGGTCTAAGGGCACCTTGCGGCTGCCCCACAGCGGTTGCCCGTCAACCCGCAGTGCGTGTATGCACTTGCCCACGCCCGTGCAGACGAAGTCGAGCCGCATGCCGCGGTAGTGCAGCCCCGTCAGCGCAAATGCGCCTGCTCCACTGGGCGCAATGGTTACGCCCCCGCCATCCAGGTGTATCCCCAAATACCCCTCCAAGGTATCCTGATACCATCTGCGCATGCTATACGCCTGCCAGGTTCCGGATTCGCAGTTCCAGCGGTCCAGCTCCGGCGTGTCAGTCTCCACCAGGTAGGAAACGCCTTCGGGGCAGAGCAAACGCCCCGTCCAGTAGGAGACCCATTCGGCCCAGGCAGCCAGGCAGGAGGTTCGGCCTGTGCGGTGGGCGAGCCGCACAAAAGCCCCATCCACCACCGGCCAAGTGCAGTGCAGCTGATTCGCATCCCCATCGTATCCCAAATCCCAAACCGGGATAGAGCGCAGGTACGCTTTGGACATGCAGTGCTGCTCAATAAATTGCATGTAGGCTTCGGCTTTTCCTTCGACCAATTCGTGTAAATAGTCGTTTTCCCAAAAAAGGCTGGTCACATTGACCGATTGGCGGCGGACGCGGGTCGTGGCGTCAGCGGAGTTGACGTAGATGCCCAATCCCTCGTCGAACAGCGTCGGTGTAAAGCGTGCACGGGTTTCAGCCAGGAATGTGCGCAACATGTCCGCCGTCGCTTCATCCTGCATCAGCTCCGCCAGCGTTTCCATGGCGCGCAGGGCGCAGTAAGCCAAGCTATTGTTGAAAAGGCTGATGTCGTCGCCGGTTTCCTGCATGAACGCCGGAAAATCCGGAAACAGGGACATGCCCGCGAAGAGCCCCAGTGGCCTCCCCTCCGCATCCGTGAGCGCGGCTCGCATCGCCCTGTCCAATATCCGCCGGGCAAACGCGTAGTGGGCGCGCACCTGCGCAAGGTCTCCCGTCATGCTCCAATGGTGATGCAGCAGGCAGAGGTACATGCTCTGCGCAGAGGGAGTCATGATAGAAGCCGGCGTATTATCGTAGGCATACGCATGGGCAATGCCCCGCTCCGGATCGGACGATTGTTCAAAAAACGTCAGCATGTCGGCGATGAACCGCGCATCCCCCCAATACAGGTTAGCGAGGCCGGAAATCATGGTGTCCCAACCCCACATCCAATATCGGGTCGTTTTGGCCCGCAGTCCGCCCGTCACCTCCCGCACCTTGAGCGACTCGTGGTAGAGCGGCGCCAACTGAAAAAACTGATCCAGCATCGGCTGATCGCTGGCCAAGCGAGGCATCGACGCCTGAACGGCCTCGTAGCGCGCTTTTTGCTTGGCAAGGGCTTCCGGCAGCCCCTTCAGCAGAGCGTCACTTCTTGCGCGGCCCAGCTCCGGCTCCTCCGCAAAGGAAAGTGCAAACGCATACGTGTTTTCCGCCTGCAAAACGTCAGTGGTCAAACAATACCGTCGGTTTTGTTCGGAAACGCTCAGCGAAAAACCGTGGCTGGTGCCCAGATGAATCGAAAGCTTCGAATGCTCCTGCGGATTCCGCTCTCCCTCCTCCGCAAAGCCGCCAACCAGCGCATTGCCTTGCACGTGCCACGGCCCCCAAACGCGGCGCATGCCCCGCCCCGAAAACAGGAAATCGCCCGTCTCTTGGGGAATCAACTGGGTGCTTTCCGAAAACTGGAGCCGAAAGCGAGTGCCCGGCGCAATCTCCTTGGGCGTGTGCACGCAGAGCACCATGGCCTCCTCCACCGCGTACACGCCAAAGCGAAACGCATCCGCGCCCCTGCGCCACGTCGCGGTGAGCGCGTAGGGCAAAATCTGCACTTCCTCGTAGGCGGGGGAAAACAGCTGGCCCTCGTGCTCCAAAAAGCAACGGAAACAATCGAACAAGCCTGCGCGAAACAAAATCGCGTTCCCGTCGTGGTGGCGCTTCGCGTAGTATTCCACCATGCCCACACCCGTTTCGCTGTAGGAAAAGGCCAGGCGGCCATCCGCAAACCACCGAGGCGCATGCGGAATCTCATCCCGGCTGTGAATGACCCCATCGACGACTTGATATCTCATGGTGCATCTCCCTCCGGCGGTACGTAGCAAAAGTCTTCGCCTTCAACCCGAATGGTTCTTCCCTCGTGCACGCAATCGACGTGCAGCGGATTGCCCGTCGGCTGGGTGCCCCGCGCCGTAAATACCAGCGAACCGTCCTGATAGGCGCACCCATTGTGGAAGCGATTCTCCGGCACACCCCATGCCCGAAGCACGCGCACCGCCTCGGCGGCGGAGGGCAGTTCCCGCTCCCAACGCGTCGCGCATCGGCAAAGCGCGGCGAACTCCTCCTGCGCCAAAGCTCCATCAGCAAAGAAAGTGCACTCGCCCGCCAGCAGCAGCCTCCCGCCGGATTCGGCATACCGCTGAAGGCTTTGTAACACGCGCGCCTCCATGCACTCCGGTGCCAAATACACGACCGCATCGTAGCGCTGCGTACCATAGCAGGCCTGCAGCGCTCCCTGCGGCGTCGCGCGCTCAAACCGCACCGACCCGTTCCCGATCTCGGTACTGGGCATCAGGTCGCAAAGGTAGGTTTCGAATAGGGTGTTGGTGAAGCGCAGCACCTGGGGCAGCAGCCCCTGTCCGCGCACGACGAGGGCCTCCTTGCGCGCCAAGTACCAGTTGCTGACCGCCTCTGCCCCAAATACCACAAGCACGCGGCAATCCGGAAGGCTCCGCTGCACCCCGTCCAGTTCGGCGATGCGCCGCTCCATGGCCTCTACGCCTTCCAGCCCGCCCGGATGCTTGAGCCGGTAAACGCCCGGTTCGTTGGGGCATTCGTAGCCCAGGTGATGGGTGCGGCCGCCAAATCGGGCGTTGTTCCAGCTTTCCTCCCAGTAGGTATCGAGCTGCTGGGTGTTTCCGGAGTACCACATATTGTAGAACGGCCCGCCCCACTTGTGCGCCAGCGCGAGGCGAATCGGCATGATCACAAACTCATCGGTTTGGGCAAAATCCCGCCGGACTTCCCACCAATCCAGTGCATTGTGGAGCACATCCACGGAAAAATCGGTGGGATCGCCCCAAAAGGTGGGGTGCACACCCACGAACGCATCAGGCCCAAAGCGGCGCTTCGTTTCGCTATAAAACCAATCGTTGTTCTCCCGCATGCGCCCGCGCAGGATCGATAGATAATCGCGGATCACGCGGATGGGCATCCCCGGCTGATCGGAGGGCGCAACGGCAAAGCAGAGCATGTCCTCGTCCAAATCGCGGCTCGTCTGGGCAGCATAGCGCGATTTCATGCCCTTCGAATAGGGAAACGCATCCACAAAAAACAAACCGTCTTCACAAGAAAGGGCCAGGTCGTAGCCCCACTCATCGTTGGCCGCGCCGCCTAGCGGCAAATCCTTCACCAGGTCAAACATCGTGCCGTAGAAATCATGCAGCGATTCATGGAATAGGTCGGGGATCGCGTGGGTAAAGATGGGGGCGATCAGCGCGGTCTTTCCTGCGCTGGCCGAGCCTGCCTGCACGCGGTACGCAGTGCTCTCCCCCCGCTCCTCCAGGGTGACCTCGGCGCGCATAAGCGAGCCGGGCCGATAGGTTCCCGGCCCATCCTTCTCAAATATCCAAGCGAAGCACCGCTCCGGGCCGGTCGCGCACCGTGCGCGGCCCACATGCCCCCGCACCGGATTCTCCCGCACGAAGGCGCACGCACCGCTCTCGTCCAGCGTGTGCTCCCAAAAGCGAACACTCTCCCCCTCCCCTTCGGGCTGATGCCGCAGAAAGTCGGCCACCTCGCCGCGCGCGTCGATGTCCAGCAACAGACCGCGTCCGTCTTCGGCCAGCGTCTGCGCCGCCTGCCGGATAGCCGCCTGCAACAGCGGATCGGCGAACGGCCTGTGCACGTGGTGAAAGCTCACGTACAGCAGGTCAAATGCAAACCTGCCCATGCAGTCCGCAAGCCCGCCCGCAAGCCTTCCGCCTGTAACGACTTCCTCATCCCATTTCCAATACAGTATCTTCGGGTGTCGCATATTTCTCCTCAATAGAGGGGCCGCCGAGGGTAACGTCACCGTATTCGCATCCGGAACGCTTCCCCCTCGGCAGCCCCTGCATGTCCCAATCGATTGTTGTCCCTAACCCTTTGTTACTGCGCGTAGCCTTCCATATAGGTCGCCCAATCCTCAGCATACTGAGTCTTCATCAGTTCTTCGCATGCCGCCAGGGTCTCTTCGGTAAGGCCGTTCATGGTGGCAAAGTCTATCATGTCCTGATACGCCTTCTCGAACTCGTCATCGGTGCGGGCCGCCAAGCACTTGGTGAGCAGCGACTCGTATCCGGTTCCGCGGACGTCCCAGAAGCGCTTCACTTCGGGCACTTCGTTGTTGAAGTTCCAAATATCGCAAGTGGTGACGATGGCATTCCTGGATTTGAGCAGGGGATCGAACAGACCCGAGGCAAACACGGTGTTCGCGCCTGCGCCCACGCGCTCCACGCTGCCCAGATCATACTGGAAGCGGGGCGCATTCAGGCCGCCGCCCTGGTAGCCTACATACATGTTGGGGTAAGCGGGGCACTTGGTGTACATGGTGTCGCTTGTGCGGGAAACCACCAGGTTATAGCGCTCGTTCGCGCCGTTCTCGACATTGAAAACCAGGTTATCTTCTAGCTCCTTGTTGGTGAAGCGGCGCACGCCGTCCACTTCCTCCCACAGACCGGCGGTCTTGGGGCCCCAGCTGACCAGCTTCTGGCCCAGGTCGGTGTACATGAAGTCCAGCCAGGCAAGGATCTGCGGCAGGTCCTCTTCGGCCACCTTGTCCTTGAAGATGCTGATCTGATCGTAGCCCTTGATTTCCTGATTCTGCACCAGATAGGTGGAGGTGTCCTGGGGGATGTCGAAGTATACCTTGCGGTACTGATAGGGCTTGCCGGCAGCCGCCAGCTTGGCCGCATCCGGCGCGAGCCACGCATACGCTACGGCGTATTCACCGTTGTTCATGCGATCCATGAAGATTTCATTGTTCTCAATCAGGCAAGATTCCGGCGCAATGCCATCGCGGACGAACTGGCCAAACTGTTTCACATCGGCTTTGAACCAGTCCTTCATGTAGCCTAGCTGAATCTTCTTTTCGGTGAGATCAAAGTAGGTGAAATAGTTGAAGCTGGTGCGGCCGTCCATCATGTTGCGCAACCAGGCCATCAGCGCCCAGTTGTCCTGTCCGGCGGACACGAAGGTAGGATACACCGGCTTGTCGCCTTCGGTAATCTTGTTCTCGTCGATCACCTTCTTCATGCTGTAGAAGAAGTCAACCACGTCTTGGCGGGACTTGAGCGGCACATCGTAGACTTCCTCGCGGGTGAACGCGCCGTTCTTTACGTAGAGTTCCTCAATCTCTTTCTGCGTCTTGGCTTGAGGATACATCAGCTTCAGGATGTCGTCGCGCACCAGGATGTAAGACAGGTCGCCGGCCCGGTCGGTGGGCACGGAGATGCTGGCGTAGCGCTGCATGTCGGTATCCGGGTACAGCGTCTGAATGCAGGTGGCGTTGTTGCCCACGTTCATGTAGATGCCATACTGACGCCCGGTGTTGTTGTAGCCCTTGGCCAGCGTGCGCGGCGCGTACTGCTGCAGCTGCGCATAGATGTTGGGGCAATACTGGGGAATCAGCTCGGTCAGGTCGTAGAGCTTACCCGCTTGGATCAGGTCGTCGTTGATGACGTTGTAGCCCAATTCCGGGAACTCGTTGGTGGCAGCCAGCACCGCCAGCTTGGATGCCAAATCCATGCCGCCGTTGTCAAAGCTGTTTTCCCCATCCAGCGTGATGCCGAACAGGCGCGCGATCTCAGGGCTGACCACGTCGTCGGGCGATACAACGCGCTTGGCGTCGCCGGTGCCGTGGCCGTTCCAAACGCGCAGCGTCAGCTGTTTACCGGTCCAATCCGGCAGCTCGGAGCTATCGGTTGCACCTTCGGCGTGCGCCGGTACAAACGCCGCGACAGAGAGGACGAGCAACAGCGCCATCACCAGGGCAAGAATGCGAGGTTTCCGAATACTCATGGTTCTTCCTCCTTGATATATGTTGATAGACCAACGCCTATCGGGCACAAAAAGGGGTGTCGCATAAAGAGTGTTATACAAAAGACACCTCAACCTCACTCTTTGATGCTTCCCACCAGCAGACCCTTCACGAAATACTTCTGCAAAAATGGATAGACCATGATGATGGGTAGAGTGGTAAGGATGATCTGTGCGTTGCGCAGACCGGCCGACGTGCCCGAGGTGCTTGCCGGGGGGATCGCTCCGTTCATAATCGCGCTCTGGATCATTTTTGCCACCCGATCCTGCTCGCGAAGCACGCGCTGCAGCTCAAAGGCCAGCGTGGTCCACTTGACCGATTGCACAAAGTACAGGCTGGTGGTCCAATCGTTCCAATGAAACACCGCCGAAAACAAGATCAGCGTCGCCATGATAGGCATGCACAGGGGCATGTAGATTCGCAGCATGATTTGGGCATCGTTGGCTCCATCCAGCTTGGCGGATTCTTCCAAGCTGTCTGGAACCGTTTGCAGGTAGGTTCTCAGCAGTATGAAGTTGAAGAAAGAGAAGCCCACCGGTAGCACATAGACCCAAAAGGAGTTGAGCAACTTCAGTTGGCTGTATAGAATATAGGTGGGGATAAGTCCAGCGCTGATGTAGGAGGGGATCATCAACAGAAAAACGATCCCCTTGCGCCCCTCTAAGTATTTTTTGGATAGCGCGTAGGAAGCGGTGAAATTCACCAGCAGGCTGAGCGGGATGCCAACCGCCAGCCGCATCAGCGTCACCTGCGCCGCCCTCCAGATGGCGGAGTCCGCCAGCAAGGCTTGAAAATTCATGAGCGTGAAGCGCTTTGGCCAAAGCATCAGCCCGGAAACCGTGGCGGTGGCGTTGTCGTTCAGCGCCACCGAAAGCACGTGCAGATAGGGGTATAGCACGATGATGCTGAACAGCACCATGAACGCCATGTTCAAGGCGTTGAAGATGCGGTAACCGGTCGTTTTGTGATGCATCTTCTCCCCTCCTAAAACACGCTGGTATCGCCAATTTTCTTGGTGATTATGTTGGCAATCACCGTCAGAAAAAGTGCGATCAGGCCGCGCATCAAGCCCACTGCGGTGGCCAACGAATATCCGCGCTGCTGCAGGCCAAACTTGTACACCACGGTATCGATGGTTTCGAAGTTGATGAACGCATTCTGCAGGCCAAACACCAGCTCGAAGTTGCTGGAAAGAATGCCGCCAATGTTGAGAATGAACATCACCGCGATGGTGGGCGCGATGGAGGGCAACGTCACGTGGCGAACCTGCTGCAACCGGCTAGCGCCGTCGATGGCCGCCGCCTCATAAAGCTGGGGGTCCACCCCGGTGATGGCCGCCAGAAAAATGATGGATTGAAAGCCCATGTTTTTCCAAAGGTTCAGCACCACCAAAAAGGGCACAAACAGCTCGTTCCGCGAAAGATACAGCACCCGTTCCCGCCCCGGCATAAGCAGACAAAGCAGATCGTTGATGGGCCCGTAATCCGAAAAAACCACCATGCAGATGCCGATCACGGAAATCCAGGAAAGGAAGTTCGGCATATAGCTGACGGTCTGCACAATCTTCTTGAAGCGTATCGCCCGCAGCTCGTTCAGCAGCAGCGCAAAGAGGATGGGCGCCGGAAACCCGATGAGCAGATTGAGCGTGGAGAGCATCAAGGTGTTGCCAATGGAGCGCATAATCGGCGCGAATTTGACGACCTCGATGAAGTGAGCAAACCCATAGTTGGCCGCCCAAGGACTGCCCAGGGGGCCCTTCCAGATGTTGTAATCCTTAAAGGCCACAATGAGCCCGGACAGGGGCAGATACGCAAACACCAGTGAAAACAAAATCGCCGGAAGTGTAAGCCCAAATAGAAAGGTGTGCTTTCGCAAGCTACGAACGAATCGCAACGCCACGCCCCCTTACAGCTTTTGCTGAGATCATTGTACCGTCGACAGCTGAAAAAATGAAGCTCGAATCTGGAGATGAAAAAACGGTTTTGAGAGATGTTGCCCAAAAAACGTTTGTTGAAATGTCACCCTTTGTGCTATGCTGAGCATGTGTTAGGGCAAGCAATGGATTGCGTACATCGGACGATAGAACGGAGATGAACCATGTACAAGCTGCTTCTGGTGGAGGACAACGCGCGGGATGCGCGGATCATCCAAAGCGCAGTGCATTTCGATGCGATGAACATCGAGATCGTCGGCGTCGCCACCGATGGGGAGGAAGCCCTGGAACTGGTGGAGCGCTTCGCGCCGAATATCCTCCTTTCCGATATCAGCATGCCCCGCATGAACGGCATTGAGATGGCGCAGCGGCTGTCAGTCTCCCATCCGCACATCAAGATCGTGCTGCTGAGCAGCTATGATGATTTCACGTATGCGCAGTCCGCCATCACCCTGCAGATCAGCGGCTATGTGCTCAAGCCCATCAACCCTGAGGAGATTGAAAGAGCGCTGCACAAAGCGGTGGGATTACACGAGCAGGAGCGCACCAGCCAAACGGAGCGCCAAGAACTGCTCGCCCAAATCGAACAATCGCTGCCCGTGCTGCAGGAGGAATTCTTGCGGGAGCTGGTTACCAATCCCCAGCGCAGCATTGGGGACGTTTTAGAGCGCATGGCGTTTTTGCGCCTCCAGCTTCCCCAGGCCATGTGTATGGTAATCTCCATGAAAATCAAGCCGCCCGCACAAAGCGGCGAGCCCGACGTGACCACGCAATACCTGCAAAAGCAGCAGCTGCACAACATCCTGCACACAAAGCCCCCTACCTTCAGCGTGCGCATCATTCAAAACTCCGCGCTGGAGGTGGCTTTCCTGCTCTTTTTCAAGCAGCGCGAAGCGAAGCTATGCATGGATAGTGCGCTGGAATATGTGATGGACATTCATCAGCGGATGCAGTGTCCGCTGGGATTGCACACTTGTTTTGGCATTAGCAAGCCGTCGGAAAGCTTGCTGGATTTTCCGGCACTGCTCCTGCAATCGGAAACTGCCATGCGCACCAAGTTTTATTCCAATGGCAACCCGGTCATCCTGTTCTCCGAAATTGAGGACACCGATGAAAACCCGCTGCTCGATGATAGCATCGACTTAGTAGCGCTGCAAAACGAAATTGCTGAGCGGGTGCTCATGGGCAACGCCGAGGACGTTGACGCCTTTCTGGATCACTACCTAAACGCCCCGCATGCGGTGAGCAACGAGGCCTACGCGAAGAGCCTCACCTATGCCATCATCACCATTTTGCAGCTCCTTCTGGTGCAAAAGCGCATGTCTTTTCAGGATCTGTTCGGCAATGAAGCGGCGCTTTGGCGCAAGCTGATCGCCTTTGAAACCATTCTGGATTTGCGCCAATGGCTGTGGAACATCATTTCGGCCGTCAAGCAAAACCTCGACGGCCAGGGCAACGAACGCAACCTCTCCATCGTCAGCAAGGTGAAGAGCGTCGTGCACCAGCGGTATAGCGAGCACCTCAGCGTCTCGGATATCGCCGCGGAAGTGTTCTTGTCACCCAAGCAAGCCAACACGATCTTTCGCGCGGAAACGGGCACCACCATTTTCGATTACCTGATGGAACACCGCATGGAGCAAGCAAAAATCCGGCTCAAGGAGCCGGACAGCAAGGTGTTCTTGATTGCCGAAGAGGTAGGCTACACGAATATTTCGCATTTTTCCCTCATGTTCAAGCGCTGCACCGGCCTTTCGCCCGCTGAGTACAAGGCCAGGCCCGTGCTGTAATCTGCTCCGGATTATGACGCCGCCGGAAAGGGGTGCCGCCAATGAAGGCCGCCGCAAAGCTCCGCTATCGCCGCAAGCTGGTGACGCTATTCCTTGTCATCACACTGATCCCGCTCACCGCCTTCTACGGCTACTTTTTTTTCGTAACAAACAGCGCAGCCCGCGAGGATCTTTTGAAAAGCGTCGATGCGGCGGTACAATCCGGCGCGCAGCGGGTCAACGAGATTTTCTCGGAGAACGTGCAAAAGCTGCAAATGCTGCAGGAGCATCCGCTGCTTCAAACCCATTTGCGCAGCATGCAAAGGGTGCGCATGAGCCCGGAAATCTACGATTTCTATTCCGGACTCTCCGCCATCTACAGCGCCATACGCGATAGCGCCCAAAGCTGGAACATGACCATTTTCTCCTGCAATCCCAACGTGCTGTCCGGCGCATTTATCGAGCCCATCGAGAATATGGACCCAGTCCGCAAAGCGCAGGTCCTCTCCGTGCCGGACAGTGTTTATCATTTTGTGTACGCGCCCGCCTCCGGCACCCTCCAGGAAATGGCCTACATCCTGCATCATAGCAAATCGCAGTACAACACCACTATTTCCATCGAGCAAATACGCTTCGCGTTCGACCGCATCCGCAAGTGCTTCCAGGTGGACCTTTCGCCCGAGATTTCGGTGGAATTCCTCTGGGCAGGCAAGCAGCCGATTCCCATTCAAGGCTCGCCCGCCCAGGCCAAAGAAAGCTATCGGGTGGAGGCCCTCATCACCACCTCCAACAGCCGCGTGATCGCGCTCATTCCCAAAAGCTACCTTTTGGCGCAACAGGCCAACGCGCTGATGTTGCTGGGCTTCGGCTACCTGCTGCTGATCACGCTCTTTATCGTGCTGATCAATGCAATCTCCCGCATGCTTTCCCAGCGCCTGTACCAGCTCATCGTAGACATCAACCAGGATTTGCCCAACCTAATCCGCAACGAAACTCATCCGGCCTTTCAGCAGGACGACGAGTTCGGAAAAATCGGCGCAAAGTTCCAGGAGCTCATTTGGGAGATCAAGCGGCACTACGCCGAGAGGGCCGAAATGGAAACAGCAAACAAAGCGCTGGAGCTGGAGCTGCTCCAGTCCCTGATCAATCCGCATTTCCTATACAACACGCTGGATGGCATCAAGTGGACGTATCGCGATCCGCGCCTTGCCGCGATTATCGATGCCATGGTGCGCTATTACCGCATCGCGCTGAACCGGGGCAATAGCATCCTCACGGTAGCGCAGGAGATGGACATGATTCGCGCCTACCTCGATATCCAGCGCTTCGCCTATGAATCAGATTTTGGCTACCTCATCGAAGTGACCGACGATATCCGAAACATGAGAATCCTCAAAAACCTCATCCAACCGGTGGTGGAAAACGCGGTGCTGCACGGCATCAAGCGCCAAAGCCCCTCCGATCTCATTCAGATCACCGGGCTGCGCGTAGGCAACGACCTGGTGTTCCAGGTTAAGGATAACGGCGTAGGCATGCCGCAAGAGAAGGCCGATAGCGTGCTGGATGGCACCTACAAAAGCGCCACGGGCGGCTATGGCCTGCACAACGTACAGCAGCGCATTCAGCTATACTACGGCAACGGTTTCGGGTTGCAAATCCAAAGTGAGCGGAATGCGGGCACCACCGTCACCTTGCGGATCAAAGCGGAAATGGAACCCGGCTCCCTGCAAGCTGGCATTGGGCCCACTAGGCCTTCATGATGCGAACCGGTGTCAGCGCCGGTGTTTCCATGCAAACAACGCCGTCCTCTAGCCAGCAGGGCAGGCTTTCTCCCGGCCCCTCCTCGGTCAGCACGCGGGCGGACAGCGGCCCCGATAGTCCGCCAGGTGCGCGCATGCGAAAATCACCGCCCTGCAGGCTGTATGCCAGCCAGGTATCCGGCCGGAATCCCGGTGCCAGGGTGGCCCAGTCCTTCCCTACGACGTCGCCGTCTACCAGAATTTCATACGTCTTTAGGGCGAAGTTGACCGTGATGCGGGTATCCTTCCCATACAGCACGGTGCACTCCGGGCCATGCATCCGTATATCCTCGATCCTTCTTGCGTGCAATAGCCCAAGGGGCAGCGTTTGCAGGTAAACCCAGCGCAGGTTCTCGCTCGATGTATGATTTTCTTCAAAGAAATACTGGTTGCCCCGGACGAGGGCCCAAAGCATATCGGTGGGATTGCCGCTTTGCCCGCAGTATCCAGTCACACCATGGTACACCATGGCCGTTAGCGGGATATACTCCTCGCCCGGGAACAGCAAATCCTTGCGGTCGTCCCTGAGCCAGAGCCCATAGCCGATCTTGCCCACGAAGGGATGTAGCACGGTTTCGCTGGTGATGTCGATTCCGTGGCGATTGTACGCCTCAATGATCGCCAATTTCCCAGCCAGGTTCCGCTGCGCCGACGCGGGACACGCTGGGTCGAAATCATAGCGCCGCAACTCCGAGGTGAGCACGTCGATGTGGTAGGAATCGCGGAGACCATAGAGTGCGATGGTCTTTTCCACCCGCTCTTGCATCAAACCCGAAGCCTCGTACTTGCTTGGACTTACGATGTAGTCCAGTCCGCCCGCCCAAATCCATCCGCGCCAGGGTTGCCCGCGCTCATCCATACAGACGATGCGCGCATCGTAGTGTTCCCCGGCCACGTCGGAGTCGTAATTGTCGTGTAGCCCCACGATGGCGTGATGCTCGCCTCCATCACGAATCACCTGCTGGAGCTGCGATACGGTTCCTGCCCGCGGGTCGGTATCGTACACGAACGGGTAATCCGCATCGAAGCCGTCCCTTTGGAACCCGCCAATGTATGCCACCTTGGGCATGCCATCCAGCAGATGATCGAGCTTGCGCAGGATTTTGCCAATCTCCTCAAACGGCAGTACCTTGTTGAGCTGGGTGACCGCCTGGGGCGAATCGTCGTGCACCTGATCCGCCCTGGGCGCAGGACCCCAGGTGGCCAGGAACTTGGTCACTAGCGCTCGGTTGTACAGCGCATGGCCCGTGCCTGCGGCCACATCCTGTTGCCAAAACCGCGCCACCGCTTGCCAGCTAGGCGGCCCGAAGGAGCGCTCCACCGCGCACACCGTAACGCCATGATCGTGCTCCACCCGAATCGAGGGCACGCTTCCCCTTCCGCGCACCCGGTGCACCAATACGCAGCCGATCTCGCCGCTCTTGACGCCGTTCACTTCCCGCACTGAAACAGTGAGCCCATCGTCGATGCAGGGCGATTCCAGGGCCAGCACTCCACACTCGCGGATCATTGCGGCCGCGTTGCGCGTATCGTACGGGTGTCGAACATGCATCGGCGGCGTTTGTGCCACTTGAATCAAACGCCCGCCGCCGTAAAACTCGGCTATCGAAAGCCCCTGGCCCGCCGCCGCCAGCAGCGATGGCAGGTGCACCTCCAGCAGCTCCATACCCCGGGCTTCCCGCACATTCTCCATGGTCACCCGAAGATGCTGCGCATCCTTCGCCGCAAAGCGCAACGTGCAGGCCACGACTTCCTCGCCGCCCTGCCGCGCGCTGCCCTGGTAGAGCAAATCTCCGCCCGCACTCTCCGCCTGCCAAGCGACCTCGCTAAGCCACCTCGGCTTATCGTCCCCGTCGCCTAGCATACGCACCTGAAGCGTTGGCGGCTGGGGGCACAAATCAAAAGCGCCAAAGCGCTCCAGCCCAGGAAACTGCGCTGCGCATTCGATTCCATCGGTCAATGAGAGCGCTGCCTCCGCGCGCGCCCGTACTCCGTGCGTCGGTTCCGCATTCATGCAATCCTGCGGCGGCGCGCCGTAAATCACCGTCCATCCCTTTCGGGTGTTCTCCACCATCGGATACCCATATCCCCACCCGATGTCTACATCCCCAATGGCCACCGGGCGCTGGGAAAGCGGCACGTGATGCTCGTCGCAAAGGCTCACCGTCATGTGAAACGTGCCGCACCAATCGGGATTCGCCCGAAACCGGCAGGTTGTGCGCACCGTCATGCCGGGCAGCCACTGGCTGGCGGCAGGATAAGGCTCCCAGTATTGCGTGTATGTCTGAGTGGCGGTTTCCATGGTGCGCTGATGACCCAGCACAAGCTCCAGCCTTCCGACCACCGGCAAGGCTGCAGGCGCATCCCCCATGTTGCGCCATGTTGTGGTTACAAAGAGCGTCTCCCCTTTGCTCAGCATATCCGTCGAACTCTCCGCGCAAAGCAAGACCGGTGCAAATCCCTTCATCGTCCATTGCCCTCCCTTTGCCTCCGGAAAAAATCAACCCAGGAATCCACCGAGGCCTTCACCCAAAATGCCCCGTCCTCCCGGTCGGCCTGTCCCACATCCTCTAGCCAGAAGGGCAGCGGCTCGCCCGCTTCCGCCAGCGCATCCATGCGCACCAATCCCTCAGTCAAGGCCATCACCAATTGCGTTTCTCCGCGTCCGCCATGCCCCACGGGCATTGGCTCTAAACGCCCCAACGCTTCATAGTCAAGCTGGCCCTCGTAAATGATCACCTGCAGCACCGCAAACAGGTCCTTGGCGGGCCACCGTGAGGCCGGCAATATGCTCCAGCCCGCGCCCATGGCTTGGGTCGCAAGCATTCCCGTCAATTCGCGGGAAATCTTCTTCAGTACAATTGCGGGCAGTCCCGCTTCGCCGCCATGCCCCACCATCGCATACAGCTGCGTTAACCCCATCTCCGTCAGCTTGACGAGGTATGCGCGCGCATACACTTCCAGCGCTTCCGACGGAAAATCCACATCGCCTTCCAATATGCTGCCAGCCCAGTTCATCGTTGGCGTAAGGGTGAGCGTTGGCGCGAGCACCACCTCGGCCCGCTCAGCGATCCGTTGGCAAATGCCCTCCGCAATAAGGGTGTCGGTACCAATGGGCATATGGTCTCCATGGTACTCGATAGCGCCAACGGGTATGAGCACAGGCCATTTTTCCGCTACCGCGCGCTTTAACTGTTCGGGTCGCATTTCAATCAGCTTCATTTGCTCTCCTCACAATGCCTATGAATAGGCTCGCCTGACTTTTGCGCTCATTATACACCACCGAAGTGCAGCTGGAAACAGTCTTTTCTCCAGATGCAAGAGACTACCGCTCAAAGCAGGGAAAGCTTGCGACGCACGCCTCTTCATGGTACCATCGAAGCCACCCAGAACGGACGGCCGCAAAGCGTTTTGATACCAATTCCAATTAGGTTTTGCCAATAAGCCAGCGAGAGATTTTTACGTTCGGCTAGGAGTCCGAAGGAGGTGTAGCCAGCAGCTACGCTGACCGAGGCACGACAACGCCGATCGGGAAAAGATCCGCTGGATTGTGGCAAAACGTAGTTGGAATGGGTATAAGGGCAGGCGCACCCGGGGCTGCACAGCGGCATCCCCGAACGTCGCAAAAAGAACGGCCATCCGACCGTTCTTTTTCGTACCGCTTTGTTACGCGTTAGATAATAGAAGTGACTGTTTCGTCAAATAAGTGTTTTCTCCTACTTCCTTTTCCCGTTCACATAATAGGTCACCGGCATCCCCGTCGATTCCACCTGCACATCATCCGGGGTTACGGTGATGCGTAGCGGCGTACCGCGCCAGACGATGCGATAGTGCACTGATCGCCATTGCTTGGGCAAGTGTGGGGTAAATTCTAACTCGCCAGCATCGTTGACCGACATCCCGCAATAGCCCAGCGTCACGCATTGCCATGTACCACCAGCCGATGCCGCGTGGATGCCCTCGCGGGTGTTGCCCTGGTTATTGCGAATGTCCACATAGGCGGACCGCTCTAAGTACGCATAGGCGCGCTTGTCGTCACCGACGCGCAGCCCCATCATGCAGTGAATGCTGGGTGACAGGGACGAACGATGCAGCGTGCGCTGCTCATAGTAATCGAAGTTCACCCGTTGCGTCTGCATGTCGTAGCTGTACGGCATCAGGAACATCAGCATCACCACATCAGCCTGCTTCAAGATGCAGCGCTGCATCCCGCGCTTATTGCGAAATACCTCGGGCATCAGCGGCATGCCGTTATGATCCCATTTTGTGATCACAGCATCCGGGATGTCGAAGTAGCCGTCAAACTGCTCGATCAGTCCATTGTGCGCCTTGATATACATCTTGTCCGCACGGTGCTGCCAATCGGCCAGTTCATCATCCGAAAGCGATAGCTTCTCCCACAAACGCTGATGCACCGCGGGGTTATCTTGGCGGCAGCGGGTCAGGCTTTTCAACGCATAAAGAATATTCCACTTGGCCAAGTGATTGGTATACGCATTGTTGTCTACCGGTTCGTGCCATTCATCCGGGCCGGTCACCTGCAGGATTTCAAAGCGATCCTCCGCCTGATTCCATACGGCGCGTGATGCCCAGAAGCGGGCGGTTTGCAGCATGATCTCCAGACCCATCTGCGCCATAAAAGCATCATCGCCGGTGATGCGCGCATAATGCTGCACCCCATAGGCCACCGCGGCAGTCACGTGGTGCTCATAGTCCGCCACATAGCAGCGATAGCAGGTGCCATCCGGATCGATGGTCCAGGCCGGACACTCCTCATCACCAGTATCCGCCGATTCCCAAGGGTACTTCGCGCCATGATAGCCGTTTTTCGTCGCGTTCTCCAGTGCCTTGTCCAGCAGCAGATAGCGATAGGTGACCAGGTTGCGCGCCACATCGGGAAACACATAGTCAAAGAAGGGCAGCACGAATAGCTCCGTATCCCAGAAGGCGTGACCGCCATACTCCTCACCATGGATCAGCTTCGCTCCGATGTTGGTGCGAGGATCGTTGGGCGCGGGTGTGGACATCAGGTGAAAGATGTTAAAACGCAGCGCATGCTGCAGCGCATCGTCGCCCTCAATGCTCACATCGGCCATATCCCACAGCGCGTCATAGCCAGCCATGTGCGCCCGGAGCTCCGCATCCCATCCCCGTGTTGCCAGCGCCTCCAGCTCCTGCTGAACCTGCGCTCGAGGATCGGCGAAATCACGCCCGGTGCACACGCAGACCAGTTTATCGATAATTAAGGTTTCGCCTCGCTGTGCTGTTGTATCGATAAACTCGCAGGCCACCTCGCCAAACGGCCGAAAACGGCGGCTTTTGGTGCGATCCTGCCCCTGCGCATCGCGCACCAATACCCGCGCGCCGGTGCCGAGCGGCAGGCCCAGGTCGCGCGTCTTGCTGCCAACATAGCAACCATCCGACGCAAGCGCGGAGACCTCGGTGGTCTCCAGATGCCGCACGCGAAAGCGCGGGAAATCCGTGAAATTGGTCACCGTGGCGTCGATGATGTTCTCCAGCTCCAGGATGCCCTCGTAATTCAGCGGCGTCAACCACACCCGGAACGCCCCGCAGCGCGGGTTGGCGCGGCTGAGAAACTTGAGGATTTCCACCCGCGTCTCTCGCCCATCGGCGGCCCGATTCACGTAGCGCTTGGCCAGAAGACCGTGCCGCATATCCAGTACGCGCAGGTATTCCAGCGGTTCGCCGTCCTCCACGCCGATCGGCTCGCAGGCGAAGGACATCCGCAGCTTCGCCCAGTCCGGCGTATTGCATAGCTCGCGCATAAATGCCTCGGAGCGATCAAACACACCGTGCACATAATTGGCCGGCAGCGTCTTGCGCACGCCGCCCTCCTCGTGACTGCCCCGGTTGCCCATCGCCCCGGAGGCTAAGCAAAAGATACTTTCATAGGTCAAGTTCTGGGTGGCGTCATATCCGTCTTCGGCGACCAGCCAATCATCCTCGGATAACAGCCGCGCGATGTCCGCGCCAAATCGCTCCCGCAAACTCATGCTTTCTCCTCCTCGCTCTCAAGCGCCTGCAAAAAGCCCAACGCAACGCGCGCCTGCGCGATCGTATCCCCGGCACGCACCGGCGCGATCGCGAAGGCAAAGGCAAACGGCTGCGTAAACACCGCATGCTGTGCCAAGTGGTTAGGGCCACAGCTGCCGCTTCCCAAGCCGCTATTGCGCACATCGAAGTGCAGCACATGGTAATCCCGTTCCGGCACATCGCAACGATGCGCCGCCCGCCATAAATCTACATCCTCCTGCGCCCGTACGCTCATATCGCGCGGAACCAGCGAAGCGAACGTGATGCCCTCGCCAGCCGCATCGGTCATGGCGACAAAATCCACATCGAAACGGTTGCCGTTATCCTGAGGGCATTCGTAAGGCACCTGCATGGACGCGATATCGGCACTATAGAGTCCTTTTCGCGCGGCCGCGTGGCTATCGCAATAGTTTTCATTCGGGCCCAGGCCGCTATACGTCACGATGTCAAACGGCTTGGGCAGGTACGCTCTGGTACCCAGCTTGGGCAATTCCACCGGCATACGGTTACCCAAATCGCCATTGAAATCGCCTGCAAAGGATACCTTGACCCTCCCAGCCGCGTCCACCCAGTAGGTTATATCCACGGCTACCCGCCAGTTGCGTGCGTTGGGGGCATAGGTGCCTTTCAGCCTGACGCAGGTCACGTCCCCCTGCTGCTCCACCTTCGCCTCGCGCACCGTCATGCGCATGCTGTGCAGATGCTGTTCCTGCCATGCGCCGGAGAGCTTGCGGTCATTATCCAGATACGCCCGGAAGAAGTTTAGCTGCGGGCCCTTGGTCAGGCGCAAAACACCGTGGCTGATATAATCGCGCAGGCTGCCGTCGATCAGCGAAATGGCCAGTGAACAGTCTTCCCCCTGCAAAACGATGCGGTCGGCGGTCTGCTCCACTCGCACCGTGCCACGCGGCGCCTCCGCAATCGCCGCATAGTTACGCAGCACAACCTGCGCGCTGCCCATCACCTGTCCTGCCGGCATGCAGCCCTTGTCCTCACCCAGGCGGCAGGTCAGGGACATCGTCCACAGCGCGTTATCCAGCGGCTGGCGCGGCCAAACCTCCGCCAAGGCGATGGCCTGCTTCTCCCGCGCGGCCAGCATTGGCATCTCCTGCGTCCATGCAGCCATCTCGACTCCGTCGCGCAGCAGTGTGCCGTGCAATGTCACGCCCACCATCGGCGCAAAATCCCACCGGCTCACGGCTTGTACGCTATGTGCCTGCGGATCTATATCCGTCAGCTGGATCGGCGCGATCAACTGTTGATATTCCCAAAAGCCCGGTGAAGGCGTGCCATCCGCGAACAACAGCCCGTCCATGCAGAAATTGCCGCTGGTGTAGTCCTCGCCAAATTCGCCGCCGTAGCGGTAGCACACGCTACCATCCGCGCGGCGCGTATACACACCGTGATCCTTCAGCTCCCAGACAAAGTAGCCCTGGATGCGGTGGGAGCTCTCGCACGTAGCAATATATTGCGCCAAGCTGCCGGGGCCATTCCCCATGGCGTGCGCAAACTCGCACAGGATATGCGGGCGCTTGGGCGAAAGCTCCAAGTCCCGCTCGTGCAGCATACCGACCGTCGTGTACATGGTGCTGGATACATCCGTGCTGACGCAACGGTCATCCGGCTCATAGTGCACGGGGCGCGAAGGATCCACTTGCTTTATATAGCGGTACATGGCCGCAAAATTGCGTCCGTAGCTAGATTCATTGCCCAGCGACCACAGCAGCACGCAGGCGTGGTTCCGATCGCGCCCCACCATGCGCTCCGCACGCTCGATGTACGCCGCCTCCCATGCCGGATCGTTGGCCAACCGCGTCGGGTTGCCCTCGATCTCAAAGCCATGCGTCTCCAGATCACATTCATCGATGACGTATAACCCAATCGCATCACACAGATCATAAAATTCCGGAATATTCGGATAATGGGATGTGCGCACGGCATTCATACCCGCGCGCTTGATCAAAAGCAGTTCGTGCTCGGTTTGCGCCTTGTCGATGGCGCGACCATTGTGAGGATCAAATTCGTGCCGGTTCACGCCACGCATCATGATTCTGCGACCATTGAGCAGCAGCGTCCCCTCGCGAATCTCCACCCGGCGCAATCCAACGCGCTGCTGGGTGGCCTCCACCGCATTCCCTTGGCACAGCACGGTGGCCACCAACTGATACAAATTCGGTTGCTCAGCGTTCCACGCCGCCGCACTTGGCACGCGCAGCAGAACTGTTTGTCCGCTCTGCGCCAGTACATCCTCGGCGACGACCTGCCCCTGGGGATCGGCCAGCGTCAGGCGCACCTGCGCCTCGCCCGCGACCGTCGCCTGTACCGTCAGACTCCCTTCGCCAGTCGCCGCATCGTAATCGGCGTCACACACCAGATTCTTTAGATAGCTGCGCGGACGCTCCAGCAGCAGCACATCGCGAATGATGCCGCCCAGCCACCACATGTCCTGATCTTCCAAATAGGTACCGTCGCAATACTGGTACACGACGACGCACAGCGTGTTTTCGCCCGCGCTTGTATGCGTTGTCAACTCAAACTCCGAAGGCATGCGGCTGCCCTGCGAGTAACCGACAAACACGCCGTTGACATACAGCGAAAATGCGCTCTCCACGCCCTCGAAGCGGATAAACAGCCGCTTGTCCGCGCTCGGCACCCAGGAAAAGGTACGTTTGTATACGCCGGTTTCGTTTTCGCCGGGGATATAGGGCGGATCGATCGGGAAGGGAAATGCTTCATCGGTATACAGCATACTGCCATAGCCCGCGAACTGCCAGTTGCGGGGCACGCGGATGTCCGCATACCCATGAGACGAATCGGTTGGCTCAGCGATCACCCGCGCATCCACGCTGAGCGGGGAGGCGAACCAACGGAAGCGCCAATCGCCATTCAGGCAGGTTACGCGGGTCGATAGCGCCCGTTCCCCGCTCTGCGCCGCCAGCGCACTCTGGAAGGGCAAAAAGTGTGTGTGCGTCGGTTCGCGGCCGATCGACAGCGTCTCCAGGTCGCACCAGGGCTGGCTTTTTATATCCCACATAGTTTTCCCTCCGCACACACATGATCGTAATTTTCCAAAAAAGAGTGGGGCAGCAAGACGACAGCGCTGCCCCACCACGCGGTAGTGTCTCTTATTTGGTGCCCAGCAGCTCGCAAACGTCCTTGTACGCCTGCGTCATGTACGCATTCACTTCCTGTAGACCGCCCTTGTTGGCGATATCCAACAGCTCGTCATAGAGCTTGTTGAACTCTTCTTCAGAGGCAGCGGTGGCCAGCTTGCCAAAGTATTCGCTGTCCATATTCATCAGATCGTCGTACTGGAACTTCACATCGGTGCCGGCCTTCGGGTAGGCCAATTGCAGCGCGTTGGACCAGTTGGCGCGCTTCACCGCTTCATCAAAGATGACGCGGGTCTGCGCCGTGGCGGTGGCGTAGTAGCCGTTGTTGACGACGATAAAGCTGTCGGCACTCATCGGGAACGCCATCTGCTTGTAGACTTCGGTGGTGGTGCCCTCTTCATAGGACTTCAGGCGACGATCCAGCGCGATGACGCTGCCGGATGCATCGAAGTCCCAGTCGATGCCCTTCACGCCGTTGCCCAGCGAGATGCTGTTTTCATACTGCTTCGCCCAATACAGCATCTTGATAGCGCGCTCCGGGTCGGTGCAGCTCTTGGTGATGAACATGCTGGCCCAGCCCGATACCGGGATGGTCAGCTTCCAGCCCTCCAGCAGCGGCACCTGCTCCATGCGGCCTTCCGGCACAGCGGCCTTCATCTTGCCGGTGAAGGTCTGCTCGTCGTTGCCATTGTAGTGCGTCACCATGAACGCGTTGCCCGCATACAGGCTCTGGAAGGTCTGTTCGTCGCTGGTGAAAGCGAAGTTTTCCGCCTGAATGTAGCCCGCGCGATACAGCTCATTGATGGCCAGCATCATGTCACGCCAGCCGGGCGCGGAGAATTGGAACACGAAGTTGCCCTCGGCATCGGTGGGCATATACGCGTCATAGCCTACCAGTGAGGCGATCGCGCCCTGGTAACCGCGCGGATTGAGCACCAGCG
Source organism: Eubacteriales bacterium (assembly GCA_031553615.1). Lineage (GTDB taxonomy): Bacteria > Bacillota > Clostridia > Christensenellales > Aristaeellaceae > WQXF01. Next base: position 85,152 of record JAVBLJ010000010.1, read on the forward strand.
GCACCATGTCCGGATACTTTTCCTTGACCATCGCCATCAAGGCAAAGAAGTCCTCTTTGTTTGCCAGCTTCGGAGAGCCCAATGCTTCGTAGATGTCCTGGCGCAGATGGAAGGTTTCAAAGCTGGGCGCGATGCCCTTGGCCTGTTGCAGCTCTTCCACGGTGTTGAACTCGTTCTTGAGCATGTAGTACTGCCCATCCTGCGAGAAGTAGGCGTTCAGCTTTTTCTCGACCTCGGGGATTTGCCATTCGGGGATATATTTGTCGATCAGCTCCTGCAGCGGCCAGCTCAGGTCCGGATCAGACAGCTTGGATACCTTGCCAATAGCGGAGCAAGCGATCAGATCCGGCAGGTCGCCGGAAGCAATCATCAGGTTCAGCTGCTCGGCGTCGGCGGTGCGGGTCAGATCGATGGTGATGCCGGTCTGCTCGCGCATCCAATCCTGGATAATGCCGCCCTCGAAGCTGTCATACTCCAGCCAGGACCAATCGGCAAACATGCTAAAGGTATACGGGTCGTTCGGATCCAGCAGGGGCTTAGCGTCCTCCGCCACCGCGCACAGCGGCAACAACATCGCCAGGGTTAACAACATACAGAGCAGCTTGGACAAATGTTTCATGATATCCCACCCTTTCCAAAATATATCGGTTCCATGGTTTCTACCATTATCCCTTCACCGCGCCTAGCATTATGCCCTTGACAAAAAAGCGCTGCAAAAAGGGATATACCATCACGATAGGCAGCACGGCGATGATCATCGACGCCATCTGCACGGAGGAAGCCGTCACCTTGCTGTGGCGCGCTGCCTGCATCATCGCCTGACGGGAGGAAACATCCACCTGGTTCTTGGTGATGACCTCGCGCATCAGGGAGGCTAGCGTTTTGAGCGACTTGTTGGCGGGGGCAAAAAACGCCACGTCGCTCCAACTATTCCACTGCGACACCGCCGCGAACAGCGCCAGCGTAGCCAGCAGCGCCTTGGACAGCGGCAGGATGATTCGCAGGAAAATGGTCATCTCCCCTGCGCCATCCAGCCGCGCGGATTCGCCCAGCTCAGCGGGCATCTCCTTAAAGAAAGAGACGGCCAGAATGCAATAATAGGTGCTGAACATCGTGGGGATCACAAACACGAAAAAAGTATTGAGCAGATGATAGGCGCGCAGCGTGAGGTAATAGGGAATGAGCCCGCCGGAGAAGTACATGCAGACAAGCAAAATGACATTGTAGATCTTCTTACCCATCAGCCCCGGCGTTGCCAAGCCATAGGCCACCATGCAGGTGAACAGCACCGTCAGTGCCGCGCCGACCACGGTCTTGGCTACCGATATCCAAATGGCGTTGATCCACTTAGCATCGCTCAAAAACTGCGCATAGTTGCTCAGTGTGAACACTCGCGGCCATAGGTAAATGCCACCCCGTAGCGAGTCCACACCATCATTGAGCGAGAGCACGATCACGTAGTAGAACGGGTAAATCGTGACAAAAAAGATCAGCGTGACGACAACGAGGATCACCCCATCCAGAATTCTGTCCTCCAGCGTGCGCCCGATGCCCCTCCTTTTGCGGAACGGCAAAAACTTACTGAGCATGTGCTTCCCCTCCTTTCCGGCAAGTTAGAATAGCGACGCGCCGGTCAGCTTGCGCGATGCGCCGTTCGCGCCGATGACCAGCATCAGCGAAACCATGGACTGGAATAGGCCCGCCGCGGCGGCAAAGTCGTACCGTTCCTGCGCGAGGCCGGCCTTATAGACGAACACATCGATGACCTGAGAGCGGGCGATGTTCATCGTGTTGCCCAGCAGCATCGCCTGGTCGAAGTTCGCGCCAAACAGCCCACCGATGGCCAGGATCAGCAGCACGGCGATGGTGCCCTGGATGCAGGGCAGCGTCACATACCAGATGCGCTTGAGACGGCCCGCGCCGTCGATCTGTGCGCTTTCGTACAGAGCGGGATCGATACCGGAGATGGCCGCCAAGTAAATGATGGCGCTCCAGCCCATTTCCTTCCATACCTCGCTCCACACCGCCAGCCCGTAGTAATAATCTGCGCTAATCATGATGGGGAGCGGTTCCTTGATAAGGCCCCAGTTGGTCAACAAGTCATTCACCATGCCTGTGCTGGTGGAAAAGAACGAATGGAGAATACCCGCCACGATGGTCCAGGAGATAAAATGCGGCAAATAGCTTGCCGTCTGCACCAGCCGCTTGTAGGCATTGCCGCGCATCTCCGTGATCATCACCGCGAACAGAATGGGCAGCGGGAATGAAATCAATAGCTTTAGCGTGGATAGACCCACGGTATTGCGCATCAGATCGCCAAATTTTCGATCATTCACAAAAGTGATAAAGTGCTTCAAGCCGACGAAGGGCGCAGTGAACATGCCCCAGAAGCCTGTTTTGATATTGTACTCCTTAAACGCCACAACGACCCCCAGCATTGGAATGATGGCGAACAGCAGCAGAAACACGAGCCCCACCCACACAAACATCTGTAGCGGTAGCTGCTTCTTGAGACGGCGGCCAAATGTCTGATGTATATCCACGTTCTCGTTCCCCCTCGCCATCCTTTGCGCGGGCAAAAGATTTAGATGTACCGCCCAATTTCACAGACGATCTTTAAGACTATAATAACAAGCCACACAGCACCTCGTAAATAGCAATACAAGAGAAAAACACCAATTTTCGGACATCGGGCTAATTGCCTTTTGCATAAAATCGATGTTTTTTATATGATATAGCATAAAATCGGTTTTTTATGGCTTGTGCGGCGTTGGGCGTAATCCTGCAAAATCGACTTCTGTCAACAATACGCAAGCGATGATAATCGCCCCGCCCAGTAGCATATGCCAAGTGCACGGTTCCAGCCCCAACAGCACCGCGAAGGCGCTGCCAAACAACCCCTCGGTGGATAGCAGAATGGCCGCCTTGGAAGCCGAGGTGTGCTGCTGGGCGCGCGTTTGCAGCCAAAAGCACATACAAGTGGAAAACAGCGCCAGAAACAGCACCGGGGCCAACCCCTGCGTCCACGGCACCTGGCGCAGCACCCCGGGCTCAAGCAGCAACAACGCCGCAGTAGATAGCAGTGCCGAGACCAGCATTTGGATCATCGTCAGCACCCCGGCATCCATCCCGCGCGTCAGCGTGCCCAGATAAGCGATGTGCAGCGCAAACAAAACCGCGCACAACAGCACGATAAAATCTCCGCCGCCGATCGCCATCCCGCCGCCATCGGCGCGGAGGGTCAACACGCCGATGCCTAGCAGCGTACCCGCCGCCAAAAAATAGATTTTCATAGGAGGGCGTTTGCGCGTCCATATCCAGACAATGAACGGCACCATAACCACGTTGGTTGCGGTCAGAAACGCGCTATTCGAAACGCTGGTTCGCTGCTGTCCGATCGTCTGGGCAAAAAACGCGCAGCAGAGTAGCGCGCCCGCCCCCGCGCCGCACAAAAACACGCGCGGCGACAACCCGCGCAGCTTTCGCCACTGGAAAGGCAGCATCACCAGCCCCGCAATCCAGAAGCGAATCGTCATAATCAGCGCAGTGGCCATGCCCGCCCGCAGCGCATATTCGGTTGCAATGAAACCCGTGCCCCAAATCAGCGCCACCAATAGCAACGATGCGTCCGCACGTCGCGTCGTGGAAATCCTCCGCAATGTATGTCCGCCCCCCCTGCATACGCTCCGAATGCGCGGCCGCGTATTGGGCATCATCCTCCGCCCACTTTCTTCGTATACTCTATCACAGCCAGGAACCGTCAGGCAACCAAAAAACCTTGCCGGATTATAAAAAACCGACAAGGAGCATGGAGCAGTAATCCACCAAAGGTCACCCCTCGTCCTCCAGCAATAGCGAAAGCAGATAAGCACGGAGCTTGGCCGGCGTTCTACACTCCAGCCTTTTGACCACGGTGCAAAAGTAATTTTCGTTCGTGAAGCCCACCATCTCCGCCACATCCGCGATGGATAGATCAGGATCAATGAGCAACTTTTTCGATTGATTGACGCGAAACCAATTGATAAACTCCACGAGCTTCATGCCGGTCTGTTGGCGAAACAGCTTGCTGGCGTACTCGGGATTGCGCCCAGTGCCCTCGCAAATCTTCGTGACGGTCAGCGGTTCAAAATAGTGCTTCGCGATGTAGGCCTTCATCTGGTTGGCCACGTACACCTTGCTGGCGCTATGGTGCTTCTCCGCCGCTCCCGCGTACAAAACAGTCTCTAAAATTTCGTAAAAGCATCGACGCGCGGTCAACTGCCACAGCGCGTCTCCGCTGGTGTAGGCGCGGTGCATCGTCCGGAAGCAATACTCCATCGACTCCGTATTCGGAAAGCTCGTGACATCCGGCAACACCCGACCATTCAGCAAAACAGGATTGGGGCGAATGTGCTCCTTGTAAGGCAGCTCCGCGCCAAAGAGCGTGATGTATCGCTCCATGTCGTTATAAAAAGCATAAATCCAATCGCGATCCGGGAAAAGGAAAAAATCGCAATGGAACCAATACATCTCTCCGGGCTGCTGTTCATCTACCCACAACTGATGCGGTTCATTGGGCGGGATGATCACCAGGTCGCCCGGCACGATGCGATGATACTGCTCACGCAGAATAACATGCGCCACTCCGGTGAAGCAATACAGAAACTGGTGATCATAAATGCGGCGCTGCATACTCTTCCACGAATCCTTGCGCTGCGTCCCCACCTCTCGAATATAGGGGCATAGTTCATCCAACAAGACAACGCGTGCCAAGTGCCTCACCCTCTTCGCATATTGCATCTTACCCTATCATTTTACCACGCTTTCTCCATTAATACATCCTTCGACGGTGTGGTGCGAAATTTGTCTGCGTGCATTGATTGAATTGGCCCCGCCGTCCTCATCGTATTCGTTGAGAGTTCAAGTAGAGTGTTATGGCAATACCGCACAAATCGTGCGCGCCGTAATTGCGGATCTTTTCGCGCTGCTCGGTGTCGCCCTTTCGGTCACTGTAGCGCTGCTACGGCTTCCTCCAGGCGCCTTGATCAGCACGAAAATCTCTCGCAAATCCAACGACACTCCTTTGTGCGGTATTGCCCTACTTACAATCAAGGTTTTTCGCCAAGCACAACGCATCGGCTATGGTTCTATCCATGTCGCAGTAATGATATTTCCCTAGCCTACCCCCAAAGATCACTTGATTATCACCTCGGGCAAGCGCTTCATACCTCTTGTATACTATGGTATTCTGCTCATCATTAACGGGATAATATGGCTCGGCATCACGCTCCCAAGCCATCGGGTACTCATGTGTGATGACCGTTTTATCTTGGCTACCAAATTCAAAGTGTTTGTGCTCGATGATGCGCGTGTAAGGCGTCTCTCGATCGGTATAATTTACCACCGCACAGTCTTGGAAGTTGGCTTCGGGGAGCATCTTGGTTTCAAACCGTAAACTGCGGTACTCTAGCGCACCAAATTGATAACCGTAATAGCCATCAATCGTGCCGGTGTAGATGACTTTATCAGCAAGCGAAAGCATCTCTTTCTTAGCGGTAAAAAAATCGGTGTTCAGCATCACCTCAACGCCTGCCAAGAGCTTCTCAAAAATTTGCGTGTATCCACCGATGGGGATCCCCTGATACTGATCATTAAAATAATTGTTATCATACGCAAACCGGAGCGGTATCCGCTTAATAATCGAAGCGGGCAGCGCGTGACAGGGTTTGCCCCATTGCTTCTCTGTATAGCCCTTAATCAGCTTTTCATAGACATCTCTACCAAGCAAAAGGAGTGCCTGTTCCTCCATGTTTGACGGATCAGTGATACCGCTTTCGATGCGCTGTCTTTGGATAATCTCCTGCGCTTCGCGCGGTGTTCGAATACCCCATAGTTTTGCAAACGTATGCATATTAAATGGCAAGCTGTATAGTTCGCCTTGGTAGTTGGCCATCGGCGAATGAACGAAAGGATGAAATGTCGCAAACTGGTTAACAAAATCCCACACCTCCTGGTCGGAGGTATGGAAAATGTGCGCACCGTATCGATGGACATTTATCCCTTCCATTTGCTCCGTATAGGCGTTGCCGCCAATGTGCGGACGTCTATCGATTACCAAGACTTTTTTGCCCGCCTGTTTTGCTCGGTAAGCAAACACACTGCCAAAAAAACCAGCGCCGACAATCAAATAATCGTATTGCATCCTCTTAGCCTAGTTTTAATTTTTTTCGAAAATACTTATATCCTAACACCAATACTTTGCTGCGCACACCCATTGGCAGTAGATATATCCACGACACATAACCAAAATAGCGCAATCGTCGATAGAGCTTTGGATCCCCCAGCTTGATATGGCGCCACAGCGCATTCATATCGGCTACGCGCTCCTCGGTTACCGCTGCCAAGGTAAACATCATGGTGTTCATCATAATGACATCCAAAACGTGCAGCATATATCGGCGCTGGCTTTTCGGCATACCGGCTAGCTTGTCATAGGTATAGGCTTGCGTCATTTGCTGCATCACCAATATTTGTTGCCGATAGCGCTGAATGATATTCTTGATATGTACCGATTGATCCGCCCGACCAATAAAATACCGGTATGCATCCACCGGTAGGTAGTGCATGTTCTCCATAAGTGGTAACGGCTGGTAAGCAAAAATGTTATCCACATAAAAGGTATGTTCTGGCAAAATGGTTCGACTTGCGCGCAGCTTGTCCGTGCGATAAGTCAATGCGTGCATCAATAGCACATTGGATCCACGAAAGCACCGAATATCACGCCAAACAAAATGTCTTTCCTGCGGAAGATTTTTTTTGTAGCTGCGAACATAGCGCGTCTGGTCCCATGCGCGTTCATACACAAAATTTGTGATATACAGATCGGCTGAAATTCCTTCTTCCAAATGCGTGCGAATGGTTTGCAGCAGCTTTCGAAACGCGCCCACATCCACCCAGTCGTCGGAATCTACCACCTTATAATACATGCCTGTGGCCAGCACAAGCCCCCTGTTGACACCGGATCCATGCCCGCCATTCGTCTTGTGTTCCACCCGAACGATGTCGGGATATTGCGCCCGATAGGCATCAGCGATCTCTCCCGTTTCGTCCGTCGATCCATCGTTGATGATAACGATCTCAATGGCATCGCCGCCGCACAATAAAGAATCCAGACAGTTTTTCATGTAGGCTGACGAATTAAAGCAGGGTACCGCTACCGTTAGAAGCTTCATAGCACACCCCGCAAAACATTATTTTGCCACTGTTTTCATCAGTGCTTCACGATACGCCACAGCAGCTCGCTCCTTGGCATGCACCGCTTCACTGGCCACGTGCCGTCGAGCTTCTATCCGTTCCCTATCCTGCCCAACAACTGCTTCGTTTTTACGCCGCATCTTTTCGCAAACCTTCACCGCAGCAAAATACTCTGACACCTTAACATTCGCTTGTGATATCGCTTTTGCCTGCATCTTTTCAGCATTCGCCAGCCTTGCCTTGGCAGCAATGGTCTCCAGCGCAGCTTTCTCCTTGGCGATGATGGCTGCATCAGCGCCGCCGGTTAACCGCACTTGCAGCCTCTTGCTTTGCCGTTTTTCCAAGACGGAGTAGTCCGGAAAAATGATCAGAAAGATGAAAAAGAAGATGACCATCGAAATGCCGCCCATGGACACCGTATACAAAATATTGTACACCGCCGGTGCTAGGTACGCCGCTCCGATGGGTAACCAAAGGCTGTTGATGGCGTTAACAAACAGCGACACCAGTATCCAGCCGACAAAATACCACATAGCCTGCCACCAAGGATTTCCGTGGGAGCGGAATGCGATGTTGCGTTGCAAGGGAAAGTTGATCAACTGCGCCACAAGCATCGAAGCCTCCGCCGCTAGAAAGAAGCCCAGCCCTCCGCCCAGCACCACTTCTCCAGCCTTGTTTCGCACAATATCATAGCCCACGATGCTCCAATACTGCTGCACACCACCTATCTGGTACATCGGCATCTTGGGCCACATAAACTCCATGCCAGCCAGCCTGATGCCAAAGACAGCGGGCAAAAACGTAAAGCCCAAATATTGGATAATCGTAACGCCCTGGCTAAAAACGAAAAAGAAGAAAAATTGGTGTAGCCCTTTTGCTAGCTTGGGATGCCGATCCGAAAAACCATACCAGACAGTCAACCACTGCCGCCACATCTTCTGAAAAAAAGCTACCATGCCATTCGTAGAAAGGGGCGCGAGCTGCTGCGCCAGCTCTTCATCGGTCAGTAGCGGCGCATCATTGGTATCGGTGAAACTAGCACGCGCTTCCATATTGGTTACTCCCCTCTTTGGCTTTGCTCCGTTTTTTCTTGACGCGACCCTCTCGGAAGAATATTCGCAAACCCTTCCACAGTTCACCGTTAAACATGGCAATCAACCCAACCAACTGACCCCAAGAAATCATGCCGCCGGACATCCTAGAAACACCGCGGAGCGGCTGGTGCAGAACACCCATCACCATCGTATTTGAGAGTTTTCTATGGCCCAACATCCGAAGCGCCCAGATCGCAAACCGAACCGCGCTGGAAAACACGCGGCCCGTCCATCCCCGGGCATACCGCAGACGTTCCACCGTGGTATTGGTATCAACCGCAATACGGTTCTTCTTGACGAACTTGATCGCCGCGTCCGGCGGCTTGTAGCCCAGCAGCGCCGCAAATTCCTCTGCGTCGACGTTCCCGGCTCGGCCGCCGTAATACGAAGGAAGTGCAGTCCGATCATAAGGACATTCCGTTTCGGTTCCTTGAACAAACACAGTCGCTTGCAGCCGCACATCCTCGCACGAAGCTGCTACCAACACCTCATACTCCCCCGGCTCGACTTCCCACCCCCTGCTCTTTACGTTAAAATAGCGAAAAGAATATGTGTCGAACCGAAGGGTTACCCGCTTCGTTTCCCCTGGTTGCAAAAAGACCTTCGCAAAGCCCTTCAGTTCCTTCTTGGGGCGAAAAATCGCCGAATCGGGCTTAGCGATATACATTTGCGCGACTTCCGCACCTGCAACAGCACCAGTATTTGTGATATCAAAGGAAACGCCGGTTGCATCCGCCTGCATGCCGCTGTACGTGAAGGTCGTGTAGCTCAATCCAAACCCAAAGGGATACGCCGCCTTGACATTAGCGGTGTCAAAATAGCGATAACCAATAAAAATACTTTCCCTGTATTCGGCGCTCTCCAGACTGGGATACTGCGCTGCAGAGGGGCAGTCCTCATAACGTGCTGGATAGGTCTCTGCCAGCTTACCCGACGGGTTGACCGCGCCAGTGATCACATCGATAATGGCCTTTGAACCAGCCTGACCGGGCAGCGATGCATACACCACGCCATCCACCTTGTCCGCCCACCCCATCTCAATGACCGAACCGCAGGCAAGCACCGCAATGATGGGCTTGCCGGTCTCCGCCAGCGCGTCAATCAATGCTAGCTGGTTCTCGGGCAATTGAACGGTCTGCCGGTCGAAGCCCTCCACCTCGGTATACTCGTCCAGCCCCACGTACAACAGAATCGCTTCAGCCTTATCTGTTAGCTGCACAGCCTGTCTCACATTGGCCGCGCGCTTTCGCCCATAGCGCTCAAAGCCTTTTGCATAGCCGACAAAGCAAAGGGAGCTGGCCTGGATCACCTCCAGCGCGCTATCGATTTTCGTGGGATTGACGATGGACGAGCCAGCGCCTTGGTAACGCGGCACCTCGGCAAAATCGCCGATGACGGCAACCTTGGTTTTTTCTTTTAGCGGCAACAAGCCATTTTTGTTTTTTAGCAATACGATGCTCTCTTCGGCCGCTCTTTGCGCAACGCCATGGTGCGCCTCCACCTCGAAATGGCCTTTGCCCCCCGCGAAGGCTGCTTCCGTGTCGAAGATCAATGTCAGAAGCCTATCCACGCACGCATCCAAGTCCGCTTCATCCAACTCGCCACACTCAATCGCTTTGAGAATATCCCGATTGGTATCGCCGCAAGTCGTAGGCATTTCTAACTCGTTTCCTGCCCGTAGCGCTGCGACTCGGTCATTGTTGCCGCCCCAATCGGAGACGACGACACCGTCAAAGCCCCATTCTCGGCGGAGAACATCCAACAGCAAGTGCTGGTTTTCGTTGGCATACACTCCACCCAGCTTATTGTAGGCAGACATGATCGATTTGGCTTGGCCTTCCTTCACCGCAATTTCGAAGGCGGTCAAGTATATCTCTTGGAGCGCACGTTCGTCCACAATGGTATCCACGACCATACGACGCGTTTCTTGATTGTTGGCGGCAAAATGCTTGACGCATGCGGCGATGCCTTGGCTCTGCATCCCTCTGATGGTGGCCGCCGCCATTTTGCCCGCCAGATAAGGATCCTCGGCGTAATATTCGAAATTCCGGCCGCAGCGCGGATTTCGTTTCATGTTGACACCGGGGCCTAAAATTACATGTACTTTTTGAGATAATGCCTCGTGCCCCAAGGCTCTTCCACAGGCTTGCGCCACCGCCTCATTCCAACTGTTGGCGATACAAGCCGAGGTCGGGAAGCAGGTTGCCTTCGTGCTTTCATTCAGACCTAGGTGATCGGCGGCAGCAATCTGCTTTCGCAGGCCATGGGGGCCATCTGCCAAGAAAATAGACGGTATGCCCAAGCGATCGATATTCATCGTCTGCCAAAAGTCCTTGCCGGACATTAGGCTGGCCTTCTCCGCCAACGTCATGCTGCGAATCAACTCATCGTGTTTCATGTGCCCCTCTTTTCTCAAAAGGCAAAATCGGAAAAGACACTTCATGCTTGCCTTCTCACATAATGAGACTATATCAAAAAAAATGAGGCGATGGACATTTTAGCATATTTGACTGTTTTTACTGCACAATTTGCTACTAAAGCAAAATGAATCGGAGATTGAACAGATACGCTATGCCTCGTTCTTGGTCAGAGGAATCAGTACACAAAGCGTAAACCAGTTATCATCTGTGGCAATTTTCACGTTTCCGTCGTACTTTTCGGCAGCCTTTTGAATGCTCCTGATACCGAAGCCATGCGCGCGTTTATCGTGCTTGGTGGTAGCGATATCGCCATCCTCAAAGCACAATGGACTTTCATAATAATTCTCAAACCGCATGAGCAAGAAATCGTTCTGCGCAAAGATGGCGATCTTGATAATTTTCTTTTCTGGATCGTCCAACTTGGTAACGCTTTCGACAGCATTGTCTAGTGCATTGCCAACGATGGAGCAAATATCGATGGTATCTATGTCGTTGAGCAGTGCACCATCCGCAACACAGGTAAAATTCATGCCATTTTCTATAATTTGCTTGCTTTTTCCGGACAAAAGAATGTCTAGTGCCTTGTTGCCCGTATCATACTGCATCTCAAAATGCTTGATGGCTACTTCCATGTTTTCTAGGTACTCAATCTTTTTTTCCGGATTTGCCTCCACCTTCAGCGCTACGATCTGATGCTTTAGATCATGGTAGCGGTGATTGAGAAAATCGATATTTTCCTTCGAAAAGCGATATTGCTCATAGTGCCGGTTGAGCATATTGTGCATGGCGCTGATCTCCAATCGAGCATGCATCCATAGGCGCTGTTCCTGCAGCGTGTAAAACAGCACCATGCCACAAAAATCCACCAGCGTGCGGATGAGGAAAATGTCCGAGGCATAGGTGCCGGAGAGTGGTGTATTCCGGCTGATAAAGCTCATATTGCTCATCAGAAAAATGATAACGCCCAGCCCGGCTGTCACAACAATATCCCGGGCGGTAACGCCGAACTTGATGTTGAGCTTGCGATATCGCCGTTCCATAAGCAGGGCGATGAAATATACTACAGCAAAATTCAGCATCAACATCAGCATCGGAGCAAACGCAAAAGAAAAACCACGGCTGTTAACCAGATAGTAATTTATCTGCCATTCCAGCGATGCGGCAAATTCGGCAAGAATAAATGCCCTAGCGGTGCAAATGAAAGCCTCCCGGGCGTTAATTTTGCACACGCAGAGCACGATGCCATACATCAGCCCTATGGCACCCAGCATGCCGGGCACCCATAAATACAACGGCAGGATACCCGCGATGAACTGAAAGCCGATCAAGCCGCCCAGCGCAGCGGCGGTCAAAAGCGCTGTGCCGGGGAGACGAAATCGTCTCTTGAGCGCCAACACGAATACCATGCAGGCCAGCCATTCAGCGATCGCCGTATTGATTCTGGGTATATCTGGAACAAAGGCGCCGTTCATTGCTTCATCCCCACATATTCCGTCAGCGCTTCCATAAACGCCTTCTTGCGCGACCGGCTGATCGCCAATTCAAACCTGTCCACCAAGGCAAAACTGCCCTTAATGCTTCTAACATATGCCAGATTGACCAAGTAGCAGTTGTTGCACCGAAAGAAGCCCGCCTTTTCCAGCTTCTTTTCCAGCTCTTTCATGGTGCTGTTCAGCGACAACTTATCCTCCTTGGTGTAAAAAACCATCTCATGGCGAAAGCTCTCAATATAGATAATCTCAGAAAAATCCAGCTTAATCGCACCGGACGCGCAGGGCAGAATAAGGAAGTTTTGTGAGCGGGCTTTTCGTTTCTCCAGCGAGCGTTTCATCTGCTGAGAAAACGCAAAATAAGGCAGCGGCTTCAATAAAAAATCCAGTGCATCCACGGAGTATCCCTTGATGGCATACTGCGCCATGTTGGTGACAAAAATCAAAATGACGTCTTTGTCCACCTTACGGATTTCTTCCGCCGCCATCATGCCGTCCATGCACTTCATTTCAATATCCAAAAAAATGATGTCGTACATGGGTACGTACTCGTTCACAATATCCTCGCCGTCCCGAAACCATTTTACATCGAAAGATTCTAGATTTTCGGCCTGATACAAGTCAATGTGCTCCATCAGCGTTTTTGCCGCGCTCTCGTTATCTTCCACAATGGCGATCCGAAACATCCCGCATCACCTCCTGCCCTTCATGACATTATAACGTAGCGCCGAAAAGAAAAGCAATATACGCAAAGGATGCTGAAAGGCGGGAGATCGCTCCCCCGCCTGCATCAGTCCTCCGCTTATCCGGCCATGGCCGCTGGCTGCTTCGCCTTATCCTTTTTCTGCGCCTTGCGAATCACCAGCCACCCCCAAGCCGCGAGCAGCAAGATAATTGCGCCATCCGCCAGAATCAGTACTTCTTGCCACACAGGCAAGCGATAACCGGTAATCACGGCGTTCATCGCGTTGCTATTTACCGTGGTGTACAGGATATTCTTTGTCGCGGCTCGCAAACGGGTGGCCTGTGTTGCGGTCAGATTATCGGATGAAGGGATTTTCCCCCCCTGTGCCAACACCAAGTCGCCACCAGCGCGGATCATCTGCTCGGAATTCAGATATTCTTTCAGCGCATAGTCGGTAATCACCATTCCACGGAAACCCCACTCGTTGCGCAAGATTTCAGTCAACAGCGCATAACTGCCTCCCGCCCATTCCGTGCCGATTCGGTTAAACGAGGACATGATGGCGGTGGTTTGTCCCTTCTTCACCGTCATCTCAAAGGGCTTGAGATACATCTCGCGCAAAGCCTGCTCGTTTAGCCAAGTGATAAGGCCGTTGGCATCGCGGCAGGTTTCCTGCTCGTTGACCGCAAAATGTTTTACAAAGGTATATAGCCCCTTGGCTTTTGCGCCTTGACACACCTGTGCCGCCATGGCGCCGGATAGGAAGGGATCTTCGCTATAATATTCCCAGTTCCGGCCGCCGAAAGGGCTACGGTGGATGTTGACCGCCGGAGCATACCAGCCCGAGTACGGCAGCTTATCGCCCTTCTCATAGCCATGCAGGCCTTCGTTGCCCACCATCTCGCCCATTTCCCTGGCGATCTCCGTGTTCCAAGTAGCACCCACTACACACTCGGACACATACGCGCAGGTATCATACACCTCCGGCCCGCCCATAAAGGCAGTGAAGCCACCGGGGCCGTCCGGCTCAATGGTCTTGGGTTTGCTAATACTTTCGACGTATCCTGTACCGTACGCGCCGACGCCGATGAGCGCAGCCATCTGCTTATAAGACAGTTGATCCAATAACTGATCCCAAAGCGGGTCGTCGTACGCCTTCCCGGCCAGATCTCGAAGCGCCGCTTTGGAGGATCCGGCTCCTTGCTTGGGCATTTCAAGCGCGTACCAAGGCTTCCCTTCGTCCTCGCTTTGGTAGTCCATGCTGTCGATCAACGCTTGCGAGACCGATAGATCCTCCATGGCAGGCGGCTTGGGCCAGGTGCCTTCCCAATCGCTTCGGCTCAAATACTGCACGATATGTCCGCTGACATCATCGAAGCGATTTTCGATGGCGGCCTGCGTGTCTTCGTCGTGGGCGATCGTCACATCCTCGGCCACGGTGTAATGCAGGGTCTTAACCACCTCGTGCGCGTTTTTCGCAATGGCAATCTGATAAGCACCCGCCTCCAGCTCATAGCCAATAAAGCCATTTTTGTTGGCGTCGTTGTAGTCATAGCTACGCATATCGGCCACCTTAAGCTTTAGCTCCACCGTGTCCGATTGCCCCTGCTTGGCAATGCGCTGTGTCTTGCCAAAAGCGCCCAATACCTCGTGTGATTTCTCGATTTCGCCGACGGTATAAGGCGGTGTGTAATAGAGCTGCACCACATCCTTCCCGTCGTAATCACCGATGTTGGTGACCTTCACCTTCACGGTAATCTCGTCCCCTTGCGAAAGCACGGATCCCTCCGGCGGCGTGACGCTTTCGATTTCCCACGTGAAATCAGTATAGCTCAGCCCGTAACCAAAGGGAAACACCACGTTCTGAGCATACCATTCAGGATGCCCGGCTTCTGCTTCGGTAAACCCTCTCGTTTCATAATACCGATAGCCAACGTACATGCCCTCTTCGTAGTCCACAAAGTAGGCATTTTGCTTAGTGCCGTCCACGTTGTAGCGATTGCCGTTGCCCGCCGGGTTGATGCCGAAGTTCTGCCAAGTGGGATCCTTTTTGAAGTCTCTAGCGTATGTATCGATGGTATGCCCGGAGGGATTCACTGCGCCTTTCAATATCTCGCCCAGCGCCATGATGCCTGTTGCGCCCGGGCTTCCGATCCACAGTGCGCCCTTGATGTTTTGCTGATAGGCGTAATGCGTAGGATCATCTAAGAAGCCCAACTCCATTGCTGGACTGCAATTGATAATGACAATGACGTTTTCAAAGTTTGCACAAACCTCTTGCAGTAGGCTGGTTTCACTTTCATCCAATTGTAGGTAGTGATCGTCGGCATTGCGCGCACCGGCAACCTTTCCTGTGTCGGTAGCGGATTTCTGCATGGTTCTCGGCAGATCAATGCCTTCGCCGCCAATGCGAGAGATGACCACCAGCGCCGCGTCCTTGTATTGACTCTCCGCACCGTAACTGGCTTTGACAGAATCGCCGTAACTGCTCAGCGGCGTTTCGCCGGTCGCAAAGCCTGTTACGTTTGCGCCGATGGATGGATTGGCTGGACGGCCGCTTCCAGAGTCGCTGCTTAGATAGAAATCCCTGAGCACCGGATTAACCCGGAAACCCGCCGCCTCCAAGCTATCGTAGATGGTCTTGGCATCCGCGCCACTGACATTGCCCGAGCCGGAGCCACCCAGCACCAGCTTCGCCGAGCTCTTGCCAAAGACGCTGATCCCGGCGTTTTCCGCCAGGGGCAGCGCATCCTGGTTTTTCAAAAGAATGGTGCCTTCCTCGGCAATGGATATATTGAAGGCATTTGCGGCTGCGAGCACTTCGCTTTTGTTTTCATAATCGCTGGGATAAGCACCGCTGTTCTCGCTGACTACAGCGCGCTTTTTGCCAAACAGCAAATCCATGGTGCCGCTGATGAACACTGATTGGGTGAGCACCAAAGAGATAACCAGCACAAGCACCAGCAGAATGGACGTGATGATACACCAGACTTTCACTGGCTTATGCGAAAAAACAGATTGCTTAGCTTTCATATATGCCGCCCTCCCAAGGAAGCCAAAACAACGCAAGCCGAAACAAGCGTAGCATCCGGCTTGCGTTGTTTGCATGATTTAGGTTCCCGTTGTACTATTTTGCGTTAGATTCCACCGGCGTCCAAGTGAGTATCGCCTCGGTATCGAGGATGACACAATCGATCAGCGGCCCACCGGTACCGCCGTTGTACAGCTCGTTCGCCAGAACTTTCAAGGTAATCTTGTTTTCGCCTTGAACCAGATTGATCTTGCCAATGGTGAACTCTTTAAATACCTTGTTCACTTTGCCGCTGCTGTCCGGCAGCTTGATTTCTTGGTAATCCAGCGCCGTGCCATTGACCGAGATCTCAAAGACCGAGGGATTCATTCTGACAATGCCTAGGTCGGAGCCGAGTACGATTTTCAACGTCGCTTCTTTCGCGGAATCAGCGGTAATCACATAGTCAAAGAACAGCTCGGCAAAGTAGGTGTAGCCGATGTAGTTGCTGTTGCTAGCCGCTGAATCCTTCAGCACCAGCTCGGTTTCCATCGCCGCGTTGGAAGGTCCTGCACCGGCTTTGTCGGTCAGGTCAACAAACTCGGCCTCGAAGGTATAGCTCTTGGCTGTGCCGGCAGCGGGTGCTTCGGTGGCTTGTGCCGCCGGGGTGGTGGCATCCTTGGCGCTGCCGCAACCGGTCAAGGCCAGGGCAGCGACGATGATCATCGCCAGGGTCAACAGGCGTTTCACGGAACACTTCGTAGCTTTCATTAATAGTTCTCCTGTCACTCGATAGTCGAATCTCTTCGGAGGGGATGGAAGCGGCGTCGAACCGATCAACGCCGCCTCCACATCGTTTTTCTTACTTTACGGTCAGCACGAATGTCTGGGTCGCGGGTAGATAGCCTTCCGCCGCCACGGTGATCTCAAACGCGAATTCGCCTGCCGCAGTGGGCGTGCCCGAAATCGTGCCGGTCAGGGCATCCAGGGTCAGGCCAGCGGGCAGTTCGCCGCTGGAGATGGCATACGCCATCGGGGTTAGCGCGGTCACGGTGTTCAGGGTCGCACCACCAGCCTCAGCGGCATACTGCTCGTTCAGCTTGGCGGCCTCGATGGTCACCGGCTCATACACCATCGCCGCGCCGATCGGTAGCTGCATCGCGTTGCTGTTGGCTACGGCATACAAGATGTTCTTCGTCGCTTGGCGGATCGCCATAAGATGGGTGGCTTCGTCGCCTGCACTCGCGGTGACCTGACGCGGCTCAGCCTTGCCAGCGGAAAGTACCAAATCGCCACCGGCACGAATCATAGCATCCGCAGTCATGAAGGGATAGATCTCGATGTCGGTGATCACAAAGCCCTTGAAACCCCACTCCTTGCGCAGGATGTCGGTCAGCAGCCCATAGTTGGCACCCGCCCAGCGGTAGCCAATGCGGCTGAAGGAGGACATCGCTCCACGCGGATCGCTCTTTTCCACTGCGATTTGGAAGGGCTTGAAGTACAGCTCGCGCATCGCTTGCTCGTTACACCAAATCGACAGGCCGGAAGTCTCTGCACCAGCACCAGCCTCCATGCCCATGAAGCCACCCAGCATGCCACGGTAGGGCAGGCTGCCATCCTCATGCATCGCAAAGTGCTTCACGGTTACGTATACGCCCTTGGAGCGCGCACCCCGGATGACGCTGGCGGCAAATTCACCGGCCAAGCGTCCATCCTCAGAATAATACTCGGTGTATCGGCTGTCAAGAGGAGTGCGATGGGTGTTCATCGCCGGGGAATACCAACCGGAGTAGGTCTTAATTCCCTCGCCCATATCGGAGTTGCCCCACAGCGCCTGCTCACCGATGTTGACGCCCATTGCGTAGGCCAGCTCTTTGCTCCAGGTGGAGGCCAGAACAGGTGCGCTGGCGAAATTGATCGTCCGCTCGCCACCCACGCCATTGCCGGTCCAACCCTTGGGGCCGTCGGTGTCCAGTGCAAAGGGCTTCTCGATATACGGAATTTCGATGGTGTTGAAGCCACCGTTGTTGATCATGTCGGTCATTTCTTGCAGCGTCAACTGATCCAGCAGCGCGTCCCACTGCGGATCGTCGTATTCCTTGCCCACCATTTCCTTCAGCGTCACCGCCGCCTTTTCGGGGCGGGTGGCCGCGTCGGCAACTGTCGGCATGGCCTCGGCCTTCCAGGGCGCGGTGGCATCGGTTTCCGCCGACACGGTCAGCGTCCAGTTGGCAAAGTCTTCATCGCTGACGTAGCGGCCATCCTTGGTCGGGTCTTCCGCGTTGATTTCCGGAACCTTGGGCCAAGTGCCTTCCCAATCGGCACGGGACAGCACGGTCTTGTCCGCGCTGCTGGCAATCGCGTCGTTCACATAGTCGAAGCGATTTTCCACGGTGTTTCCGGTCACAGCACTCGCATCGCACTTGATATCCTCGGTAACGGTGCATGTGATGGCGGCCACAACATCATGGGAGTTGCGCATCACCTTGACCTGATAATCACCCTTTTCCAGCTCATAGCCTTTGAAGTCATTCTTGTTGGCATCGTTCCAGTCGTAGGAGGCCATGTCGATGGCCATAAAGGTCAACGTAACAGTCTCGGACTCGCCGGGCTGCAAAAGCTGGGTCTTGGCGTAATCCGCCAGCACCACATGGGATTTTTCGATGCCGCCGGCGGTGTAGGGCGCGGTAACATACGCTTCCACTACCTCTTTGCCCGCCACATCGCCCTTGTTGGTTACCTTCACCTCCAGGGTGATTTGGTCTTTTGCGGCGATGGCGGTGCCATCAGCGGTGCCGCCCACCACTTCCCAATCAAAGGTAGTATAGCTCAGGCCGTAGCCAAAGGGGTAAGCCACATGGTCTTCGTACCAAGTGGAGGCAGCATTGGCCTCTTTCTCGTCGAAGCCCCGGGTCTCATAGTAACGGTAGCCGAGGTAAATGCCTTCTTCATAATCGGTAAACATCGCAGCCCGAGCCTTGCCCTCTGCATCGATGTAGCCGCTGCCGCCCGCCGTGATGGGCGCTATGGTGTAGGAACCGTCCATGCCCGCTGGCCCAAAGTCAAAGGGCAGGCCATTGTCGCCCCAGTTGACCCACGACGGGTTGGTGGTGAAATCCTTCACATACATGTCGACCAAGCGGCCAGAAGGGTTCACCTCGCCGCTCAAAATTTTGCCCAAAGCCGTGAAGCCATTGGCACCGGGAGCGCCTGCCAAAATGGCCGCCTTCACGTTAGGGTAGGTGGCATCGTCCTGCAGGAAGCCCAACTCAATGGGCGCGGAGTTGGCGATTACCACAACAACTTTTTCGAAATTCTCGTTGGCATACTTCAACAATTCAAACTGAGACACATCCAACATCATAGAATGGGCGCGCTCCGCGGTATCCCCCTCAGGAACCGCTTCCGGATTCATCGCCTTACCTTCGGATGTCTTCACATACATCTGGCCGCCCATGAGGGGCACTGTGGTGAAAGCACCGGTACCGGATAGCACTACGATGGCCGCGTCGCCATATTCGCTGATGCTAGTTGCAAAGCCGTCTTTCGCGGCAGCAAAGTCCGCACGCATAGCGAAGTCCGAAGTCTTTTCTGCGGCAACCCAGTCCCGGTATTGCGCTTCCACCGTGGGGTTAACTTCATAGCCAGCCGCCAAAATACTGGAATAGATATCCGACTGCAGCTTGGTCACACCGGCGGACGTATCGTTCGCCGCGCTGCCGGCATCGCCGCCGGAAATGGCAGCGTGACCCAACACCGTCACCTTGCCGGGCTTGAGGGGCAGGACATTATCCTTGTTCTTTAGCAGCACCATACCCTCTTCGGCAATTATCTGGTTTAGTTCGCCTCCAGCAGAAATCGCCTCCTGTTTGCTCGCATAACCGGTTTGATAGGCCGATTCCGCCGCAAACGCCACGCTCACACCGCTGGTTACCATCAGTACAGCTAAGGCAAGCGCTAGGATTTTGACCAATCGATTTCCCCTCATATGATCCCTCCGCCCTCATAATAGGTTGTGCATAAACGGCACAATCCTGTATTGTTAGTTAGATGATATCACAAAAAAACATACCGCGGGCACTTTAGCATAAATGGTCAATTTTTCAGCACAAGTTGTGCCGCACAAACAACCATTGGTTCCCAGAGGCTGGGCTGAACTAGTTCTTGCAAATCTCTCATTGAAACCAACGAAAACTCGTCATTTACGAAAGAACGATACAACAAAACCGCCATACCGCAGGCGGTTTTATTGTATCAAAGTTAGGCTCTTTGAATGTGGTGGGAACAACAGGGCTCGAACCTGTGACCCTCTGCTTGTAAGGCAGATGCTCTCCCAACTGAGCTATGCTCCCCCATCGAGTGCCGCGCCATTTGCGGCAACTCGATTATCATACCTTGCGCAAGCCCGTTTGTCAATATCATGCGCGGATTTCCGGGCAATTTCCGGGCAGATTCAGCGCCGCTGCGCCAGCTCGGCCCAGAGCGATTCCAGCGGAATGCCGCGCTCGGCCAGCAGCACCAGCAGGTGGTAGCAAAGGTCCGCCGATTCGTAGCAAATCTCACCCTTATCTCCCTTAATGGAGGCGATTACCGTCTCGGTGGCTTCCTCGCCCAGCTTTTTGCTGATTTTTTCAATGCCCTTGGCCAGCAGATAGTTGGTGTAGCTGCCCTCCTTGGGGTGGATCATGCGATCCTGGATCACCGCGTACACCTGTTGCAAAATCTCGCTGCCCGGCTGGTGCAGCTGCGGCTCCGCGCTGCGCCAAAGCGGGTTGTGAAAGCAGCTCGGCTGCCCGGTGTGGCAGACCGGGCCGGTCTGCTCCACTTGGAGCAGCAGCGTGTCTCCATCGCAATCGTAGGCAATGTTGCACACCTTCTGCAGATGCCCGCTGGTTTCTCCCTTCCTCCAAAGCGTGCCCCGGCTACGGCTCCAGTAGGTCGCATACCCGGTGCTCTCGGTCATGCGGAGCGATTCCTCATTCATGTATGCCATCATCAGCACCGCGCCGGTGTGAACATCCTGGGCGATGGCGGGAACCAACCCCTGCGAGTTGAAGCGAATGTTGGTCAAATCCATGTGTTTCCCCCCTTATGCTATCCCTCTCGTTCGATCTCTTGCGATAGATCGCGGTAGATTTTTTCGAATGGCTAGGAACTTAAAGGAGGCGTAGTCAGCAGCTGCGCGACTGAAGCGCAACAACGCCATTCGGAAAAAGATCCGCGAGATATCTTAGAAATGGGATGAGGGGTAGTATTATCCATGGGCCGTGGCGATCGCCTCACACAGCATAAATGCGCCCGAATACAGCGACTTCCCGCAGATCGCACCCGCGCAGCCGATCTCCCGCAGCGCCGCAATGTCCGCCAGGGTGGCGACGCCGCCCGAGCCGATAACGGCCAGCCCGCTTTCCCGAATCAGCGCCGCGGTGGCCTCCACGTTTGGACCCGCCAGGGTTCCATCGCGCGCGATGTCCGTGTAGATGATGTCGCGCACGCCCTCCACACCCATGCGCAACGCCAATTCCACGGCCGAAACTTTGCTGGCTTCCACCCAGCCGCGCACCGCCACGAAGCCCTCGTGCGCATCGATACCGCAGGCGATCCGTCCCGGATAGGCCGCGCACGCCTCCCGCACCAGCGCGGGATTTTCCAACGCCACCGTGCCCAGGATCACGCGGGTCACGCCGCGCTTTTCCAACCGGTCCGCAATATCCGCCATGGTGCGAATGCCGCCGCCCAGCTGCACCGGAATCGATACCCGTTCGGTGATGCGTTGCACAGCCTCCAAATTGCCCGCCTGCCCGGTAAAAGCGCCGTCCAGGTCGACCAGATGCAACCAGCGCGCCCCCGAGGCCTGCCACAATTCGGCGGCATCTTCGGGTGCACCGTAGTCGGTCACCTCGTCGGCTCTGCCCTTGAACAGGCGCACGCAGCGCCCCGCCTTCATATCGATCGCCGGATAAATGATCATGCGCATCCTCCCCTACAGTGTCCCCTTGGTCGAAAGCACGCCTTCGATGCGCGGATCGATGGAGGCCGCCTGCTCCAGCGCACAGCCGAACGCCTTGAAAAGCGCCTCGGCCTTGTGGTGATCGTTACGGCCATAGGGCACGGAAAGATGCAGCGTAAGCCCGGCGTTGGCGCTGACAGCCCGGAAGAATTCCTCCACCAGCTGCGTGTCCATCGCGCCCAGCATGGGGGCGGAAAAAGCCGCCTCGAACACCAGGTAGGCGCGCCCGCTGATATCGAGCACCACATTCGCCAACGCTTCGTCCATGGGCACGGCAGCCTGCCCGATGCGGCGGATCGCCCGCTTATCGCCAAGGGCCTGCGCCAGCGCCTGACCCAGGCAGATGCCCACATCCTCCACGGTATGATGCGCGTCCACCTGCAAATCGCCCTGGCAACGCACCTCCAAATCGATGCGCGCAAACCGCGCAAGCGCGCTCAGCATATGATCAAAAAAGCCGACGCCCGTGCTCACCGCGGCCGCGCCTCGGCCCTCCAGCGCCAGACGCAGCTGGATATCGGTCTCCTGCGTAGCGCGGGAAACGCTCGCTTCGCGCATATTTATTCCTCCTTTGTGCTCGGTATATTCGCAAACCGAATCGCAACCGCTTTAGCGTGCGCATCCAACCCCTCGGCGCGGGCCAGACGCACCACGTCGGCGCTCGCTTCGGCCAACGCGGCCTGGGTATAGTATACCAGGCTGCTCTTCTTTGTAAAATCCTCGACATTCAGCGGCGAGAAAAAGCGCGCGGTGCCGCTGGTGGGCAGCACGTGGTTCGGACCCGCGAAGTAATCGCCCAACGGCTCCGGCGAGTAGTGGCCCAGAAATACCGCGCCCGCGTTCTGGATTTGCCCCAGCAGCGCGAACGGATCGGCCACCGCCAATTCGAGATGCTCCGGCGCCACCTGATTGGCCAGATCGGTGGCCTGCTCCAAATTCTCGCACACCACGATGGCGCTGCATTGCTTCAGCGAGGCCTCCACGATCTCGCGGCGGGGCAACAGCTCGGCTTGGCGCAGCGCTTCTTCGCGCACGGCATGCGCCATCTCGGCGCCAATCGTGAGCACGACGGAAGCGGCCAGCGGATCGTGCTCGGCCTGCGAGAGCATATCCGCAGCCACGTAGGCCGGATTGGCGCTCTCGTCGGCGATCACTAGCACCTCGGAGGGCCCGGCGATCATATCGATGCCCACGTGCCCAAACACCTCGCGCTTGGCGTTGGCCACGTAGATGTTGCCCGGACCCACAATCTTGTCCACCCGCGGCAGCGTGTCCGTGCCAAAGGCCAGGGCCGCCACAGCCTGCGCCCCGCCCACTTTGTAAATCTCGTGCACCCCGGCGATGTCGGCGGCCACCAGGGTGAGCGCATTGTTCACGCCGCCATCGGGCGCGGGAGGCGTCACCATCACGATGCGCGGCACCCCGGCCACGCGCGCGGGCAGCACGTTCATCAGCACCGAGGAGGGGTAGGCCGCAGTGCCACCGGGCACGTACACACCCACGCTGCTCAGGGGCCGCACCATCTGGCCCAGCGCGCTCCGGGCGTCAAAATCGATCCAGGTGCGCTGCTTTTGCTTTTCGTGAAAGGCGGCAATGCGCTTGGCGGCCTCGCGCATGGAAGCCACCCAGGCCTCATCCGCCGCCGCGTATGCCGCCGCGATCTCCCCGGGGCTCACCCGCAGCTGATCCGCACGCATGTCGGCTCTATCGAAGGCCTTGGTGTATTCGAGCAGGGCTTCGTCGCCCCGTTGGCGCACCGCGCCCACGATGGCCTTCACCCGCTCGGTCACCTGTTCATCCTGCATCTGGGAGCGCGAAAGCAGCCGTTGGGCCAAAGCCTCGCGATCCTGGGCGTACAGTATGGGGATCATCGCGCCTCTCCCTCCTTCGCACACCCTGTGCTCTCTTTTGTGCTCTCTTTTGTGCTCTTTTTTGTACTCTCTTTTGTGCTTTTCTTTGTGCTCTCTCTCTCGTTCTCTCTAGTGCGCTGCAAAAGCTCGCGCAGCGCGGCGATCAGCGGGCGTATCTTCGCGCCCTTGGTTTTGAGGGATACCACGTTGACCACCACCCGCGCGCTGCTGTGGCTGATGGTTTCGAGCACTTCCAGGCCGTTGGCTCGCAGGGTCGCGCCGCTCTCCACGATGTCGAGTATCACGTCGGATAGCCCCACCAGCGGCCCCAGCTCCACCGAGCCATTGAGCTTGATGATCTCGATATTCTGCCCCATGGCCGCGTAGTATCCGCGCGCTACCGTGGGGTACTTGGTCGCCACGCGCAGATTGCCCTGGGTAATCCCCCCGCCGCGTTGATCCGGAAAGCCTGCGATGCACAGCCGGCACGCGCCAAACCCCAAATCCAGCAATTCGTACAGCGGTCGGTTTTCCTCCAGCAGCGTATCCTTGCCCACGAAGCCGATGTCGGCCACGCCGCGTTCCACGTAGGTGGGCACGTCGCTGGGCTTCACCAAAATGAAGCGGTATGCGCCAGTGGGATCGGCCAGCACCAACTTGCGGCCCGGGTGGAGCGCTTCGCCGCACTCCACGCCCACGGCCTCCAGCAGCGCAAGCGCCTGCTCGGCCAGCCGCCCCTTCGCCAGCGCGATGGTCACGGCTTCGGGTTGGCGATCGCCCTTCGGCACCTGCTGCCGCTCCAGGGCCAGCAGCGTCTGCGTGACATCCAGCGCGAAGCCCACCGCCGGCCATTCCAGGCCAAACTCCTGCGGCAGTCGGTCGTATCGGCCGCCCGAAAGCAGCGGTGCGCCCAGGTGCCCCGACATGCCGCGAAATATGATGCCACTATAATAATGCATGGCCTGCACCATGCCCAGGTCGATGGCCACGAAGCGATCCAGCCCTTGGGCCGCGAGTGCGTCGATCACGCTGCGGATGCGCTCCAGCGCCGCCAGACAGCGCGGTGCGCGGGTGATCTCCCGGGCCTGCTCCAGCACCTCCACGCCGCCGTACAGCGTAGGCAGCAGCATGATACGGCGGCTGATCTCTGGGCCGGTGCGCGCATCGCGCAGCATCAGCTCGATGGCCAGCATATCCTTCTGCTCCACGCAATCGCGCAGCTGTTCCTGCTCCCCGCCCGAAAGGCCCAGCTCCTCCATGAGCCCCAAAAAGAAATCGACTTGGCCGATATCGATCTGGAACGAGGAAAGCCCTGCGGCTTGCAGCGCGCGAATTGCCAGGGCGAGCACCTCGGCGTCGTCCTGATACGAGGAGCCGCCCAGCAGCTCCACGCCCGCCTGTGCGGTTTGGCAAAAGCGCGGGTGCTCCTCCTGCGGGAAGGCCAACACGTCCTGCACGTAGCCCAGCCGCAGCGGCAGCGGCGCATCGCGCAGTTGCCCCGCCGCCATGCGCACGATGGGGGTGGTGTTGTCGGGCCGGATGGCCAGCGTGCGCCCATTGCGGTCGAAGGTTTTCCACATCTGCTGCTGCGCAATGCCACTCGCGCCGCCCGCAAACGTCTCGTAATATTCAAGCAGCGGCGTTTCCACCTCGGCATAGCCATGCTGCACGAAAAGCTCGCGCAGCGTGGCCTCCAAACGGCGCTTGGCCGCGCATCCGCCCAGTGGCAATTCCTGCATGCCGCCGGGTATTTGGCGCTCTCGTATTTGCATGCCAGCCCTCCTTGGTCGGTTTTTACTTTGTCGCTTTACCATGATAATATGCTAAACTAACAGGTTTCGTTTGTCAAGTTTTTCTTGGCAGGGATTTTGCCCTGGGATTTCGCCCTCACGGGCGACCCAAGGGCTTATCGCTCGTCCTTGAAAATCCTTCTCTGCGCATCACTACTCCCTTTTGCATCATAGCACGAAACGGCAAAAAGCGCAAAAAGAGGCGCATCAAGCTTGTGCATGATGCGCCCCGCCATGGAAATCCTACGGATTGGTCCGCGTCACGGCATTACTTGCCGCTCATCGCGCGCTCGGCCTGCTCGATCATGCGCTTGACCATGTAGCCGCCGATGTAACCGGCCTGGCGGCTCGGCAGATCGCCGTTGTAGCCCTGCTTGAGGTTGATGCCCAGCTCGTTGGCGATTTCGAACTTCATGTTGTAAAGCGCCTGCTTGGCTTCGGGCACCATAGAACGGTTGGAGCTGGAGCTCTGGTTGGCGTTTTGCGAGGCATTGTACATACGTGTTTCCCTCCATTAATTAAAGCTTTTTGAATTGGATGGTCGTGAACCGGGGTAGATTCAAGCCGGATGTTACGGATTGGATGCGTTACTTCCCGGCCATCTGGCGCTCAGCCTGCTCAATCAAACGCTTGACCATGTAGCCGCCGACGTAGCCATTTTCCCGCGAAGTCAGATCGCCGTTGTAGCCCTGCTTGAGGTTGATGCCGAGTTCGCGCGCGATTTCAAACTTCATGGAGTCCAGCGCGGCGCGGGCCTCGGGCACGTTGGCGCTGTTGGAACCGCTGTTGCCCATCTGGTTGCCCATCTGCATGTTTTCGTTCACCTCCCGTTCGTTTTCAGCCGTATTTTTCACGCAAAGTGCGCGCGATACTCTGCCAATTGACGGCAGGCAAATCATGGTTTTGCAACGCTCAACAAGTTCCCAATCGTCGCGTTGCATCGGCGCGCGCACTATGCTAGAATGGGCAAAACAACTGCGGCAGATACGGCGGGAGGAATGAGCATGGGCGCTTATGAGGAAGCTTGCGCGATATTGACGGAGCGTTTTGGCAAGGATAGCCTTATCTCCATCGCGACCGTGGAGGGCGCGCACCCGCACGTGCGCACGGTGGATGGTTACTACGAGGAGGCCGCGTTCTACACCGTCACCTATGCGCTATCCGGCAAAATGAAACAGATCGCGGCCAATCCGGAAGTCGCAATCTGCGGCGAATGGTTCACGGCGCACGGCATCGGCGAAAACCTAGGCCATGTGCTGGATGAGCGCAACGGAGCCATCATGGCCAAGCTGCGTGAGGCGTTCTCCGGCTGGTACGGCAATGGCCACGTAAATGAAAGCGACCCGAACACCTGCGTGCTGCGCATTCGCCTGACCGATGGCGCGCTCGCCAATCAGGGAACTTGGTACAAGATCGACTTCCTTCACAAAACGGCGTAGGAACCGCGCAAAGCAGCGCAAAGTACGCCGCCCGGCAGCCCGCATCGTAAGTAAAAAGACCCATCTCGATCGCCACTCGCGATTGAAATGGGCCTTTTGAATAGGCTTTGGAAACGCCTGCGCTACGGATGCGCGCCGCCCGGCAGCAGCTTTGCCGCCTTGATGGTGCACTCCACGCGGCTCTCCAGGTAGCCGCGCAGGCGCTGCACCGCCTCCTCGGCGGTCGCCTGAGGCACCTGCTCCAGCGCACCATCGAAGCCCTGGCGCTGCGCGCTGCGCAAAAAGCAGAGCGTCTCGAAGTGCAGCACCTCGCCCGAGCCGCCGCACGCCGCGCACAGCACGCCGCCTGCCTGCGCCCCAAAGCGCACCGCCACGCCGTCCGGCAGGGTCGCGCCGCAATGCGCGCACACGTCCAATCGGGGCAAGTACCCCAAGCTCTCGGCAAATTGAAGCAGAAAAACCGCCGTCAGCGCCGCCGGGGAGCGTTCCGCACCGCCATAGGCCAGGTGTGCCAGTGCGCTCAGCAGCCGCGCGTAAAGCTCCGGATGCTCCTCGCCGGGCTGCACCGAGGCCTCGCAAAGCGCCAACAGGTACACGCCGTACACCAGCCGATCGTAATCCTCGCGAATCGGGTAGTAGCTTTCGCGAATCGCGCAGCCGGTGAGCGTAAAGCGATCGTGGCTTTGGTGAAACTGGTAATCCCCGGCGCAAAAGAGCTCGGTTGCTCCGGAAAGCGCACTCTTGGTCTTGCGGCACCCCCGCGCCATGGCATCGATGCGGCCCAGGGTGGGCGAAAAGAGGGTGAGCATGCGGTCGTTGTCGCGGTAGTTGACGTGGCGCAGCACGATGGCCTGCGTAGCGATCCCCGGCATGCGTCCGCCCTCCCCTACCCGTCTTTTGCTTCGTCTCGCTCAAACAGACCGAAAGTCCGTCGCGAGACCTGTGCGAGGGCCCGTCTATTCGTAGCCCAGGGTGTGCAAATCGTCGTTGCGGTTGCGCCAATCCTCGCGCACCTTGATCCAAAGCTGTAGGGACACGTGCACGCCCAGCAGGCTTTCGATGTCGATGCGCGCGGCGGTGCCGATGGATTTCAGCATCGCGCCCTGCTTGCCAATAATGATGCCCTTGTGCGAGGCACGCTCGCAGTAGATCGTGGCGTGAATCTCCATCAGGCCCTCGCTGAGCGGCTGCATGGACATCATTTCCACGCCTATTCCGTGCGGCACCTCGTCGCGCAGGCGTTGCAGCGCCTTTTCGCGAATGATCTCCGCGCAAATCAGGCGCTCGGGTTGATCGGTGATCATGTCGTCCGGGAAATACTTGGGGCCTTCGGGCAACGCGGCGCGCAGCACGCGGAGCAACTCAGGCAGGCCCCGCTGCGATACCGCACTGATGGGCACGATGTGCTCATAACCCGCCTCGGCCAAGTCGGCCAGCGCTGCCAATATTTTTTCTTCGCTCAGCAGATCGATCTTGTTGAGCACCAGCACGCGCGTCACCTTTTTCTTCGCCATGTCCTCCAAAATCTGCCGGTCATAGCCGCCAATCTGGGTGGCATCCACCATCACCATCAGCACATCGATGCCGTCGAGCGCATCATGCACGCTCTTGACCATGTACTCGCCCAGCTTGGTGCGGGGCTTGTGCAGGCCGGGCGTATCCAAGAACACCATCTGCGCCTCGGGCTCGGTGAACACGCCCATGATGCGATTACGGGTGGTCTGCGGCCTATCGGAAACGATGGCGACCTTCTCGCCGATCAACGCGTTCATCAGCGTGGATTTGCCCACGTTGGGGCGGCCTACGATGGCCACGAATCCCGAATGAAAAGCAGCTTTCGTCATGCATTTCCTCCTATGCTTTCCGGCCCGAAACTGTGGGGCAACAGCGCATCCAGCGTGGTCGCGGCGACCTCGCCACCCCAGGTGACCAGCACGCGCATGTGCGGGCCAAACTCGTTTAGCACTTGGCGGCACATGCCGCACGGAAAGGGCGCGGAGCCCTCGGCGGCGATGGCGATAGCGGTAAAGCGCCGCGCGCCTTCGGAAACCGCCTTGACCACCGCAGTTCGCTCCGCGCAGAGCGTAGCGCCATAGGAGGCGTTCTCCACGTTGCAGCCCGTGAAAATCCGGCCATCCTCGGCCAGCAGGCAGGCCCCTACCGCGTATCCCGAGTAGGGCGCATAGGCACCGCGCATCGCCGCTCGCGCTTTTTCCAGCAAAGTCTCGTCGCCGATCGTCCCGTTATTGGCCATGTTGTCCCTCTTCCGGCGATGGATCTCGCGGCAATCGCGCACGGCCCATCGCTTCTTCTTCGATAGCGCGCATGCGCGCCTTTTCCTGCTCCTCCATGTGATCGTAACCCAGCAGATGGCAGATGCCGTGCACGAGCAGGTAGCCCATTTCGCGCCGGAAGCTGTGCCCGAAGGCCTCCGCCTGCTCCCCCGCGCGCTCCACCGAGATCACGATGTCGCCCAAGTGGCGACAACCGGTGTCCGGATCGATCAGCGCGTGCAGCCGCTTGGGATAATCGCGGGCGGTGCCACGGGGAAAGCGCGCCGCCGGAAAGGAGAGCACGTCGGTCGCGCTATCGATCCCGCGCTGGTCGCGGTTGACCTGGCGAATGCCCTCATCCCCAGTCAGCACCACGCATGCCTGGTATTTGCCCGCCAAACCCTCGATGTCCAGCACCTGCTGCGCCACCTCTTCGAGCAGCGCCTGCAGCGGCCCCAGCGCCTGTAAGCCTTCGAGTGCCCCGCTCTCCTCCATGCACCATTCCAGCCTCATGGCTCCTCCTTGGCTGGCGCGGGTTCCGCCTGATCGGGCATGGCGCGCTCCGCCTGGATCACCGTGCCCGCTAGCGTTGCGTCGGGCTTTGCGTCGGCATTTGCATCCGTTTTTGCATCCGTTTTTGCATCCGTTTTCGCATCTAAGCTCTCCTCTGCGGGCGCTTCAGGCTTGGGCTGCGCCTTGCGATCCGCCGCGCCCTCCTGCGCCGGAGGAGCCGCTCTGCTTGCTACGGCCGGAGGCGCCGCGCCTTCGCCAATCGCCCGCTGCTCCTCCATATAGGCGCGCACCTCGGCGGGCAACTCCTTGACCGGGTGAATCTCGATGGTCGGGTACTCGATGCGTTCGTGGAACACGCCGGAAAGCACCTTGCAAAATGCGTTGCACACGCGATCCAGGTCGCGAAAGGTGAGCGGCGTATCGTTTAGTTGCCCATCGTCCACCTTGCCCCGGATGAGGCGGCGTATGGTCTGCTCGATCTTTTCGGGGGTTGCATCCTGCAGCGTGCGCACCGCGGCCTCCACCGTATCGGCCAGCATCACCAGCGCGGCCTCGGTGGTCTGCGGCTTGGGGCCCTCGTACCGGAAATCTTTGATATCCACCGGCTGGCCCTCGCGCATCTGGATCGCCTTGTTGTAGAAATAGAGCACCGGGGTATCGCCGTGATGCTGGGCGATGATATCGAGCACGCGCTGCGGCAGGTGGTGGCGCTGGCCCAGGGCCAAGCCATCGCGCACGTGCGCCACCAGGATCGCCGTCGACACCAGCGGATCGGTATGGTCGTGCGGATTCTCGCCGCTCTGGTTTTCCTTGAAATAGCCGGGGCGCTTGAGCTTGCCGATATCGTGATAGTACGCGCCTACGCGCACCATCAGCGGGTTGGCCTCGATGGCCTCGGCGGCCGCTTCGGCGATGTTGGCCACCACCATCGAGTGGTGGTAGGTGCCCGGCGCTTCGATCATCATGCGGCGCAGCAGCGCCTGATTGGGGTTGGAGAGCTCCAGCAGCTTGGCGGGCGTAACCAGGTTGAACATGACCTCCAGCGCGGGCTGGACGCCCACGCACAGCACCGAGGAGATCACCCCGGCCAGCAGCGCGTACAGCGATTGCATCCACACATTGCGCAGATCGTTGTTGGTAATCATACCCACCGCGAACAGGATGGCCGCGTTGGCTGTGCCGATCAGCAGCCCCGCGAACAGCACCCGGCTGCGCGGCGCGCGCTTGTGTACCGCCGAAATGCCCACCATGCCGCCCATCATGCTCATGGCAAACACGGCCAGGGTCTGCGCCGAGTTGGCCGCGCTGCCCTTGAGCGCCAGCAGACCCAGCAGCAGCGAGAGCACGCAGTTGACGCCCATCGCCGCCCGCGTGCCCAGCAAAATCGTAACCAGCAGCGCCGCCAGCGCCACCGGCAAAACCTGGGGCATCAGCTGCATGAAGCCGATGCACAGCCCCATCACGAGCGCCAGGATGAGCAGCATGAGCGCCTGCTTGCTAAAGGAGCCCAGCAGCTCGGGCACAAACAAGGTTAGGAACAGGTAGAGACCGCCCATGAGCAGCGCCGCCAGCAGACCTACGCCGATGTAGAGCTCGGTATCGTAGCGCGTGCCCTGGATGAGCCCCAGCGCGTTGAGCACCGCCAGCTGCGAAGCCGTCACGCGTTCGCCGGCCACCACGATGTTCTCGCCCTGCTTGTAGACCGAGGGCTCGACCTCGTCACGCGCCTTCTGGCGGCTCGCGTCAGTGCTCTCCTGATCCACCAGCATGTTGGGGCGCAAAATAGCCCGCAGCGTGGGCTGCGCCACGTTCCACCAGAGCGTGGAGGAGGTGTTGTAGGCCACCAGCCGCTGGATGTTGAATATCGCCTCGGCCACCTCGCCCTCCAGTATGGAGGTGTTGAGCGTGGTGCGGACGCTGGCCGCCAGGTTTTGGCAAAGGTTCTCCAGCTCCTCGTTTGATACATCCATCAGCGTGCAAAGCTGCTCGTTGGTCAGCGGCACCGAGGGGATAAGCGCGCTCGCGCTCTGCATATCCAGCTCGGTGTACAGATTGGGCTCTTCGACCTCCAGCAGCGATTGAGGCGCTTCGGTGGGCGTAGGCGTCGCCTTGCCCTCGCGTAGCAGATCGTCGCGCTGCTCGCGAATCTCCTGGCCGAATTGGCGCACGGCGCGCAGCTCCGCGCTGGCCACCTGAAGCGCCTGCATGACCTCGCCCGCCACAGCCTCATCCTTGTAGGAAACCACATGCACCTGTGCGGCGGCCTGATCCTGCCGCAGCAGGGTGGTTGTCTCGTCCACCACGTCCTTGCTGGCCGTGATGGTCTTGCGGGAGATGTCGCCCACGTGCAAATCATACCGCTCCGGCGAAACCACCGTGATGGTTACCAGCGCGATCACCGCCGCCGCGCCGCCCCATAACAGCCAAGCGGCGAGGCGGGTGTTTCCCGGCGCGCTCTTTGCGCTCTTCGCACCCTTAACGCGCTTCCGATCCGTGCCTGCCATGGGCATCCTCCTTTGCGCGGGTCGCCTGTCTTTCGTACGCTTCCACGATGGATAGCACCAGCTCGTGCCGCACCACATCACGCCGGGTCAGCGGCACGACGCCGATGCTGGGCACATCCTTGAGCACCTCCATCGCCTCCACCAGCCCGGAAACACGCCCGGGAACCAGGTCGATCTGGGTCACGTCGCCGGTGACCACCACGCGCGAATGGTTGCCCATGCGCGTGAGGAACATCTTCATTTGCTCCGAGGTCGTGTTCTGCGCTTCATCCAGGATGATGAACGCATCCGCAAGCGTGCGGCCCCGCATGTAGGCCAGCGGGGCGATCTCGATCACGCCGCGCTCCTGCAGGCGCTGGTACGCATCCGGCCCCATCAAATCGAAGAGCGCATCGTAGAGCGGGCGCAGATAGGGATCGACCTTCTGCGTCAAATCGCCGGGCAGGAAGCCCAGCTTCTCCCCGGCCTCCACCGCGGGCCTCGTGAGCACGATGCGTTCCACCTCTTTGTTGCGCAACGCCAGCACCGCCATCGCCATCGCCAAATAGGTCTTGCCCGTGCCCGCCGGGCCCACGCCCAGGGTAAGCAAATTCTTTCGAATTGATTGCACGTAGCGCAGCTGGCCCAGCGTCTTGCTGCGCACCTGCCTGCCGCGATAGGTGGTGAACACCACGTCGGAAAGCAATTCCTCCACGCGATCCAGCTCACCCTCCCGCGCCAGGGAAACGAGGTAGCGGATGAAGCTGCGGTCGATGCTTTCGCGCCGCCGTAGCATGTCCAGCAATTTGGCAATCACCGCCGAGGCCAACTCCACGGCGGCGGCTTCGCCCTCCAGGGCAATCCGGGTATCGGCCAGGGCAACGCGCGCCCCGGTTTCCTGCATCAGCAGGCTCAGGTGCGAATCGCCGTTGCCGAACAACGTACGACAATCCTCCAGCGATTCATCGGTCAAAGCAATGTTCGCAAATGCCAAATGGCGGTTCCTCCCTATTGGTGGGGCGTGTCCGAAACGGGAGCACTCTGCGCGATGTCCTCCACGGTTTCCAACACGACCTCCGCGGAAAAATGATCATCTTTCATCATACTATACTCTACCCATTTGTCAAGAATCTGCGCATGAAAAGGCAGCTTTTCGCGGGCGATGCGCTCCGCGATGGCCGCGCTCTCCCGCTCCAGCGCCGCCCGATCGCGGGGCACGGGCGAGAGCGTGACCTCAGCATAGCGCTCGATCTGCACCCACAGCGGCAAGAACACGCAGCCAATCATGGTGCGTTTCACGTCGATATCGCTCTGCCCGTAATCCGGAACCGGCGTATCGCTCCATTCGAACCAGGGCGTGCCGATGAGCACGCGCTCCTGCTCCGCGCCCGTGGGCTCGCCCACATTCTCGGTGGCCGGAATGCGCGCGCTGCCGCTGTACCACACCCGAGAAAGCACCTCGGCGCGGGCGGGCACAGGGCGCATCTGCCCATCGGCGGTACGCTCCTGCCCGACCACCAGCATCTGCCCTTTGCGCACTGCCTCCCCCGGCTTCACCTTGGCGATGCCCGCATGCACGGTCATGCCGGTCACCACGCCATCGCGTGAGGCCACGATATCGCAGGGCTCGCCTCCGTAAGCGGCCGGGGTGGCGATGCGCGCCGGTATGCACTCGATCACCACCGTCACCCCGCGCAGGTGCACGTCGATCCAGGCCACGCGCGGCAGCCTGCGCTCCAGCGCGCGCTGCAGGCCCTGCAAATCCAGGGTCGATACGAAGCGCCCCGGCTGAATCTCACGCTCGGCCAGCACGGTGCGCACCTCGCCGACCGATTCCCCCGCGCCTTCGATGCGCACGAACCATACGCAGGAATTCGCCAGCCACACGCACGCAAAAAACACCAGCACGCCGCAGGTCAACATCGCGCGGCGCGACATCAGCCCCTGGGAGCGCCGCAGCAGGCTTTCATGCAGCACAGTGATGCGCCAGCCCACCTTCTCCGCCAGCTCCCGCAGCCGGGGGAGCTCCGCGCTGCGCACCGTCGCCTGAAGCATGCGCGCATCCACGCGATGCACTCGCATCAGGCCGATGCCCTGGTCGGCCGCGCGGGTCATCAGCTTTTCCAGCGATAGCCCTTCGATGCGCACGCGCACCCTGCCCCAGAGGCGCAGGCGCATCGGCGGCTTCACGGCCCGATCCACCGTGCGTCGCTCCCCGCCCTGCGGCGCACGCACCGCCTCCACATGAGCCGGTTTTTCGCTCAGCCCGCCGCCCTTTTTCCGCCCCATCGCGTGCGCCTCCTGCTCTCATACCGATTGGGATCACCGGCCCGCGTACTCGAGCCGCGCTATTTTTCCCTGCACCAGCAGGTCGCTCTGCCCCAGGTGGTCGAGCACCAGCTCGCTCCCCTCCACCATCAGCAGCCCGCAATCGGTGCGCACGCGCACCCGTTCTCCGCCATACTCCACGATGCCCTTGTGGTTCTCGATTAGCATGCGCTCCCTGCCCACCAGCACCACCTTGGGCACGCCAAAAAGCACTTCCTCCGGCAGACCGGCGATGCGTGCACCCTGCACGAGCCGCTTTCGCCTTCGCCCCTGTTTCACCGCGCAGCCCTCCACTTCCGTTTCGTTCTCTCGAATTGATTCGCGTTGAGTTGATTCGTGTTGAATTGATTCGTGCTGAGTTGATTCGTGTTAACCCGCAGCGTTCTCCCCTATTGATATGAGGGAAGCCGCGCGCCAATGCGACGGATCGAGGCGAAAGCCGCTAGCCTATGCGCACAAAAAAGCGCTCCCTTGCGGAAGCGCTGCTTAAGGGCTTAAAGCCCGTCCGACTCTTTTGGATTCAATCCCACTCGTCCCTGTCCATTTCCTCTTCGTCGTCCTCGAAAGCGCTGGTGGGCGCGGTGGCCTGCACCGCCTGGGCTGCTGCCCGCGGTTCGGCTTGCGCCGCTGCACCGTAGCGCTCCTCAAAGCGCCTGCGCTCCACATCCAGCACGCTCTGCGCATCGCCGGCCGGCTCCGCCGTAGAGCCCTCGCCGCTTGCCTTGCCCGCCGCCATGCCAATGGAGCCACGCAGCTCCTCCAGCTGCTCGCGGGCGCTGCCCAACGAACTACGCAACTCCTTGGCGCGCTGCTCCATGGTGAGCGAACGCAGCCCAGTTTGCAAGCTGCCCAGCAGCGCCGCCATGGTGGAAGGGCCGGAAAGCAGCACGCGGTACTGCTGCTGCAGCTGCTCGCGCAGCGTGCTATCCTGCACCATCTGTGCGTAAAGGCCCTCGGTGGGCAAGAACAGGATGGCGTAATCGGTGGTATGGGGCGGATCGACGAATGCCTCGCGGATATGCTTGGCCTGCACGCGCAGCGCAAGCTCCAGCGCTTTCGAGGCAGTTTCGATAGCGGCTGCATCCTGCCGCTCCATCGCGCGGACGAGCTGTTCGTGTTCCGCAATCGGGAAGCCGGTCACGATGGGCAGGTACACCTGCCGGTCGCCTTCCTCAACGTGCCCGGGCAGCACCACGGCGTAGTCGGCCAGCTCCTCGCTGCCCGGACGAACCGCGACGCGCGCGCGGTATTGCCCCGCCGCCAG
This sequence comes from Eubacteriales bacterium, assembly GCA_031553615.1. GTDB lineage: Bacteria > Bacillota > Clostridia > Christensenellales > Aristaeellaceae > WQXF01. The sequence continues at coordinate 121,034 of JAVBLJ010000010.1, forward strand.
CACCGCATCGAGCAGCTCTTCGATCTCCACCTCAGCCCATGCGCCGCGCAGCTTGAGGTAATCGAGCACCCGGCGCACGTCCAGCGCGCCTCCGGCCATCATCTGCAGCTCGTTTAGCCCCTTGGCCACCCGGTCCAGCTGCTGCGAGATGCTCATGCAGGCATCCATCACGCCGCGATCCGGCTTGGTCTGCAGCTGCTGCATGCGCTGCTGGTTGGTGGCCCGCATCTGGCGCAGGTGCTGTTCGAGCGTATCGTAGAGCGCGTCGATGCGCTCCTCGTTGTTGGTAAGCGTTTGATCGAGGCGGCGGGTGACATCCTCCAAGCGCTGGCCCTGGCGGCCCATGCTATCGTTGAGCATATCGGTAAAGCGCGCCATGCGCTCGTCCATGATGCTCTTGATACGGTCGACCTGCTCCTCGGTCACGCGGGTGGCGGCGTGCATCTGCCCGCCGAAGGTATCGAATTGGCCCTGCTGTGTTCGGTTCATCTCGCCCATGATGCGCGAGACCGATTCGTTGAAGTTATAGAGGCCGACCTGGAACACCTCTCGGTCGCGGACGCTCTGCTCCTCGGTCAGCGTTCGGATACCGGTCATTTCCTTTTGCAGGGATTTTTGCATCATCTCAAGCTTGGATTGCAGCACGTTTTCGCGCGCGCGCAAATCCTGCAGCAGTCCGCTACCCACCAGCAGCAGCACAACGATGCCAACGACAACCTGCCAGTTGTCCCAGATGGTATGGATTATCCTGGCGATCGTTTGTTCCATATATTTCCTCCGTTCAACCCACGTATCCGTGGTGTTGAGCATCGCGTATCGAAAGGCTTGGACAAATTCCCAAAACACATAGGATCATTATACCGAAAAATGCGCCTAGCGGCAATACATTTGCGCATGATATAATAAAAACAGGATTTACCGAGGATTGGGAGGGCTATTATGGAAAACCCAAGACCGCGGCGGCGCGCTCAGAATCGCGGCCCGGAGCAGGGCCAGGAGCATAGACCGGTGTATACTCAGGATCGCAAGGAGCCCATCCGCAAACGCGCGGGCAAGCGCATTCCCCTCGCGCTGCCCATCGGCGTGGCGGCGGCGCTGCTGGCGCTCGTGCTGTTCTTGCTGCTGCGCGGCCTGTTGGGCGGCGAGTCCTGGGATGCGACCACCGCGCTGCAGGCAGATCAACTGACCGTGGGGCGCTACCACCTGGGCGCGCAGCAAGGCTCGGTGCGCGAAAGCGTGCTTTCAAAAAACGAGAGCGGCGGCACCAGCGTATGGACGCTGAAGGGCGCTACGCTGTACTTCACTGGCGAGCCGCCCAAGCTGACCGCCGCGCAAATCAAGAGCGACTCCTGGATCGGCCCGCGGGGCCTGCGCGTCGGCGATAGCATGGACAAGCTGTATACGGTGCTCCCCGTGCAGGAATACGAAGAGCAGCCCGAAGATTTCGTGCTGCTCTATGCCCAGGGTTTGGTGGATGGCCTGCCGCGCGAGCCTTATGCGGTGATCATTCCCTTCGAGGAATGGCTGCGCGCGCACCTGGTGATGCGGGATGAGGACGGCTCGGGCTTCGCGGTGTGCGATGTGTACATCGATCCGGACACCAACCTGATCACCGAGATCGCCTGGGCGGAGACGCCCACCGACGATCTGCTCGAGCAAATGATGTAACTCCCCTGCGCAGGAACCCGGTGCAGCCGTTCCCCCGGTGCGGATCGCGTTCGTCGGAATGCTACAAGCTGTCGCGCTTTTCGTAAGCCTCGCTGACAGCGTTGGCATGCCCTTCGTCCACGCGATTGGAGCCGTGGGTGCGGCTGCTTTTCATGTGGATGCAGAAGTGGCCTGGGAACTCATTCGTCTTGTTGCTATAGCCCATGTGCGGCATGCCGTTCATGGAGGCGGCGATGGCGCGGTTGCCCACCAGCACCCAGATAGGTCTGCGGTTCCAGCTCCACGCGCCACCATAGGCGCGCTTCATTTGGGCGGTATCCGCGCTGGTGAGCGGCTCCACGTCGGCGTGGTTGACGCCGCCCCAGCGCTTGACGGTGAAGCGGATGCCGCTGCGCACGTCCACCACCGTGGCCTTGGTGCCCACGGGAAACGCGCTGGAGCCGCCCTTCCACCAATCGAGCTGCTCCACCTGGCCGGTGCCGGCCGTTTGGGCCGAACCGGGTTTGGCGTTGCGCAAAAGCGCCAACGTCTGTTTGCCCGCCAGCCCATCGGCCGTAAGCCCTGCCGAAAGCTGGAAGGCGATCACCGCCTTCTCGGTACGTTCGCCGAACACGCCATCGGTGCCCACGCTGTATCCGGCATTCTTCAGCCATTGCTGCAGCTCTCGCACCGCTTCGCCCCGATCCTCCAGGCGCAGCGCTGAATCGCTCGCCCGGGCCGGGGTATCGATCCCGACGGATTGGACGGATTCACGCAGCTTGCTCAGCGTCTGCGCGCCCGCCAGCCCGTCGGCGGTCAGCCCGCAGCTGCGCTGGAAGAGGATCAGCGCATTCTCCGTCGAGGAGCCGAATTCGCCGTCAGCGATCACCTCGTATCCGGCCTGCGCCAGCAGCTGTTGCAGCTCGTGTACCGCTTCGCCCTCGTCCTCCCGGCGCAGCACCGAGTCACCGGATTTTGCCGAGGAGCCGCTGCTCTTCTGGGCCGGGGTGTTTTTCTGGGCTGGGGTATCCATGCCGGGCACGTCCATCGTCAGGAACTCGCCCTTCACGTATCCTTTGTGCTTCTTGTAGCCGATGTAGACCCATTCATCCTTGTAGCCGAGTATTGTAACCGCTTCATCTTGATCCAGCTGCGTAATGGGCGAACCCTTTTCCTTGGCTTGTTTGCGCAGGATGAGGTGCGTGGCCTTTACGTAGGCGGTCTGCCCTGTTTCGCCGTCGGCATGCGCGGCCAGGGGCATTAGCTCCAGCATGCCGCACAGAATAGCTGCCAAAATCAGCGCAACTCCACGCGCCCAACATCTTTTGCAAGCGTCACGTTTCATCATACAATTTCCCTCTTTTTCCGTTGTATTACGCTTACGGGAAAATTATATTACTTTTTCGTGACAAAATCAAGTTTTGGATGGAATTTACAGCAACGCACCTGGTCAAACCCGCATCACAGCAGCTTTCGCACCTTCTGCCCCTGGGCGGTGTCCTCCACCGCGTAGCCGAGCGCCTTCAGCTCGTCGCGCAGGCGATCGGATTCCTTCCATTCCTTGGCGGCACGCGCAGCCACCCGTGCATCGGCCAGCCGCTGCACCTCCGGATCGATCGCTTCCTCCTTGCGCGCCAGCAGCCCGAGCACCCCGGCCATCTCCTCCAGCGCGTGCAGCGCGCATTCGACGCTGTGCGCAGCGCTTTCGGCGGTCAGCGTGCTGTTCGCATCGCGCACCAGCTCAAACACGCTGCCCAGCGCGTCGGCGGTGTTCAAATCGTCCTCCAGCGCGGCATCGAACTCACGTACCGCAGTCGCCACGCGCGCCTCGAACGCCTGCTCTTCCGCCGTGGTATCGCGGGCGTGCGCTGTGCGCAGCAGGAAGCGGTAGTGATCGCGCGCAGTGTACATGCGGGTGAGCCCGGCGTGCGCCTGCTCTATGAGCGCGCGGCTGAAGTTGACCGGGCTGCGGTAGTGCGCCGAAAGCATGAACATGCGCACCGCCTCCAGGTCATACTCCTTGGCCACGTCGCGCACCATGAAGAAGTTGCCCTCGGATTTGGACATCTTTTTGTCGTCCACGTTGATGAAGCCGTTGTGCATCCAGTAGCGCACGAAGGGCTTGCCCGTCGCGCCCTCGGATTGGGCGATCTCGTTTTCGTGGTGGGGGAACATCAAATCCTGCCCGCCGCAGTGGATATCGAGCGTCTCGCCCAGGTACTTCATCGACATGGCCGAGCACTCGATGTGCCAGCCCGGGCGGCCCATGCCCCAGGGGCTCTCCCATGCGGGCTCGCCGGGCTTCTGCGCCTTCCAGAGCGCAAAATCCATCGGGTGGCGCTTGGTTTCATCCACATCGATGCGCGCGCCGGATTCCAGGTCCTCCAGGTTCTGGCCGCTGAGCTTGCCATACCCGGGAAAGTTCTGCGTATCGAAGTACACATCGCCGTTCACCGCGTAGGCCAAGCCCTTCTCCTCCAGCGCGCGGATGATGCCGACGATCTCGCCGATGTGGTCGGTGGCCTTGGGCGCGACAGTGGCGCGGCGGATGCCCAGCGCATCGGCATCCTGGTAGTATTCGGCAATGAACCGCTCGCCCAGCTCGCGCACGGTGATGCCCTCCTCGTTGGCGCGGCGAATCATCTTGTCGTCGATATCGGTGAAGTTCTGCACAAAGGTGACCTCGTAGCCCTTGCGCTCCAAAAAGCGGCGCAGCGTGTCGAACACGATGAAGGGCCGCGCGTTGCCGATATGGAAGTAGTTGTACACCGTGGGGCCGCAGCTGTAGATGTTCACCTTGCCGGGGTGGAGCGGCACGAACTCCTCCTTGCGCCGGGTTTGTGAGTTAAAAATCTGCATTCGCTTCATCCTCCTTGTATGCTTTGGGGCAGTATTGCGTATTCTCCGCGTCGCACTCGCCGCACTGGGCGTCGGCGATGCGCAGCTCGATACATCGGTCGATTTGGTCGAGGCGGGCGTTCATCTCGTCCAGGCGGGCCTTGACCGGATCGGGCAGGTTGACCTGATCCAAATCCGCGCCCTCGCCGCTGGGGGCCTGCTTGCGCACGATGCGGCCCGGATTGCCCACCACCGTGCAGTAGGGCGGCACCTCCTTGAGCACGATCGCCCCCGCACCAATCTTGCAATAGCTGCCCACGGTGAAGGGCCCCAGCACCTTGGCCCCCGCGCCGATGGTCACATTGTCGCCGATGGTAGGGTGGCGCTTGCCCACGTCCTTGCCCGTTCCGCCCAGGGTCACGCCCTGGTAGATGGTCACGTTGTCGCCGATCTCGGTCGTTTCGCCGATCACCACGCCGTGCCCATGATCGATGAACAGGCCCTTGCCGATGCGCGCGCCCGGATGAATCTCAATGCCCGTTTTGCGGGCCGAGCGCTGGGATATCCAGCGCGCGAGCAGGGTGTGCCCGCCTTTGTAGAGCCTGTGCGCCGCCCTGTGCCAGAAAGCCGCGCGCACCGTGGGGTAGCAGAGCAGCACCTCCAGCGTGCTCTTGGCCGCCGGATCGCGCGCCTGCACCGCGCGTATGTCCTCCCGAATCCGTGCAAACATGGTACCCTCCCAAACGCTTCGCGTCCTTCGTTATTTTCGCCAAAAAAGAAACCGTCCTCGTCAGAGGCGGTTTCCCGTGGTTCCACTCCGTTTGGCAAAGCCGCATAGCGCAAGCCTCGCCCACTCATCGCCTTCACGCGGCATGTACGGCACAGCCTACCGGACGCGGGCCGCGCAAACGGCTTCGCTCCCTCGGTGCACAGCTCCCGGGCGCACTTCGCTCCCGCTTGCCCAAGCGCGCTCTCAGCCGGTGACGCGCTCTCTCTGCAGGGCAGTCCATGAGGTACTTTTCCCGTTCATCGCCTTTGGATATTCGGCCTTCTCCGGCGGAAATTTCCCGCGCCGGAAAGGGTATGCCCTATTATATGCGGCCCGGATGGGAATGTCAAGGTAGCGCGAAGGTTCGGGGCCAGTGTGAGCTTGTGCAAGCCCGCGAAATATGCTAGAATGCTCGCGTCCGGGCGTGAGCCTACGCCTGCCTTGCTACTCCAGCGGCAGTGCGCAAATCTTGTTGCCATCGTACGCCGCCTCGATGCGGTGAAACGGCGGACAGATCAGGAACTCCTGCTCGTTCCATTCGCCGCCGGTCATCAGGCGCAACATGCGCTCGTCGCCATCGAGCTCCTCGTAGCGCCAGCCCGCCTCGTCGGCCATCTCCTTGGCGATTTCGGCATGAGCCGGGTCGCAATGCAGCCCCGAGCGGATGAACGCGCAACAGCGGTAGTTTTTCTTCCATGCCGCCTCTTCCTCCATCAGGAAATCGGCGCTATCTTCATCAAATTTCTCGGTGTAATACGCGCGGCGCTCCTCCTCCTTGGCTTTGCGGTAAGCGGCATCGCCGTAACAGGTTTCGATCCAGCCGTTGTTGAGCCAATAGGTGCCGTTGTGCACGGCAAACAGCTCGAGATACCGCTGCTGTGAACCCAAGAACAGCGCGATGCAATCGTCGGTGCGGGGTACGATGAGCGGGATATCGCGGCTGCGCAGCCCGACCACGCCGTTGGAGCACAGCCCGTAACCCAGACAGATCGCATCGGGACGGTGCTTGAGCATGCCGCTCTCCACGTCGTCGTGCAGCCGATCGAGGGTGTTCTGCACCATTTCGCGCAGGGCTCCGGGGATGTCGTGCAGGCCCTGCGGCAGCCAGGTGATGTCCACGATATGCGGGCTATTGCCTGCCAGGATGTTCAATTCGCGCGAAAGCACGCGGCATGCGATAATATGAATGCGCATGTTCTCCCTCACTCCACTGCAAATTTCGTTATCAAGGAGTCACGATATGCCAAACGCAAGCATTGTAACCGATCGGGGTTCAGAAGTCCATGCCGAAATCCATGCTTTCGAAGCACCCCTGTTGCTCAGCGAGCTGCTCGAGCGCGTCGGCGCGCACCTTGCCAAGCCGTGCGGCGGGCGCGGCACCTGCGGCAAATGCCGCGTGCGGGCCGAGGGCGCGCTGGAACCGTTCAATGCCTCGGGCAGCTACCTGGCCTGCCAGACCCGCGCAACCGGGGATGTGACCATCACTCTGCCCAGCGCGGCGGGCGAGCGCGTGATCACCCAGGGCGATCTGCCGCCCATTACGCTGGCGCCCTGGGGCGAGCGGCGCGGCGTGGCGATCGATATCGGCACCACCACGGTGGCTGCCTATCTGTACGATCTGTGCAGCGGCGAGCGCCTGGGCTGCGCCAGCGCGGCCAACCCACAGGGCGCGTTCGGTGCGGACGTGATCACCCGAATGGACAAGGCCGAGGCCGGTCAGGGCGAAGCGCTGCGCGAGGCGATCACCGGATGCGTGCGCGGGCTGATCGGCACCCTGTGCGCCGAAGCCCCGGCGGATTGCGCGGTAATCACCGGCAACACCGCCATGCTCTACCTGCTCTGCGGGCACCTGCCCTCGGCCATCATGCGCGTGCCCTTCACCATGGATCAGCGCTTTGGCCGCTGGATCGATCCACTGCCCTTCGGCCTGCCCGCCAGAGCCAAGGTGTACCTGCCCGATTGCATTTCGGCCTACCTGGGCGCGGATATCACCACCGCACTGCTGGCCTCCGGGCTCTATGCGGATGGGCGGATTGCCGAGTGCCCGCCCACGCTGCTGGCCGATATCGGCACCAACGGCGAAATCGTGCTGTGCGCGCACGGCAAGCTGTACGCCTGCGCGACGGCGGCGGGCCCGGCGTTTGAAGGCGCGGGCATATCGCAGGGCATGACGGCGCGCGACGGGGCCATCGCCCACTTGACGCAAGGCGGCACGGATACTTCTGCGGATATTTCTGCGGATATTTCTGCAGGCATTTCGTCAGGCATTTCGTCAGGCATCTCAATGGAAGTGATCGGCGGCGGCGAGGCCTCCGGTATCTGCGGATCGGGCATCGTGGATGCGCTGGCGCTGATGCTGGATCGGGGTGCGCTGGACGAGACCGGGGCGCTGGAGGAGGACGATGCCTACCGCATTCCCGGCACCCAGGTCGAAATCTCGCAGGCCGACGTGCGCGCGATCCAGCTGGCCAAAGCGGCCATCCACGCGGGCATGCTCACCCTGATCCATGAGGCTAGGCTAAAACCCAGCCAGGTCGAACGCCTGCTGATCGCGGGCGGCTTCGGCAGCTGCATCGATCCCGCGTCGGCGGAGCGCATCGGCCTGATCCCCGAAGGGTTTGCGGGCAAGGCGCGCGCCATCGGCAACGCGGCGGGCATGGGCGCCTCAATGGCGCTGCTCTCTGCCGCGTCGCTGGAGGACACGCGGGGGGCGGCGGCCTGCTGCCAAATCGTGGAGCTGGCCACCAACCCCTGCTTCATGAACGCTTACGTGGAATGCATGATGTTCCCCGAGGCGTAGCGCCCCTACACCGGCTCACCGCGCACGGTGAACACTTCGCCCGCAGTCAGCGTCACCGGACGCGCAAACGCGACCCCTCGCTCGATCGGTGTAACGCCGCGGCTCGGCTGGCAGAAGGTCAGTGGGCAGCCCAGGGAGCGCAACGTCAGCGCGCCGTATAGCACGCATATCTCTATGCGATCGGGCAGCAGTGCTACGGTGCCCCATGCGCTGTCCACGCTCCAAAAGCAGCGGAAGGGCCGCTCCGTGTGCAGCGGGTGGAAGCCGATGTGCTGGCGATGCATGTCGTATTCAAAGCCGGAATAGGCCAGCAACAGGCTATACGAAGCCATGCTGCGCGCGTAGTTGCTGCCGCACTCGATTTCGTTCCAGGGGTTGCGCTTCTCGCCATCGTACCGGTCGCGCACCGCGCGCACCACCGAAAGCCCCTCTTCCTCCATGCCCTCCAGGATCATGTGGCAAGCCGCCTGGTATTCGAACCCGGTCATGCATTCGCTGGCGTAGGTCAGCGGCACGGCCGGTTTTTTGTTGGGCCAGGTGCAGATCACCAGGCCGCTCTCGCCATTGACGGCAAAATTGCGCCAAGTGTTGTTTTGCTCCCGCATGGTGCGGAAATTGTTCGCATACAGCGCGCCAAGCGCCGAGCGGGTTTTCCCCGCGTCGAATACCGGGGGCAGACCGCACAGCCGCGCGTGCCATCCGGCCAGCACTTGGTCGATGCCGCAGCCGTCGGCGATCTGGTACTTGATCTCGCCGCGCTCTTCGTTCCAATACCCGTCGAGCACCTCGTCATCCCATTCCGAAACGCCGCGGCACGCGTCGAGCTGCGATTTATCGCGGATATCCAACTGCTGCACGAAGTACTCGCCGTTGAAAAGGTGCTCCTCGGTCCAGGCATAGCCTTTGCGGAAGAGGGCGCGGTACTCCTCGGCCTCGTCCGCCTCGCCCAGCACCTCGGCCAGCTCGGCGGCGGCCTGCAGCGCGGCCAGGTAGAAACCCTGCAGCCACGCGTTGGCCCCGAAAAGCTCCATATCGAGGGTGTGGTGCTGCCGCCCGGAGATCACGCCGGATTTCGCCGGGTCCCAGCGGTCCTCGTTGGTGGGGGCCCAAGCGTAAGTCAGGCTACGCTTTACCTGCGGCCAAATGGAGCGCAGCCACGCCACGTCTCCGCAGAGTTTAAAATCCCGGTAGGTCTTGATTACGCCGCCCATCTGCCCATCCACGCAGGCGCGGAAGTCCATGCGCTCCCGCCCCAGCGGCAGCATGATGCGGAACGACATGCGCCCATCCTCGCGCTGGTTGTAGGTGTAATCCAAGGTGCGCATGGAGCGCTCCAAGCGCGGGAACAGGAAGGGCAGCGCGTAGGCATAGTTCCATACGTGGGTGCACGAGCCCTCGCAGCAGCCCTCGTCCGCAATGCAGCCCTCGAAGCCATAGAAGGAGCCATCTTCCAGCCGCATCACGGTGGGGGATTTGAGCACGGAAAGGTTGGCTGAAACCGCCTCCAGCGCTTCCGCAGGCAGGGTGGAGGCCGCCAGCGCATCGTGGAAGGTGCGTGTTTCCGTCCACAGCCGATCCCAGGCCTTCAGCGAATAAACAGCGCTGTGCCGCGAAGTGGGGAAAATCTTGGCGTAGTAGTTGGTCCACAGCGTCTTGGCCTCTTTTTCCGGATTCCAATCGTTGTAGCGGCGCGGGAAGCTCCAGGTAATCAAAAAGCGCAGCGTGCCGCTTTCGCCGGGCTGGAGCCGGATCTCCGCCGCCAGCGAGGCTTCATCCACCGTCCTAGGGCTGCGTCCGCTACCCGGCGCATAGTCGCGATCGCGCAGCGGGCCCGGCGTGGTGAAATCGTTCCAAAACATCTCCAGGGCGTCGCACCAGCCGCCCCGGTACCAGTAGCGCTGGTAGCTGGCCCGCGCGCCGTCGGTGGCGATGCTCATTTCACCGCGCTGCTCCTCGGGAAGCTCCGCATCGGCCAGGTGGCCCAGGGTCACGCCGGTGATGCCCTCCTCGCTCCACGCCGCGTGGAACGATTGGCGCTGTGGATAGGGGTTGCCCAGGAACAGGCAGGCCGTGTAGGTCAGCGGCTGCGCGGTGGTGTTGCGCACATGCAGTTCAAAGAAAGCGCCGGGAATGCTGGAATCGTCCTCGTTGAGCGGTATGAACGGGTTGGTGGCGCTCATCCGCACCTCGGCCGGAAATGTCTCATCCACAAAGCGCAGCTCGGCCAGCGGAAACTCGCCGTCAAAATCGCACTGCGCAAAGTGGCGCAGCCCCGCCAGCGTCTGCGCCGCCGGGCCATAGCCGTAGCCCGAGTGCTTCGCGCCGCCGCGCACGTACTCCCCCACGTAGGGCGGCTGCAAATCGCTCTGCAGCACGCGCGCGTCCAGCACCTGCCCTTCCCCCTCGGCGCGGATCGCAAAGCCGGATAGCCCGTTGAAGCCCCGCTTGTTGGGGCGGTTGCGCACCTCAAAATCCACCAGCGCGCCATTTCCCGCCAAGCCGATGCTGCCCGAACCGATTCCGCCCAAGGGAAAGCTGATTTGCGACGTGCGCCGTCCTGTGTAATGCATGCTTATCACGCTCTTTCTGGTTATATTTTTCTGGTTATGCTTATCCCGAACGCTGAAAAAACTTTACTAGTGTGTAACAATGTTCAAAATTCCGCCAGTGATTCCACCCAAACGCCTTGCGTTCCGCCCGCCTCTCCTGCTATACTCGGTGCGTACGGCATTCGAATGCCGCATTTACCGATTGCACCATCCGAAAGGGGGCCTCTCCTATGTTGAAGGGTATCTCTCCACTCATTTCCCCGGATCTGCTCAAGGTTTTGGCCGAAATGGGCCATGGCGATGAAATCATTATTGGCGACGCCAACTTCCCCGCAGCCAGCATGGGCGAGCGCTGCGTGCGCTGCGATGGGCACGAAGTTCCGCCGCTGCTCGATGCGATCCTGCAGCTCTTCCCGCTCGATACCTTCGTGGAAGCGCCTGTGGCGCTGATGGCAGTCGTGCCCGGCACCCGCACCGATGATCCGCCGGTTTGGGCCGAGTTCCGCAAGATCGTGGAAAAGCACCAGCCCGGCACCAAGTTTGAGTTCGTGGAGCGTTTCGCTTTCTACGATCGGGCGCGCGCGGCATTCGCCACCGTGCAGACCGGCGAGAGCGCACTGTACGGCAACGTGATCCTGAAAAAGGGCGTCATCGGAAAATAGACTTTCGGTCTGTTGCTCTGACTTCCCCGCCGCAAGGCGGGGTTTTTTATTGCTCTATCGAGGCCAGCTTCTTGAACATATCGGCGAATATGGCGTTGCGGTTGGCGTACTGTGCCACGCGGATGAGCGGGCGGCGCGGATCTCGGCTCCAGCGATTGTCGTAGGAGAGCAGCGGTGCGGGCTCCAGCAGCGTGGGCACCCAACCCGGGTTGATCATATAACCGATGGTCGCCACATCCCAAATTTCCTTGGCCCAGGCGAAGTGATCGCGCTCGTAGGCGCAGAAGAGCTCGAACAGGGCGTCGCAGGTGGCGTTCTGACCGGCGATATGCCGCTCCAGCTCGGGCACAGTGGTCAGCATATGCGAAGCCACGCCCATACAGGGCACCAGCACCAGCGGCACCCCGCTATCCAGCACCACGCGCGCTGCTGCGATATCCTGCGAAAGGTTGAACTCTCGGGTGTCGGGCGCACCCAGCGGCTGTCCGCCCAGCCACACCACCACGATTTTTTTCGCGATCTCCGGGCAGAGCAGCAGCGCCGAGGCCACGTTGGTAATCGCGCCGATGGCCACCACGTACAGGGCTTCGCTTCCCTCTTCGCTCATGGCCAGCGCGCGGCGCACCAAATCCTCGGCGGCCTCGCTGCGCACCGGCGTGCGCTCATCGGGCAAAAAGGAGGTCGATCCGCGCAGCGTGAATCCTGCGGCCTCCCGCCCCAACGTGCCCAACAGCCGCACGATTTCCGCGTAGCTCTTCTCCATGCCGTCGCCCGCGCCGCTGGACCGATCATTGTGAAAAGGTGCGGCGTACACCGCCCGCACGTCCAGCCGCTCGGGGGAAAGCAGGCTGTAGATCAGCGCAAATTGGTCGTCCACCTCGTTGTACGTATCCGTATCCAGCACCATGGGAATCCGCCCCTCCGGCAGGGTGAGCCTCGCCATGCGCCGCTCCAACGCCCCATGCTCTTCCATGCAAAGCACCTCCATATCGCCTATTTGCGCACCGCATCGCGCGCCCGAACTCACCCTTCCATAATGCACGGGAAGTCCACGCATGTCAATGCAAATCCTACACAAAAAGCACCGTATGAAAAACACCGCACCGATTGCTTTTTGCGACACATCACGGTAGAATACCAGCTAGAACATCCGACCGTACGGGAGTGTACGGATACCGACACAAAAAGCGCGTTCGCGCAAAGGAGAGGCACCCTTGAAAATACTGAACTTCGGCTCCATGAATATCGATTATGTGTACGCTGTTCCGCACTTCGTCCGCCCCGGGGAAACCCTGGCCTCCACCGCCATGGAAGCCATTTGCGGCGGCAAGGGGCTCAACCAATCCATCGCATTGGCGCGCGCCGGTCTGGAGGTCTATCATGCCGGATGCATCGGCGCGGAGGGCGATATGCTGCTCGCGGCCCTATCCGAAAACCGCGTGCACACCGAGCTAATCCGCCGCTGCCCGGTGCAGACTGGTCACGCCATCATACAGGTGGATGAGGCCGGGCAAAACAGCATCCTGCTCTTTGGCGGCGCAAATCAACAGATCACCGAGGAATACATCGACGAGGTGTTGGCGCACTTCGATGCGGGCGATACGCTGGTGCTGCAGAACGAGGTCAACCTGGTCGATAGCATGATCCGCAAGGCCCACCTGCGCGGCATGCGCGTGGTGCTCAATCCCGCGCCCATGAGCCCCGGCGTGCTTCAATATCCGCTCGAGCTGGTGGATATGCTGATCCTCAACGAGGTGGAGGCTGCCGACCTGTGCGGTATTCAGGAGACCGCCCAGCAGCTACCCGCCCTGCGCCAGCGCTACCCCCAGGCCACGCTGGTGCTCACCCTGGGCGAGCATGGCTCCATGTACCAGGCGCCCGGGGGGCCCGTCTACACCCAGGGCATCTACAAAGTGCAGGTGGCCGATACCACTGCTGCGGGCGATACGTTCATCGCCTACCTGCTGGCCGCGCTGGAGCTGGGCTCCGATGTGCCCACCAGCCTGCGCCTTGCCGCCACAGCCGCCGCAATATCCGTCAGCCGCAAGGGTGCCTCGGTCTCGGTGCCGTGGATGGATGAGGTGAGGGCCAGCAAGCTGGAGCCCAAAAGTAGCGAACCCAAGAAGTAGCGAACCCAAAAAGAAAGTGCGGCCGCGCTGACGAAAAGCCCGCGCGGCCGCACCTTTTTGATGATTAATATGCGATGCCCTGCCAGAGCATAGAGTTCGCCACCTTGAGAAAGCCCGCGATGTTCGCGCCTACCACCAGATTGTCCTGCGCGCCGTACTCCTTTGCAGTATCGAACGCATTGTGGAAGATGCCGACCATGATCTCCTTTAGCCGGGAGTCAACCTCCTCGAACGTCCACTGCAAGCGCATGGAGTTTTGGCTCATCTCCAGGCCGCTGGTAGCGACACCGCCCGCGTTGGCCGCCTTGGCCGGGCCAAAGAGCACACCGTTTTTCTGAAAGATGGCCACGCCTTCGGGGGTGGTGGGCATGTTCGCGCCTTCGGCCACGGCGATCACGCCATGATCGACCAGCGCCTGTGCAGCCTTGGCATCCAGTTCGTTCTGGGTGGCGCAGGGCAGCGCGATATCGCAAGCAATGCCCCAAATGCCCGTCGAGCCCGCCGTGTACTGCGCACCGGGCCGACGCGCCGCATATTCACTGATGCGCGCGCCCTCCACCTGCTTCACCTGCACCAGCAGATCGAGATCGATGCCCTGCTCATCGTACACGTATCCATTGGAATCGCTGGCCGCGACCACCTTTGCGCCCAATTGCTGCGCCTTCTGGATGGCGTAGGTGGATACGTTGCCCGAGCCGGACACCACCGCCACCTTGCCCTGCAGCGATTCACCCTTCATGCAGCGGAGCATTTCCTCCACGAAGTAGAGCAGGCCATAGCCTGTGGCTTCGGTGCGCCCCAGGGAGCCGCCGGTGGTCAAATCCTTGCCGGTGAGCACGCCTGTCGCCTGGTTTTGGATGCGCTTGTATTGGCCGTACAGGTAGCCGATCTCGCGCCGACCCACGCCGATATCCCCGGCGGGTACGTCCACCCAATCGCCGATATGGCGATACAACTCCGTCATAAAGCTTTGGCAAAAGCGCATGATCTCGCGATCCGATTTGCCCTTGGGATCAAAATCCGCGCCGCCCTTGCCGCCGCCCATGGGCAGCCCGGTCAGCGAATTCTTAAAGGTTTGTTCAAAGCCCAGGAATTTAACGACGGAGGCGCACACCGAGGGATGCAGGCGCAGGCCGCCCTTGTAGGGGCCAAGCGCGGAATTGAACTGCACGCGAAAGCCGCGATTGACGCGCACCTTGCCCGCATCGTCCACCCACGGCACGCGGAACTGAATAAAGCGCTCGGGCTCGACCATGCGCTCGACGACGCCATTCGCCTCGAACGCAGGATTCTTTTCAATCGCAGGCTCCAGCGATTCCAGCACCTCGTAGACCGCCTGCAAAAATTCTTTCTCACCGGGATTCCTGTTGCACACATCCTCGTACACTTGAAGCAGATACTTGCTTTTCAACGCAGCCACCCTCAGGCCCCCTTACAATATCCCCAGCTTGGATTCCTTGCTTTTGTCGGCGCTTTTATCCCCTACGTCCAGCGCATATATCCGTGCGCCTTTCCCCTGCGTCCGACGTGTCCGTGCTGACACTGCCGACCCTTGAATTGTATCACGCAATTTGACGCTTATCAATATGCATCTTGCATAAAAAACGTGATTGAAACATATTTCCATCGATATTCTAGCAATTTGTTGTGTTTGTGAAATTTTTGATATTTGAAGCTGCATATCCGCGCTCCCCGCGAGCACAAAAATGCCCCGCGCGGCGCTGGAACCCAGCAATCCACCCGAGGCATCGGTCCATCGGTCTTTCGCGAGGGGTTACAGCACGTACTTTCCGCTGCCCGCCGGGCTGTTCTTCATTTCGGCGCGCTTCTTGGCGTACTTTTCGGCATCGTTGCCCAGCACCGCGTAGGAGGCGATCTTCGATTCCTCCACACCAGGCTGGTTGAACGCATCGATATCCAGCAGCTCACCCGCGTAGGCGGTCGCCATCTCCCACAGGAAGATAAGCTGGCCGATGGTGTGCGCGTTCACTTCGGGCAAAACGATGGTCTGGCTGAGACGTCCCGCGCGGTAGAGCGCATACTCGGTGCCCAGGCGCTCGGCCTCGATGAGCGCGTTGTGCGTCTTGCCGCCCAGGAAGGCCACGTCGGCATAGGCTTCACAGCCGTGGGGAATGCTCCGCTCCGCGCGGAAATTCTCCACCTTAAAGAAGGTGACCACCTTGTCGTAGGGGCCCTCGGTGTAGAGCTGCAGCTGCGAATGCTGATCGGTTACGCCCAGCGCCTTGGCCGGGGTCTGGCCGAAGTTAACCGCCATGCCGCGGCGGGTCACGCTCTTGCCCAGCGATTCGGCCCAGAGCTGGCAAACCCAATCGGCCATGTAGCGCAGCGAATCCGCATAGGGGAACAGCACGTGCACATTGAAACCCATGTCCTGCATGGCAATGTACTGCAGCGTTGCCATGAGCAGCGCGGGGTTAGCCCACACGTCGTCGCTCTTGCAAGCCTCGTCCATGGCGATGGCTCCGGCCAACAGGGCGCGGATGTCGATGCCGCAGACCGCGGCGGGCAGCAGACCCACTGGGCAGAGCTCGGAGAAGCGCCCGCCCACGCCATCCGGGATCACGAAGGTATCGAAGCCCTCGGCCTTGGCGATGGGGGCCAGGTTACCGCGCTGCGCATCGGTGATGGCGATGATGTGCTTCTGCCACTTATCGCCCACCGCCTGCTTGAGTAGATCGCTGATGATCAGGTATTGCGACATGGTTTCGGCGGTCGCGCCCGATTTGGTGACCACGCAGAAACAGGTCTCCTTGAGCTCGATGATATCCAGCAGCGCGCCCATGCGCTCGGGATCGATGTTGTCCTCCACGTAGAGGCGCGGGCCGCCACGCTTCGCATCGGGCAGCTCGTTGTAATGCGGGTGATTGAGCGCGGCCTGCAGCGCGATAGGGCCCAGGGCGGAGCCGCCAATTCCCAACACCACGAAGTTGCGGAAGTGGGCGCGCACATGCTCGGCGGTGCGCTCCACGTGCTGCACGATCTCCTCCTGGTTGTAGGGCAGCTGCATCCAGCCCAGCCAGCCGGTGCCGCGCGCGCTCTGCACCGCGCTCTGCGCGGCGGCGGCGGCCTTGGCGTACTGCTCGACCTGCTCGGGCGCGATGCCGTACTGCATGCCCATGGTGTCGGTCATCATATGGTTGACGTCCAGCCGGATGCGCTGCGCGCTTAGCTTGCCGCTCTTCTTGGTGTTGCTCATGGTGGCCATCCTCCCGGTTTCGTATTGCCTAGCTTAACAATTCTTTGGCAAATTATTATAGCGCGTAAAACAGCGCGGATGCAAGGGAAAACCAACGGTTTTTTTAGAATCCGCCAAAGGTTTTCGGCTTTTCGACCAAAAACAGCAGCTCGGAGGGGTACTCCTTCTCCAGCGCCAGCGCGTAGTCCGTGCGGGTTAGGTATTCCCCAAACATGCGCCGGTACTGCCCCGCCATGCCCACGCTCCTGCCGCTCAGCGAACGGGTGGGAAAGGTCACCGCCACAAACCGCGACCGCGTCTGCGCTATCACTTGCTCAAACCGGCCCTTGCGCTGGTGTGCAAGCAACGGTACCACCTTGAAAAGCAGGGTCACGTCCGCCTGCACCTCGGGGCATTCGCTCAGCAGATCGCAGGGGTCGGCGATGCCTTCGATGCCAAAGCGCTCAAAGCAGGCCGCCGCCTGCTCCAGCACGTCGCGCCGGATATCGTACGCCGCGTAGCGTTGCGGCAGCTCGATTCCCGCGCGCAGGCAATCCGCCAGGTACAGCGCAGGATTGATGCCGCAGGCCAAATCGAGCACGCTCGTGATTCTCCCCACCTGCGCGCGGATATCGGCATACAGCTCGCCCGCGAAGGGCAAGCGCTCGCTGGTGGAAGCGTGGGCGCGCGCCATCGCATCCAGCACGGAAAGCACAGACTCCCGGTCGGTTGTCGCCAGCAGCGCAGCGGCCAGACCGCTCTCCCGTTCGCGCTCCGGGGCCGCGTATGCTCCCGTCATCTGGTGCAGCCTGCGCTTGGCAGCCTTGGCGGCTTCCTTTTGCTTGGGATGCTTGCCCGCCTCCTCCCGGCAGACGCGCTCCACGGTCGCCGCATCGATGTGACGGTAGTTCTTCGCGCCGCTCACCTCGGCGATCAGCGCCGCCAAAGCCGCATCTGATGTTTTTATTGCTTTCGACGCCTTGCTTTTCTCGGTCAACGCGCCGCCTCCCCCTCCCGTATCCGCTCCATGAGCATGGAAAAGAAGCGCAGGTTGTGGATGGTGGCCAGCCGGTAGGCCTGCGCATCGTCCATGCGAAAAAGATGGCGTAGGTAGGCGCGCGAATGGTGGCGGCAGCAATGGCAATCGCAATCCTCCGAAACCGGCGCTCCATCGGCGGCATAGTCGTCGTCCATGATGTACAGGAATTTGTAGAAACCCGGCTCGTCCACGTCGCGCTTGGTGAAGGTGTAGAGCCGGTGATGCCGCGCCTCCCGGGTAGGAATCACGCAATCGAACAGATCGTAGCCCATGCGCGCGCAACGCACGATCTCCTCGGGGCGGCCCAGGCCCATGGCGTACTTGATCAGGTGATCGGGCATGAGCGAGGCCGTGTACGCCAGGATGTCATCGATCAGGTTGTTCTGATCGTCCAGCGGCCAGCCGCCGAAGCCGAAGCCATCGAAGCCGATCTCGACCAATGCTTCGGCGCAGCGCGCGCGCTCGCCCTTATCGTTGCCGCCCTGGATAATGCCGAAGAGCAACGGCCGCTCCTCGGGCGAAAAGCGGGCATTCTTGCATTGCAGCTCGTATTCCTGCTTGCAGAGCTTGGCCCAGCGGATGGTGGTATCCACCGATTGCCGCTGCACCTCGATGGGGTCGTTGGGATGGGTGCAGTAATCGAGGCACATGATGATATCGGAGCGCAGCGCGAACTGGTTCTGGATGCACTTCTGCGGCGAGTAGATGTACTTCTCATCGCCCATTCCCGGGTAGAATAGCACCTCGTTGGCCCGAATGCGCCCGTACTTGGGATTTTCGCGGATCAGCGAAAACACTTGAAATCCACCAGAATCGGTGAGCATCGGGCCGGAGAAGCCGGTGAAGGCGTGCAGCCCGCCCATGCGCTTGACCAGGCTCGCACCCGGCTTGAGCGAAAGGTGCAGCGCGTTCATCACGGTGCCGTCAATGTGCGCGGCACGCAAATCCTCCGCGTCCACCGCCTTCACCGCGCCATAGGTGCCATCCGGAAAAAAGGCGGGCAGCTCGATGCTCCGATCCCCGCGCACATGCAGTCGCTTCACGCGCTCACTCCTCCGCGCGCCCCGGCAGGTTCCGGATGCGCGCCATCATGTACTCGTCGGCATACTTGCCGCAGCGGATCGCCGCCGCGCGCTTGGTGCCCTCGATCTCGAAGCCGAGCTTCTTGTAGAGCTCTTGGGCGCGCGCGTTTTCGGTAAACACGGTCAGCTCCACGCGCACCAGCATCAGCCAATTGTCAGCCATGTCCAGCAGCGCTTCCATCAGCTTGGTACCCACGCCCTGGTGCTGATAACCGGCGTGAACCATAATACCGATTCCACCCGAATGGCGGGTGCGTGGGCTGCCGTAGACACTCAAGCCCGCCGTGCCGATAATCAGCTCCTGGCCTGCTGCGTCCTTGGTCACAGCCACGAACTGGTGGTTGTTCTGATCCATGCCCTGTATGAAATCCTCGCTGCGCTGAATGCGCTCCGAGGGGATGCCCAGCACGTTTTCAAATACGCCCGGCATCGTGCGCAACGCGTTGATCCCCTTGCCGTCTCCGGCCTGCACGGGCCTGATGGAAAATTCCATGGGTTTCCCTCCTAGCTTTCGTTTGAAATGGTACCGTCGGCGGTCAAGCGCGCCACCAGGCTGCAGATATGCGCGCGCGCCTGGCTCTCCTGTTCGGCCTGATCGGCCACGGTGGGCGGCGCATCGCCCATGATGCCCAGGAATTGGCTCACCTTGAGGCCCAGCGTCTCCTGCATATCCTGATCCGATCCACGCGGCGAAACCAGATAGTAGCAGAGCAGAGAATCGGGCTGGCCGATGCGGTGCGCGCGATCCTCGGCCTGGCTGTGCACGGCGGGCGACCAATCGAGTTCGCCGAACACCACGCAGCTCGCGCGCTGCAGATTGAGCCCGGCCGCGGAGCGCAGCGAGATGCAGCAAAGGTCGCTCTCCCCGCCCTGAAAGGCTTGCACCGAAACATCCTTCTGCAGGCCGGTCTCCCTGCCGGTGATGAACACCGGGCCCAGCGCTTTCAGCTCCTTTTTGTACATGTCCATCACCTGATGATGATGCGCGAAGAGCAGCACCCGCTCGCCGCCCTCCACCAGCGCGCGGACGAACGCGGCCACAAACGGGGCCTTAGCGATGCCGGTGGCCTGCCGCTCATCCTGGCTGATCTGCTCCTCGAGTAGCGCGCGCTGGGAAGGCGTAAGGTTCTCATCGCGCAGCATGGGTAGCTTCTCCAGCACGGTTTGCATCATGCGGCGATAGGTCGCGTCGTCGAAATCGATCTCCTGCACCAGGCGGCGCTTGGGCGGCAGCTCGGTGAGCACCTCGGCCTTGGTGCGGCGGAACATCAGCCCCTCACGGCGCAGGTGATCCCCCAGCAGATCGGGCTTGGCGACGATGGCGTTGCCGTAGCCGTAGCACCACTCGCGCGTAAAGCTCTCCCAATCGCCCAAAAAATGAAAATCGAGGATGTTGATCACGTTCCAAATCTCGCCGCCCTTGTTGTAGATGGGCGTTCCGGAAAGGCCGACCACCCGTTCGCACGCATCGGAGATCAGGCTAGCCGCCGAATATTTTTCCGTACCCGCGTGGCGCAGCTCCTGAATCTCATCGAATATCACCGATCGCATGCCCAACTCGGGCAGCACCTTCTTCCAGCCGCGCAGCAGCAGGTAATGCACGATGTAGATGTCGGCCTCGGGCAGGTCGTAGGGCTTCAGCCCGCGAATCACGTGCACGCGCACCCCATCCTCCAGCGCCAGGAAGCGTGCGATCTCGCGCTCCCAGTTGCGCACCAGATGCGGCGGCACGATGAGCAGCAGCGGCAGCGCGCGGGTGGTCGCCAGCCAGGCCAACGCTTGCACCGTCTTGCCCAGGCCCATCTCATCGGCCAGCAGACCGCGCGGATTGGCCAGCAGCCAGGCCAGCCCCTTTTTTTGAAAGGTGCGCAGTTCGCCCCGGAAGTACGCCTCCGGTGGCTCGGCAATGGCGGGCAGCCTGGCGGCCTCGGCGCGCTGGAGGGCGTACGCGCGCGCATCGTCCAGCGCACGCGCCCACCGCTCGCGGTCACTCTCGCGCACGGCCAGCGGATAGCGCATCATCAGCCAATTGACCTCGCCCACCACACGGCGGTGCGCGGTGAATCGGGCCTCGCCGCGCTTGTGCCCTCCGCTGCCTGGGAAGAGGCGCTTGGCCAGCTCAGTCACGCACGGCTCACCCTGGATGGTCCAGCACTTGGCGCGCCGGTTGTAGCTCAGCGTGCCGTAGATATGCGCAGAAGCGCCCGCATCGCGCAGGTATGCGGGCAGCGCTAGCGTCGGCGCATCCACTTCGCAGGGCAAGGCCTCGGGCTCCGTCCAAGCCTGGGCCTGCGGCGGATCGTCCGCACTCCCCCAGGCCTCGCCGGAATCCATCGCCCCGGGCACCCAGTCGTACTCCTCCAATGGGCATCCTCATTTCAAACTATCGGTCGGTTTATGTCGGCAGGGCGATGCCCCACAAACGGTTCATCGATAGGAATTGGCAGGGCTTACCGCCCACGGAGGCGGGCAGGTTGGCGCTACGCTCCACCACCACGATCAGCGCACGGATGCGGTCGCTGGCGGCGTAGCGCGCAAGCTGATGCAGCAGCACGCGCCGTGCGGGCTTTCCGCACTTGACCTCGATGCCTACATCGCCCACCAGGAAGTCGATGCGGCAGCGCGGCGCAAGCACCGCCTCGTGCACGCAGGGAATGCCCGCCGATTGCAGCCCTGCAGCAATGCGCGCATGCATGTCCAGCTCCGAGCCGCCTGGCGGTATGCGCAGCGCCGAAAGCGCCGCCAGTATGGCCTCGATTTTCGGCAACGCACCCTCCGGTACCGCCAACGTCGCCACCCCATTTCCCCAATCCTTCCCACGATTGTACCACAGGTTGCGCCCGCATTCAACCGAAGTGCAACCTGTTGCGCGATGACCTCATTCACGGCCAAATACTCGGAAGATGCGCCGCGAAGGTGGCCGGAGGGCGACCGCAAAGCCCTCCGGTCGCTCCCAAAGGAGCGAAATCCCCCCCAATCCGCGTCGAGAGAGGGATTTCGCCTTCACAGGCGACCAGGGGGCTTATCGCTCGCCCCCTGGACCTCTTCTCTTCGCCCTTAAGCGTTTTCAGCAAGTAAAAGGGTAAATGCTTTTGCCAACCCTGCTACACCAAGGATTGCGGAAAGGAGCGCGCCACTCCCCGCGCAGGCAGCAAAAAACCGCGACGGCTAGCGCCCCGCGGTTTCACATGCAGATTGCACTCTCTCCTAATGCAATTTTCTTCCAAGCGATTCTCTTCCCGAGCGACCCCTGCTCGGCGGTTACCGGCTCGGCACGCAGACCACCTGTCCCGCACGGAAATCCGTGGGCAGCAGGTGCGCGTTGGCGCGCAGCAGCGTGCCCACCGTAACGCCCATGCGCACCGCAAACGCAGCGATATCCTCGCCCTCACGCACCACATTGGGCAGACCCTCTGCGCAAGCGCCGCGCGTTCCCGGTGGCGGGATGCGCACCATGTCGCCCACGCGCTGGTAGCCGATGCGCAGGCCGGGATTGGCCGCCTGGAAAGCGCAAAGCGAGACGTTGCCCGCCAGCAGGATGTCCGCGATGCTCACGCCCTCGCGCACGCGGCGGCACTCTTCGCGCGCGGGCACAGGGGACGGAATCGGCGCGGGCGTGGGCTCAGGGACGGGAACCGGTGCCGGGGTCGGCGCAGGCTCGGGCGCGGCAGCCTGCGGGATGCACAGCACATCACCGACCATCAGTCGCCCGGGCTGGAGCTCCGGATTGGCTTCCAGCAGGGCGCGCATGCTTACATCAAATCTGCGCGCGATCAACTGAAAACTGTCGCCGCGCCGGACCGTGTAGGGTTTCCCAGGGCAGGCGATTTGCACCGGCTGCTCTGGCGGGATGGGCGGGACCTGGATCGGTTCCGGTACAGGCGCGGGGACAGGTACCGGAATGGGGATGAGCACGATCTCCGGCTGGATTACTTCGGGCGCAGGCTCGGGCTGCACGGGCGCAGGCTCCTTCTTTGGCGCAGGCGAGGCGATGGATTGGGGGACAGGTGTTGGCTCGACCTTGGCGGGAACGGGTTCGAATACCGGCTGCATGGGCTCGGATGGGCTCCTATCCTCCACCAGACTCCCAAAAACACTCTCTTCTCTCCACTCTGGGGGCATTTCCATGGTTACATCGTCCCCAAATGCGCCGAGCGCATCCACAATTCCGTCATTTAGCTCCACAATCGGGTTTTCTTCCCTGACCACAACCGGCAACTCTTCGCCGTGCTCCAGCATCGTTTCCCCCACCAGCGGCAAACTGGACGCCTTGACGCGCTGTGAACCCAAGCCCTCGCCCTGAGTGGGCGGCACGATTTTGCTGATGGTTTTGGTGACGGTCTTTGCGCGTACCCGCACGCAAAACCCCCCTCTCTCGCTCATTGGTACACTATCGTATGAGCGGGAGAGGGGTTTTAGAGCTTCTTATACTGCTTCACCTTTGGTTTCATGGAGATATCACGCGAAACCGAACGAGTATCCGTATTGGCCGCTTACTTGCTCAGCACACGCAGCGCCTCGGCCACCGCATGCTCTGCCGTGAAGCCGAATTCCTGGAAGAGCTTTGCCGCAGGGGCCGAAGCGCCATAGTGATCGATGCCAATCACCGCGCCATCCAGGCCGATGTAGCGGTACCAACTATCGGAAACACCGGCTTCCATGGCCACGCGCGCGCGCACCGCATTCGGCATCACGCTCTCGCGGTACGCCGCATCCTGCGCCTCAAAAAGCTCCATGCAGGGCACGGAAATCACGCGCGCATCGACGTTCTTCTCCCACAGTGCTGCCTGGGCCTGCACCATCTGCTCCACCTCGGAGCCCGAAGCCATCAGCAGCACCTGCGGCACCGCGTTCTTGCTATCGGAAATGATGTAGCCGCCACGCAGCGCTTCCCTGCCGCTGCGCTCGTAGAGGGGTAGATCCTGGCGGGTAAGCACTAAGCAGGTGGGCAGACCGCTGGTGAGTGCGGTGATCCAGCCCGCGGTAACCTCGCGGCTGTCCGCAGGGCGGAACACCAGCAGATCGGGCACAGCGCGCAGTCCAGCCAAGTGCTCGATAGGCTGATGGGTGGGGCCATCCTCGCCCACGCCGATGGAATCGTGTGTAAGGATATAGGTGACGGGCAGCTTCATGATGGCCGACATGCGCATGCCGTTCTTCATGTAATCGCTGAATACGAAGAAGGTGGCGGCATAAGTGCGCAATCCGCCATGGGCCGCGATGCCGTTGGCGATGGCCGACATCGCGTGCTCGCGCACGCCGTAGTGTAAATTCGCGCCGGTGCGATCCTCCGCCGAGAAATCGCCGGTGCCCTTCATCACGCTCTTGTTGGAGGGCGAAAGGTCCGCCGAGCCGCCGATCAGGTTGGGCACAAACTTTGTCAGGCGATTGAGCACCTCGCCGGAGCTGTTGCGCGTGGCGGCCTTTCCTTCGAATTTCCAGAGGGATTCCTCGTTCACCAGGGTATCCAAACCGCCCTCGAACCAGGCTTTCCACTCGGCGGCCAGCCCGTCATGCTCCTTTGCGTAGCGCGTGAACAGATCGTTCCATTCGCTTTCCTCGCGCTTTCCCCGCGCCATGAACCCATCGAAGTGCGCGCGCACCTCGGGCAACACCTCAAAGTCGCCTGCAGGCATGCCCAGCGTTGCCTTCATGGCCGCTACGTTCTCGCCGCCCAAGGGCTCTCCGTGCGCGCTGGCCTTACCCTGCTTGGCCGGGCAGCCAAAGCCGATCTGGGTGGGCACGATGATGAGCGTGGGCTTCGCGGTCTCACGCTTTGCCTCGGCAAGGGCCTGCACGACCTGCTCAAAATCGTTGCCATCCTGCACGCGCAGCACCTGCCAGCCATAGGCCTCGAAACGCAGGCCCACGTTCTCCCGGAAGGCGATGTCGGTATCGCCCTCGATGGAAATCTCGTTATCATCGTAGATTACGGTCAGCTTGCCCAGCGCCAGCGTGCCCGCCAGCGAGGCGGCCTCGCTCGCGATGCCTTCCATCATGCAGCCATCGCCGCAGAGCGCGTAGGTCATGTGATCGACCACCGGGAAGCCCGGGCGGTTGAATTTCGCGGCCAGATGCGTCTCCGCAAGCGCAAAGCCCACGGCATTGGCGATGCCCTGGCCGAGGGGGCCCGTCGTCACCTCGACGCCGACGGTGTGACGGTACTCGGGGTGGCCGGGGGTCTTGCTGCCCCATTGGCGGAACTGCTTGAGGTCATCGATGGTCAGGCCATAGCCGAACAGGTGCAGCAGGCTGTAGATCAGCGAGGACGCATGCCCTGCGGAGAGCACGAAGCGATCGCGGTTGACCCAATCCGGGTTGGCCGGGTTGTGGCGCATTTCCTTCATCCACAGCGCGTAGGCGGCGGGCGCGGCGCCCATCGGGGTGCCGGGGTGACCGGAGTTGGCCTTCTGCACCGTATCGGCGGAAAGCGTGCGGATGGTGTTGATACACAGGGAATCGATTTTTTGCGTAGCCATGGGAACTCCTCCTTCATATGCGCTTAAGCGCGTGCAATTACAGGGTTATCGGCGGTCGTGCCGCCGTTTAACGGCCATTTATCCAGGCATCGAACGCCGCCTCCAGCGGGGTCAGGTCGATGCCCTGGCAGCCCCGCAGCGCGTCGCACAGGCGTTTGAGCATCGGCGCCAGCGTACCGGGCAGATCGGATTCCGCATTGATCGGCAGCACCGGATCGTGCACCGAAAGGCGCATCATCAGCCAGGCGTTTTCGATGCCGCCCTCCAAATCAAACAGCACGCGCACCCCCTCGCGGTTGTCGGGCGCGATGCGACTGGATGCATCCTCGGCCAGGGTGTACAACCGATCCAGCGCAACCCGGCCTGCCGAGGCAAAATCGGGCGCGGTGATGGGCAGGCGCACCTCGATGGCCTCCGCCGGCTCCTGCAGATCGGCGATCATGTCGCTCAGCCGCCCGCCGCGCGCCCGGCAGCGCATGGCCACCACCAGCAGCCGCGTGACCAGGTACATGCCATCGTCCAGAAAGTAATTCTCGCGAATGGCCGCATGGCCGCTGGTCTCCATGGCCAGCGGGCAATCGATGCCCTCCGCATTGAGTCGCACCGCCTCGTCAATTACGTTGCGATAGCCGCGCTTGTAGCGGTGATGCATTCCGCCCTTGGCCTGGATGAACCGCGCCAGCCCGCTGGAAGTCACCGAATCGGTGACCACCGTGATGCCGGGACGCTCTTCGAGCAGCATAGCCGCGGTGAGCGCGATCAGCCGGTTGCGGTGGATCGGCGCTCCCCCGGCGTCGACCACGGCGGCACGATCGCAATCGGTATCGAATATCACGCCGATGTCCGCGTCGCTCGTGCGCACCGCCTCGCAGATCGAGGCCATGGCCTCGTCATTTTCCGGATTGGGGATGTGGTTAGGGAAGCGGCCATCGGGCTCCAGGTAGCGGCTGCCCGTGGTATCCGCGCCTAGCTCCTCTAGCATGCGCGCGTAGAACCCGCCCGCGCCGTTGCCCGCATCCACGGCCACGCGCAAGCCCTGAAGAGGCCGCTCCGCCTGCGTGCCCAGCCCCTCACGCACCAGTCGCTTGAGGATATCGGCATAGCTGCTTAGGAAGGGCACGGCCTCGCTTTCGCCGGCGTGCGCTTGCGGCAGGTTCGCCTGCTCGGCGTGGATCAGCAGCGCCTTTACGTCCTCGCCGCCCAGGCCGCCCTGAGCGGTAAAGAACTTGAGTCCGTTGCGCGTCCACGGGTGGTGGCTGGCCGTCACCATCACCGAGCCCTGGCAGCCCAAAGTGCTCTCTAGCGTCGTCATAAACATGGCCGGGGTGGTGCACAGCCCACAATCCAGAGCGCGCGCACCGCCCGCCGCAATGCCCTCCAGCACCGCCGCCGCCAGCGCAGGCCCGCTCACCCGCGAATCGCGCCCCACGGCAATGGTCAGCGCGCGTGCTGGCATGCCCAGCCTCTGCGCCAGCCAATTCACGAACGCGTAGCCTACCTGCCGCGCGATCGCCTCGGTCAAATTAACCTCGATACCGGGTGCGGCCACGGCCTCCCCGCGAATGTCACTGCCGCTCTTCAGGTGTAGGTAGCTCATGGTTTGCCTCCTGCCCCAGAGGGGTGATCCCCCTCCGGCTCGTCCATCTGCCTGCCCCGCATCCAATCGTATAGCGGCGCAACACTTAGGTAATCTTGGCTGACCCGCTCGACCAGCTCCCCAGAAAACAGCGCGTCAAAATCGTGTTCCCCCGCGCTGTTCATGAAGTAAAAGCCCTTCTTGATGTAGAGCGCCTGCAATTCCTCCGGCACTTCGGGGGGCACTGCCAACCGCTTGTATGCCTCGCCCTGTATCTGGAACCGTTCAGGCACACCGCATTGGGCAAGCAGGCCGATTAGCTCTCGCGGCTGGGAGAGGATGCGCCGCCGCACCCGATCCATGGTCGGTTTGTGCTCGCCATAATAGCCAAAGCCCCAGTGCATCACCTCGGGCCCAATCTCCCAATAGAAGCCCATGGCATCGCCGGTCATCTCCCCCGGATAGCGCCAGGAGAGCCACATATGATCGCGGAACGGGTCCTTGTTGTGCGAAAAGCGAGTATCTCGCCGGATGCGCGATACGACGCGCTGCGGGCGCACATCCAGCTGCGGATCGATCCGATTCAGCGTCGGGCCCAACTCCTCGGCGATAGTGCGCAACGGCTTCTGCACTACATTTTCGTACAGCTTGCGGTTTTCATCAAAAAACGCCTGGTTGTTGTTGAACCGCAGCGCTAGAAAGAAATCGATCATCTCCCGGGGTACTCCGGTCGCCATATGCCCACCCCATTTCTTGCCGTATAGTATAGCATATTTCACCGCTGCCGCAAAGCACCTATCTGTGCATATGCACCGCATATGCAACAACGCCGCACATTTTCGTGCGGCGCTGCTTGAATTTCGTTTGACCCAGGCATTGTATCCCTTATGCGTCCGCACTGCGGGCGCGGCGGCGGCGACGGCCATCGCCCGATGCATCCTGGTATTCGTCGGCCATGTCGTCGGCTTCCGCTTCGCGCATGCGCGCCAGATAGGCCTCGCCCCTGTCGCCTGATTGCCCACGGCCCTGCTTGCGCGGTCTGCCCTGCTCCTCCGCTCCTGGACGGCCATAGCGCTCGGCCAACTCGTGCATCGATTCGCCGGTGTAGGCCTCGGGTGCATCGCCGTAGTCAGCATCGTCCGCCATTTGCTCATACTCGCGCTCGTACGCGTCCTCATCCTTTTCCGGACGGCGCGCGGGGCGGGAATTTTGCTGCTGGCGGGGCGCGGCGGCATAGTTGCGGCGCGTGCTCACCTGCATGGAATCGATGCTGTTCTTGCCCCGCTCCGCTTCCGCCGCTTGGCGGCGACGGCCCATAATGACCACAGTCAGCACGGCCACCAGCGCCAGCGCCAGCGCGCCTGCAATGATCCAGAGGAACTGCATGCCTCCGGCTGTTCCGCTCTTTTTTGCATCGTCTGCCGGGGCGTCGGTCGCCGTGAGTGCATTTTGAATGGGGGGGGCGGTCGGCTGAATGGTGGGCGGCGGTGGCTCGGGCGTGGGCTCGATGTACACAACGTCGACTGTGTTGCCATCGACGGTTTGCGATGCGCCCTGCTCGTTGTTGCCGGTTACGCTGAACATGAACTTGCCCGCCATGCTCACCAGTATGCGCTTTACGAAGGTCTGCTCCTCGCCCGGAGCCATGGTGCCGATGGTGGCGATGGTGGTCTTGCCGTGCTTTAGCACCATATCCTTGCCGGTGGAGGTACCGGTGTTCTTCACGTTCACCTCAAACACGATCTCAGCAGGATAATCCGATGCTTCGGTGGTCTGCGCAACCGCGCCGATCTCGAGCTGCATGCGCTTGCTCATGTCGATCGCCACCAAATGCATGGTGTTGGATATCAGGTCCAGCTCCTTGCCGTCGTCGCTGGTTCCCTTGACGCTAAACGTGTAATCGGCGGTCACATCCACGGTAATGGTCTTGGTCTCGGTATGCTTGCCCGTCTTGGCCTTGAGCTCTGGGATGGTCGCAATCTCACCCAGGTGCGTGTCTGAAATTTTTATATTTTTATAGGTAACATTGCTACCATTGGTGACGGTGAGTGTCAGCTCGACCTTGGAGCCGGGCTCCACCTCCGTGCTGCCCTTTGCCTTCAGGTTGACGAGGACGCCACCCTTCTCCAGCTCGATCGTCTTGCTGCCCAAGTTGACGGTCTTCACGTCCTTGGAGCCGCCGGTAGAGCCCTCCATCTTGTAGGTAATCTTGGGCTTGGCCTTGATGGATTTGGAGCCCATGGTGTATTGGAAGGTCTTGGTCACCTTGTCGCCAGCAGGCAGCCGGGAAATGAATATCTTTTCCTTGGTCAAGCTGGTGTTGGTGATGGTCACATCGATGATATCGGTGCCGCTGGTATTGCTGAGCGTGTAGGTGAGGGTAACGGTCTGCCCCTTGCTGGCGGTGCTGGGCGAAACACTGTAGCTACCCGTAAGCACGGAGGCCGATGATGTGGACGCCGCCTCTTTCTTGATCGCCACCGAAGCCACGGTGCTATACGGGATCAGGCTACCGTTTTCAGCCAGCTCGCTGGAGGAAAGCTTGTATTTTAGCTTTCCGTCGGCCAGCTCTGCCGCGGAAACCGACCATTTTCCGGTATAAGTCGCTTTCTGTTGCGCCGCCAAGGAAGTGATCCCGCCCGAAAACGATACCTGGTTTCCGGCTGGATCCAGCAGCGTAACAGGAACGGTCAGCTCGCCATCCGCTTGGTTGGTCACAATGATGGTGACCGTCACCTCGCCGGGAGCTGTGATGGACTTAGGCGAACAAGAGGACGACACCCCGAGAGGTCTGTAGGATTCGCCTAGAGCAGGGTTCGCGATGCCGAACAGGAGCAAAAGCGCTCCAATGCAAACCCCAAGCAACGCAGTTTTTTTCATACAGGGTAGGTGCACCTGGACGTGCGCCCTCTCCTCCCTTCCAAAATGTATTCGTGATCAATAATAAACATGGAACCAAAACGATCTTTGACGCAATTCTTGGCTTTCCGCTCCTAAATTGTAGTGCAAACCGCGAAAACTGTCAAGCAAATCATGACGAAAAGTGCAAATTCCTGTAATACTCGTAACAGTTTTGGCGGAAAAGCGTTCCTTTGCGTTCCTATAACCGATTTATTCGCGCAAACACTCTCTTCTAGCATGACGCACGCGAACGGCCATTGGTTGCTTCATTCATCGAAAGCATTGTGCACAAATGTATGGCATTTATTCACGAAGTGTGGCAACGACAATAAAAAAACGGCAAGCGTCTATTAAAAAGACGCTTGCCGCAGGGAAATTGTTCCCATCTTTTAGAATTTTAGAGAGTTGACCTTGATGCCGGGGCCCATCGTGGAGGAAAGAACCACGGAGCGCAGGTAGATACCCTTCGCCGCCGAGGGCTTCGCCTTGATGATGGCCTCCATGAGCACGGCCAAATTTTCCTTGAGCTTTTCGGGCTCAAAGCTCTTTTTGCCGATGGGGCAATGGATGATGGCGGTCTTGTCGACGCGGTACTCGACCTTACCAGCCTTGATGTCCTCGATCGCGCGGGTCACGTCCATGGTGACGGTGCCGCTCTTCGGGTTAGGCATAAGGCCCTTCGGACCAAGCACGCGGCCCAAACGGCCTACGACGCCCATCATGTCCGGGGTGGCGACGACCACGTCAAAGCCAAACCAGTTGTCGGTCTGGATGCGGGTCACCAGCTCTTCAGCGCCCACGAAATCGGCGCCGGCAGCTTCGGCTTCCTTGGCCTTATCACCCTTGGCGAACACCAGCACGCGCACCGTGCGGCCCGTGCCGTGGGGCAGCACTACCGCGCCGCGAACCTGCTGGTCCGCATGGCGGGGGTCGACGCCCAGGCGCACAGAGATTTCAATGGTCTCATCGAACTTGGCCTTGGCAGTCTGTAGCACCAGATCGATCGCCTCGGAAGGATCGTAATTTTTGAGCGAATCGATGAGTTTTGCGCTATCGGAATAGTTCTTACCGTGCTTCATGGGGATTCCTCCTTGTGGTTCTAACGGCTAAATTGTCCTCCCACAATGCGGCATGAGCGCCGCGCTCCCAAACGCCGTCATGCGGCGCGGGGTGGTATGCTTAGTTGTCGGCCACCAGCACGCCCATGGAACGGGCGGTGCCCTTGACCATGCTCATCGCAGCTTCGACGCTGGCGGCGTTGAGGTCGGGCATTTTCTGGGTGGCGATGTCGCGCAGCTGCGCCTGGGTCAGGGTGGCGACCTTGTCCTTCTGCGGACGGGCGGAGCCGCTCTCAATGCCGCAGGCCTTCTTGATCAGCACCGGCACCGGAGGCGTCTTGGTGATGAAGGTGAAGGAGCGGTCGGAATAAACCGTGATCACAACAGGGATGATCAGGCCTTCCTGGTTCTTGGTGCGCTCGTTGAATTCCTTGCAAAAGCCAGGGATGTTAATGCCGTGCTGGCTCAGCGAGGGCCCGATCGGCGGCGCGGGCGTGGCCTTCGCGGCCTTAACCTGCAGCTTCACATAACCGGTAATTTTCTTTGCCATGGTATTCCCTCCTATGGTAAATGTGGTCTTGCGGAACTGAGTTCCTCCCACCTAGGAAACGCAAATCATTAGCGAATGGGCTTACTTCATTTTTTCAACCTGGAAAAACTCCACGTCGACCGGCGTGCTCCTGCCGAACATCTCCACGGAAACGCGGAGCTTCTGGGCCACGGTATCGACTTCTTCGATGGTGCCGATGAAATCTTCGAGCGGGCCGGAGAGTATCTTCACCTGCTCGCCCACTTCCAGATCGACCTTCACGGTCGATCCGCCGGAGAGCATGCGTTCGACTTCCTCCTCCGTCAGGGGGATCGGCTTGGACCCAGGGCCCACAAAGCCGGTGACGCCACGGGTGTTGCGAACGATGTACCAGGTTTCGTCGGTCATGATCATCTTGACCAATACATACCCCGGAAACACCTTGCGCGGCACCACGCGCCGCTTCCCATTCTTGATTTCAACAACATCTTCCATAGGCACGCGGGTCTCCTGAACGAGATCCATCATGCCATTGTTTTCAACCGCCTTTTCCAGGTCGGTCTTCACCTTGTTTTCATAGCCGGAATAGGTATGCACCACATACCACCGGGCCACTGTATCAGCCATAGCGCCTCCCGAATGTTCGCAAACCTATCCCTTTTCCCTTCTTCGGGGAAAATGGAAGAAGAGTACGGGCTTAGCCCTTCTTGATGATCGCTTGGAGCAGCACACCGGTGCCTGCATCGAGCAAACCAATTACAAGCGCCATCAGCACCATGAAGGAGACGACGACGATGTAGTAATTGAGCAAGTCCTTGCGGCTCGGCCAAGAGACCTTCTTGAGCTCGGCTACCATGTTCTTAAAGGAAAGAACAAACACGCGCTGGAACCACGCCAGCACCTTGGTGAAAAACGAGGGCTTTTTGGTTTGCGGAGTTTTCTTTTCCGACATTTCGTTCACATCCTCAGCCTTGCTCACAGGGCGCAACCGCAGCGTTGACGATTAGCGGGTTTCCTTGTGGCTCGTGTGCTTCTTGCAGAAGCGGCAGTACTTGCTCATCTCGATACGGTCGGGATCGTTTTTCTTGTTCTTCATGGTGTTATAGTTCCGCTGCTTGCATTCCGCGCAGGCCATAACAATCTTCACTCGCACGCAGGACACCCCCTATTCGGAAAAATAGACATTCCCTGCCGGGAAAAAACACGCCTGTACACTTTATCATAAACCCAGCGTAGTGTCAACAGCAGCACCGCATTTTTCAGCAGCACCGCGTTTGAGCAAATACCAAGATTCATATAGGCAAAAGAGGCGAAAAGCGAGGGAACCCGTAAATGGGTTCCCTCGCGCCTATGCGCAACGTGCCGCTTACTTCTTGGGGTCTTCCAGAACCTTGGTGACGACGCCCGAGCCCACGGTACGGCCGCCTTCGCGGATAGCGAAGCGCAGCTTCTCTTCGATGGCGATGGGGGTGATCAGCGTGCATTCCATCTGCACGT
>JAVBLJ010000006.1:0-150106 GCA_031553615.1 Eubacteriales bacterium
CCCGCCGGAGGGTGGCGCGACCCCGCCGGTGGGCGGCACGACCCCGCGGGAGGGCGGCACGACCCCGCCTGAGGGTGGCACGACTCCGCCGGAGGGCGGCACGACCCCGCCTGAGGGCGGCACGACCCCGCCTGAGGGCGGCACGACCCCGCCGGAGGGCGGCACGACCCCGCCGGAGGGCGGCACGACCCCGCCGGAGGGTGGCACGACTCCGCCGGAGAGCGGCACGACCCCGCCGGAGGGTGGCACGACTCCGCCGGAGAGCGGCACGACTCCGCCGGAGAGCGGCACGACTCCGCCGGAGGGTGGCACGACTCCGCCGGAGGGCGGCACGACTCCGCCGGAGGGCGATGTCCCTGTGTCGGATGGCAGTAAGGAGTCGCTTCGCGGCGAGGGCGATGTGCGAGAGGGTGTCAGCGACCTTCCGACGCTGCAGGATGACCCCATTGCTTCCATGCAGCAAGAAGAGGCTATTTTACCTATGGAGGCGGGTGGAATTGGCATAATGGCGGTGACCGTTCAGATCACGGCCTCCTTGACCGATGAAACCACGATCAGCTACTCGGGCGTGGGCGATGCGGGGACAACGGTGGATGTGTTCCTCATGCGCGGTGCAGTGCAGCTTGCAACGGCCCAGTATGCGTTGGATCCCGGCGGCGATGGTTCCTTCAGCGGCACCTTTGCCATTGTGGAAGTCGGTGCATACGAGGTGTGGGCGCAAAAAACGGGCGATGTCACTTCGCGCGGAGTCGTGCAGGTTTCTTCGAAGCCGAAGCTGGCCATCGATCCCATCAGCGATGCTTCCGCAGTGGTGATGGGCCGAACCGCCCCCGATTTAAAGATTGAAATTTCGACCATCATCAATGGCAAATACTCGATAGTGGAAACGAAATCCGATTTCCGTGGCGCTTTCTACGCCGCCATGAACAAGCGGCAGAAGGCGGGCATGGAGGTGTGGGTCACCGCATTCTACGTGGGCGGCAAGGTGACCAAGCTGGTGTATGTGCAGCGCGCCTCCGATTTGCCCAGCTATTCGAACAACCTGAGCTTTGGCCAGTATGGATCGGGTGTGTTGGCTATGCAGCAGCGCCTGAAGGATTTGGGCTACGACGTGAGCGTTTCCGGCGATTTCGATGCCAAGACGCTCAAGGCTGTGTTTGATTTCCAGCGGTTAAACCACTTGGCCGAGGACGGTATTGGCGGCCCGGTGACCCGCGCGCTGCTATTTAGCGTGACCGCGCGCGAATACACCAGCATAACCATCGGCACGGCGGGCGTGCTGCAGTATGGCGACGATGGCTCGGAAGTGAAGGCGCTCCAACGGGGTTTGCGCGCACTGAACTTCTATTCCGGCAGCGTTAGCGGGCTCTACCGCAGCGGGACGCGCTCCGCGGTGCGCGCATTCGAGCGCCGGAACAATCTGCCGGTCGATGGCATTGCGGACCGGGCGATGCAGGCGCTGCTCTACAGCACTGCCGCCAAGAAGGCCCCCGCCGATTCCGACGGTTCCAGCTCGAGCAGTTCGAGCAGTTCGACGACCACCGGCACGACGACGCCGGTTTCCGATGCGAGCAAGCTTTCGACGCAGCTGCAGCCAGTGGCGGCCAACGAGATGGCGATCACCTCCGAGATGGTGTTCGGCGTATGGGATACGTTGCTGGAAAAGACGCTGGTTCGCGGAAAACTGCGCGTGGAGGCCGAAGGGGCGTACCCGCTGCTGGATATGCAGACGCCGGGCATGCTGTTGCGCGTCAGCTACGTGGATGCAAACGGTAAGGTGATTCCCTGCCGCGTGCGCTGGACCGCTTCCGAGGGCAAGTTTGTTACCCGCGACGACTCCCGCAGCGTGATTAGCGAACAAACCAACCCATTCACGGCCCCGGCGGGCGAGGTGTACTGGTCGCTCACGCCCTACCTGGAGACTATGCGGATGGGCACTTCCACCGCCCCCCTGCCCAAGGTTGGTCAGGACAACATGATCTTCTGGCTGGATAAGCCGCTGGTGAGCGCCCAGGCTGGCCGGACGTGGAGCGTAACCATTGAAGCGCTGGATATTTCTAGCGATCAGCTCGTGCTCGATTCGGCGATGCTTTCGCTGATGCTCGGTGAGGGCGGCGTGGTGACGCTGAACGAGGATGCATTGCGGAGCGATGGTTGGACGGTTTCCGCTTTCCCCAGCGAGGAAGATGAGGCGGTTACTTCGAAGTAAGGCCGGGTAAAGCCAAGCAAGGCAAACCAAGGTACGATAGCGAAGAGGTGCCTTGCACAGAAACGGTTTGAGCGGCACGGATTCCAGCGTTGGAGTCTGTGCCGCTTTTTTGTTTGATTTTTGGCGCGGCTTCGCGCTTGACAAGAAAAGAATAGGAGACCTATACTGGGGGCGCGGCTCTTTCCGCAAAAAGGGAGGACGAATCATGATCGATCGCAAATGGGCCCGGGAGCGCGCTGAGCAATTGGTGGCGCAGATGACGCTGGAGGAAAAGGCTTCTCAATTGCGCTACGACGCTCCGGCCATAGCGCGTTTGGGCATTCCCTCCTACAATTGGTGGAACGAGGCGCTGCACGGGGTGGCGCGCGCAGGCACCGCCACGGTGTTCCCGCAGGCCATCGGTCTGGCGGCGATGTTTGACGAGGTGCTGCAGCAGGAGATCGCCGATGTAATTGCAACCGAGGGCCGCGCCAAGTACAATGCGCAGGCTGCCCACGAGGATCGGGATATTTATAAAGGATTAACCTTTTGGTCGCCTAACATCAACATATTCCGCGATCCGCGCTGGGGCCGAGGCCACGAGACATATGGCGAGGACCCGTACCTTGCCGGGCGACTGGGCGTGGCGTTCGTGCGCGGCCTGCAGGGCAAGGGCAAGCACCTGAAATCGGCGGCATGCGCGAAGCACTTTGCGGTGCACTCGGGCCCGGAAGAGGGTCGGCATGAGTTCGACGCACAGGCTACCCCGAAGGATATGTGGGAGACCTACTTGCCCGCATTCGAAGCGCTGGTGCGTGAAGCCGGTGTGGAATCGGTGATGGGCGCGTACAACCGCGTCAATGGGGAACCGGCCTGCGGATCCAAGACGCTGCTGCGCGACATATTGCGCGACCGTTGGGGCTTTGCCGGGCATGTGGTGAGCGATTGCTGGGCGATATCGGATTTTCATCAATTCCACAAGGTGACAGCCACCGCGCCTGAATCGGCAGCGTTGGCGCTCGAAAACGGCTGCGATCTCAATTGCGGCGTGACCTACCTGCATTTGCTCCAGGCGCACAAGGATGGCCTGGTTACCGAGGAGCAGATCAGCACGGCCTGCGTTCGTGTGATGACCACGCGCTACCTGCTGGGCCTGTTCGACGAGGATTGCGAGTACGACACGATCTCCTACGCGCAGAACGATACCGATGAGCACGCCGCGCTCGCCCTGCGCGCCGCCGAGCGCAGCATGACCTTGCTGAAGAACGATGGCGTACTGCCGCTGGATTTGGAGCGGGTGCGTACCATCGCGGTCATAGGGCCCAACGCCAACAGCATCACCGCGCTGGAGGGCAACTACAACGGCACCTCTTCGCGCTACGTGACCTTCCTGGAGGGCGTTCGCGCCGCCTGCGCGGGCAAAGCGCGCGTGCTATACTCCAGCGGCGGACACCTTTACAAGGATCGCGAGAGCAATCTTGGTCAGGCGGACGATCGGCTGAGCGAGGCGGTGATCTGCGCCGAGCAGGCCGATGTGGTTATTCTGTGCGTGGGCCTGGATTCCACGCTGGAGGGCGAGGAGGGCGATACCGGCAACCAATATTTCTCGGGCGATAAGAAGGATTTGGAGTTGCCGGACTGCCAGCGTCGGCTGATCCAGGCCGTGCTCGCCACGGGCAAGCCGGTGATCACCGTGCTGGCTTCTGGCAGCGCCATCCGCGTGGAGGAGGGCAACGCCATCCTTGCTGCCTGGTATCCCGGGCAGGCGGGCGGCACCGCGTTGGCTAACATATTGCTAGGCAAATCGCCTTCGGGCAAGCTGCCGGTCACGTTCTACCGCAGCGTGGAGGAGCTGCCGGAGTTTACCGATTACGCGATGTGCAACCGTACCTATCGCTACTTCGAGGGCGAAGCGCTCTACCCCTTTGGCTATGGGTTAACCTACGGAAGCGCTTGCGTTTCTAGCGCGGAAGCAACAGCGGAGGCAGAGGGCGTCGCGCTGCAAATCACGCTGGAGAACACCGGGGATTGCGATATCGAAGAGGTGCTGCAAGTGTACGTCGCGCCCGAATCTCGCTGGGCTCCGCCGCATCCCTCGCTGCGCGCGTTCCGTCGCGTGCCGCTTCCGGCGGGGCAGAAGCAGCAAGTCCTGTTGAAGCTTGCGCCCGAGGCGTTCAGCGTCGTCAACGATGCGGGCGAGCGCGTCCGGGAGGGAAATCGCGCCACGCTGTACGTTGGATTCAACCAACCCGACGCCCGCAGTGCAGCGCTCACCGGGCAGGCGGCGAAGGCTGTGCAGGTCGCCTTCTAGCGCTCGCCGATTCATGAATACACCCCAAACAGCGCTTTTCTGGCGCTGTTTTTTGAATGCCGAATGATCCCAATACGATTTCATAATCCGTAAGGTGTCCCTTTTTGCGAAGTTGTGCTATACTGTCCGAAGCGAAGGCGCAGGGTTTTCCGAGCCTTGCGCGTTTATTATGACAGGGAGGCATTCGTCTTGCGGAAGACAAAGATCGTTTGCACCATTGGACCTGCTTCGGAATCGGAAGAAATGCTCGCCCAAATGCTGGATTCGGGCATGAACGTGGCACGGCTGAATCTATCGCATGGGGATTACGAGGAGCACAGCAAGCGCGTTGCGGTTTTGCACCGCCTGCGGGAGGAGAAAAACCGGCCGCTCGCCGTCATGCTGGACACCAAGGGGCCGGAGGTTCGTACCTGTGCGCTGGCGCAGGGGGCTCCCGTGCAGCTTGAATCGGGCCAGCAATTTGTGCTGACCATGGGCGAATCCGTCGGCAACGCGGATCGGGTGTCGGTCAGCTACTCGACGCTGTATCGGTACGTGCTGGTCGGGGATCACATCCTGATCGACGATGGACTGATCGATCTCGAAGTGCAGCGCGTGGATGGCGAGGAAGTAATCTGCAAGGTGATCGAGGGCGGCCAGCTGGGCGAGCACAAGGGCATTTCCGTGCCGGGCGTGGATTTGCACATTCCTTCGCTCACCGAGCAGGACAAGCGCGACATTCTTTTCGGTATCGAGCAGGGTGTGGACATGATCGCGGCCTCCTTCGTTTGCAGGGCCGACGATGTGCTGGCACTGCGCTCGCTGCTGGCCGAGAATGGCGGCGCGGGCATCGCCATCCTGGCCAAGATCGAGAATCGCACTGGC
This sequence comes from Eubacteriales bacterium, assembly GCA_031553615.1. Classification (GTDB taxonomy): domain Bacteria; phylum Bacillota; class Clostridia; order Christensenellales; family Aristaeellaceae; genus WQXF01. Next base: position 5,364 of record JAVBLJ010000006.1, read on the forward strand.
GTAGACAATTTCGACGAGATACTGGCCGTCGCCGACGGCATCATGGTTGCGCGGGGCGATTTGGGTGTCGAGGTGCACATGGAAGAGGTTCCGGTGCTGCAGAAGGAATTCATCCGCAAATGCAACAACCTGGGCAAGCCGGTGATCACCGCGACCCAGATGCTCGATTCTATGATGCGCAACGCGCGGCCTACGCGGGCCGAGGTGAGCGACGTGGCCAATTCGGTGCTCGACGGCACCGACGCCATCATGCTTTCCGGCGAAACCGCATCGGGCAAGCATCCGCTGGAGGCGCTGCGCACCATGGCGCGCATTGCCGAATACGTGGAAAACGGTATGGACAACGCTCTTTGCAACATCGACCAGAGCCTGGGCACCGATTCGATCACCAACGCGGTGAGCTATGCCTGCTATAGCATGGCGGCCGATCTCAACGCGGCGGCGATCGTCACCCCCACGCGCTCTGGGTTTACGGTGCGCAACGTGGCGAAATACCGGCCCAAGTGTGCGCTGGTTGCGACCACCGATATACAGCGCGTATACCATCAGCTCTCGGTGGTGTGGGGCGTGCAGCCGTTGCGCGTGCGTTCCTCGAGTAGCACCGATGTGCTGATGCAGGATGCGGTGGATGCCGTGGCCAACGCAGGCTTTGCGCGGCGCGGCGATATCATCATACTGACGGCGGGGGTTCCGGTGGGCGTATCCGGTTCCTCCAACCTCATCAAGGCGCAGGTCGTGGGCGAATAGTTGCCTTTTGAGTCTGGCGTCGCAATCAAGCGCATATACTGTATTATGTATGGATTCTGTATGGATTTATCGAGGACGAGAGGAGGCTGGGGAATGACCGGAACGAGGAAAGATCGCGTGAATGCGCGCATGGGTGCAGGCTTGCGTCGGGGATTGGCGTTGTCGCTCTGCGCTCTTCTCTGTGCTCTTTGCATGGCGGCAGGAATGAGCGGCGCATGGGCTGCCGAAGCGAACGGAGAGCCGGAAACGGTGGTGCAGGCATCGCCCGCGACCTATGCCGAGCTGCTGCAATGGCGGGATATGATTTGGCAGGAGACTCGGGGCCAGCCGGTGCGCAACAATCCGCTGGACACGTACGATCCCCAGGGCAAGGCGACCTACCTGATCCAGCTGCAGAGCTACACGATCGAGAGCCGCACGCCGACCCTGGACGTTGAGGATAACCCGATTTTGGGCGTGACGCTCAACGATGTGCACGCCGAAGGCCCGCGCGGAAGCGGACTGGGCATGACGCTCGAGGAAGTGCTGGCCGGCTACGAAAACCAGAATCCGGCGCTGGTGGGCGATGCGGAATTCGCCGCGCTGTACGTCTACGATGTGCAGGAACGGGCCGATTTCCCGGAAGCGGCCTGGGGCCTGCTGATGCGCAACGATGCAGGCGCGTTGAGCGTAGAGTATGCGGTGTCCGCACCGTTCGCCGAGGCCGATGCGTATACGGACATCATCATTTCATACGTCATCACCGAGGGCTACGTCACCGACATGCGCGTCTCAGATTTTGGCGATTCCATATTGTCCGAGGAGCTGCGCGAAAACATCGAGACGTTGCGCGGCATTACGGCCAACACCTCGTTTGATCCGCAGGAGCAAAACCTGGCGCCGCTGCATGCGGAGATGTTCCAGCGCGCCGATCTGGTGTTTTCCGGGCTGGATTTCGTGGTGGAAACCGTGGAGGACGTGCGCGTGCTGCTCGGTGATCCCAAGAGCGAGAAGGAAGTGCCCCACGAAGAGGGCGGCGATCCGAAGTTGATTCTTACCTACCCTGGGCTGGAATTCGAGTTTGGCTTCAGCGCGGATGGGATGAGGCAGCTACAGGCGCTGCAGATCACCGATCCCAACTTTGAGGGACCGCGCGGTCTGCGCGTGGGGGAATCGCTGGAATCGGTGCTCTCGCGCTTTCGCTTGGAGGAGCAGGGGTACCAGGAGCCGTTGACCATTCTCTATGCGCCGGGGGAGAGCATCGAACAGCCGCCCTTTGGCCTGCTGGAGATATACAGCGATCTGGAGGCCACGGTGCGCTATGCTTTGGAGGTCCCCACCCGTGGCGATGCGCCGAAGGCGGGCATCATGCTACTGATTACCGTCGAGAACCTGCGGGTCACGGAATTGTATCTCTACCGCTGGCAGGCGGAGTAAAGTAAGATTTTCCACCGAATATTTTCCATCCGAGCCGCCGTATCGGGCATGATTTGCATGCATTCGATGGGGCGGCTTTTTTGTGCGCGAAAACTTTGTGAAAAATACGACCGGGATAGAGGAAATAGGGGAATGATGTGGAATAAAAGAAATTGGACTAAGTTGGTCATTGTGCGGACATGCTGAGCGCGAGTCGCGCATATATGCCTGCACAAGGCTGAGCACGCTGTGGGTTACAGCAATTGAAAATGGAAAAAACGGAGGCGATCACGGCATGAGCACCATTCAAACCCTGGAGCAGGTGCAGGCGCGAAAGCAGAAGCTTCTGGATGGGGATCCTGCGCGTTTGGAGAAGCAAGCCAAGGATGGCAAGCTGACCGCGCGGGTTCGCATTACGAAGCTGCTGGACGTCGGCAGTTTCGTGGAGCTGGATGCATTGGCATCCAAGGACGGCAATGCTGAAGGCGTTGTGACTGGTTATGGCACGGTGGAAGGTCGCCCCGTCTACGTGTTTTCGCAGGATTTCACGGTGATGGGCGGCTCGATGAGCGGGCTGATGGCCAAAAAGATCGTCAAGGTGCTGCGCATGGCCAAAAAGACCGGCGCGCCCGTGGTGGCGATGTGCGATAGCGCGGGTGCGCGGCTGACCGAAGGCGCAGGCGCGCTGGAGGCTTATGCTGAGGTGTTCGCGCGCGTGGCGCGGCTTTCTGGCGTATCGCCGACGCTGGCGATGGTGCTCGGCCCCTGCGTGGGCGGCGCGGCCATGCTGAGCCAGCTCATGGATTTCACCGTGATGGTGAAGGGGATCGGTTCGCTGATGGCGGCCGGGCCGCAGGTGGTGGCCGCGACGTACGACAAGGCCTGGACGGCTGAGCAGATCGGCGGTGCCGATGTGGTGAGCGCGCAAGGCGGTGCGCACCTCATTTCCGCTAGCGAGGACGAGGCTTTCGCCGCGGCCCGTAAGCTGCTGAACATGCTGCCCTCCAACAACCTGGAGGAAGCGCCCGAGGAGCCCTGCGCCGATTTGAACCGCACCATCGCGGCCAATGGCGATGCCAAGGCGCTGGCGAGCGCGCTGGCCGACGATGGCAGCTTCTTCGAAATGACCGCAGGCTACAGCGCGGCGGTGACCGGCTTCATCCGCCTCGCCGGACGCACCGTGGCGGTGGTGGGCACCGGCGGCGGTGCAATGTGCCCCGGCGCTGCGCGCAAGCTGGCGCGCTTTGTCCGCTTTGCGGATTGCTACAACATCCCGGTGGTGTCGCTGATCGATACTGAGGGCTTCAAGGTCGTGCAGCCGCAGGAGCAAATGACCATGCTGCGCGCGGCGGGCCAGCTGCTTTACTCCTACGCCGAGGCCACTACGGCCAAGGTTTCGCTGATCACTGGCAAGGCGATCGGTGCGGCGTACGTGGCGCTGGGCGGCAAGGCCAACGTGGACGTGAGCTATGCATGGCCGGGCGCGGTGATCTCGCCGCTGAGCCCCGAGGCCGCCGTGCAGGTGCTTTGCAAGAAGGAAATCGCCGAATCGAAGGGCGACCCGATTGCGGCCCGCGCCGAGCTGGCCGACAAGTATGCCGCCGACGTGGCCGACGGCATTCATGCCGCCGAGGCCGGCCTGATCGACGACGTGATTGACCCCACGGAGACCCGCAAGCTGATCATCGCCGCGCTGGAGATGCTTTCCTCCAAGCGCGATTCCAACCCGCCCAAGAAGCACGGCAACCTGCCGCTGTAAGCGACGGCAAAAAAGGCTTTGCTGAAATGGCTTTGCCGGAGACGGCAATGAAAGGGGAGGAAATGCGATGCAGGTAACCCTATACGGTCTCCAAGTCACGGTGCTGGGTATGCTGGTTGTGTTTGCGGGGCTGATCATCCTGGTGGTGGCCATCGGCCTGCTGAGAAGGCTCACTGGCGGGAAAAAGCAAGCGGTTGTGAGCCCCGCGCAGGATGCCGCGCCCGTTCCCACGCTCGCGCCGGTGGAGTACGCCCAGGCGAGTGAGCCCGAGGCGGGCGGCGCACTGATCGCCGTCATCACCGCTGCCGTCGCGGCTGCCATGGCTGCGCAGGGCGGCACGGCGGAGCAATCCAATGGTTTCGTGGTGCGGGCCATTCGCAGGGTGCAGGGCGCTCCGGCCTGGAACCGCGCAGGCCGCGAAGAGCAGGTCTACGGGCGTTTTTGATGGATTGACCGCCGAACAAAGCGGACTGTCAAATCAAAACGAAATGCACACTACCGGTTCATCAATCGGTTAACTCATTACTCGCTCAAATAGAACAGAGGAGGATTCCCTTATGCGTAAGTTCATGATTACGGTGCAAGGCGTTACTTACGAGGTGGACGTGGAGGAAGTCGGCGCGGGCGCGCCTGCTGCCGCTCCGGTCGCCGTTTCCGCTCCCGCTCCTGTGGCTGCCCCCGTGGCTGCCCCTGTCGCCGCCCCTGTCGCCGCTCCGGCGAAGCCCGCCGCTGCTCCGGTCGCCGGCGGCACCACCATCAAATCGCCCATGCCCGGCACCATCCTGGCCGTGAACGTGCAGGCCGGTGCGGCCGTGAAGCGTGGCGATGTGCTGTGCGTGCTGGAAGCGATGAAGATGGAGAACGAGATCATGGCTCCCGCCGACGGCAAGGTGGCCCAGATTATTGTAACGAAGGGTGCGACGGTTAACTCTGGCGACGTTCTGCTGGTGATCGCCTAACCGATTACGTCGTGAAAGGGTGGAAATTTTGAGCGCAAAATTGAAACGGAGGGTGTGTACCCTCGTGGTTGCAGCGCTGTGCTGCACGCTTCTCCTCCTCATGACGTTGCCCGCATTGGCCAACTCCGATGCGGCGCAGGCGGCCCCGGATGCGCAGGGAACTGTCGCAGCTGAAGCCCCTGCGACGGACGAATCGGGCGTCGAAGAGGTGAGCGTGGAGGAGGCCATGAGCTCCTTCAACATCGGAAACATGCTAAAAAACCTGGCCAACGATTCCGGACTGGCGGCGCTATTCAACGATATCAAGCCGCTGATCATGATCGTGATCGCTTGCATCCTGCTGTACTTGGCGATTGTGAAAAAGTTTGAGCCGCTGCTGCTGTTGCCCATCGCGTTTGGCATGCTGATGACCAACCTGCCCTTGGGCGGGATGATGAGCGAGCCGACCATGAGGCTCCTGCGCGAAGCCACGCACAACGGCAAGTCGGGCGTGCCGGTGATCATGGCCAACGGAGAGATGCTGTATCAATACGTCGAGACCTCGGGCGGCCTGCTGTACTACCTGTACCAGGGCGTGCGGTTGGGCATCTATCCGCCGCTCATCTTCCTGGGCGTGGGCGCGATGACCGATTTTGGCCCGCTGATCGCCAATCCGCGCGCGCTGCTGCTGGGTGCTGCCGCGCAGCTCGGTATTTTCCTTACGTTCCTGGGTGCGTTGTGGCTGGGCTTCCTGCCCAAAGAGGCCGCCTCCATCGGCATCATCGGCGGCGCGGACGGCCCCACGGCGATCTTCGTCGCCTCGCGGCTTGCGCCCCATCTGCTGGGGCCGATTGCCGTCGCCGCGTATTCATACATGGCGCTGGTGCCGGTCATTCAGCCGCCCATCATGAAGGCGCTGACCACCAAGAAGGATCGCATGATCGTGATGGAGCAGCTCCGGCCCGTATCGAAGGCCGAAAAGATCGTGTTCCCCATCGCGGTTACCATCATCGTTTCGCTTCTGCTGCCTTCGGCTGCGCCGCTGGTCGGCATGCTGATGCTGGGCAACCTGCTGCGCGAATCCCTGGTGGCCGATCGCCTAAGCAAGACCGCGCAAAACGAGCTGATGAACATCGTCACAATCTTCCTGGGTGTGACGGTGGGCGCGACTGCCAAGGCCGAAGTGTTCCTGCAGTGGGGCACCATCAAGATCATCATTCTGGGCGTCGTCGCGTTTGGTTTTGGCACCGCGGGCGGCGTGATGCTGGGCAACCTGATGTGCAGGCTCACCAAGGGCAAGGTCAATCCGTTGATCGGCTCGGCGGGCGTATCAGCGGTGCCGATGGCGGCGCGCGTATCGCAGGTGGTGGGGCAAAAGGACAATCCCGCCAACTTCCTGCTGATGCACGCCATGGGCCCCAACGTGGCTGGTGTCATCGGTTCGGCCATCGCTGCGGGCGTGTTCATCTCGATGTTTGCGAAGTAATCCTCGCTTGTGAGCCGATGCCGAGCCGCATGTGGCGCGTGCTTCCGGCGTAGCATATCGCGAGTGCTCCCGATTGTATTGTAAGGAGGGAAACCTGATGCCGAAGGTATACATTACCGATACCATCCTGCGCGATGCGCATCAATCGCAGGCCGCGACGCGCATGCGCACCGACGAGATGCTGCCGGTGGCCGATAAGCTGGACAAAGTGGGTTACTACTCGCTGGAGTGCTGGGGCGGCGCGACGTTTGACGCCTGCCTGCGCTTTTTGAACGAGGATCCGTGGGAGCGCCTGCGCAAGCTGAAGGCCGCCATGCCCAACACCAAGCTGCAGATGCTGCTGCGCGGCCAGAACATTCTGGGCTACAAGCACTATGCCGACGACGTGGTGGATTTCTTCGTAAAGAAATCCATCGAGAACGGCATCGACATCATCCGCACGTTCGATGCGCTCAACGATCTGCGCAATATGGAGACCGCCGTGAAGGCCACGAAGAAGTACGGCGGCATCGCCGAAGTGGCCATCAGCTACACCGTTAGCCCGGTGCACACCGAGGATTACTTTGTGCAGCTCGCCAAGGATATCGAGGCCATGGGCGCGGACACTATCTGCATCAAGGACATGGCCAACCTGCTGCTGCCCTACGATGCGTACAAGCTGGTCAAGCGCCTCAAGAGCGAGGTCAAGCTGCCCATCCATCTGCACACCCACAATACCTCGGGTACCGGCGACATGACCTACCTCAAGGCCATCGAGGCGGGCGTGGACATCGTGGATACCGCCCTTTCGCCCATGGCGAACGGCACCGCGCAGCCTGCCACCGAAGCGCTGGTCGCCACGCTGAAGGGCACCGAGTATGATACCGGGCTGGACATGCAGCTGATGAGCGAATGCGCCACCCACTTCCGCGGCGTGGCGGAGCGCCTGAAGAAGGACGGCTTCCTTGATCCTGCCGTGTTGAACGTGGATATCAACACCCTGCTCTACCAGGTGCCGGGCGGCATGCTCTCCAACTTGATTGGCCAGCTGAAGCAGGCCAACGCCATGGATCGCTTCTACGACGTGCTGGCCGAGATTCCGCGCGTGCGCGAGGATTTCGGGTACCCGCCGCTGGTCACCCCGACCAGCCAGATCGTAGGCTCCCAGGCTGTGCTAAACATCCTGGCGGGCGAGCGCTACAAGCAGGTCACCAAGGAATCGAAGGGCTTGATGCGCGGCGAGTATGGTCGCCTGCCCGCGCCGGTCAACAAAGAGATTCAGAAGAAGATCATCGGCAACGAACCGGTCATCACGCACCGCCCTGCCGACGATATCAAGCCTGAGCTCGACAAGTACCGCGAGGAAATTCGCGAGTATTACGAGCAGGAAGAGGACATCCTCTCCTACGCGCTGTTCCCGCAGGTGGCGATCAAGTACTTCCAGTACCGTCAGGCGCAGAAGTATCAGGTAGATCACAGCATGCTGAACACCGCCGACATGACCATGCCGGTGTAATACCCCAAATCGATCAATATCGATACAAAAAAGGGGCCGATGCAAGTCGGCTCCTTTTCTGTATCGGTCTTGAGGCCACAAGGATTGACTACGCGCGAATCTCCCAGGGCTCGCCCAGCAGCTTGTAGCGCACGCGTACCTCGGGGGTATCGTACTTATCGTGATCGCAGGAGAAGGAAACGGCCTGCGTGCCCGGCTTGAGTGCGCCGCTGCCAATCGCCGAAGCGTTGCCTAGAGGGTTGAAGTTTTTATCGCAGATGCGCGCGGATTGTCCATCGTACAGCAGGTATTGGGCATCGCTCAGCGTCGCTTGGAACTTCACCACGCCGCACGGCGATTGGAAAGCGGGGTTGCGGATTTCGCCATCGCCGTCCACGTAGAGCTGAAGCTCGAAGGCGCGCTCTTGCGGAAAATCGTTGCTCCAAACCCAATCCGCGCCGCCGCTCTGGCCGGGTTGCAGCTCGGAAAGATCGCAGGTGAACGCGCGTGAGAGCTGCACGGGATAGAGGCGGTAGGCACCATCCTGCTGCTCAAGGTGCCATTCGGTGGCAGGATCGCGCAGCTGCTCTTTTTGCGCGGGCGTGAGCAGGCCGGAAAGGCGCAACGCGTCCCAGCGGCGCATGGTCTCCATAAAAAGATCGATATGGCCATGCTTGTGCAGCGTCGGCATGCGGATGGTCATGCCGTATCCCGCATCGAACCCCGCTGCTTCGGCGAGCGCCCATTCCAAATCCTCCATGGTGGTGGCGCGGAACTTCTTGCTGGCCAGGCGAATGAGGAACCAGCCCAGCATGCCGGGGAACAGATTGCGACGGAAGAAATCCTGATTGGAGATGCGGTAGGCGACCTGCCCCTCACGCATTTCCTCGCCCCAAGGCTCGCCCCAATTCATGCGCGAGTGGATGTGCCAATTGTAGTGGTTGAGACGCGATGCATCGTTCACCACCTCCGCATTCCAGCCCGCATAGCAGCGCGCCACGAAGCGGGTGGTGGCGTATTCATCGTGCCCGGTGTAGCGGCAGCCCTCCAACCCATCAAACGAGATTTGCGTAAGGCCGGTCTGGTTGTAGAGCTCGATGAGACGATCGCAGAATTCATCCTGCAAAAAGATATCCGGAAATAATGTTTTATAGGGATAATCCCATAACTTCCGGGCGGGTGTTTCGGCGGCGTGGGGGGTGGCGGAGGTGCCAAAAGCTCCGCGCGTGCAGCCCAGCAGGCGCGCGGTCTCACCCTGCAGTTCCGCCGAGGTGAAGGTGATTAGCTCCTGCTCGATCTGCACACAATTGAGGGTGGAGACGGCGTGGAAGGCGGGATGATCGCGCACCTCTAGCTCCTGCTGATCCGCGCTGATCGCGGCGATGAGCAGCCCTTCGCCTTGCCGCAGCAGGTGCGGGTGGGGGGTGGGGGTCACGTACGCGTCGTTGGGGGTGGTGAAGTTGGTGAGCGTGTGCGTGCCAACGCCGATTCCCGCTTGGGCGGCCAGGGCACAGACGCGCTTGAGGCTCTCCTCGCGATCCGGGAACGCGTGGGGATCGATGGTGAAATGTCCCCAGGTATCGAAGGGATCGGTGTGGTAAATGTGCGAGAGTCCGGCGGCCTTTGCCTTTTCCAGCACGAAGGGCACGTCGGCCTCCTCAAAATCCGAGATCAGGTAGGCGCGCATCGTTTCGCGCGAGGTCTTGCCCCAGTGCCCACCGATCATCGGGTGGGGCAGGCCCGGCTCCAGTTCGATGGTCTCCACAATCTGCAGCGCATCGGCCTTAGCCCCACCCCACAGCGCGAACGCTGCGCCTTCGATGCGCGCATCGTCGTAGGGCAGCGCGGGCGCAAGCATCGGTATATTTTGAAAGCAGCATGATCTCGCGACGCTCCGATTGCGCACGTGAAGCTGCAGCGCTGCGCCGTTCCCGGTGCGTGCCGCGGCCCGCGCGTGCACCTCCATGTGCTCCACCGAGATGTTGACCGGCTCGCCGGAATAGGCATACTCATCGTTCAGCGCGGCGAGGCATTCCTCCGGGAAACCGCCCAGCATCTGCACGTGGAGGCCCATGGCGCCCACGATGCGCTCCTCATCGTGCAGCACGCCGAGAATTTCGCCTACGTAGTGCTGCAAGCGCATCTCCAGCGGCCCGATGAGCAGGGCTTCCGCCTCCGTGGGACAGGAATCGACGCGGAAAACTAGGTAGCGCTTCTGCGCAGAAACGACCATGCGCACCTCGCCCAGCGCGCCGTAGGAAAGGGTAAGGGCATCGCCCTCGCGTCGGGCGGCGGTGGGAGTGTGCAGTTCGCCGAGCACCAGCAGCCGCGCCAGTGGGGCGGGGCGGGCGATCAGCTCGGAGCCGAGCACTGCGCAGGACGAGAGAAAGCCACGTTCATCCAGGGCGATCCGAAGGGATGAGGTATCAAAACAGATGGGCATGTTGAACCTCCTTGCGTGCATGTAAGGGCGGATGGGTGTATACCAAACAGACTATATCATTCCTCGTGCTGCGTGTAAAGCAGGACGCATTGAAAGACGAAGGGCTGTAAAGAAGAAGGCTTGCCTGCGATGTTTTTTCAGGGCAACGGTGGTGGACAGAGTTACGGCGATGATGTATAGTAGGAGTGACGCTTGATGGGATAAGTAGGGCGGCGTACTGCGCCGTTTTTGTCATGCTCCTGGGGGTCGCCGCGATCGTGCGGGCGATCGTGCGCTGTACACAGCCGGGGAGTTGCGCGACACGCAACGCGCATTGATCTTCGTGCTTTGCTGCGCATGGCGAAACCGCACTTTGGGAGCAATGCTGGCCTGGGTGCGACGATAATAGGCTGATACGATGAGGAGAGAGTGATAGGTATGGAAAGCAGCTTTTATGCCGGAAACCGACAGGCGCTCTACGGGCGGTTGCCTGAAAATGCGCTGATTGTGGTGTTCGCAGGCACCGCCATTCGCAAGACCGCCGATGAATTCTACCCGCTGTACGTCAACCGAAATTTCGTGTATCTGACTGGCTGCGGGCAGAGCTGCGCCGAGGGCTTTGTGCTCCTGGCGGAGAAGCGCGCAGGCACGGTGAGCGAGACGCTCTTCATCCAGCCGCCGGATGCGATGGCCGAGCGATGGCAGGGCCGCCGCATGAAGGAGGACGATGTGCGCGCCGCCAGCGGTATCGAAAAGATTGCGTTCGTCGGCGCTTTTTCGTCGGCCTTTCACGCGGCGATGAGCCGCTACGATTCCATCGATCTATGGCTGGATTGCGACCGCCTTCGCGCCGAGGGGCCGCAGACCGAGACCGTGACCTTCGCCGGTGAGACTCTCGAAAAGTACCCGTTTGCGCGTGTGTGCAATCTGCTGCCCCACCTGCGCGCGCTGCGCACGATTAAAAAACCCTGCGAGATTGACGCGATGCGCAAGGCGATGCGCATCACCCGCGAAGGCATACTGGATATGATGCGCGCCTCCAAGCCCGGCATGTACGAATATGAGTACAAGGCGGTATTCGATGCGGCGCTCACACGCAACGGCGTGCTCTCGCCCGGGTTTCCTTCCATTATTTCAGCCGGGGAAAACAATTTCTGCATTCATTACTATGCATACACCGGCCAAGCCAAGGATGGCGACATGATCCTCAACGACGTCGCCGCCTGCTGGGATTACCTGGGCAACGACGTATCGCGCTGCTGGCCCTGCAACGGGAAGTTTTCCGAACGGCAGCGGTTGCTCTACACCTGCGCGTACAACACATCAGAGCACATGTTCTCCCTCATCAAACCCGGCATGCCCATGGCCTCCATCGATCAAATGATCCGCGAATACTGCTTCGGGCAGCTCAAGGGCATCGGTCTGGTGGATCGGCTGGAGGATGTGGGCAAGTACATCTGGCACGGCGGCGCGCACCACGTGGGCTTCGATACCCACGATGTGGTGGAATGGAATCAGCCGATCGCGCCGGGCATGGTGTTCTGCGTAGACGTGGGCATCTACTGCGAGGAATGGGGCATCGGCTTCCGGCTGGAGGACAACTGCCTGGTGACCGAGACGGGTTGCGAGAACCTTTCCGCCGATATTCCGCGTTCTATTGAGGCGATAGAAGAATACATGAAGAAGTAACGAGCGAAGCACACACCGAAGCGCATATCAAAGCATATAGTCGTCAAAAGGGGCTGTTTCGGCGGCCCTTTTTGAGTGCGATGGAAGGTTACGCCTACCTGGTTCGTCTAAATAAAAGAAGGAACAAGTAAAGGAACAGGCAAAGGAAGAGCGGCTCAGATTGCTTCCCTTGCTAGTCCATGCTATAATAAGCTAGTTTTTTTATACAAAGGCAAGTGGTTTTTCGCCCCAATGGGGTTGGAAGGCTTCCGATGGCTTTACAGGAGGGAAACATACGATGAAAAAACGCCTAATGGCAATGGGGTTGTGCGTCGCGCTGTGCGTCCTATGTGCGACGGGGCTTGCGCTGGCTACCGAAAGCGACGGTCTGGTGAAGTACATCGGTATCGCGCTGCAGGATTTGACGGTGCGTGCCACCATGAGCGCATCCGGCGAAGGCATCGAGAGCATCGCGCAGGATGAGGAGATCGAGATTATATCGCAAGAGGGCGATTGGTTGCTGGTGCTCCGAAACGACGTGGAGGGCTACGTCGAGAGCGGCCTGGTGACCATCACGGAATCGCTGATTGTGGAGGATGCGCCAGTTGAAGAAACGGAACCGCCTACCAGCGAGACCTTCGTGCCCGTGTATTCGGCGCGCATTTCCAAGCAGGCCTCGATGCGCGGTACCGCCGAGACCAAGGGCAAGCTGGTGGCCACGCTATATGCCAACGATGTGGTCGAGCTAGGTGAAGTGGGCGAGGAATGGACGGCAGCGCGCAAGGGCGGTAAGTTTGGCTTTGTGCTCACCAAGTGCATCAAGGATTTGGACGTGCTGAGTCCCTACCGCGCGCTGGAGTACGGCGTGTGCTTCCCCTATGCGGCCAAGGCGCTTCGATCGACAGCCATCCAGGGCACGGTGTTCGGCAACCTGGGCGAGTTGCAAACCATCCCGTCGGAAGCGGTCATCGCGGTGGGCGAGCCTGATTCTAACGGCGAGATACCGATGCCCTACCTGCGTACGGTGGGCACCGTCAACCAAAGTGCGGTGGAGCTGGAGCCGGTCGTGCCGGTAACCGAAGCACAGCCCGGCGATCTGGTGGGCGTATATTCCACATTCTTTACCCCGGATAGCGATCACAAGCTGAAGGTGGGCCGCCTGCACAATATCGAGAAAGGCATTCAACTGATCGACAACTACGTGGTGAAATCGGGGGGCAAGTTTTCGTTCAACGATTTGGCCGCGCCCTACACCCAGGGCAATGGCTACGAGCTGGGCCCGATCATCAACTATGTCAGCGATAAGAAGAGCGGATTTGGCGGTGGCATTTGCCAGGTATCCACCACGCTGTACAACGTACTGCTGCAGCTGCCCATCGAGATCGTGCACTGGCAGACGCACAGCTCGCGCGGCATCGAGTACGCGCCGGTGGGGTTCGATGCGGCAGTGGGCGCGGGCGGGCTCGATCTTGAGTTTATTAACCAAATGCCCTTTGCGGTGCGCATGCGCGCCAACGTATGGGAGGGCGTGGTCACCGTCCGTTTCTACCGCGATGCGGAAGGCCAGTGAACGGACACCGAAGATGATGGGAGGCTGACGAATACCGATGCAAAAATGCCCGATACACGCCCGCCCGGCCCGCAGAAGCCCCTGGATCGCAGCGCTGGCGATGTTCCTGATTTTCCTATGCTTGGCGGAGACGCTATCGCTTGCCGCCGAGCCGACCCCGCAGCCCACGGAGTCCACCGAGTTTATCGGCATTGCGGGCAAAAAGCTGAAGCTTTACAGCAGCCGCACCGACAAATCGCGTGTGCTCCGCACCATCCCGGCAGGCACGGAGTTGGACGTGATCGAAAAAGGGCGCAAATGGACCGAGGTTCTTTACGATGGCGTCGTCGGCTTTACGGATACCAAGTTTACCGAAAGGGTGCAGCGCCGCGATCCGTTCGTGGGCAATATGCCCGGCGTTTCCACCCATGTGGCGCTGGCCAAGGTGCTGACGGACACCAAGTTTGTGCCGCCCACCTTCGATTATGCGGTCAAGCTGCCCGCAGGCACCTTCATGTCCATCGCGGAGGTAAAGGATGGGCGGGTGTACTTTCCCTACATGCGGCTGAATAAGTACGCCTCCATTCCGCAGGAGCAGGTGGAGCTGCAATATCTCATCCCTTGGGATAAGGCGCAGCCCGGAGAACTGATCTATGCGTTCTCCACCTTCTACAGCACCAGCCTTTCCAAGCGGCTCAACAAGGGGCGCATGGCCAACATCGCCCTGGCCTGTGAGCGCCTGAACGGCATCATCATCCAGCCCGAAGAGGAATTTTCCTTTAACGCGGTCTGCGCGCCTTACACCAAGGAGAATGGTTACTTTCTGGCCCCCATCCTTTCGGGATTGGGCGACACGGGCTACGGAGGCGGCACCTGCCAGGTCAACAGCACACTATACAACATCGTGCTGCGCGTGCCCACGGTGATCGTGGAGATGCACTGGCATTCGCAGGCGGGCGCAAAATACCTGCCCGCCGGGTTCGACGCCACCGTGGGCGAAAAATCGGATATGCGGTTCCGCAACATACTGCCCTACGCGGTGCGCATTGGCTACACGTACGGCGATGGCGTGATGACCGCGCTGCTCTACCGCGCGGACGAGTAGTACTATTCCTCGTTAGATTTCACGCAATAGATCGCGGAAGGTTTTTGCGAATGGCTAGGAGCCTGAGGGAGGCGTAGCCGGCAGCAACGCTGACTGATTCGCGACAACGCCATTCAAAAAAAAATCTGCGAGATATGCTGGAAATCTATCGAGGAGTAATATGAGTAAGGAAGCGGCAGCGGTGAACACCTTGTGCTTCTTGCGTCTCCCCTTTTGCGCATTACCATAATATGCTATAATCCGGTTAAAAGAATTTGTTAATTTGTTATTATCGGAGGATAGAGTGATGGTGCTAAACGCGCTACTCATCGGTAACGGCCTCAATCGTGCTATAGACAATAATGCATGGAGCGATCTGATCCGATCTATGCAAGAATATTATGCGGTTGAAGCTGTTTCAAATCAAAGTAATCTTCCGCTCGAATTTGAGAGGATCTATTTATCAGCGAAAAGCAATAGCCTTATAGAAAAGGTTAGTGACTTGAAAAACGAAATTTGCAGGCGCCTTCCTTCTGTAGATAGATTCGAACTGCATTCACAATATACTTCGCTGCCGGTTGAGGTAATTTTGACAACAAACTACGACTACTTCTTAGAAAAATCGATCGACATATCGTTTTGCAGAAAAAACTGCAAATCTAGCACAAAAGAGCAAAAGCATAGCTTGTTTAGATATATCCTATGCGGCTCAAAAAAAATATGGCATATTCACGGTGAATCACATACTCCTTTATCCATTTGCCTCGGCTATGATCAATACTGCTCATATCTTTCTCGCATGCATGAATTTTTGACCAAACCGTTAGAAGGTGTTTGTCGTGAACCCTATTTGCGCCACGTTTTATCCAGTCGCGAACAGATACAAGAATCATGGCTTCCACTCTTTTTTACGCATAATATCCATATAGTGGGATTATCGTTATCCTTTATTGAACTTGATTTATGGTGGTTGCTCAGCTATCGCATGCGTTTCATATTGGAGAATCCGAAGTATAAGATCAATAACTGCATACACTATTATTATGCAGAAGGCCGATGCGAAGATGACCAGCTTTCGCTTCTAGATAGCATGGGTGTAGTTCTTCATCCTAGAACTGTTATTCGGGACAATTGGACTAGATTTTATACCGATATATTCAGAGATATTCAAAAAAATTTACGCGACTAATAAACCCTATGCAAACAGGTGTTTTACAAAGACTTTATGAGCAAAAGCACATTGATAAAACTCATTATGTGGCACAGCCTTGTTGACCACAACTTATACTACTCTCCAATAGAAACATCTTACAACAAGGCAGAAGATATGGTATAACAATGGCATCATAAGCAAAAGGGTGAATGAGATGCCAAAAAGAAGTGAGCTACACAAAGAGGCGGAAATAGAGCTAGAAGGAGCGCGCAGAGCGAACAAGGACTAAAACGCGGAAAAGCGGTTGAAAGCGCTGGTGCTTCGAGCACAAGGGAAAACGAATGCGCAGATCGGAGAGATTTGCGGGTATGATGCCTCCTTTATCACCCACTTGGAGCGAAATATCGTGATGGAGGATTGGGCGCGATTGTAGAGAATCACCATGCGGGCAATCGTCGAAACCTTAGCTACGCTGAAGAAGCGGTGTTGGAACCGTTCAAGAAGGCAGCAGCAGGTCAGGTGATAGAAGTCAGCGCGATAAAAGCAGCCTACGAGGAAAGGATAGGACACTCATTGGAGAATAGCCGCGGGCGAATATACCGCGTGCTGCAAAGGCATGGATGGCGCAAACTTATGCCTCGGAGCAAGCACCCCAACAAGGTAGATGAGGAGGCAATAGAAGCCTCGAAAAATTAGCAGAGTCGTAGTGGGCGAGCTGGAAAAATTCACAATTGGCAACGTGCGATTGATGTATCAAGATGCTCTCTTTCTTACGCCGTTATCCATAGCATCACTGCTCGCGATTGGATTGTCAGATGTTTCTATTGAGGATTGGTGTAACGTGGAAGCGGATCGCCAACAAAGCAGCGAGGGATCGAACGGCAATCGCCGCCGATCCCTCGCTGCTTTGTTGTGTTCAGCTTTTGCCTTGCGCCTTGGCCTTGTTGAAGAAGAAGCCGCAGACCGGCGGGATGAGGCAGGCAAGAACGTACAGCAGGAACGTCACGCCGTGCAGCGAGCCGGAGAGGATGAACAGCGCGCCCAGCGAAGCCAGCAGCGGGAAGACGACGCCGTTGGCGATGCCCTTGACCTTGCCCGCGCGCCAGAGCCGGAACACCTGGTAGTACAGCGCAAGGTACAGCAGGTAGCTGATGGCGATGGCGAGCTCCGAAACGTCGTGCCCGCCGAGCGGATCGTACTTCATGGTCAGGAAGTGGATGACCCACCAGACCAGGCAAACGCCGATCATGAAGAAGCCGGAGTGGATCGGCATGCCGTGCTGGTTGGTTTTCTGCAGCCACTGGGAGCCGGGCAGCATGCCCTTGAGCGCCAGCGAGTACGGGATGCGGATGCCGCCCAGCACCACGCCGTTGACCGTGCCCATCACCGAAATGACCACGAACACCACCAGTGCCTTCGCTCCGAAGGAGCCGAAGAGCTTGGTGGCAGCCAGCGCGACGCTCTCGTTGCCCTGAGCCATCACCTCGGCGGTGCCGATATAGGAGGTGATGCCAAGGAAGTAGGCCAGGTAGGCCGCCAGAATGAAGAGCGGCGCAAACACCAGCGCCTTGGGCAGGCTGCGCTTGGAATCGCGAATTTCGAAGCCGATGGCGGTGGAAACAACCCAGCCGTCAAACGAAAAGGCGATGGGGCCAATGGCGGCCAGCCAGCCCAGCGCGGGCACGGCTCTTGTCAAATCCGGCGCGGGCTTGGTCAGCGCGGCGACCGGATCGCCCAGCAGCAGGCCCAGAATGGCGATGAGCAGCAGCGGAACCAGCTTGATGATCATCGAAAGGCTCTGGAAGCCGCCGCCCGCCTTGGCGGAAAGCATGTTAAACGCGAAGCAGATCGCAAACCAGGCGAAGCCGATGCCCATCTGGGTGAGAAGCATGTACTGCGCGGGAACGCTGATATCGAACAGCACGCACACGTAGATGCCTACCACCCACGAAATCACGGTGGTGAGCGTGGGGTAGTAGATGAAGGCTTGGAACCATCCGAACGCGCTGGCGAGGCGCTTGCTGGCGAACTCCTCGAAGTAGGTGATCACGCCGCCGGGCTTGTCGGTCAGCGCGGCGAGGTTGCTGAGCGTCAAGCAGCCGAAGATGATGGCGAACGCCGCGATGCAGAACAACAGCATGCCCAGCATGACGTTTCCGTTCGTCTCCTTCAGGATGTCGTCCGCCCGGTAGAAGATGCCTGAGCCGATTACGATGCCGACGATCATGGCCACAGTGGTTAGGATGCCGTAGTGCCGTTTGTGCTCCGTCATGCTGTGCCTCCTTTTGTGTCGGGGGGAGAAAATGCCGATAAAAAACGACTTGCGATGATATCCCATTTTACGGTTCCCGTCGCATTGTGTCAACTGCGTAATGCCCAGCGCAATCCCGTGTACGCAATCCCGCAGTCCTTGCCGAAAGCGCGCTGGAGTGATCCTTGTGGACAGTTTTTCCTTTATGTGCGATACTGGTGGCGGAAGAATCATTGCGGCTCCGAAAACGGTGACTGTCTCAGGAGGTGTACATGGAGTGAGAACATTTTTGCTGCCCATAGCCGTGATCGTGGCTATCGTGGCAATCGCTCTTTGTGGCATTGCTGCGAACGAGAATATCGCGCCAACTGAGGGAACGCGGGTGTATGATGCGGATTACATCAAGGAGTATGGAAGCACGCTCAACGCCATGTTTGACGACAGCTGGAGGCTTGTGACCGCCGCAGAGAAGTACGAAGAGCATGAGCTGGTCTGTGCTCATGTTGATACAAGGCCCCAGCGGTTTACCGAATGGACGATCGAATACCAGGATGGAAACGGGGAAACGAAAACATTTGTTTTTGATAACCGTCAAGAGCTTTCGACTCAAATCAAAACATACGTAACGGACCTAATAAGCGCGTATTACGAGGAAAACTTTCTTTTTGCTTATTTCAAGGATGCACCTCTTGCACCTGCAACCTATGTCTTTGGTTTTTTTGTGGAAAACCGCATCAATCCTTTTGATGACGATAAGAAGGATATGGAGGATAAAACGAATCAATACCAAAGCGGCCTTCAAACGCCGGAGAATACCATTTGCCTTTCGAGGCTAACGGCGGCCAATGCATTTGAAATGTGTCCGGTTTATTTGTCAATCAACGTTTCCTTCGGCGAGTACACAGGAGATAAAGAAGCTTTTGAAAAGAAAGCGATGAGCCAAATGGAGGACATGATTGTCGAAATGAATGCCTTTACCAAGAACCATTTAACAGCAGAAATCAGCATGGGGTATCAGGATGGCACCTATCTGCATACAAGAACCAGCGAAAAAAGCTGGGCTTATGTGCAGGGAATTGCAATACCCGTTGGGGGTTATGGGGATTATGAGCGAGATGCTTTCGAAGGGTACAAAGGCAAGTTCTGGTGATTCGATCATAAAAACGGAGGCCTCGGTGCATCGAGGTCTCCGTTTTTTTTGTTGCATTCGCACAGGAGGCAATGCGCTCAAGGCCTATTTGCGCTTGCCGCCCGGACGGCCCTTTGCGCGCGGGGAGGCCTTGGCGCTGGGTGCGCCGGGCCGCTTGCCTGCGCTCTGCGGGCGCGCGCCGGTGGAGGCGCTGGGCTTGTGCGGGGCCTTGGCGCTGCCGGATTTGCCGTCGGTGCGCTCAGCCTTGGGGGCGCTTCGCGTGTACGGCGGCACCAGGTAGCCGTGGCCAAAGCCGATCAAGTCCTCGCGCCCGGCGCGCAGCAGAGCCTCGCGCACCAGCGCGTGATTGGCGGGGCGGCGGAACTGGAGCAGCGCGCGCTGCATCGCCTTCTCGTGCGCGGTGCGGGTGACGTGGATCGACGTCATGGTGCGCGGATCGAGGCCAGTGTAGAACATGCAGGTGGAGAGCGTGCCCGGCGTGGGGTAGAAATCCTGCACCTGCTCGGGCTGATGCCCGGTGTCGCGCAGGTAGAGCGCCAGCTCGATGGCGGCCTCCAGGTCGCTGCCCGGATGGCTGCTCATGAGGTAGGGCACCAGGTATTGCGGGCGGCCCAGCTCGCGGTTGAGCGCCTCGTACCGGCGCACGAAGCCATCGTACACCTCGCGGCCCGGCTTGCCCATCACAGCCAGCACGCTCGGACACACGTGCTCCGGCGCCACCTTGAGCTGGCCGCTGATGTGGTGCTCGCAGAGCTCGCGGAAGAACGTGGGGTCCGGATCGGCCTGAATGTAATCGTAGCGCAGCCCGGAGCGCACGAATACCTTCTTCACGCCCGGCAGCTCGCGCAGGTCGCGCAGCAGCTGCGTAAACTCGCGGTGATCTACCTGCATGCGCTCACAGGGCTTGGGGTACAGGCATTGGCGATGGGCGCAGGTGCCGTGCTTGAGCTGCTTATCGCAGGCGGGGCGGCGGAAATTGGCGGTGGGGCCGCCCACGTCGTGAATGTAGCCCTTGAAGCCGGGCAGGTGGGTGAGCAGGCGTGCCTCCTGAATCAGCGATTGCGGGCTGCGCGAGGAGACGATGCGGCCCTGCAGGAAGGTGATGGAGCAAAAGCTGCAGCTGCCGAAGCAGCCGCGCGTGGCGGCCAGCGAGAACTTGACCTCCTCCAAGGCGGGTACGCCGCCCGCCGCGTCGTAATCGGGGTGCCAGGCGCGCTGGAAGGGCAGCGCGTGGGCCGCGTCCAGCTCGGCGCGCGTGAGGGGAAGATCGGGCACGTTTTGCAGCAGGAAGCGGTGCGCATCCTGCCGCTGGGCCAGCGGCTTGCCCCGGATGGGGTCCTGCTCGGCGTACTGCACCATAAAGGCCTTGGCGTGGGCCTTTTTATCGCGCACGCAGGCGTCGTGATCGGGCAGACGATGGAAGCCCACCGGCGGCTCGGGCGCCATCCAGCAGGCGCCGCGCATTTGGGGCAGCTCCTCGCGCGGCGCGCCCCGCTCCAGCCACTTCGCCGCCGCCACAATGCTGCGCTCGCCCATGCCGTAGAGCAGCAGGTCCGCGCCGCTATCTACCAGGATGGAGTGCCGCACGGCATCCTCCCAGTAATCGTAATGGGTGAAGCGCCGCAGCGAGGCCTCTACGCCGCCGATGATAATGGGGATATCGCCGTATGCGCGGCGGATTTGGTTGCAGTAGACGATGGTCGCCCGGTCGGGCCGACAGCCTGCGCGGCCTCCCGGCGCATAGGCATCCTCGCCGCGCTTCTTTTTGGCGGCGGTGTAGTGGTTGACCATGCTGTCGATCACCCCCGCCGACACCAGGAAACCCAGCCGGGGGCGGCCGCAGCGGCGCATCGCGTCCGCGTCCTTCCAGCTGGGCTGGGCCAGTATGGCGACGCGATACCCGGCCTTTTCCAGCACGCGCCCCAAAAGCGCCGCGCCAAAGGAGGGGTGATCGACGTAGGCATCGCCGGTGACAAACACGAAATCCGGGGCATCCCAGCCGCGCGCCCTTACGTCGGCGGCATTGACGGGCAAAAAAGCTGTGCGCATCGTATCCTCGCTTCGCATGCATTGTGGTCTGCGTTCAGAAATAAGAGGATACGAGTATAACCGCTTTGGCGCAGAAAATCAAGGCTTGTGCACCGGGAAAACCGCGTCGTGCTCGCGCCCGTCGTCGGACAGCTCGATCCAGCCCCCGACCTGGTTTCGCCCGTCGAGGGTGACCTGCAGGGTATCGCGCCGCGCGTTCATGCGGTAGGTTGACGCGCCGAACCGGTAGATGCAGGTGAACGAAGGCCAATCCTCGGGCAGGCGGGGCGATAGGCGCAGGCGCGTGCCCTGCTTCTCAAAGCCGAGCAGCGTCTCGACCCCCGCGATCCAGAGCCATGCGGCCGAGCCAGTGTACCACGTCCATCCGCCGCGCCCCAACTGCGACGGGTTGGAGTACACGTCGGCCACGCTCACGTAGGGCTCGACACGGTACTGCGCGGCCTGCTCTGCGGTGGCGGTGTGACCGGTGGGCAGCAACATGCGCAGCAGCGCCCAGGCGCGATCAACCTGCCCCAGCTTGGCGAAGGCCTGCACTGCCCACACCGCGCCGTGGGTGTACTGCCCGCCATTTTCGCGAATACCGGGCAGGTAGCCCTGAATGTAGCCTGGATTGCGTGGATATTGATCGAAGGGCGGCGCAAGCAGCAGCGCGATGCCCTGCTCGCGGTCGATCAACTTGGCCCAGAGCGAATCCATGGCCTGGGCCGCACGCTCGGGCTGCGCCCCCGCCAGCACCGCCCAGCTTTGGGCGATGCAATCGATCTCGCAGCTGGTATCCCCGGCGGTGCCCAAGGGAGTGCCGTCGTCGAACCACGCGCGCCGGTACCATGCGCCATCCCAGGCGTGGGCTTCGATATTGGCCAGCAGGCGCGCGCGCACGGCCAGCAGCTCGTCGCGCTGCGCCCCCTCGCACAGCGGCGCGAACGCGTGCAATACGGTGGCGAAGAACCAGCCCAGCCAGACACTCTCGCCCTGGCCCTCTACACCCACTCGGTTGAGCGCATCGTTCCAATCGCCGGTGCCGATGAGCGGTATGCCGTGCTTGCCCAGCGCCACCCGTCGAAGTGCGCGCAGACAGTGAGCGTGCAGGCTCTCCAGGACGCCGCTGGGCTGGGCGTTGCCGTACCAATCCTCCTGCCCGGCGGGAATCTCCACATCGCGCAGATAGGGGGTTTCTTCACGCAGTACGCTGTCATCGCCCGTGGCTCGCACGTATGCGGCGGTCACGTAGGGCAGAAAGAGCAGATCGTCGGTCATGTGCGTGCGCACGCCGCGCGCGGGCGGATGCCACCAGTGCTGCACATCTCCGCCCTCAAACTGGTGCGCCGCGCACAGCAGCAGGTGGGCGCGCACCAGGGCCGGATCGGTGTGCAACAGGGCCAGCGTATCCTGCAGCTGATCGCGGAAGCCGAAAGCGCCGCCCGCCTGATAGAAGCCTGCCCGCGCCCACAGCCGCGAGGCGGTGAGCTGGTAGGGCAACCAGCGGTTGAGCAGCGTGTTCAGCGCCGCATCGGGCGTGCGCACCGTCAGCATGGCAAGGCGTGCCTCCCAAAAGCCCTGCGCTTCGGCGAGCAGGCGCGCGCCTTGGCCTTTGGCAGCCTGCGCCGCTTCGAGCGCGGTGGCGGTGTTCTCCGCCCAGCCGAGCAGCGCGTGCACCTCGCAGTCGGTTCCGGGCGCGAGGTGTACCTGGGTGCGCAGCACAGCGCAGGCATCATCTCCGCCGAGCGAATCCAGCAAATGGAGGCGCATTCCGCGCGGCGATTCTATGCCGCCGAGCCCGGTGAAGGCCGCGCGATCCCGGCTGGACTGTATTCCTTCAGCGCCGGGCAACGCCAAGAATGCGCAGCCGGGCAGGCTGGGGCTTTGGGCAAGGCAGACGCCCTGCTCCTCCTGCGCGCGCACCATGCGCCGCGCGCCTTCCGAATCGCCCATCGCCCAGGCGGCATAGGCCGTGAGCGAAAGTGCGCGCGCATCGCCGGTACTGCGCAGGCGCAGCAGCGTATGCTTGTGCGGGGCCTCCGCATCCACGAACACGATAGCGGTGTACTCGATCCCCAGTGCGTGGCCCTCGAACTGCGTGAAGCCCGGCGCATGGGTGACGCGCTGCGCAACCGGGAGCAGGCTTTCGAACTGGCCGGTCTGCTCATCGCGCAGGTAAAAGGCTTCGCCCGCCTGGGTGCGCACCGGATCGTTGATCCAGGGGGTGATGCGTCCGCTGTGGCTGTTTCCCACAAAGGTGAAGCCCGCGCCGCGCTCGCTGAGCACCGCGCCAAAGCTCCGGTTGGCCAGCAGGTTGCACCAGGGCGCGGGGGTAGGCTTGCCCGGCTCCAGATCGATTGCGTAGTTGCCGGTGCGCGCGAAGCCGCCCCAGCCGTTGAACAGCAGGCGGTTGAGCGGCCGGAGCGGCACGACGGCCGGGGTGCTCGGCGGCTGACCCCACACGGCATCGGCGGGCGGGATGCCGGAGCGTATCGCCTTCATCTGCGCGCCAAGCTGGCCCTCCTCGCCGCGCAGCACCAGCGCCGAGTAGGCGATCAGCGCGGCGCAGCGGTGAGGCTGAAGGGTCTGTGCATCCAAGAAGTAGACGCCGCCCGGCTTGCCTACCAGATCCCGCGCATGGCCAGAGGCGACCATCTCCTGCAGCGCACCGCGTGTGGGTGGGTAGTATTCGCCGCCATGATCGTCCAGCAGCACCAGGTCCACCCACACGCCCCATTGCCGCCAAGCCTCGTGGATTTTGAACACGGAGCGTGCCAGGGCCAGGTGAGCGGGCTCGCGCACGCACAGCGTGAGGATCGGCAAATCGCCGGAGATGCCGCAGGCCCAGAGCTCCTCACGCGGGGATGTGCAGAGCGGAAGCTGGGCGCGCTGGGGATTTTGCCCGTGATAGAGCATGTAGGAGGCGAGGCGCTGCGCCTGATGCTGCGTGCTGGGATCGAGGGAGAGGTAATCGGCGGCGACCTGTGCCTGGGTCTGCGCGAGCTCGAGCGCGCGGTGGGCCGCGCCGATATCGCCGTAGTGTCCGGCGAGCTGCGCGGCTTCCTCCCAGGTAGCGACGGTCACAGTGGCGAAGGCCAGCTGCACGATGCCACCCGAGGGCACAGTGACCGTGGCGCGGAGCGACATGCACGGATCGATCACCGCGCCTACGCTATCCAGGGTATCGCATTCGCGCAACGCGCGGGGCAGCTTTGCGCCGTGCTCACGCCCTAGAAAACGTGCGCGGTCAGTGTGTACGGTCCAATCCAAGCCCGGAGCATCGGAGGCGGCGGCATGCAGCAGCAGCGGGAAATGCTCCTGCGGCGCGCGGGGACGGCGCTGGGCGAGTACCGCGCTGCCGCCCACGCGCGCGGTCTGTATGAACAAATTGCGGAAGGCCGGGTGCGCCTCGTCGGCGGTCTGCGAGGAGAGCGCGACTTCGAAGAAGGTGGCGACCGTCAGGGTGCGTGCGCTCTCGCCCCGGTTGTGCAGGGTGAGCAGATGCAGCGCCGCGCCGTCCAATGGGCAGACGCAGCACCGCAGGGTGCTGTGCAGTTCGCCTTGCTGGCGCAGGTAGACGGCGGTTCCGGTCTCGAAGCGGGTTTCGCCCGGAAGCCCGGCCTGCGCGGCGCGCCAGCATTGGCCGCTTTCCGCCTCGTAGAGGTAGCATTGCAGGCCGTAGCCATCGGCCAGCGGATCGGGCCGCCAGCGCGAAAGCATCAGGCCATTGTGTGCGATATATCCGCCGCCCCGCGCATCGCATAGCAGGGTGGTGCCCTCGCCGTAGAGCAGCTGCGTTTCGAGCGGTATGGTTTCGGCCTGTACGTGCCGCACCGCGCGAACGGGTCGTTTGGCAGGCGTATCGACTCGCGCAGTGCCGCGCGTATGCCAATGCAGCGCGAGGCGGGCCGGTTTGCGCTCCTCCCAAAGCAGCTCGTACGCCTCCACATCGGGGCGCGCGTGGAAGGAGTTGACCAGCGAATTTTCGGTCAGCAGGTTGCAGAGTGCGCACAGCGTCATGCCCTGGTGGTGTGCCATGTGGCTGCGCACCAGCTGGTATTCTGGGCCCGGAGGAGCGGTGGCAGCGGAGTTGGCGGCAGACGCCGTGTAATCCGCGGCCTCAAAGAAGCCCATGTCGCCGCCCCAGCCCAGCAGGCGCATGCGTAGCAGGTTATCGCAGGCTTCGTGAGGCAGTACCTGGAGCGCCAGCGCCGAGGCGTAGGGCGCAATCACACGCGCGGAGGGTTCGCTGCGCAACGCTAGCTGAGGCACGCCGAATGCCCGGTATTGGTAGTTGAGCAGCGGATCGAACGCGTAATAGCCGGATTCCGATATGCCCCAGGGCTGCCCATCGGCGATCCGCTCATGAGCACGCGCGGCTTCGCGGCAGGTTTCCGCCAGCAGCGTGCCCGGGGTGAGGCGGGTGATGAGGGTGGGCATGAGGTATTCGAACATGGTACCGCTCCACGAGGCGAGCGCCGCGCCCTTGCGGGTGCGGGCCATGGCGCGGCCCAACCGCTGCCAATGGCGCAGGGGAACGGCGCCGCGCATGATGCTCAAAAAGCTGAGCAACCGCGCTTCCGAGGCGAGCAGGTCGTAGTGCGAATCGCCGGCGCGCCCGGTTTCCGGATGCACCCCAATGAAGAAAAGATCGCACGCATCATCGTACAGCGCGGCGAAATCCATGGCCTGCCACAGCGCTTCCAGCCGTGCGGGCAGCGTGCGATGGCTGGGGTCGAGCTGACCTTGCGCCTCGCGCAGCGCTTGCGCACAGGTCAGCAGACAGCCCGCCAGGTTGCCGCTATCCACGGCGGATACATAGCGCGGATGGAGCGGGGCCAGGGTGCGCGTATCGTACCAATTGAGAAGATGACCCTGCCAAGTCTCCAGGCGTTCGATGCTGCCTACCGTGCTTTCGATGCGCCGCGCCATCTGATCGGCATCCAGAAAACCGAGGCGGTAGGCTGACACGCAGGAGAGCAGGTACAGGCCGATGTTGGTGGGAGAGGTTCGGTGCGCGAGGCCCCGATCGGGCTGCAGCTGCAGGTTGTCGGGGGGGAGGAAATGATCCTCGGCGGAGAGCGATTGCTCGAAAAAGTGCCAGGTATCGCGCGCGATATCGAGCATGGCGAGCCGCTTGGGCTGCGCCAGGGGAGGGAGTGATCCGCCCGATCCCGTGGGTGCATCGAGCCATTCGGCGATTTGCGGCAGGAAGGCCCAGGCCGCGCCCAGCAGCACGGCCAGCGGCAGCATCCACACCCGCAGCAGCGCGCACAGCACCAGCGCTCCCGCCGCCGGATAGGCGTAACGCCGCAGCCAACGCGGTCCGGCTGCCTTTTGCCGCTCCGCATCGGCGGCGGTGACCCACTCCAGCAGGTGCTTGCGCGAGAAACACACCCGCCACACGGTGCGGGCCGCCGCATCGGCCAGGGTGTAGGCTTGATAAGGCAGCAACGCCAGCTCGATGCCTGCGTTGCGCAGCGCGGGCCAGGAAGGGGCCCAAAGCAGGTGCAGCTCGGGAGCCAGCAGCGCGAGCCAGACCGCGATGGGGCTGTGTGCCAGCACGCCCAGCAGGAGCAGCACGAGCCGCATGGGCGGGATTAGGCTGCGCCGCAGGTTGTCCCACACCTTGAAGCGGGAAAGCGCGTCCATCGGGTTGCGCACCCGTCCGGAGACCCCGCGCACCAAGGGGAACAGCCAGGGCAGTAGTTGCCAATCGCCGCGCGTCCAGCGGTGCAGGCGCATCATCCAGCTGCGCAGCGAACCGGGCTGACTATCGTACAGCACCACGTCGGTGGCCAGTGCCGCGCCGCACAGCTCGCCTTCGAGCAGATCGTGCGAGAGGATGGTGTTGGGTCGCACCAGGGGATGCGTGGCCTCATGAAAGCTGCGGACATCGTAGATGCCCTTGCCCGCGAAGCTGCCGCGACCGCACAAATCCTGGTACACGTCCGAGGTGGCCGTGAGGTAGGGGTCCACGCC
The DNA here is from genome assembly GCA_031553615.1 of Eubacteriales bacterium. Taxonomy (GTDB): domain Bacteria; phylum Bacillota; class Clostridia; order Christensenellales; family Aristaeellaceae; genus WQXF01. Next base: position 32,450 of record JAVBLJ010000006.1, read on the forward strand.
GCCCGCGCCGCCGAAGAACTGCGCGATGCGGGTGCGCACGCTGTGTGCGGTGGTCTCCATGCGCGGCTGGATCACCGTGCGGCCCCGGCGCTTGCCGTTGATGTGCAGCGGTTTGTTGAGCGGGTGCGCCAGCATGCCGATGAGCTCCAGCGCACTGCCCGGAGGCAGCATGGTATCGCTATCGAGGGTGATCACTTGAGCATACCGCTCGAAGAGCGAGCTGGGTTCGACGGAAGCGGCGGCGAAGCGATCCTCGGTCTGCCCGGTCAGCAGCAGCGCGTTGAGTGAGGCGAGCGCACCCCGCTTGCGCTCCCGGCCCATGAACCGCTGCTGCACCGGGTTCCAGGCGCGTTCCCGGTGCAGGTAAAGAAAGGTGCCCGGATGCTGCTCGTTCAGGGTGCGCACGCCGTCTAGTCCTGCGTGCAGGATGTCGGCATCGTCGACCTCCACCGCCGCCGCGCCATCCGGGAAATCGCCCAGCAGCAGGAAGTGCAATCGCGGATCGCTGTTGGCGCACTGCAGCACCGATAGATGGCGCACCATCTGCCGCGCCTGCTGCACCTGGCTGAGCAGCGTAGGCACGACCACTAGGGTGCTTTGCGCCTCGGGCAGGGCTTCGTAGACGATGTGCGGCAGCACGCGCGGCGGGCGCAGGCGGCGCGAAAGTGCGTGTAGCAACGCCTCTCCGGCCGCGCTGAGCAGGAATGCCGCCGGGAGCCATAGCGCCAGCGGAAGGCGCGCGCCCAAGAATAAGAATAGCAGCAGCGTGAGCAGCAGGCGTGCGCCCATGTAGAGCGGCGCAGCGCGGCGATTCAGCGCGTCACCCGCGCGGACGATCAGGGGCATGCCGCCCATGCGTCGCCAGAGCGCTGCGGTGCCCTGGTCGAGCAGGTAGTAGCCCACATGCTGCGTGAGCTCGCCCTGCGCTCCCTCATCCTCCGAATGATTGGCTAGCTCGAACGCGTTGCGCGCTACCTGAATCTCGGAGAGCGACCCCGAGCGCGCGATGTGCTCCACGCGGCCGCGGTACATCGCGCGCGAGGAGAGGCTCATGCGCGGGTACACGCCGCTGGGATCGTCCTGCAGCCAGCGCTCTACGGTCGAAAGGCTCTCCAGCAGCTCGCTCCAGTGGATTTGACCCAGGGTGCGCAGCGAGGTGATGGCGTTGCCGATCCACTGCCGCTCCAGCGTTTGGCGCGCATGCTCGCGCTCGACCACCCGTTGGGCGCGCAGGTCGAGCGCGTCGAGCTGCTTATCCAGCCAGGAGAGCGCGGCGGCGTTTTCCTGATCGCGCAGGCACTTGAGCAGGTGTTCGAAAAAGCAGGTGCTGCGCGGCGCGCGCGCGAACCTGCGCTGCAGCGTTCCGGGCTCGGCGTGCGCCAGCAAGCGCGCCCACTCGGCGGCGGCCACCCGGTCGCGCTGCGCCTCGGCGCAGGAAACGGCCAGGTGCGAAATCAGCTCCGTCAATGTAGCGCGCAGCACGAGCGGCAGCGCCCACAGCTCCCGCAGGCGTAGCAGCTGCACGTTCTGCCAAGCCTCTACAGCTATGCGCACGTTGGCCTCCTGTAGCTTTGCGTCGCTGTGAGAGACCAGCTCGCGCGCCAGCAGCTGCACGCGAGGTTGCCCGGCGCAAAGGGGCAGGTACTGCGAGCGCGGCAGCTCGTGCACCAGCGAGAGCGCCGCATCCTCCAGGGTGCGCGCGTTGTCGGCCAGCCATTGCGCGCCAGGCAACAGATCGTGGGCGGTGTCGCCCATGGTGCGCTGGGAAAGATCGAGGGAGGCCAACGCGCGCCGCAGCCTTCGCGCGCTGCGCCGTGCCCCATGCAGCTTGGCCTTTCCGCGCGGTTTGTGCGCCGAAGCGATGGCCTGCAGATGCGCGCCGAGCGCCTCATCCTCCAGCGCCGCATCGCGCGGCGGAGGGATTCGCTTGTGCTGCGACGCCGAAAGGGCAAGCAGCAGCAATAGGCCTACAAAGGCAATCCACGCTTCCATGGTCACGCTCCAGTGCGGCGTTTGCCGCGCATTTTCGGTAGGCTCCTGGCATTGTTCCGGTATTGTGCGCATCACCGGGCGGCCTCATGCATTTTGGTCTTTTTGTGCAAATGGGTGAATTTGCCAAAGGTGCGGCATAGAATACCCCGATGCCCGCGCAAAAGGGAAAACGGGGGAAAATCTGGGCCCGTTTCTTGTGAAGCTTTCACGAAGCTTTGCGCGGGCATGCATCAAGCAGCCCAAAGACGCGCGTATCTGTCGCAAACACCGTTCAAGGCCCCGTTCAAAGCCCTGTTCAAAGCCCCGTTCAATAGCCGCTTTGTGGTTGAAATTCCACGCCGCGCATGCTATACTGTCAGGTAGCGTTTTGGCAGAGTTTTCCCCAAACGCACCAACTTTTATCGGGAGGAACATATCGGATGATCACCAACGTTGAAAAGCTTTCCGGCAACCGGATCAAGATTCGCTTCGAGGCCGACGCGGAGACCTTCGAAAAGGGCATCCAGCAGGCCTACTTAAAGCTGCGCAACCGCGTGCAGGTGCCCGGCTTCCGCAAGGGCAAAGCGCCCCGTAAGCTGATTGAAAATATGTACGGCGAGGCCTTCTTTTATGAGGAAGCGCTGGAGGCGCTGTTCCCCGATGCATACGAGCAGGCGGTGCGCGAGCACGACCTGCGCGTGGTCGACCGCCCGCAGCTCGACGTGGAGCAAATGGAGGGCGGCCAACCGCTCATCTTCTTCGCCGAGGTGGCCGTGTATCCCGAGGTGACGCTGGGCCAATACAAGGGCCTGGAAGTGCCCAAGCACGAGCATCCCGTGACCGATGCGGACGTAAACCAGAAGGTGGATGAGGCGCGCGAAAAGGTTAGCCGCATGCTCGATATCGAGGATGCGCCGGTGGCAAACGGCGATATCGTAACGCTCGATTACGCGGGCAGCGTCGACGGCGTGGCCTTCGAGGGCGGCACTGCGGAAGGTCAGAAGCTGACCATCGGCAGCGGCCAGTTCATCCCCGGCTTTGAGGAGCAGATGATCGGCCTGAGCATTGGCGAAGAGCGCGACCTGAACGTATCCTTCCCTGCGGAGTATCAGGCCCAGGAGCTGGCCGGAAAAGCCGCAGTATTCCACGTGAAGGTGCACGGCATTCAGCGCAAAGAATTGCCCGAGGTTGACGATGATTTTGTCCGCGATGTTTCGGAATTCGATACCGTGGATGCATACAAGGCCGATATCCGGGCAAAGCTGGAGGCGGACGCAGCCGAGCACGTCAAGAACGCGTTTGAGAACGCGTGCATTGACGCGGCGGTGGCTACGACCACGGTCGATATCCCCGAAGCGATGGTGCAGCGCCAGATCGACAACATGGTGCGCGATTTCGAGATGCGCCTGATGTACCAGGGCATGCGCATGGACGATTTCCTGAAGTACACGGGCCAGACCCGCGAATCGATGCGCGATCAGTACCACGAGCAGGCGACCATGCGCGCCAAGGCCGAGGTGGTGCTCGAAGCCATCGCGAAGGCCGAGGGCATCGAAGCGACGGAGGCCGATATCGACGCCGAGATTCAGCGCTACGCCGATCGCCGCCAGCAATCGGTGGAGGAGCTCAAGAAAACCCTTTCGCCCAACGATCAGGAGTACTTCGGCGACGTGGCCAAGATCAACAAGGTGCTGGCGCTGCTCACCGAATCGGCCATCCCGGTCGCGGAGCATCACGATCACGATCACGGACATGATCACGATCACGAGCATGGCGACGAGGCATCCGCCCAAGAAGATGAAAAGGAACCGGCGCGCCGCCGCCGCACCGCGAAAAAGGCCGACTAAGCGGAGGACTGCGCGCGGGTTCACCCCCTACGAATGAAACCATAGTTGCGAGGAGGTATGCGACATGAGCCTAATACCCATGGTGGTTGAACAAACCAATCGAGGCGAACGCTCCTACGATATCTACTCCCGGTTGCTCAAGGATCGCATCGTGTTCCTTGGCGGCGAAATCCACGACGATATGGCGAACCTGGTGGTGGCTCAGCTGCTCTTTTTGGAAATGGAGAACCCGGAGAGCGATATTTCGATGTACATCAACAGCCCAGGCGGCTCGGTGACGGCGGGCATGGCGATCTTCGATACCATGCGCTACATCAAGCCCCAGGTTCGTACGGTGTGCATCGGCATGGCGGCCTCCATGGGCGCCTTCCTGCTCATGGCGGGCGAAAAGGGCAAGCGGTTGGCGCTGCCCAACAGCGAGGTCATGATCCATCAACCCTCGGGCGGGGCGCGCGGCCAAGCGACCGACGTGCTCATCCAGGCCGATTGGCTGATGCGCACCAAGAAAAAGATGAACAATCTGATGAGCGAGATGACCGGCAAGCCGTTGGCCGACGTGGAGCGGGACGTGGAGCGCGATTACTTCATGTCCGCCGACGAGGCCAAGGCCTACGGCATCATCGATGAAATCTACAACCCCCGTGGACGCGCCTGACCGACGAATTTTTTGAGGTGAACAATGCCGAAAGACGATAACAACCTCCGGCCGCCGCGCATGGCCAAGTGTTCCTTCTGCGATAAGCCGCAGGATCAGGTGCGCCGCATCATTGCCGGCCCCGGCGTGTACATCTGCGATGAGTGCATCCTGCTCTGCCAGGAGATTATCGCGGAGGATTTGGGCGCGCCGCGCGAGCTGGAGCAGGGCACGGTGCCCAGGCCGACGGAGATCAAGGAGATACTCGACCAGTACGTGGTTGGCCAGGAGGTTGCGAAACGCTCGCTGTCGGTGGCCGTGTACAACCACTACAAGCGAATCAATACGCCGCCCCGCCGCGACGAGGTGGAGCTGCAGAAATCCAACATCGTCATGCTGGGGCCGACCGGCTGTGGCAAGACGTTCCTGGCGCAATCGCTGGCTAAGATACTCAACGTGCCTTTTGCCATCGCGGATGCCACCAGCCTCACAGAGGCGGGCTACGTGGGCGAGGACGTGGAAAACATCCTGCTCCGGCTGATTCAAAACGCCGAATACGACATCCAGGCCGCCCAGCGCGGCATCATCTACATCGACGAGATCGACAAAATTGCCCGCAAGAGCGAAAACCCCTCGATCACGCGCGATGTTTCCGGCGAGGGCGTGCAGCAGGCACTGCTCAAAATCATCGAGGGCACGGTGGCCAGCGTGCCGCCCCAGGGCGGTCGCAAGCACCCGCACCAGGAGTTCATCCAGATCGATACCACCAACATCCTCTTCATTTGCGGGGGAGCGTTCGATGGCATCGACAAGATTATTGAGCAGCGCATCGGCAAAAAGGCCATGGGCTTCGGCGCGGATATCAAAACCGCGCAAGAGAAGCAGGTGGGCGAAATTCTGGCGCAGATCCGCCCCGAGGATCTGATGCGGTACGGCCTGATCCCCGAGTTTGTGGGCCGTTTGCCTATCGTGGTCACGCTCAACAGCTTGGATGAGGAAGCGCTGATCAAGATACTGACCGAGCCGCGCAATGCGCTGGTCAAGCAGTACAAGCGCTTGATGGAAATGGACGGCCTGGAGCTGGAGTTTGAGCCCGATGCGCTGAGTGCCATCGCCCACCTGGCGATCGAGCGCAAGAGCGGCGCGCGCGGCCTGCGTTCCATCATCGAAGGTGCGCTGCTCGACACCATGTTCGAGCTGCCGGTGCGCGACGACATCGCCAAATGCGTCATCACCACCGAGGCCATTCAGGGTGGCAAGCCTACCCTGGTGCCGGGCGAGCCCAGCAAGCGCCGCATGCCCAGCAAACAATGGAAGGAAGAGGGCGGCAAGCGAGCGGGATCGGTCTCCTAAACTGAACAGACCAACAGAGCCGGACGGTGCAAACCGCTCGGCTTTTTGCTTGCCCGCGCGCTGCACCTTTCTGGCAGGAGCGAGGCAGAAATGCTGGATGGGCCAAGGGTTGCGCGGGGCGCGATTCCAAATTCGTGAAGAACCTGTGCGCCGAGGGGCGCACATGCGGAAATTGGCAGCAACCCTTCGAATGGCCGCGCCCGCTCTTTTGCATGCTAGGGTTGCCGTTGGTTTTCGGTGAGCAGCGGCGAACGCGCGTGGCGTGAAATTCGGAGGAGGGAACGCTTTTGTTTAGCTTTGTACTGATGGGGATTCAGTTGCTGGTGACGGCGGTCATCGGCACCTACTTCTTTGTGCAGCTGCGCGCGCAGCGCAAGCAGCAGCCCGCCGCGCGGCGGGAGAGCAGCCGGGAGATGGAGCGGTTGCAGCATCTGCGAGCCATTCGCCTCAGCGAGCCGCTGAGCGAACGGGTACGGCCCGCCAGATTTGAGGACATCATCGGCCAGCAGGAGGGGGTTCGTGCGCTCGAGGCTATTCTGTGCGGTCCGAACCCGCAGCATGTGATCATCTACGGACCTCCGGGCATAGGCAAGACCTGTGCGGCGCGGCTGGTGCTGGAGGCGGCGAAGCGCACCAAGGGCACGCCCTTTGCTGCGGACGCTCCCTTTGTGGAGATGGACGCGACCTGCGTGCGCTTTGATGAGCGCTCGATCGCCGATCCGCTCATCGGCTCGGTGCACGATCCCATCTATCAGGGCGCGGGTCCATTGGGCGTGCAGGGCGTACCGCAGCCTAAGCCCGGCGCGGTTACCAAGGCCCACGGCGGCGTACTGTTCCTGGATGAGGTGGGGGAATTGCACCCATCTTCCATGAACAAACTGCTGAAAGTGCTCGAAGATCGGAAAGTCATGTTCGAATCGGCATACTATAATCCCGACGACACTGCGGTGCCGCGCTATATCCACGATATCTTCAAGCGGGGCATGCCTGCCGATTTCCGGCTGGTGGCGGCCACGACGCGCAGCCCCAGCGATCTGCCTCCCGCGCTACGCTCCCGCTGCATGGAAATCTACTTCCGCGCGCTGGAGCCCGACGAGGTGGCCAGCATTGCGGGCGGCGCGGCCAAGCGCGCGGGCTTCGCGCTCGAGACCCAGGACGCACAGCTCATTGGCCGCTACGCGACCTGTGGCCGCGATGCGGTGAACATCGTGCAGATGGCGGCCGGGGTTGCGCAGATGGAGGATCGGCGGGCTATCCGCCGCGCCGACGTAGAATGGGTGGTCGATACCGGCCACTACACGCCCCGGCCGGAACAGCAGGCGCTCAAGGAGGATATGGTGGGTGGCGTGCACGGCCTGGCGGTGTACGGTTCGCACCAGGGCGCGGTGATGGACATCGAGGCGGTCGCCATGGAAGGCACGGGCAACGTGACGGTGACCGGCATCGTGGAGGAGGAGGAGATTGGCGAGGGCGGAGGACACCGTCTGCGCCGCAAGAGCATGGCGCGCGGCTCGGCGGAGAACGTGATCACGCTGCTCAAGCGCATGGGCTTCGACGTGGAGGGGCACGATATCCACATCAACTTCCCGGGCGGATCGCCGGTCGATGGCCCTTCGGCTGGGGTGGCGATGGCGGTAGCGGCTTGTTCGGCGCTGACCGGCTACCCGGTGGATGGCGGCACGGCGCTGACAGGCGAGGTGTCGGTGCGCGGCGAGGTGCGCCCGGTGGGCGGCGTGCCCAGCAAGGTGGAGGCCGCTAAACGCGCTGGGTTGCGCCGGGTACTGGTGCCGCGAGAAAATTTTATGCAGCGCTTCGATGGTGAGGGCATCGAGGTGGTTCCCATCGATACGCTGGAGGAAGCGCTGCGGCTGATGTTCGCGCAACCCACGCAGCAGGCCTTGCCCAGGAGCAACGTGAGCCCGGATCGCTTGGTGGCGCAGGGAAACACCGGGGCCCCGCGCGAAAAGTTGACGCTGGCAGGGGAGTGACGCGGGAATCCCGCGCCAGGGCGATTGCATTTGAATGCAGAAACTGGGATTTGCGACCGAAGGGTGCCTAAGGATACCTAAGGGCGAACGGAAAGCCCTTAGGTCGCCCTCGCGAGAGCGAAATTTTCTAAAAAAGAGGGGGGCTTAGCTCCTCTGGGAGCGACCGGAGGGCTTTGCGGTCGCCCTCCGGCCACCTTCGCGGCGCACCTTCCTAGTATCAGGCGGAAAACGCAGTTGCCCTGAATCCCGCGCAAAGGGTTGCGGTTGGGCACCGGTTCGGATATAATACTCTGTACGACAGGCTGGAAAGATGTGGCGATCGTTCCTGCTTTCGTGAAGGACATAGCGATACGATGTGACTCCAAACGTGGCGGTCAGGATCACCTGCACCGCCCTTTTCGCGGCTGTGGGTTTGCTGCCACAGCATAAGCGCGAACGAAAGGAAGGATTTGCGTTGGCCAGAACCAAGAAAGAGCCCGAAACAAGAGAAGCCGAGCGGAGCGCGCCTGTTCGCAAGGCAACGGTGCGAAAAGAAAATGTACGGCAGGCAATGCTGCTGCCCATGTTGCCCTTGCGCGGTCTCATGGTGTTCCCGCACATGGTGCTGCATTTCGACGTAGGCAGAAAGCGCTCCATATTGGCGCTGGAACAGGCCATGGTCGAGGATCAGCACGTGTTTTTGACCGCGCAGCGCGATGCCGATCAGGATGAGCCCGGCGTGGAGGGGCTGTACGAGGTTGGTACCATCGCCAAGGTCAAGCAGATACTGAAGCTACCAGGCGACAACATCCGCGTGCTGGTGGAAGGCCTGCAGCGCGGGCGGCTGCACGCCATCATTGAGGAGGAGCCGTGCTACTTGGTCTCGGTGCATCCGGCGCCCACAAAATACACCGATTCGCTGGAGATGCAGGCGCTGATGCGCACCACCCAGCAGTTCTTTGCGGAGTATGCCAAGGCCAGCGGTCGCGTGGCCGGTGATCTTTCGCAATCGGTGGGCGAGGTTGCCGATGCCGCGCAGTTGGGCGACATCATCGCAGCCAACGTGCTCACCCGCCTGGAGGATCGCCAGCACATGCTGGAGCAGCTGGACGTGAGCGAGCGGCTCAGCGAGCTGTGCGCCATCCTGGTGCGCGAAACCGAGCTGGCCAGCGTGGAAAAGCAGGTGCAGGCCCGCGTAAAGAAGCAAATCGAAAAAAACCAAAAGGAATACTACCTGCGCGAGCAGATTAAGGCCATACAGACCGAGCTTGGCGATCGTGAATCCACCGACATCGAGGATTTGCGCGATCGCGCGGCCCGCACCCCGCTGGCGCAGGAGGCGCGCGAGAAGGTGGAGCGCGAGATGCAGCGCCTTTCGCGCATGGCTCCGGGATCGCCGGAGATCGGCGTGAGCCGCACCTACATCGAATGGATACTCGACCTGCCTTGGGGCACGCGCACCCCCGATAACCTCGACCTGCGGCGCGCGCGCACCGTGCTCGATACCGATCACTACGGCATGGAGAAGGTGAAGGAGCGCATCGTGGAATACCTGGCGGTGCGCCGCATCAAGAACGATATGAAGGGCCCGATTCTCTGCCTGGTGGGTCCTCCGGGCGTGGGCAAGACGTCCATCGCCCGATCGGTGGCGCGCTCGCTGGGGCGCAAGTTCGTGCAGATGTCGTTGGGCGGCGTGCGCGACGAGGCCGAGATTCGCGGGCACCGGCGCACCTACATTGGCGCGATTCCCGGGCGCATCCTTTCCTCCATCAAGCAGGCGGGCACCGACAATCCGGTGTTCCTTTTCGACGAGATCGATAAGATGAGCAGCGATTTTCGTGGCGATCCCGCCTCGGCGATGCTCGAGGTGCTGGACGCGGAGCAGAATTTCGCTTTCCGCGACCATTACCTGGAGGTTCCGTTCGATCTTTCGCGGGTGATGTTCCTGACCACGGCCAACACCACCGATACCATTCCGCGCCCGCTGCTGGATCGCATGGAGGTCATCCAGCTTTCCGGCTACACCGAGGAGGAGAAGCTGCACATCGCCAAGAAGCATCTGCTGCCCAAGCAGATCACCGAGCATGGCCTGCCCGCCAAGTGCCTGCGCGTCTCCGATAAGGTGATGCGCGCGCTCATCACCGGCTATACGCGCGAGGCCGGGGTGCGCCAGCTGGAGCGCACCATCGCCAAGGTGGCGCGCAAGGCCGCCGTGCGCATGCTGGAGGAGAGCTGGGAGCAGACCACCATCACCGAAGCGCAGCTCGAAAAGGATTTGGGCGCGGCACGTTTCCATTTCGACAAGGCGGGCAAGAAGCCCGAGGTCGGCGTGGTCAACGGCCTGGCGTACACCGCATTTGGCGGGGATACGCTGCAGATCGAGACCAGCGTGATGCCCGGCAAGGGTGCGCTGGAGCTCACCGGCCAGCTGGGGGATGTGATGAAAGAATCGGCCCGCGCGGCCAAGAGCTGGGTGCGCGCCCATGCCGTGGAGCTGGGCATTTCCCCGGATTTCTACGACAATATGGATATTCACATCCACGTGCCTGAGGGCGCGGTGCCCAAGGATGGGCCTTCGGCGGGCGTGACCATCGCCTGTGCGCTCACCAGCGCGCTCACCGGCATACCGGTGCGCCAGAACGTGGCCATGACCGGCGAGATGACGTTGCGCGGGCGGGTGCTGCCCATCGGTGGATTGAAGGAAAAGCTGCTGGCCGCTCACCGCGCCGGAGTGGAGACCGTGCTGATTCCGCAGGAGAACATGAAGGATCTGGAGGAAGTGCCGGAAAACGTGCGCGAGCACCTACAGGTGATGCCGGTATCGCACGTGGAGGAGGTGCTGCGCATCGCGCTGGCACAGGCTCCCACACGCGCGCCGCTGCAAGCCACGCAGGTTCCCTCCCCGACGATAGCACAGGCTCCGGCGCAGGCCCAGACGCAGATACAGGCTCAATCAAGGGAGGTTCCCCATGGAGATTAACCGCGCCTCGTTCGTTACCTCCATGGATCGGTATCGCGATTACCCGGGCATCGGTCTGCCCGAGATCGCGGTAGCGGGCAAGAGTAACGTGGGGAAATCCTCCATGATCAATTGCCTCTGCCGCCGCAACAAGCTGGCTAAGACCAGCTCGACTCCGGGCAAGACCCGCCTGCTGAACGTGTTTGACATCGAGGGCTGTCTGCGCCTGGTCGACCTGCCCGGCTATGGATTCGCGAAGGTGAACAAAGCCGAAAAAATGAAATGGGTCGGCATGCTGGAGGGCTATTTTTCCGAATCGGTCACGCTGCGCTGTGTGCTGCACCTGGTGGACATTCGCCACGAGCCCACGCAGGACGATCGCGACATGTCCGTGTTCCTGCGCAACTACGATTTGCCCTTCACCGTAATCGCCACCAAGGCCGACAAGATCAGCAGGGCGGCGCGTGCCCGGCAAATCGCCATGATCGCCCGCACGCTGCAGGTGCAGCCCTGGGAGATTATCCCTTGGTCCTCGGAAACCGGGGATGGGCGCGCTGCGGTGTTGGCGCTGCTCGAGCAGGTGTTAACCGAGGCGCAGGCCGAGGGGATGCGTGCGCTTTCGGCGGATGCGTTGGACGCGCTGGATGCAGAAAATGCATTGAATGCGTTGGAAGCGCGCGATGGGGCCGATGCACGGCAGGAGCCGGCCGAAGGCTGAGCGGGAACCGATTAAGGATGCGCACAAAAGCGCTCGAAATAAAGCATTCGATAAAAAGTGGCAAAAACGAAAATCCTACATTGTGTATAGGGCGGGCACGTGCTATAATACATATAGTATGTAGCTGGAAAGCTGCGCCAGGGGTTTCGGCCCGCTCTAGCCTTGCACAATCGGAGGCATACGGAAGATGAGAAAGCGCCTATTGCTGCTGGCGGCCTATTGGGTGGTGCTCTCGCTGTGCTTATCGCCAGGGGTCACCTACTTGCCGTCGGAGATGCCGCAGGAAGTCACCCGTGGAGCGTTGTACGCTTCGCGTGGGGGCTTATACGTTCCGCCGGCATCCTTGGGCGTTCAATTGGCGCCGACGCTTACAGGCAGTGCAAACGCCGCGGCCGATCCTATGGCCGAGGGGAGCGATGCTCAGGAGCGCGCGCCTCTTGCGATCGATACCCCGGAAGCTGATTACGTCGCCCTCGATTTCGATCGGGAGCATGCCTTTGTGCTGCAGGGTACGGGCGAGCCCGGCGAGAGCGTGGAACTGTTGGTGAACGATGTCGCCGCCTCGCGCAAGGAGGCGGTGATTGACGAGGAAGGCCGCTGGCAGGTGGGCGTAGATCGCGAGAATTTGAAGGTGGGCGAGGTTGGGTGCGTGGTGCGCTACGCTGCCGACAAGAGCCATCCCGTGACCTGGCACTCCCGCTTGGCCGATGAGCTGCCCGCGGTTTCCATGCCGGCTTATGTGGCGGCGGGGGAGAGCGGCATCGAAGGCCGCGTGCAAGGCGATGTGCAGGTGACTGCCAGCATGGATAAGGATACGCTGCCTTGCATCCTGAACGTCGATGGGAGCTTCTCGGTTTCGGGTGTGACGGATTTGCCGGTGGGTTCCGAAGTCCTGGTGGCGGCGGTGGATGGCCTGGGCAACTCGGTGCAGGCGATCTGCATGGTGGTGAAGCCGGATTCGGCTTCGCTGCAGCTGCCGATCAATGCGCCGCAAGCGCACCGTTACTTGGCCGAAGCGGCCCCGCAGAACGATTTCCAGATCGCGCAAGCCGACATATTCTCCGCAGCAGAGCATGCGCCGGATGCGAACAAGGATTTGGATAACACGCCGCAGACCGAAACACCATCGTCGGATGCGACACCTTTGGACGCGACACCTTTGGATGCGACACCTTTGGACGCGACAGGTTTGGATGCGCCCGCGCCGGGCGAATTGGAAACCGATGAAGCGAAGTCGAATACAGAAAAGGCCGATCTCCTTAAACCCGAAGGGGAGGGTGCGAACGAACCCTACTTCCCGACGGGGCTCCAGCAGGGCGCCGAGGTCGAAGCCTATGCGACCCTCGAGGGCATGACGCTGCCAGAGATCGACGACATGGCGGAAGCGCAGCTTTTCGGCGGCGAAGTGCGCAAGCGCATCCGCGACATGCGCAAGCAGATGGTGTTGCCGATCGATCTGCGCAAAGTGGGCGAGAACGGAGTGAAGATTCCGCTAATCGCCCGAGGGTATCGGGTCGGCAGCGTGTGGATTGATCCGGCGCTGGAATCCACGCCCGATGGAAAAGAGAACGAGGGCTATGTGTTCTCCCTGGAGCTGAGCGTGGGCGACCTGAAGGGCCAGCCGCGCTTGCAGATCGTTGAGAAGCCTGCGCAGCTCGATGCGTTGGCGGTGCAGGGCTGGAAGCGAGCGACGGCTTTGGCCGGTACCTTCTACGGTTTTGACGACTTTGTGGATGCCGATGGTTTGGTGTGGGTGTATGCCAGCGTTCCCGTGGGCTTTGATACGGAGCGGGCGGAGTTCTACCGCCGCGATTCGCAAGCGCTCGACGGATGGCGCATGCTGTGGCCGAAGGAGACGGGCAAGCGTGCCAAGTAAGTGAGCGCACGAATGCACATCCAAGAGCATAAGGGAACTTACATCGTACTCAAGCATAATTTGAAAGCCAGCAAAAGATCGCTTCTGCTGGCTTTTTTGTTGCTGGTTTGCTGGTTGTGAAACGAATCGCCACCCAATGTATGGCGCAGTCAAAGCTGAAAACGTAGGAAGCGAGGAAAGGTAGCAAGAGTCCGCAGTAAAAACAAGGAGTCTGAACACAACACGCACCGCCTTGCGGAGCGACCACGCCATTCGGAAAAAGATCCGCGAGATATGCCGGAAATCTATCGAGGAGTAGTATAAGTAGGTGAAACATGCCCTGCCGTCGATTGCCGTCTATTCAAATCCAAAACGAACAAACGAGTAGTCTTTCTGCCAGAAGATTTGTTTGCGCATTTCGGGCGTGATGACCACGGCTTCGCTTTCGCGATCGGCCCAACTGAAGCGGCCCGTATAGCTGAGCGGGCCTACGGAGTAGAGTTCTCCGCCGGTATGGTGATGGGGCCCGAGCATGTTGCGGTTGCTGGCGAAGAGCTTGATCGTTAGGGTATTGGAGCCGTGCTGCGTGTAGGGCGCAATGTCCGCGCAATAGGGCCCCCAGAGAAAAGTTTTGACCGGGCTGCCGTTGACTGCGATCTGCACGAGCGCGGCACGAACCGATCCCAGATCCAACCAGACGCTTTCTGCTTCCGGCGGCACGATGATTTCTTGTGCTAGGGTAAGCGTACCGGCAAAGAAGGGCAGGCCCTGGGTGGTAAAATCACCGCCGCTTAGCTGGGAAGGTGCCGCGTCCAGCACAAACGGGCCCGGGGTGGCGACGCTATGCCGTGGCCCGGGCGCAAAGGCGGTAAGGCTGTGCGCAGAGAAGTCTCCTAGCAGGTAAAGGCTCTCCAGCTCGGTATCGTAGGTCAGCTTGTTGAGCTCTGTTTCGTACACGTTTTTCCCATATAGCACTTTGTAGACGCGAGGCGCCTGATAAAAGCGGGTGCCAACTTCGATGGTATTTTCGCCGTGCCGGACATGGGGCAGAATATCCGCGGTGATAAAGGAGATATCTTTGTAAAACGCGTCCTGCGCAAAGGCAACGGAGTGACCATTCACCAGAATTTCTGATTTTTCCGGTTGCTCCATAACAAGGCACAGGCGTTGCAGCGATTCCGATGGGCAGCGCAAGGCAAACGAAAACCGCTGGCGAACATCGACGACCCGCCGCAAGTCCAGCAGCTCCTGCATTAGGTGGACAATGGCTTTTGGCTCCTGCCACGTGCCGCCGTCGATCTGATAGGAGCAGGCATCGAGCGTCAACAAGTTATCGTCCATGGCGGCGATGGTGAAGCTGGCTTGCTGTGGGGCGATGCAGTGGACGGCAAGAGCGGCCGACGGCGGTGCAAATGCGGGTGCCTCGGCGGGCTCGTAGAGCAGTAGCATCGCCTCCATGGGCGCGAAAACAAGCGCACAATCAGTGCAGTCCTCACGCGATTGCGTGGGCAATTGTGTGGCGGTCAGGGAATCCATCTCGAGGGCACGGATGCTGGCCAGACCGGGCAGCGTGAGCGTCACGACCTGCGGCTCGGTGCGGGAGGTGTTGAGCAGGAGCAGCGCTGTGCCTTGGCCGGGAAGATTCACTTGGCAACAGTGGATTGCGGAGGCGTCAGCGCCTTCGGCCCGAATCCAGAGCGGCTTAGACAGGACCCCGGTCAAAGCTTGGTGCAATGCAGCGACGTTCGCGGCATGCGTCGCCTTGGCGCGCAGGGCGGCCAGGGCAGCATGGGGCCGCCCCTGGCAAGTGGTCGGCCAGCTGCCTAGGTAAATCAACGGTCGGCCCTCTAGGGCAAAGCGGGTCAGCAGCTCGATCGTTGTCGAATCCAGCGAGAGACAGCTGGGGAGCACCACCGCTTGGTAGGCGCGCTGGCCTACGCCTAGTCGACCATCGGGCAGCAGGCGGCCATGACGGGCCAGGATGGCTTCGTCCCCAAAGTGGTAATCGATGTGCGCGCCGCTGAGGAGCTCGCAAGCCGCCATGAAATCTTGATCCAGCTGCCGGATTTGGTCGTTGTTTTCCCCGTCATACGCGAGAAAGGCGCTCCGCATAGGGTGGATCATCAATACATCCACCGCCTTTTCGCCCTCGCCCAGCAGTTGCCCCATGCGGGCCAGATAGGTGTTGAAGCGTTCGTACTCGCTATACCAGGTCTGCTGATAAAAGAGGGAGGGAGGATAATCTCGTTTGCGCGCGCCCTTCAGCGAGTAGCCCTGCAAATGCTGGCACATCACGTTGACGCCGTTGAGGTATTGCCACATGGCGATCCAGCGCATCTCGGCAAAATTGATATCCCAGCCGCTTAAGGCGTAGCTTTCGGTGAGGACGCGTCGAGTGCCTAGCTGCTCGGCTACCGAACCCACCTGCTTGGGGATGCGAGAATCGCCGATGTTGCGGCGCAAGGAGTCGACGCCCGGCATGTGCATGAATTCATAAAAGGGCATGCTGCCGCCGGTGCCGGTCATTTGGCTGTAAAGGCTTTCCTCCATCATCATGTGACCGGTTAGCTGGCAATCGTGGGCGGTACACCAATCGAAAATTTGCTTCATGTAGGCGGCCACAAACAGCTCGTTGACCAAGGCCCAGAAATCGTACCGCACGGCCTGATGCCCAGCGCAGGGCAGATAAAGCGCGGGAAGCACCGTCAGCAGGTCGTAGCCATAGCGGGCGGAGAAAGCATCGGGCAGCAGATAGGACCAGGGGATTGGCCCTTCGGATAGGCGGGGCTCATCGGTGAAGAACCCGGTCAGCCCGCCCGGCCCCAGTGGAAAGCGGGCGGCATATGCCTCGTGCGTGGCATCGATAAAAGCCCGAACCGCTTTTTCGTTTAGCACGTCAATGTAGTGGGGCGAGTGAGAGTGCGTCATTTCCACAAAGCTGGTGTATTGGACGTCCAAGCGCCGGGCAGCCACCGGCACAATCTCCGCGTCGCCGGATGTGCAGGCGAAGACGCCCAGCGAGGTTTCCACGGAAGCTGCATCTTCAGGGCGATCCAGGCGACGCCAACGCAGCCCCCGGGCGTACACCCAATCGCCTAAGGCGGTAACCTTTCCTCCGGCAAAGCCGCTGGGCCAGCCTTCTTCATCGTAAACCCAAGGGGCGAGCCCGGCGGACTGCCCGGCCTCGATGCCGGTGCGAATGCTATCGAACCAGGGCTGCTCCAGGTATTCGGTGATGAGGCCGCTACGGGCATGCATGAAATAGCCACCCACGCCGCTGTGCTCCATCAGCGCCACCTGACGGCGCAGTTCGTCGCCGGAGAGGCGGTCGTTCCAAGACCAGAACGGGATGGGGCGATAAGCCGGTTTGGGGTCGCGCAACATTTCGGTTACGAGCGCTGTGGTGGGTGTATGTTTCATTGTGCTTGCCTCCGAAGAAAAATAACTGATACGATGGTATCATTAGCGCTGAAAAACGTCAACGCAATGTTTACTAAAATTTTAATGAAACATGTGAGGAGTTCGTGAAATGATACCCGACAAAGTTTTAATAAAAAGTGCAATTTTTAGTAAAACGGATTGCTTTCGCGGTCTGTTTCGTGTATTGTAAGAACAATAGGAATGCTTTCGGGGGTGTCATTGTGTCAGTTGTAAAAGAGGTGGCGCAAAAGAGCGGCGTTTCGGTTTCGACGGTGTCGCTGGTTATCAACAACAAGCCGGGCATCAGCGCGCAGACCAGGCAGCGCGTTTTTTCCGCCCTGAAAGCTTTGGGATATCAGGACTATGCGCCGCGCGGCGCAGGGAAGGCCAAGAAGCAGAGCATCCAGTTCGTGCTATACAAAAAGCACGGGCAGGTTGTCGCAGACACGCCATTTTTTGCCGATGTGTTGGAGGGCGTGGATGAACAGGTCAAGAAGCACGGCTACACACTCTCGGTTATCTACATCAATGAAGGCCAGGGCGTGGAGGAACAGATTGGCGGTATCCTGGCCAGCGGCTGCGCGGGCTATATTTTGCTGGCGACCGAAATGACTCACAAGGATATCGACATTTTTACCCGCCTGGGCGTGCCGTTTGTGGTGCTGGATAGTTATTTTGAAGAGATTGCCCAGGATATTGTGGTGATAAACAATGTGCAAGGGGCGTTTTTGGCCACCTGTCATCTATGCGAAATGGGGCACAATGCGATCGGCCACCTCAAGAGCCGGGTGCCGATCAACAATTTCTATGAGCGCAAGGATGGCTATAAAAAAGCGCTGAAGTATCGCAAGGTATCCTACAATGCGGAGTACGTGTTTGCGGTGGGCTCGTCGGTTGAAACCGCGTATGCCGATATGAAGCAGCACTTGGCCAGCGGCCGGAAGCTGCCCAGCGCCTTTTTTGCCGACAACGACATTATTGCCATCGGGGCTGTTCGCGCGCTGCGCGAGGCGGGGGTGCGCATTCCTCAGGATGTATCGATCGTAGGGTTTGACGATATTCCCATGTGCGAGATGCTGGAGGTGCCGCTCACCACCATTTGCGTGCCCAAGCGATATATCGGTAAGGTGGCGGTGGATCGGCTGGTGGAAATTCTGGACGGCGGCAGCGAGGCTTGCGTAAAAATCGAGGTGAGCACCGATTTGGTGGAGCGCGCAAGCGTCTGTGATGTACGCGAGGGGCTGGAAATCCTCGGCGCCGAAGCCAACTAAAATATTTTAATAGAATTGATTAAAATATTTACTAAAACACTTGCGCAAGCAATCGACTTTATGTATAATGCAAGTAACTCGGCGGAGCAAGTTGCACAAAAGAGAGTTCGCTTTATTGGTTGAGGCGGGCTCGGTGCTTTGCAGCCGGAACGCGGTCGCCAGCGCATTTGGCGAAAAAACAATACAGGAGTGAAGGTCATGAAAAAGGTATTCTCTGTTCTCCTGGCGCTGTCGATGGTGTTCGTGCTGCTTTGCGCCAACGCTACCGCTGCCGATGTCACCACCATCCGCTTCTATGGTTCCGACTCGGAGTACAACCAGAAGATCGTCGCGGGCTTTGAGGCCGCCAATCCGGACTTGAAGGTCGAAATCGTCCCGGTCGATTTTGACAACGCCGAGCAGGTCATCAAGACCGGCATCGCCTCTGGCGACCCGGTGGATGTCAGCTTCTTCTGGGGCACGCAGATCAAGGCCTTTGCGGACAGCGGC
This sequence comes from Eubacteriales bacterium, assembly GCA_031553615.1. Taxonomy (GTDB): domain Bacteria; phylum Bacillota; class Clostridia; order Christensenellales; family Aristaeellaceae; genus WQXF01. The sequence continues at coordinate 50,934 of JAVBLJ010000006.1, forward strand.
ATGGCGCTGGATTTGACCCCCTACCTGACCGAGAACAACAACGAATGGAAAGATACCTTCGTGGAGACCTATCTCTCCGGCGGACAAATCGGTGACCAGTATTTCGCCATTTCCTATCAGCCGGTCATCGAGACCATCTTCTACAATAAGGACCTGTTTAAGGCCAACAACATCGAAGTACCCACCACCTGGGACGAGTACATGGCCGCTTGCGAAAAGTTCAAGGAAGCCGGCGTTTACGGCATTGGCAACTGGAGCGGCCAGAACCACCAGCTGATGGAGTTTGCTTATCAGCACATGGCCAATGACGGCCAGCTGGAAGATGCAACCACGGGCAAGCTGGATTTCACCACCATCTCCGGCATCGGCAAGACGCTGGAAGGCTGGAAGACCGCCTACGACAATGGCTATTGGTATCCCGGCGAGGGCGCGCTGACCTCCACCAAGGATCAGACCCAGGCGGCCTGGTTCCAGGGCAAGATCGCCACGCTGTTTGACGCGGGCTCCAACGCGGGCACCTATGAGAAGGATTGCACCTTCGAAGTGGGCGCTATGAAGTTCCCGCTGGTGCAAGAGGGCGGCAAGTATGGTGTGAACGTGGTCACCAACGCGCTGTTCATCCCGGCCAACGCGAAGCACCCGGAAGAAGCGATCCGCTTCATTAAGTACTACACCAGCGATGCGGGCATCGCCGAAATCATTGGCAGCGGCCGCCTGCCCTCCACCAAGTCTATGCAGGACAAAGTGGCCAGCCAGCTGATGAAGGATCTGCTCGCCACCACCCAGGGCGACAACGTGGTCGGCTACAAGCATCTGCAGAACATCTCCTCCGAGATGAACGCCTATGTACAGAACGACATGATCGGCGCTGTCTGCACCGGTACCTCGGTGGCTGATATCCTGCAGCAGCTGGAGGATTTCCGCCAGGCGGCGCAGCAGTAAGCGACTGTTATTCCACGCATTTGCCGCGGTATGCAGACGGATGCCATGAATGATCGACGCGGGCGGGCAATTCAACCCTGAATTGCCCGCTCTTTTTCAAAAAATCTCCCCACCCTGCCTGTGCCCTGGCGAAAAGGAGTTGACCAGACGATGCAGCAACTGAAATCGCACAACGGCCTCAACCGAAAATACAGGATGGCCGGTCTCCTGTTTCTTTTACCAGCGACGCTGATCTACCTTATCTTTGCGATCGTTCCGTTTTTTGATAGTTTTGTTTTGTCCTTCTTTCAGTGGGACGGCTTTGGCCCCCGGACGTTTACGGGCTTTACCAACTACATCAATGCATTCAAGGACAAGACCTTCCTGATCGCCATCAAGAACAGTGCTTACTTGGGTGTGGCATCGTCGGCGATTAGCGTGGTGGTAGGCGTGCTGCTGGCGTGGCTGCTGCTGTATGTAGGCCGACGCTGGGGCGCGGCGTTTCGTACCGTGCTCTTTTCGCCCAGCATGATCCCGGCGGTGATTACTGCGCTCATCTTTGCCTTTGTATTCGAACCGGATAACGGCATCCTCAACGGTGCTTTGAACGCAATACGCGGTCTCTTTGGCGTTGCACCTGTGCAAACCGCCTGGTTGACCAATAAGAATACCGCGCTGTACTGTATTCTGTTTGTCTCGGCCTGGAAGCAGGTCGGCCTGACGATGGTGCTGTGCTTCGCCGGTATGCAGGGATTGAATCTTTCCCAGATTGAATCCGCGCGCTTGGACGGCGCGGGGGATTTCAAGATTTTTCAGAAGATTATTCTCCCGCTGATTATGCCCTTTGTGCAGCTCAGCGCGGTATTCGCGCTGATGAGCGGGCTTAAGATATACGATACGGTGGTGGCGCTGACCGCTGGGGGCCCGGCGAAGAGCACCATCGTCATGCCCATGTGGATTCTGCAAAACTCCTTCTCGTTCAATAAGTATGGCTATGGTGCGGCCATGAGCATGATCTTTGTGCTGATCGTGCTGATCGGCATGCTCGCGGTGAAGGCCGTCGTGCGAGGTGAATCGTATGAACAGTGAAGTTTTCAAATCCAGCCGAGCGCTGAAGATTTTTGCTTACGTATTGCTATGCATCTCGACTGTACTGGTCGCTTACCCGATCCTCTTTGTGCTGCTGACCTCCCTGAAGAGCAACAAGGAATTCTTTGTGAACCTCTTCGGTATTCCCCGCACGTTTGAGTGGGGGAACTACATCAACGCCTGGAACATTGGCAAGCTGGGCAAATACTTTGGCAACAGCGCGCTGGTCTCGGCGGTATCGGTGCTGACCACCTGCCTGATCGCCACCTTGGGCGGCTATGCGCTGGCCAAGCTGCGCATCCCCAAGGCCAATCTGATCATGTCGGCATTCATGGTGTTTAACTTTGTGCCCGGTATCGCGATCTACATTTCGCTGTATTCGATGATGGGTAAAATGCACCTGATGGGCAATTACTTCACGCTGATCTTGCCCTACATCGCGTGGCAAATCCCCTTTAGCATGTATATTATGAAACAATACTTCGAGACCGTTCCCCAGGAGCTGATCGAGAGCGGGCGCATCGACGGTTGCAACGAGTTCAAAACCTTTGTCCACGTGATGCTTCCGCTAGTGACTCCGGCGCTGGCAACCATCGTCGTATTTACCTTCATTGGGAACTGGGGTGAGCTCATGTGGGCCAGCATCACCACGGCCTCCAACGTTGCGATCAAGACGCTGCCGGTGGGGCTGCTGAACTTTAAGACCGAGATGGGCGTGGAATGGGGGCAGTACACCTCCGGCGTTTGCATGGTGACCATTCCGCTCATGATTGTCTTTGCGTATTGCCAGAAGTACTTTGTGGCCGGGCTGACAAACGGCGCGGTGAAAGGATGAGCCCGATGATTTATGACTGGTACAGGTTTCAGGTGCCCGCGGAAAAAATCGTGCGCGTGATTACAAACACCGATGCCAAGAACGAGGCGGACGACCAGTTTGCCATCGTCCAAACCCTGCTCAGCCCCAAGTTTGACAACGTGGGGCTCATTGCGGCGCACTTTGGCTGCGACCGGGTGACGGATAGCATGGAGCGCAGCTACCGTGAGCTCGAAGTGATTTTTGATAAGATGGGCTTTGATACGACTGGCCTGCTCTATCGCGGCGCGGCGCGGGCGCTGGAGAACAAGAGCACCCCGCAGCTTTCCGAGGGCGCGGAGCTGATTGTCCGCGAGGCGATGAAGGATGATCCTCGTCCGCTGTACGTGACATTCATGGGCCCGCTGACCGATCTGGCCAGCGCGTACCTGATGGAGCCGCGCATCGCGGGTCGCCTGACCGCGATCTGGATCGGCGGCGGACGCTACCCCAGCGGCGGGCCGGAGTTCAACCTGAGCAACGATATCCATGCCGCCAACGTGGTTTTTGCCAGCGGGATCGCCCTTTGGCAGGTGCCAAAAAACGTGTATGAAATGATGCCGGTTTCGCTGGCGGAGCTGGAGTACCGGGTTCGCCCCTGCGGCAAAATCGGTGCGTATTTGTGCGAGCAGCTCCAGGAGCACAGCATGGAACCCATTCCCCGCAAGAGCGCCTTCCGAACCGGCGAAACCTGGGTGCTGGGCGATAACCCGTCGGTGGGCCTGATACTCTATGAGCATCGCTTTGAGTATAGCCTGATGCCCGCGCCGCTGATCACCCAGGAGATGACCTATGTGCACACCGGGCTGAACCCGGCGATTCGCGTGTACAACGAAATCGACAGCCGCTTGATTCTGGAGGATATGTATGCAAAGCTGGCGCTATTTGCCCAGAAAAATACGTAAGGAGGGCGAAAGAGCTTGACTGCGCAAGAAATTGTCCGCTTGGCCAACGCGCGCCGGGCGGATGCCATCACCATGATTCATCGGGCCAATACCGGCCACACCGGCGGTGCGCTGTCGGTGCTGGACGTGCTGAGCGTGCTCTATTACGACGTGCTGCGGGTGAAGCCGGACAACCCCCAATGGGCAGACCGCGATCGGTTTTTGCTCAGCAAAGGCCATAGCGTCGAAGGATACTTGGCGCTACTGGCAGATCGGGGGTTTTTTCCCAAAGAGGAGCTGCGCTCCTTTTCGCAGGCGGGCAGCCGCCTGATGGGTCACCCCAACAACAAAACCCCGGGCGTAGAGGTCTGCACCGGGGCGCTGGGGCATGGCCTGCCGGTGGGGGTGGGCATCGCCTTGGCGGCCAAACGCCTGCGGAAGGACTATCGCACCTTTGTGGTAATGGGCGACGGCGAGCAGGGCGAGGGCAGCGTTTGGGAGGCGGCCATGGCCGGAGCACACTACAAGCTGGACAATCTGTACGCCATCGTCGACCGCAATGGGCTGCAGATCAGCGGAACAACGGAAGAAGTGATGGCGCTGGAGAACTTTCGCGATAAGTGGGCCGCCTTTGGCTGGGATGTCGCCGAGATCGACGGCCACGACGTGCAGGCGCTGCTGGACTATTTCCATACCGCCCCGCAAAACGGCCGACCCCATTGCCTCATTTGCCATACGGTCAAAGCCAAGGGCCTGCCCTTTGCGGAGGGGCAAAAGGCATGGCACCACAAGGTACCCACCGCCGAGCAGCTGGCCGAGGGCTATCGCGCGCTGGGCGTGGAGGGGGTGAGCTGGGCATGAAAGCGGAACTGGACATGAAAACAGAAGCGGTGCGCATGGCCTTCACGCGTCGGCTGTTGGAATTGGCGAGGCGGGATGCGACCATTTTCGCGGTTGCAACGGATAGCAGGGGTTCGGTGACGCTGGGCGATTTCGCCCACGAGTTGCCAGGGCAGTTCGCGGAATGCGGTATTGCGGAGCAGGACGCCATCGGTATTTCCGCGGGCCTGGCCAACGGCGGTCTCCGGCCCTTTGTCTGTGGCCCGGCTTGCTTTTATTCCCTCCGTTCCGCCGAGCAGGTGAAGGTGGACGTGGCCTACTCCCATCTGAACGTCAAGGTCATCGGCGTTTCCGGCGGGGTAAGCTACGGCGCGTTGGGCGCCACCCATCACGCCACCCAGGATATAGCCCTGATGCGGGCGATCCCCGGCATCGAGATATTCTTGCCTGCCGACGCGGCGCAAATGGTCAAGCTGACCGATTACCTTGCCATCTCGGCGGAACCGGCCTATGTACGCATGGGGCGCGGGGCCGTGCCTGCCGTATATGGGCCGGATGCCCCCTTCACCGCGGGCAAGGCCAACCTGCTTCGCGAAGGGCGCGACGCGGCGCTCATCGCCTGCGGCGAGATGGTTTATCATGCCCTGGAAGCGGCCAAGGAGCTGGAAGAAGCGGGGGTGGCGGCGGTGGTGTACGACATGCACACCCTGCGTCCGCTGGACGAGGCGGCGGTGCTGGAGGCAGCAAAAACCGGGCTGGTGATCACGGTGGAAGAGCATAACGTACACGGTGGGCTCGGCGGCGCGGTGGCGGAGCTGCTTTCGCAGAAAAAGCCAACCCGCATGCGCATTCTGGGCTTGCCGGACGAAACCTTGTATAGCGGCACTTCGGCGGAGGTGTTTGCCCACTATGGCCTGACCGGCGAGGGCATCGCCGCGTCCGTGCTGGAGGCGATGGGGAAATGAGCGCCAGGCATTTGATTGTGATCGACCAAAGCACCTCGGCCAGCAAAGTCTTTCTGCTGGACGAGAAAGGGGATATCGTCCGGCGGTTTGCCAAGAACCATCGCCAGTATTATCCGGCACCTGGGCTGGTGGAGCACGACGCGGCCGAGATTTGGCAAAACGTGCGGGAGGGCATTGCCGAGGTCGCCCAAGGCGCGGGTGCAATGGCGGCGCTGGCCATTACCAACCAGCGGGAGACCACGGTGCTCTGGGATCGCGGTACCGGGGAGCCGGTTTGCCCGGCCGTGGTGTGGCAAGATGTCCGGGGCGAGACACTGTGCCGGGAGCTGGCCGATCATGCGGAGGCGGTGCGCTGCAAAACCGGGCTTGCCCTGTCGGCCTATTTTCCGGCGGCCAAAGCCGCCAGCGTACTGCGAGCAAGGCCGGAGCTGCGTAGAAAGGCCCAAGAGGGTGGGCTGTGCATCGGCACGGTGGATAGCTATCTGGTGCATCGGCTGACCGGCGGCGCGGTTTTTCAAACGGATGTGAGCAACGCTAGCCGGACGCAGCTGATGGATTTGCGAACGCTTTCGTGGGATCAGGCTTTGTGTGATTTGTTCGGCATTCCGGTGGCCTGCCTGCCGAAGATCGCCCCTTCGGATGCCGATTTTGGCAGGGTGGCCGTGGCGGGTCTGCCGAAGGATTTGCCGATCACCGGCGTGATGGGCGACAGCCACGCCGCTCTCTTTGGCCAGGGCTGCCATCAGCGGGGCATGGCCAAGGCTACCTATGGTACCGGGTCTTCGGTAATGATGCACATCGGCCATGCGCCAACGCTATCGGGCTTTGGGCTGTCCACTTCGGTGGGCTATGCTTTCCGTGGGGAGACCTGTTATGTGCTTGAAGGCAACGTGACCTGCTCCGGGGATACCCTTTGCTGGCTCCGGGATGAGGCGGGGATGGTGACCGACGTGACCGAGGTGGAGCAAATCGCGGCCAGCGTGCCCGACACGCAGGGCGTCTACCTGGTGCCCGCCTTCTCCGGCCTGGGCGCGCCATATAGCGATGGCAACGCTCGCGCGCTGCTTTGCGGCATGAACAGGGGGACAACCCGGGCCCACATCGTGCGGGCTGCGCTGGAAAGCATGGCGCATCAGGATGCGGACATCATCCGCGCCATGGAGAAAGACACCGGAAACCGGCTGAGCGAGCTGCGCGTGGATGGCGGGCCCACCCAGAACCGGCTGCTGATGCAGCTGCAAGCGGATCTTTTGGATTGTGCTGTGCAATGCGCCGCCGTCAGCGAGCTTAGCGCCTTGGGTGCCGGTTATATGGCGGGCATGGCGACCGGGCTTTACCCGGACGGGGCGAACGTCCGGCGCGATGCGGGGGCGCGGTATATGCCGCAGCAAGGCGCGGCCTGGCGAGAGAATGCGCTTTCAGGTTGGCGCGCGGCGATAAAGCGCTGCCGTTAAAACGCTGCCGATAAAGCGCGATCGTTCATGAGCAATTATCCGTCTTGAAAAGGAGAGATTGAATATGGCGACCTTTGGGGTTTTGATTAGCAATCGAAGCTTTTTCCCGGATCATCTGGTGTCGGCGGCGCGTGAAAAGCTGCTCAAGAGCTTGGCGGCATGGGGGCATCAGGTGATTGCTCTATCCACCGAGGATACCTTCATGGGCGAAACCATGACCTATGAGGAGGCGCAAAAGTGCGCCAAGCTGTTCCGCGAGCACGCGGATGCGATCGACGGCATCATTATCTGCTTGCCCAACTTTGGCGAGGAAACGGGCATTGCGGACGCCATTAAGTGGAGCAAGTGCGATGTGCCGATTTTAGTTCAGGCCTGTGACGACGATTTCGACAAGCTGCAGCTGGAGAATCGCCGGGATGCTTTTTGCGGCAAGCTGAGCCTCTGCAACAACCTGTATCAGTATGGCATTAAGTATAGCCTCACCGCCCGGCATACCTGCCCGGTCGATGGGGAGGAGTTCAAGGCGGACGTGGAAAAGTTCGCCAAGGTCTGCGCGGTGGTCAAGGCGATGAAAACCGCCCGCATCGCGCAGATCGGGGCGCGCGTTATGCCCTTCCGCACCGTGCGGTATAGCGAAAAGCTGCTTCAGCAGGCGGGCATCACCGTAGAGACCGAAGATTTTAGCGAGATCATGGCCGATATCGCGCAGATCACGGATGAGCGGCTGATTGCGGATAAGGTGGCCGAAATCCGTGCCTATGGCAAGATTTCCAAGGACGTGGACGAGGGCAATATCGTCAAGCAGGCCAAGCTTTGTTTGGCCATTGAAAGCTGGATGCGCGACCACCATTGCGACGCCAGCGCGATCCAGTGCTGGGATAGCGTCGAGGCAAACTATGGCTGCGCCATGTGCCTGTGCATGTCCATGATGGGGGAAAAGGGGATGCCTTCGGCCTGCGAACCGGACGTGATGGGCGCGGTGAGCATGCTGGCGCTGCTGAAGGCCAGCGGCATCCCTCCGATTTATCAGGACTGGAACAACAATTACAAGAACGAGCAAAACAAGTGCATCAACGTCCATTGCTCGAACTACCCGGCTTGCGCGTTTAACGAGACGCCGGAGATTGGCAGCCTGGACATTCTGGCCACCACCCTGGGCACCGAGGTTTCCTTTGGCGCGCTAAAGGGGCGTGTTCGGTCGGAGGCCATGACGTATCTCAAGGTGTCGACCGACGATCGGGCGGGCAAAATCAAGTGCTATCTGGGAGAAGGGCAGTTCACGGACGATCCGCTGCCTACCTTCGGCGGCGTGGCGGTCTGCGAGGTGCCCAACCTGAACGACCTAATGAAACATCTGACCCGCAATGGCTATGAGCACCATGTGGCGTTGACCCAGGCGCACGTTGCGGACATTTTGGAAGAAGCTTTGGGCAATTACCTGGGCTGGGACGTGTATCGGCATTCTTAACACGGACTCGCCGCGCATTTCGCTGCAGATGCTGGTATAATAAAGCAATTGGATAGCAATGCAAAACGATAGAGGGAGTGTGCCGACATGCGCTATCGCAACCCGATTCTCCCCGGCTTTTATCCGGATCCCAGCATTTGCAAAAAAGGCGACGATTTTTACTTGGTGACCAGTTCCTTTGAGTTCTTTCCCGGCGTGCCGATTTTTCACTCGAGGGATTTGGTCAATTGGACGCAGATCGGCCACTGCCTGACGCGGGCCAGCCAGCTACCGCTGGAGGGCGCGGCCTGCTCCAAGGGCATTTACGCGGCGACAATCCGATATAACCCGTTTGACGACTTCTTCTATATGGTGACCACCAACACGACGCTGTTAGGCAATTTCTATGTGCGCGCCAAGGACCCGGCGGGAGAGTGGTCGGAGCCGATTCGCGTCGATCAGGGCGGCATTGATCCATCGCTGTTCTTTGACGAGGACGGCAGTGCCCATTTTATTTCCAACGCGAGACTGACTAGCGAGTCGCAAGCGGGCTTCCTGATGGCCCCCATCGACCTGGCGACCGGGCGCTTCCTTCGTCCGCCGCAGCCGGTCTGGGGCGGCATTGGCGAGGCCGCACCGGAAGCGCCGCATATCTACAAGCGGGAGGGCTGGTACTATCAGGTTAACGCCGAAGGCGGCACCGAGCTGGGGCACATGGTGACGATTGCCCGCGCTCGCGACCTGTATGGGCCCTACGAGAGCTGCCCGCACAACCCGATTTTGACCCACCGCCCCCAAAAGCGGCGGCTGATCCAAGCCACCGGTCACGCGGACTTGATTCAGGACAACGCCGGGAATTGGTGGGCGGTTTTCCTCGGCTATCGCCAGACGCATCAGTTCTTCCACCACCTGGGGCGCGAGACCTTTTTGGCCCCGGTGGAATGGGCCGAGGGCTGGCCGGTGATCAATGGCGGACGGCCCATTGAAACCTGGATGGAGAGCGATCGGCTTCCGAGCGGCGGGCAGCGGCGTGAACGCGTCTATCAAGCAGCTTTTGCGGGTGCGCCCGACTTCAACTGGGTGCACCTGCGCAACCCCGATCCCTCAAACTACGCTTATGGGCCACAGGGTGCCGCGCTGTTCGGCAACGCCTGCACGCTCTCCGACCTGGGGAATCCGGCCTTCTTGGGCTTTCGCCAGAAGGATTTGCAGGGCAGCGCTTCGGTGCGGCTTTCCTTTGCGCCGCAGCAAGAAGGGGAGGAAGCGGGACTTTCGATTTATTACAAGAGCGATGCGCACCTGGATGCCTGCTTGCTGCGCGAAGCGGGGCAGACGTGGCTTTGTTTCCGCAAGGTGGTCGGCGATATTGTGCACATGCAGAGTCGCCAGACCTTCGCTGGCAATGCGTTGGCGCTCGAGCTGGCCTTTGATGCGCTGCAATACCACGTCTACGCGCTGGTGGGCGGTGAGCGCCTGCACCTGGGCGACGCGCTGACCCGGCACGTTTCCACCGAGGCGCACGAGCTAGGCTTTACCGGCGTGCTGCTGGCGCTCTACGCAACCGGAAACGGGCGAGCGGCCGGTGTTCCGGCGCAGTTCACGGATTTTCAGTATAGGGGTCAAGACGAGTGAAAGGGCATCAAAAGAGAAGGGCGGAGGCCAACCACGCGGCCTGATCCCGCGCACTTTTTGTGCGTCAGAAGCAATGCCTTCATGGTGGCGTATTATTTGGAGATCAGTGGGATCACGGCGGCGTCTACGGTGGCGCTGACGAACGGCGTACAGACGTTGCAAGCTTCGGCCATCCGCGTCAGCCCGCGTAAGCTAGTCCTTCTCCGCCACATCCAAAAGTGACTTTGATACAAAGCGGGAGCTGTCGTGCTGGCAAAATGCAAGAACGACAGCTCCTTTTTTGGCAACGAAGCACGCGCGGATGCGGACTGTTCCAGCCTTGTGCTCTGCGAACAAGCGCTGCGAATGCGATGTGAGTAGCACCGAAGGCGGGTTTTGCGGGCTTGTTACTTGTATTTGGGCATCCAATCGCCGTGTGCCTCGATCAGGTCGTCGCACATGGCCACGATGTCGTCGATGGAGAGCTCGGAGGCGGTGTGCGGGTCCATCATGGCGGCCTGATAGATGTAATCCTTCTGCAGGGTGCGCGCGGCCTCGATGGTCAGCAGCTGCACGTTGACGTTGGTGCGGTTCATGGCGGCGCATTGCTCGGGCAGGTCGCCGATATAGCAGGGCTGCACGCCGCTCTTGTCTACCATGCAGGGCACTTCGACCGCCGCGGTACGGGGCAGGTTGGTGATCAGGCCGTGGTTGAGCACATTGCCGCCGATCTTGAAGGGCACGTTGGTCTCCATGGCCTCCATGATGTAGCTGGCGTACTCGTGGGTGCGGGTGTGGCTGAGCAGCGGATTCTGGGTTAGCTCGTGGCCGCGCTCCTTCCAGTGCTTGATCTGGTTCACGCAGCGGCGCGGGTATTCGTCCAGCGGGATGTTGAAGCGCTCGATAAGCTCCGGGTATTTATCCTTGATGAAGTAGGGCATATACTCGGCGTTGTGCTCGCTGGATTCGGTTACATAATAGCCAAAGCGCTTCATGATCTCGTAGCGCACCATGTCGCCATGTTTCTCGGTGCGGGCGGCGGCGCGCTTCTTGATTTCGGGGTAGAGATCGACGCCATCACGGGTGACCTCCAACAGCCAGGCCTGGTGGTTGATGCCCGCGATCTTCCACTGCACGAGGTTGTCGTAGGGCATATCCAAGCCGTTCATCAGGTGCTCAGCGCAAACCTGCACGCTGTGGCACAGGCCCACGGTCTTGATGGGGGTCAGGCGCAGCATGGCCCCGGTGAGGGTGCACATGGGGTTGGTGTAATTGAGGAACCAGGCGTCGGGGCAAACCTCTTCCATGTCGCGCGCGAAATCCAGCATGACCGGAATGGTGCGCAGCGAGCGGAAGATGCCGCCGATCCCCAGCGTATCGGCGATGGTTTGGCGCAGGCCATATTTTCTCGGCACCTCAAAATCGGTAACGGTGCACGGCTCGTAGAGGCCGACCTGGATGGCGTTGACCACGTAGTGCGCGCCGCGCAGCGCGTCCTTGCGGTTGGGGATGCCCAGGTAGGTTTCGATGTGAGCCTTCGAGCCGTTGTTGCGGTTGATGGCCTCCAGCATCGCTTGCGATTCCGATAGCCGCTCCGGATCGATGTCGTAGAGCGCGATGGTGCTTTCTTCCAGCGCAGGGGTGAGCATGGCATCGCCCAGCACGTTCTTGGCGAACACGCTGGAGCCTGCGCCCATAAAAGTAATCTTTGGCATGGTTAGACCCTCCTATTCAGCATTGCCTTGAGTATAGCATGCATGGGGAAATCCGGGTATCAGGCTTTGTTGCAAATAGCAATCGAAATGTTGCATGCAGGAGAATGAACGTGATGCCAAGAAGGAATAAGGCGTAATCTATCGCATTCGTTTTGTTGCATGGTGATTGATTGACCGGAGGGGAAAACGATGGAGCTTTGGCAAAAGAAGCAATCCGGGCGAGGCAGCCTGTATGTGGTACAATGCGGCTGGGAGGCTTGCCTGCCGGGGCATCAGTATGGCCCCGCTGTGCGGGATCACTACCTGATTCACTTCGTGGAAGCGGGCTGCGGCAGTTTTTGGACGCCGGAGCAGGAGCATCCCTTGGAAGCGGGGCAGGGGTTCATCATCTATCCGGGCCAGGTCTCCACCTATCGCGCAGACGTGGTGCATCCATGGCTGTATGGCTGGATGGGGTATAACGGCTACGATGCGGAGCTGCTCACCAAGCAGGTGGGGCTGACGAGAAAGCGGCCGGTGTTCACCTGCGCTGATGCATCCGCGCTGATGGCCCACATCCGGTCGATGCATGCGGGGGCGGCCGAACGCCTGGGGGAATGGAATGCGCTGGGCGGGCTCTGCCAAGCCTTAGCCTTGATTGCACAGGGGCAAACCAGCGACGCTGGGGATGCACACCGCGATTACTACGATAAAGCTCTTTGGTATATGGAGGGGAATTATCAGCACGGCATCGGCGTGGAGGAGGTGGCCGCGTTTGTGGGGTTGAGCCGCTCCCAGTTATTTCGCGTGATGCGCAAGGTAGGCAATGTTTCGCCCAAGGAATGCCTGAACGCCATCCGCATGCGGAGGGCACAGATGCTGGCGATCCATTCCAATCTCGGCCAGGAGGAGATTGCGTTCTCGGTGGGGCTGGCTTCGGCATCGCGATTGGGCGTGGCCTTCCGCGAAGCATTCGGCGTTACGCTGGGCGCCTACCGAAAGGAAAACAAGTAGGGTTTTAATCAAAGGCTCGCAATTAAAGGCTCGCAATCAAAGGCTTGCATTCCGGCGGCGAATTTTGTTGACAAAAGCAGGGTGTTCCTGTACAGTAACCCCATTGAGATACTCAGTGAGATGCGAACTGAGGAATTCTTGCATACGAATGGTTTATTCCAAAAATCATGCGAGGAATAGGATTGCATGCAGTTTGATTTTGAACAGTCCGCGAACAGAGGGCAGATCGGCAACATGAAGGATTGGGTTCTCTCCCAAGCTTCGTATGAAGGGGAACCCATCATGCTCTCCGGCGCAGAAATGGATTTCCCGACGGCCCCGGTGCTTTCGGATGCGTTGGTGCGCCTGGCGGAGCGCGGGCTTTTCGGCTATACGATCGCTGATGGCGCATACCGCGAGGCGGTGTGTTCGTGGATGCGGAAGGTGCGCGGATTCGATGCGTCAGCCGACCAGCTGGTGCCGACGCTGGGCACCATCTTCGGCCTTGGCACCGCGATTCGCGCGTTCACCAATCCGGGCGACGGCGTGATCATCCAGCATCCCTCGTACTATCGCTACGATGTCAACGTGCGCAACAACGGCCGCACCGTGGTGAGCAATCCGCTGCTGGAGCAAGAGGGGGCATACAGCATCGATTTTGCCGGGCTGGAGGCGCTGATGGCGGTGCCCACCAACAGGCTGATGGTGCTCTGCAATCCGCACAATCCTACGGGCAAGGTGTTCGATCGGCAGGATGTGGAGCGCATCGCCCGCATGGCGAAGGCCCACCGGGTCATCGTGTATTCCGATGAAATATTTGCTGAAGTGTGCTTCGGGAACCACGCCGCTGTTCCTTTTGTTGGCGTGGGGGAAGGGTGGGGCATCACCTCCACCTCCCTGGGCAAGGCGTTTAACCTCACCGGCGTCAACCACGCCAACCTGATTATCCCGGATGAAGCGCTGCGCAGCGCTTACTGCAAACAGCGCACCATCGATCACTTTGGCAGCATCGATCCGTTTTTCTACTCGGCGGTGCTCGGCGCGTACTCGGAAGAAGGGCTTCGCTGGATTCAGGCGATGAATGCCCATGTGTACGGGCTGTACCAAAGCGTAAGCGCAGCGCTCGGGGAACGGCTGCCCATGCTGCGTCTCTCCCCCATGGAGGGCACGTTCGTGCTATGGTTGGATTTCCGCGCGCTGGGCCTTACGGATGAAGCGCTACACCTTTTCCTGGAGCGGGAGGCCGGTATCGTGGCCGATCCGGGAACCGATTACGGCCCGGGCGGCTCCGGCTTCACGCGGCTCAACATCGCCACCACGACAGCGCAGGCGAACGCCCTGGTCGAGCGCTTGGAGCGCGCCTGCATCGCGCGCGGGTTCGTCCAGCAGCGTATGGATACAGAAAAGCGGCGCTGATAATCAGGAGAGCTTGAGGAGAACTATGAAACTGATCGATGAAGTGTATGCCCAGGTGAAACGGGACGTGTTCCGCGCGGTGTACAAGCCCAACGAGTTCATCGTGGAGCGGGATATTTCGGAAAAGCACGGGGTGAGCAAGGTGACGGCGGGCGAGGTGCTGCACCGCCTTTGCGCGGAGGGGCACCTGACCGGCTATCCGCGCAGCGGGTACATGGTCACCATGCTTTCGCCCACCGAGATGGAGCAGCTTAAGCGGCTGCGGGTCGTGGTGGAGTCGCTGGTGCTCGATATCGTGAGCCGGGAAGTGCCCGACGAAAGGATTCGTGCGCTGTATGCGCTGATCAAAGATGATTTCAACGAAATGGACAGCGCCAGCGTCAATAACAGTGAGTTCCATATGGCTCTGGCGCGGCTGACCAACGATAAGTACATCGTATCCCTGATCGAGTCGTTGCTGGGCTCGGCGTCGCGGGTGGAGCAGCGGGTGACTCCGGAGAAGCATCCTCGCTGGCAGGATTTCCACAAGGGCATCGTTGATGCGCTGCTCGCGCACGATCCGGCAACCGCTAAGGAGCGGCTGATCGAGGACATCAACCAGCGGTAGAGGGGACAAGCATCCGCCCTACCGTGAACCGACGGTAAAATGGAGAGCTCCATTTCACTGATAGAAAAGGAAGGGGACGTATTGTATGAAGAGGTTTTTGGCTACGCTGTTGGTCCTCGCTTTGACCCTGGCGCTTTTCTCGGTAAGCCTGACCCCTGCCTTTGCGGCGGATGCCGTCGCGAAGGAACTGACCTGGGCGCGCGACTATGAATCCACCTCGCTCGACCCGGCGGAGAGCTCCGACGATGAGTCCAGCAACATCGTCAGCTACACCACCGAAGGCTTGACGCGCATCATGAATGGCGCGGCTCAGCCCGGCATCGCCGAGAGCTGGGATGTTTCCGAGGATGGCAAGACCATCGTATTCCACCTGCGCGAAAGCAAGTGGGCCGATGGAACCCCGGTCGTGGCCGCGGATTTTGAGTATGCGTTCTTCCGCCTGATCGATCCGGCGGCGGGCCATTCGCAGGCGTCGGGCGGCTACATCATCGCCAACGCCGAAGAGTATGCCGCCGGTACCGCCGATAAGTCGACGGTCGGCTTCAAGGCCATCGACGAGCGCACCCTCGAAGTGGCGTTCAAGGATACCGGCCTGGAGAACCTGTACCTGGTGTCCGGTTTTGTGCCGTTGAAGCAGGAGTTCGTCGAGAAGGCCGGCGAGGCCTACGGCTCCACCATGGAGACTGTGTTTGGCAACGGCCCCTTCGTGATTACCGAATGGTCGCACGAGAGCAAGATCGTGCTCGAAAAGAACCCCAACTACTGGAACGCCGAGAAGGTGAACCTCACCAAGCTCACCGGCTTGGCCAACGTCTCCAACGATACCGCGGCCGAAATGATGCTGACCGGCGAGATCGATCTCGCGGTGTTCACCAATCCGGCCCACTACCAGCAGCTGTACGATGCGGGCTTTGAGGGCGTGACCTTCTGCAACACCGATCAATTCCTGCACATCAACCAGACCGGCAAATCCGAGGCGGCGGGCAAGTTCCTTTCGAACGTCAACTTCCGCCTGGCGCTGACCTATGCCATCGACCGCACCGCCATCTGCAACGCCGTGCTGGTGGGGCAGACCCCGGCCAATCGTTTCATCGATCCCAACGCGGTGGGCGTGAGCGGCAAGTTCATCGATGAATACCCGCTGGAGAACGGCATCAACGTGACCGCCGATCCGGCCAAGGCCAAGGAATACCTGGACAAGGCGCTGGCGGAGCTGGGCGCAACCATCGCGGACGTGCCGGAGCTGTACATGCTCTGCTACGAATCGCAAAATTCCCAGACCCAGCTGCAGGCCTATCAGGATATGTTCCTCACCGTGCTGGGCGTCAAGTGCGTCATCGATCCGCAGCCCATCCAGCAGATGATCGGCAAGGTGTACTCGCACGATTATGACTTCTGGCTCGGCGGCGTGGCCATCGGCACCATGGATGCGGCCAGCATGGGCGGCGCGCTGACCTATTGGGACATGAACAACCCCGATGCGCTGTTTGGCTACAACAACCCGGCTTACGCAGAGCTGCTGGACAAGGCGCAGCAGACCTTGGATTACAAAGAGCGCTGCGATACCATCGCCGAGATGGAGAAGATTTTCTGTGCCGAAGTGCCCGATCTGCTGATCACCTGGCAGACCCAGCACGTGCTGTACAAGTCCGGCATCGTGATCACGAACATCGACAACTCTTACGGCGCCGACCTGGCCTTCTGCGACATCGTCGCCAAGTAAGCAGTTCGAAAACCCCTCCGCGGCGGGCCAGGATGGATAAGGCTTGGTCCGCCGCGCATTTTCAAATGAGACTGTCATTGCATCCGCACATCCAACGCCACGGAGGATACTCATGCTACGATACACCATCAAGCGCATCGGCATTGCGTTGCTCACGGTGTTTGTGCTGGCTACGGTTACGTTCTTTCTGGCTAAGCTGCTGCCGGGGGACCCTTTTTTGAATGAAAAGATACCCCAATCGGTGCAGGAAAAGCAGCGAGCGTACTACGGCCTGGATCGATCCATCCCCGAGCAATACGTGATCTACCTGGGCAACCTGCTCCACGGAGACCTGGGCACATCGATCAAGTTCGTGGGCCGGGAGGTCACCGCCATCATCGGCGAATTTTTCCCGGTTTCGGCAAAGTTGGGCTTGTTTGCGCTGCTGTTTGCGGAGCTGACCGGCATTTTATTTGGCATTCTTTGCGCGCAATACCGCAACCGCTGGCCCGATTATCTGCTCATGATCTTCGCGATTTTGGGCATCGCGTTGCCCAGCATGGTCATCGGCCCGTTGCTGCGCTTTTTCTTTGGCGTGCAGCTTCGCCTGCTTCCGGTGGGCGGATGGGGCACGTTCCCGCACCTGATCATGCCCTCCTTTGTGCTGGGCTTGGGCACCATTGCCGGAAACACGCGGTCCATGCGGGCCTGCATGCTGGCCGTGACCACCCAGGATTATGTAAAAACCGCCAAGGCCAAGGGCATGAAGCCGATTCGGGTGGTGCTCAAGCACCAGCTCAAAAATTCACTGGTGCCCATGGTCACCGGGCTGGGCCCGGCCATCGCCGGGGTGCTGATGGGCTCGTTCGTCGTGGAGCAAATCTTCGTGATTCCCGGCCTGGGCAAGCACTTCGTCAACGCGGTCAATACCCTCGATTACCCGCTCATCATGGGCTTAACCATATTCTACGGTTCCTTCCTGGTGGTCATGAACCTGCTGGTAGACATCCTGTATGGGGTGCTCGATCCGCGAATCCGCGTGCGATAGGAGGCGATGAGGCACATGGACATCCCCAACAGCGTGATGGACGATTTTGCGCCGCTTCCCCAAGGCGCGCTTCAGGGCGAGGAGATGGCCCGCCCGGAAACCTCGTATCTCAAGGATGTTTGGCGCAGCTTCCGTAAGCGCAAAACTTCGCTGGTCAGCCTGCTGGTGCTGGGGCTGCTGGTGGCCATGGTGCTCTTTGGGCCGCTGATGACCCATTACAATTACTATAGCAACGATTACGGCGCGGCCAACCTGCCGCCTTCGGCGCAGCATTGGTTTGGCACCGATACCTTGGGCCGCGATCTGTGGACGCGGGTGTGGGTCGGCGGACGGGTTTCGCTGCTCATTGCCATCCTGGCCACGATCATTCCGTATGCGATTGGCATGGCGGTGGGCGGAATATCGGGCTACATCGGCGGCAAGTTTGACATGATCGTGATGCGCACCGTTGACGTGCTCATGGGCATTCCGGGCATGATCTACAACATTCTGCTGATCATGGTGCTGGGCAGCGGCAACATTTCCACGCTGATCATCGCGTTCAGCATCACCGGATGGCTGGGCGCTGCGCGCAGCACGCGGGGCATGGTGCTGCAGATTAAGGAACGGGAGTTTATCCTGGCCAGCGAGACACTGGGGGCCTCGAAGGCGCGGCTCATCTTCTCGCACCTGCTGCCCAACACCCTGGGCATCACCATCGTAGGCATGACGATGATGATCCCGAGCATCATCTTTGCCGAGGCTTTTCTCAGCTTCATCGGCCTGGGCATCGCGCCGCCTAACCCCAGCTGGGGCCAGCTGATCAAGGAAGCCAGCGAGGTGTTCAAGCAATACCCCTACCGCTTCATCATTCCTTGCTTCTTTGTAAGCATCACCATGCTTTGCTTCAACCTGGTGGGCGATGGTCTGCGCGATGCGCTCGACCCCAAGCTCCGCAGCGAATAAACGATATGCATGATCAATGCGAGTGATAGGTGTTACAGATGGAACAGAAACCCTTGTTGGCAGTCACCGATTTGGCGGTATCCTTTTTCACCTACGCGGGCCAAGTGCAGGCGGTGCGCGGGGTTTCGTTTGAGTTGCACCAGCACGAGACCATCGCCATCGTGGGGGAATCCGGCTGCGGCAAAACGGTGACGGTGCAAACGGTGATGGGCCTTTTGCAATCGCCGCCGGGCCGAGTGACGGGCGGGCGCGTCATGTTTGGGGAGCTCGATGTGCTCTCCCTTTCACCCCAGGAGCTGCGCAGCCTGCAAGGCAACCAGATGAGCATGATCTTTCAGGACCCGCTCACCTACTTGAATCCGACCATGCGCATCGGCGAGCAGATCGCCGAGGCCTATCGGCTCCACCACAAGGTGACCCGCAAGCAGGCGGGCGAGCGGGTGCAGGCCATCATGCGGCTGGTCAGCTTTCCTGATCCGGAGCGCACCATGAAATGCTACCCGCACCAGCTTTCCGGCGGCATGCGGCAGCGGGTGATGGTGGCCATGGCGCTGATCTGCGATCCCAAGGTGCTGTTTGCCGATGAGCCGACCACCGCCCTGGACGTGACCATTCAGGCACAGATTATCGAACAGATGAATTCCCTGAAAGAAGCGCTGGGCACCTCTATTGTGCTCATCACCCACGATCTGGGGGTGGTGGCCAACATGGCGCAAAGAATCTACGTGATGTATGCGGGCAAGGTGGTGGAGCATGGCGACGCGCACACCATCTTCCGCGCGCCCAAGCACCCGTATACCTGGGGCCTGTTGCTTTCCGTGCCCCGGCTCGATAGCGAGCAGACCGGTGTGCTGCCCTTCATACCGGGCACCCCGCCGGATTTGATATCACCGCCCAAGGGCTGCGCGTTTGCCGCGCGCTGCCCCCACGCCATGGGCCGCTGCGCGCAGGAGCAGCCCCCCGAGTACACGTTTGACGAGCCGCTGCACACCGCAAGCTGCTGGCTGCACGCGCCCGAGGCACGGGAACGCTACCGCGAGGTCATCGAAAGGAGGGGCGAAGCATGAGTACCGATGCGCTTCTCCAAGTATCCGGGATAGCCAAAAACTTCACACTCAATCGCAATACGGTGCTAAAAGCGCTCAACGGCGTGGATTTGACCATCCATCGCGGCGAGACGGTCGGGCTGGTCGGTGAATCGGGCTGCGGAAAGACGACGCTGGGCCGCGTGCTCGTGAAGCTGTATCGCTCCGATGCCGGTACTGTGACCTTCGAGGATCGGGACGTGTGGAGCTTCCGAGGGCGCGAGAACCTGGCCTACCGCAAGAACGTGCAAATGATCTTTCAGGATCCGTCCGCTTCGCTCGATCCGCTCAAGGTGGTCAGCCAATCCATCGGCGAGGGGTTGGCGATCCACGGAATGGCGGGCGGCGCTAGCCGCCACGAACGGGTGCTGGAGCTGCTGGGCATGGTGGGGCTCAACAAGGAGCACGCCAACCGCTTTCCGCATGAATTTTCGGGCGGCCAGCGCCAGCGCATCGGCATCGCGCGCGCCCTGGCGCTTGAGCCCAAGCTGATCGTCTGCGATGAGCCGATCTCCGCGCTGGACGTGTCGATCCAGGCGCAGATCATCAACCTGCTCATGCGGCTGCAGCGCGATATGGGGCTTTCGTATCTGTTCATTACCCACGATCTTTCCATGGTCAAGCAGATCGCCAGCCGCATCGCGGTGATGTACCTGGGCTCCATTGTCGAGCTTGCGCCGGTGCAGAGGCTTTATGCAGCGCACGGGCATCCGTACACCGAGGCGCTGCTTTCGGCCATCCCCATTCCCGATCCGGAGGTGGAGGCGGCGCGCAAGCGGGTTCTGCTCACCGGGGATGTGCCCAGCCCCATCAACCTGGGCGCAGGGTGCGCGTTCTGCAGCCGGTGCACGCGCGCCACCGAGCGCTGCAAGGCCGAGCGGCCCGCGCTGACCGAGATCGACGCGGGGCACTTCGTCGCCTGCCACCACGCGTAGGAGGACATATGCAAAATCGAGAGCAAATGGAGCTCGCGTTAAATCTTGCGCTGGAGCTGGGCGCGGATTTTGCCGAGCTCTTTTTCGAGGATCGCGAGGACGTCGCCATCCACTACCAGGGCGCGCCGGAGGGGATCGCCAGCATCCGTACCTGCGGCATGGGGGCCTACCTGATGCGCGGTTCGCGGGGAGTGTACGTGTACACCAATCAGCCGGGCGATGAGGCGGTGCGGGATGCCGTGCGGAAGGCCGCGGCGCTGCTGCGGGCAAGCGGCGGTGGCGCGGGCACGGTATCGCTCCAGGCACATCCGCTTGAGCCCAAGGAGCCTTGCCCGGTGCGCCTCTATCCGGGCAGCGCGGGCTACGAGCGCAAGATTGCGCTGCTGCACGATGCCGACGTGTTTGCCCGGGACAGCACCCCGGCACTGCGCAGCGTGCAGTTGGCCTACTTCGATCGCGATCAGCGCATCACCCTGGCCAATACCGAAGGCCTCCTGGCCGAGGATCGGCGCGTCACCTCGCGCATCCGCTATATCCCGCTGATTTCCACCGAGCTGGGAACGGTCAGCTACTTCTCGGATTCGTGTGCACCTCAGGGATTCGAAGCCTTCGAGGGCGAGGCGCACCTCGCGCGGATGCGGAGTGTGATTTTGGACATGCGCGATTCGCTGGAGGCAAGGGAAGCGCCCAGCGCCAGCGTGCCGGTGGTGCTGGAGGGCGGGAGCTGCTCGGGCACCTTTTTTCACGAGGCGTGCGGGCATCAGCTGGAGACCACCGACCTAGCGCGCGGCGGATTTTTCTGGGATCGGCGGGGCGAAAAAGTTGCATCGGAAAAGGTGACCCTCGTCGACGATGGCACCCTGCCCGGCATGTACGGCTCGGCCCGGTACGACGATGAGGGCATGCCCCGTCAGCGCAACGTGCTGATCGAGGGCGGCATTTTGCGGGGCTTCATGGCGGACCGTTTGGGGGCGCGACGGCTGAATATCGCCAGAACGGGCAGCGGCAGGCGCCAGGATTACGCGCATGCGCCGGGCGCGCGCATGACCAACACCTTTCTGGCCGCCGGAACCGACGACGAGGACGAGATGATTCGCGACATGGACGAGGGCCTGTTTGTGACCGCGCTGGGCGGGGGTACAGGCGGGCGCGAGTTTACGCTGATGGCCAACGTGGCCTACTGGGTGCGTGGTGGCCGCATTTCCCATCGCGTCAAGGGCGCGATGCTGACCGGGCGCGGCGATCAGACCATGCACCTGATCGATCGCGTGGGCGCAAAGTGGATCGCCGAGGAGGGCGGGGGATCGTTCTGCGGCGCGGAATCTGGGTTTTTGGCCACGACCACCTCGGGGCCGCGCATGCGCATCGCCCGCATGGTCGTGGGCGGGAAGGGGGGCGCAGAGTGATGCCGATGGATCGCTATCGTCAGGCTTTTGGGCATCTTCCGGGGCATATCTCCGCCGCCGAGGTGAACGAGGAGCGCATCCGGCAGACGACGCTCTTCATCGAGGAGGGTGAGATTGCCCGCTGCGCTTCCTTCGACCGCACCAAGCTGTACGTGCGCGCGACAGCGGGCCGAACCGGCATGGTCTACACCGAGAAGGTGGAGGAGGACGCCGCCGAGGTTATCGCGCGGGCCGCGGGAAATGCCCAATTTTCGAAAGCACCTGCGCCGGAGCCGATGCACGAATCCGGCGGGGAGCGGATCGGCGAGCCGCATCAGCAGGCCGATGTCGAGGACATGCGGCACTTTGGGGCGGAGCTGGAAGCGGCGGCGCGCAGTTTGCCCGGCATTTCCGCCGTGATCGAATGTTCGGTGCGCGACAGCGCCCGCTCGCTCCGCACTTGCAACTCCCATGGTTTCGAGGTTGGTTGCGACTCTGGCTATGCGCAGGCCGAGCTGATGGTGGCTGCGCAGCGCGAAGGGCAGCCCGCCGTCGGGTCGGCGCGCGTGAGCCGGGCGGCGCTTTCGCAGCTCGATCCCGAGGCAATCGCCAAGGCGGCGGCGCTGGATGCTGCGCTGGCCGATGGCGGCGGGCTGGCTCCGGTCAAGCCGGCGGGCGGCGTGTACGATGCGGTGCTCACGGGCCGTGTGATGCGCAACATCCTGATGACCGCGTGGCTCGCCCTATCGGGGCAGGCGATGCGGAGCGGCGCTTCCCCCTTTCGGGGGCAGGCGGGTGAACGCATCGGCAGCGGGGCGTTTTCGCTGATCAATGCGCCCGGCCATCCGTTGCTGGGGCAGCGCTTCGATGTGGATAGCGAGGGCACGCGCTGCAGGGCCACGAAGCTGGTGGATCGCGGCGCGCTGGTAACTCCGCTCTACACCCTGGCCACCGGGGCGGCCTGCGGATCGCGCTCCACCGGCAGCGCAGGCCGCGTCGCCCGGATGACCGGCGATGTGCCAATCGCCCTGACCACGGTGCCGGGCAATCTTTATGTGGAGCCCGGAGAGGGCACGCCGCAATCGCTGGCCGCACGCATGGGAACCGGGCTGCTGGTCACGTATTCGCTGGATTTGTTCCATTCCGTCAACGCGGCCTCGGGGGATTTCTCGATCCCCTGCGGTGGTGTGCTGTACCGCGCCGGGGAGCAGGTCGGCACGGTTTCGCAGATGACCATGGCCGGGAATCTTGCTGGGCTGTGGCAGGCCATCGAAGCGGTGGGGGATGACCTGGATTTTGATGAATTCTACTTTTTGACCTATCTGGTCGGCAGCCCGTCCGCGCTGGTGCGGGGGCTCACGTTTGCGCTATAACGAGCTTGTAATAGGCTGCGATAATGAGGAGGTGCTTCCGTGGATTGGGTGATCTTGGGTCGGCTCATCGACGGTGTTTCGGGCGGGGCGATCGAGCGCGGGGCTGTGGCCGTCGAAGGCGAGCGGATCGCATACGCGGGTGCGGCGGAGGGGCTGACCATCCCCGAAGGGATGCCGGTCGTGCGGGCGGAAAGCATACTGCCTGGGTTCATCGATTGCCATGCCCACCTGACCGGGGAGGAGGACGCCGGAGAGTTCGGCGGGGGCCGACTGTTCGGCGATCAGCTGCTGGGCGCGGCGCACCAAGCGGGCCTACTGCTCGATGCGGGATTCACCGGCCTGCGCGACATGAGCGAGGCGGGGCTGTTCGTCTCCCGAGCGCAGCAGCGCGGCATCCTGCGCTCGCCGCGCATTTTGCCCGGGGGCAAGGTGCTGGGCATCACTTCGGGCCACGTGGATTTCCAGCCCGAGCATTCCAAGGCCGATTATAACCGGCTAGACCACCTTTCGCGCCTGTGCGACGGAGTGGACGATTGCGTGCTGGCCGTTCGCGAGCAGTTCCGCATGGGCGCGAAGTTCATCAAGATTTGCGCTACCGGGGGCGTATCCTCGCCCACCGACCGGGTCGACGACGTGCAGTTTTCCCCGGAGGAGTTGCGGGCGATCGTGGGGGAGGCGGAGCGTCATCACACCTACGTGTGCGCCCACTGCACCGGAAACGAGGGCGCGTACCAGGCCCTGCTGGCGGGCGTAACGTGCATTGAGCACGGCGTGATGCTGACCCAGCGCGAGATCGACCTGATGGCCGAAAGGGATGCGACCCTGGTTACCACCCTGGCGGTATCGCTGGGGGTGGCGAAGATGAAGGGCTTCCCACAATGGATGCTCGACAAGGCCGCCCAGGCGGCCGAATGCAACGTGCGCACCATCGAGATGGCCCGGCGCGCCAAGCTGCGCATCGCCCTGGGCACCGATTATTCCAATAGTAAAAACACGCCCTACGCGAGAATCGGGCGCGAGTTCGAGGCCATGGTCGAAGCGGGCATGACCCCGATGGAAGCCATCCAAGCCGGAACGATTCACGCGGCCCACCTGATGAGGAACAGCGAGCATGTGGGCTCGCTGGAGGCGGGCAAGCTGGCCGATATCGTGCTGGTGGACGGCAATCCGATGGAGAACATCGGCTGTCTGGCCGATAGCGCAAACATTGCCGGAGTGTTTCTCGGCGGAAAGCGGGTCAAATGATGGAGGAGCTAAATCTGGTGCTTGCACCGGTGTTTCGTGAGGACACGGTGACCGAACTGCGTGTGACGGCGGCGCTTTCCCGCGTGGAGAGCGCAGAGCCGGTTCTTCGGGTGTCGCGCCGCACCGTGGGCATCCCTTTTGCCGAGTTTTCCGGACTGACCCTCTCGGACGATGTGGGCGAGGTGCCGTTTGAACTGCGCGACCTGCCCAGCGAGCGCAGCTTTGTGGAGGAAGCCGGGGTGTTTCCTGCCCGCCCCATCGAAGGGGCGCTCCGCTGGAGCTACACTGCGCTCCCGCGCGTGCTGCCCGAGGGGTATCACTCCAGCCCGTACTTCGATTTTCGCGCCGAGCCGGGTGGCATCAACAGCGCTGGGCTCATCTTCCTCATCCTGCCGGGTGGCGGAACCTTCGATACCTCCATCACCTGGGATTGCCAGTACATGCCCGAGGGCGCGCGCGGGGTTTGGAGCTTGGCCGACGGGGATGCCCGCCAGGAGGCGGCGGTCGATACCCTGCTGTATTCCTACTACATGGCCGGGGTGATGAACGCGGTGGAAGAGGGCGCGTTCGGCATTTACTGGTTTGGTGAGGTGCCGTTTGACATCGCTGCCGCCGCAGGGCGGGTGCGTGAGCTCTTCCGCTACATGTGCGGCTTTTTCGGCGATTCCGATCCAACCTACCGGGTGTTCATCCGACGTGATCCCTTCGAAAAGAGCGGGGGAGGCACCGCGCTCAAGCGCTCGTTCATGACCGGCTACAGCGCACAGACCGTGCCCCGGATGGAGGATTGGTTCTGCACGATTGCGCACGAGATGGTGCACAATTGGCCGCATATGGACGATGAACCCGCGGGTAAGGGTACCTGGTACACCGAGGGCATCGCCGAATACTACAGCGCCGTGCTGCCCTTCCGCGCCGGGATTGTGGGTGCGGAGGAGACCGCGCGCCACATTGGCAGCAAGGCCAAGCGCTACCTGGAAAGCCCACTGCGCGGTCTCTCCAACGCCGATCTCGCGAAGATTTATTGGACGGATCGACGCGCACAGCCGGTGCCCTACGGGCGCGGATTCCTCTACCTGGCCAACGTGGAGGCGCAGCTGGTTCGGGCAGGCCGGGGCAGCATAGACGACATCACCCGGCGGTTTGTGAAGGATGGCGAAAACATGGAGCCCGAGCATTGGGCGCAGTTCATCGCCGAGCGGCTGGGCCCGCAGGGGTTGAAGGAGTTTGAGGAGATGAAGGCGGGCGTGCCGGTGATACCGGATACCGAGGGGTTCGGCGGATTCTTCGCGGTCAGCGAGGTGTCCGTCGAAGTCGAAGGGGAATCCATACTTTCCTACGAGTGGAGGGCAAAAGCATGATAGTGGAACAAAAGCTTCAGGAAATGGGCATTGAGCTGCCCGCGATGAGTGCCCCGAAGGCCATGTACATCCCGGTGCGTCAAACGGGAAATCTGCTGTTTGTTTCGGGCCAGATTCCCATGGTGGGCGATGAGATGCGTTTCACCGGCAAGGTTGGCGGTGAGCGGACGCTGGAGGAGGGCTGCGAGGCCGCCCGCGTCTGCGTGGTCAACCTGTTGGCCGCGCTCAAGGCGCACCTGGGCGATCTCGACCGCATCCGGTGCTTCATCAAGGTGCAGGCCTTCGTGAGCAGCGTCGTCGGGTTCGAGAAGCAACACCTGGTCGCCAATGCGGCCTCACAGCTGCTGTTCGATGCGTTTGGCGAACCGGGCAGGCATGCGCGCACCGCGGTGGCCGTAAACCAGCTGCCCATGGATGCGACGGTCGAGGTCGAGGCCATCGTCGAGGTGTCATAACCATCTAGTCTCTGTGTATAGCCTTTGCGTAAAGGGAGAAGCCGATGGGATGTGAAAAAGCGATGCAATGCGAGAATTCGAAGAGGGCGTTCGGGCCGGAGGACCTGGCGGAAATCGGCTATGTGTCCGAGCTCTCCGTAGCGCCGGACGGTGCACACTCGGCGTTCACCCGCTACCGCGCGGATCGGGTAAAAAATGCGTTTGTGCCCGCGATTTACCTGCTGGATAACCGAACCGGGGAGGAGCACCCCATGTCCGGCGTCGCCGGATGCCGTCCGCTCTACACGGAGCGGGGCGTGTACTTCGTGAGCGAGGATTCGGGCTGGCCCCAGGTGTGGCTCTTCGATGGAGCGGAGGCGCGGCAGGTGACCCGCCTGCGCCATGGGGTGAAGGATTTTGCCGTGGCTCCCGGCGGCAAGCTGGCAGTCACCACTCCGCTTTGGCCGGGTGAAGACGCCGATCTATCCGTCGAAATGACCCGGGAGCAAAAGGAAGCCTGGGAGGCGGAGCGCGCCTTGGCCCCCATCATCGCCGATGATTTCATCTATAAGCTGGATTCAGCATTCGGCATGCTGGATGGCAGCGTGACCCGGGTTGCGATCGTGGAGAATGGCGCGGCGCGCATTGTCAGCGAGGAGGGCGTGCAATGCGCCAAACCGGCTTGGCTGCCCGATGGACGCCTGGCCTACTTCGCCTGCCCCTACGCAGGGGTGGAGGCGCTGACCAGCGAGCTGTTCCTTTGGGATGGCGCGGTGAGCACCAAGCTCACCGATCACATGTACGTGTGCGACGACGTGCCGGTGCAGTTTGCCGGGGGGATCATTTTCTCGGCGTACAAGGTGCACGAGAGCGGCGGCTTTTCTGAGTGGCTGTATGCGGCTCGGGAGGGCGCGATCGTGCCGCTTTTTTCGGAAAATGCGCCCGAGGTCTGCCACGGTGTGAACAGCCTGCCGGTGAGCCGCAGCGTGTTTGGTGCGCAGTCTGCTTACTACCAGGTGGCCGATGGATGGGTCTACTTTTTGAGCTGCTGGCAAGGGATGCAGCGGCTGTTCCGCCTGCGTCCCGATGGGCGGGGCCAGGTGGAGCCGGTCGAAACGGGCAGCATCTCCGTGCATTCGTTCGCGGTGCGGGGCGATGGCTCGCTACTTCTGATCGGCGGCGATCTGGAAAACCCGGCGGACGTGTACCGTTGGGATGGCGCTCTGACCCGGCTGACCTGCAGCAACGCGTGGCTCTCCGAGGTGGAGCTGGCCCCGACCCATTGGCAGAAGCTCCAAACCGGCGATACCCGCATGGATGTGTGGGTCGTCGAGCCGTGCGGTCGCCAGGCAGACAAGCGGTATCCTGCCGTGCTGGACATCCATGGCGGGCCGGAGTGCAGTTGTACCGGCGATTTCTGGCACGAGTACCGCGCACTCTCGGCGGCGGGCATAGCGGTGGTTTATTGCAATCCGCGCGGTGGCACCGGGTACGGAATTAAGCACATGCAGGGCGACAGCGCTTACGGCCAAGAGGCCTGGGATGACCTGATGAGCGCGGTGGATTGGGCAATCGGGCTGGGTTTCGTGGACCCGGACCGCATCGGCGTGACCGGGGGGAGCTACGGCGGCTACATGACCGTGAAGCTTATCGCCAAGAGCAAGCGCTTCCGGGCGGCGGTAGGCCAGCGGCTGCTGTGCAACACCGCCACCTCCTACGGCACCGGGGATATGGGGTTCGCCTCGGCCCGGCAATCGCCCGAGAAGGTGAACATCAAGGAATACCTGATGAAGCGCGCCGAGCGCTCGCTGATCCGCTGGGTGGACGATATCGACGTGCCGCTGCTGCTGCTGCACGGCTACAAGGATTACCGCTGCAGCTTCGAGCAATCCGAGCAGCTGTTCGTCGCGCTGCACGAGCGCAAGCCCCATCTTCCGGTGCGCATGGTGATGTTTCCGGAGGAAAACCACGGCGTGACCCGAACCGGAAAGCCCATCGCACAGATCCGCCACCTGATGGAGATTCGGGATTGGTTCGCCAAGCACCTGGGGGAAGGAGGGGAAGCGCATGCCTAAGCGGACGAGTTCCCTGAATGACATTCCCCGCTTTGAGCGCCTCCATTCCGGCGAGTATTGCGCGCTGGCAGGTGCTTTGGCCTACGGGAAGGGAAACCGGGTGATCGTTCAAAGTGTGGAAACCGGAGAGGAGTACACGCTGCCGTTTGCCGCCTCGGAGCCGCGATTCTCCCCGGATGGGAAGCAATTGGCCGTGGTTCGGGAGGGGCAGCTCTGGCTCCATGCGCTGGCATCCGGCGAAAGCCGCCAGATTACTTGCATGCAGAGCGGTATTTACGGCATTCAATGGTCGCCGACCGGGGATCGGCTGCTGTTTAGCATGTCCAGCGCTGCCGGAGAGGAAGAGGAAGTGCTTCGCCGTCCGGCGGAAGTGCGGGAGGCCTGCGCCGACAACGCGGTCGCCATCGACGACTTTGGCTATAAGTTCGATGGCGCAGGATTCGTGACCCTCACCCAGAGCCACCTGTGGACGGTCGGCGTGGATGGCTCCGAACCGGTGCGCCTGACCGACGGCATCTGGGACGATATCCAGCCCGCCTGGACGCCGGACGGCCAGACCGTGGTGTTCATCAGCGGCCGTGCGCGCTCCAAAAAGGAGGCCATCGGAGCCGACTTGTTCACCGTTCCAGCGCAGGGCGGCGAGATTCGGCAGATATCGCATACCGGGGTCATCGTCACGTATCCGATCCCGTTCCGCCCGTTAATCACCCCCGATGGACGGCACGTGATCGCGGCCTATCTGCCCCTCGATGCTTCTCTCGCGGACAGCGAGCAGGGCTTGCCGCTTTCGCGGCTGCTGCGCGTCGCCCTCGATGGCAGTGAGGAGACCGACCTATTCGATGAAAAAGGCGCGTGCAGCGAGTGTACCGCTTTCCCTTACAACGCCTCGGGCGCGCGCTGCTACGATCGGGCCCAGCTTTCTTCCGATGGTAAGCGGGTTTACTTCCTTTGCGGAAACGAGGGCAGAACCGATGTGTACCAGGCCGAGCTGTGCGGAACACCCTGCGTGACCCTGCTTTCCCGGGGCGGATCGTTCACCGGGCTGGGCAAGCCCCAGGGCGGTATGTTGCTCGCCTCGTATACCGATGAGACCACCCCGGGTGAATACTACCTGCTGGAGGAAGCGAGCGGTCAACGCGTTCGGCGCTTGACGCATACAAACAGCTTCCTTGACGAGTGCGCGTTCAGCGCACCCCAAGAGGTCTGGGTGGACACCCTGGATGGGGATAGCCGCGTACAGGGCTGGGTGCTGCCGCCGCAGAACCGGGAGCCGGATCGGAAATACCCGGCGATCCTATACATCCACGGCGGCCCGCATCCGTACTACACGCCCTGTTTCGATCACGAACTGCAGTGTTTAGCGGCGGAGGGCTTTGCCGTGCTGTTTGCCAATCCACGCGGCAGCAGCGGCTACGGCGCGAACCACCTGGATACGCGCAAGGCCTTCGATGGCAGTGCATACACCGATCTGCTGCAGTTTGTGGAGGAGGCGGTGCGGCGGTGCGACTTCATCGACGGTGCCCGCATCGGGGTTACTGGTGGCAGCTACGGCGGCTACATGGCCAACTACATGGCGACACACTCGCGGCGCTTCTCCAGCTACGTTTCCCAGCGCAGCATCGCCAGCGAGCTGATCAGCTACGCCAGCTCGGACATGCAGGGCTCCAGCGAAGGCTACGAATCTTTCCTGGATTTCATGAAGGCGCAGCTTGAAAAATCAGCGGTGTGCTACGCCGGACGGGTATCGGCCCCCATCCTGCTTATGCACGGTATGGACGATCTGCGCTGCCCTGTCGAAGGTGCACATCAGTTCTTTGTGGCGCTAAAGGATACGCACAGCCAGCTCCCGGTGCGCTTGATGCTTTGGCCGGGCACCGCCCATGGGCAACCTTCGCGCCCCGCCCAGCTGATCGCCTACCGAAAGGCGCTGGCCGATTGGTTCAAGGCGTATTTGTAGGCGCGCTTCTGGGTCTATCTGCACAAAAAAGGATAGTCCGCGCAGGACTACCCTTTTTTTACAAGCTTTCGCGCAAACAGAATGACGCTCGACAAACAGGATTACGCCCTGCATAGCGGAACATCCTCCGCCATGAGCAGCCCATCCCGCGCTTCGATGGAAATCGAGGCGGGCAGCAAGGCGATCAGAGCCGTTTCGTCCGCGTCCAAGGCCACGAATGTGCCCTGGGGCCCCAAAGGTTGGCGCGTCGCCAAGTTCCATAGCACATAGCCATCCGGCGCAAACAGCCGGGGGCTTTTTTTGCGCCAAATCGGCGCGGGTGCAAAGGTCACCTGCGCGGGTTGGGTGAGGGGGTTGTGCAGCAGATAGACCGGGCAGGCTTTCTCCAGCAGCCAATCGGTCACGGTCAAATCCAGGGCCGGGATGCTGGGCTCGTTGGTGCGGGTGGCCAGCACCTGGGCCCAGAAGAGATACCCCGCGCCGTAGACCGAGCGGTGCCCATGAAAATCGCCGCAGGCCGTGGGCTGCCCGCCATCTTCGCCGGGGATCAGCTTCTCGTAAGGGATGGCGAGGGAGAGCTCAGGCTTGGTTTCCGCCAGCTTGCGGGTGCCTTGCCCATAGAAAAGCTGGAAGTTGGTAAGGGCGTGGAGGGCATACTTGGCAACGGTGGCGGCCAAACCCGGTTCGTAGCGCACTGCGGGCAGAACGAATTGCAGGGGCATCAGGGTTTCCATGCTGTAGGCGTTGGCCAGGGCAAAAGGCCGGTCGTCTCCCCGCCAGCCCATCATGAGGCCGTTGATTTCCTCATCGCCCCATTTGCCGGTTTGCAACCCGCCCACCTCGTGATCAAAGAGCCAGTCCGCCGCCTTTTCCACGTCGGTGGGGAAGCCGTGAGCCCGTAGCCATGCGGCAGCGTAGAGGCCCGCGCTACCGTTTGGAATCTCGTACCAGGGGTTTTCGGCAAAGGCTAGGTATTTGCCCACGGCGGAGGCGCACTCCTGCACATAAGCGGAGCGTCCGGTTCGTACGGCGGCAAAAAGCATGGCGTACGCGAACCCTGCAATGGAATCGGGCTGGCGATAGATGTCCTTGCGGGTGAAGGGTTGGCCCTGATCGAAGCAGTAGCCCTGCTGGTTAAAATCGTACCCCAGCCCCTGCGCCAAGCCGAGCAGGGTATCGGCGGCTTCGCCCACGCGGGCAAGAGCTTCCGGGTTTTGCTCCAACGTGGCGGCGACCGCGCAAGCCAGGGTGTTCACATAGAACATGTACCAATGCTCGATGCGCTCATGCCCCGGGGAGTTGAGGAACAGACGGTGCTCGGGGCTGTAAAAATCGGTGTAAGTGGGTGCGATCCAATCGGTATCGCGGTTCTGGAGCCATTCACCCACGGCCAGGATGCCCCAGGTCACCATCTCGTTGCTGTTGCTTTGCAGGTATGCGCCAAAGTTCGGGTGGCCGTTCTTGGCGTTGCGGGTGAATACCGCCTGGGCAGGGTCCAGCAAGGTTTCCCGGAAGGCGGCGCAGAGGGCCGCGTAGTCCGGGAAGGGCAGCTGCGGAAGCGCGGGCATTTCGTCGATCTCCCGCACGTGGTAGGCGTCAAGCTTCATTGAAATTCCTCCTCACTCTTCACCGGAAGGCATGCCCGCCACTTGGCAGGCCACCAGTGCGAATACATTCCAGCAGAATACACGGGTGGAAGGCCACCAGCAGCCCTCAACAGAAGGATCGGTGGGGATGAACTCGTGGCTAAAGGGCTCAGCGGGCTTGGCGTCGAGCTCTGCCCGCAGGCGTTGGGCAATGCGGCTCCTGCCTTGGATCCAACCGTGGCGGACGCCGGCCGCATAGCCCATGACCTCCTCGCGCATCCAGCTGGCGCCGTTGTAGTACACGCCCCGGGGCCAGCTGAAATGGCCGTCGCAAGGTTTGGTCTCCTCGGTAAAGTACCCATCCCTCACGTGCCCGATCAGGAAACCCAGCGGGCCGTTGTGGGGCAGCTTGTCCAGGGTGTTTACGACCATTTCGTCGGTAAGAATCGCCTCATCAAAGAGCCACAGGGAGACGAACTCGGGCAACAGGTCGTTGAAGGAGATGGTATCTGGGTGCAGCCGATCGTTGAGCAGATAGCCCCGCAGAGGGTCGTAGAAGGCCCGATAGCCCGCCGAAGCCCGATCGATCCAGGTTTGATCGGCATGCAGCCCCAGCGCCTTGGCCACCTTGAGGGTGATGGACCACATGCCCTGGTTGACGGCCAGATCGGTGGTGGGCTGATCGGGATAGGTGGTCACATCGTTCTGACCCAGCACAAAATGGGCGTGGCATGTGCCCGTGCGTTCAGGATCGAATGCGGCTACGCAGTAGTCGAACGCGAGGCGTATCTTTGCCGCCGGGGGCTGGATGCCGTATCGTTGCCGGTTGACCAGCGCCCACCAGAGCCATTCGCAGGTGGCCTCGTTGTCCTTTACTTCGGTGCTGCCCATCATGGGGGTGACGATGGTGCCGATGCCGCCTTCCCGGGTCTGGGTGGCTCCCCAACGGTCGAACACTGCCTTCGACAGAGGCGCGTCCTCGATGCCCATCACCGACCAGAAGCTATCCCGGTTGTACATGTCCGGCGCGTAATTGATGCTGGGCACATTCAGGGGTGTGAAATCGTGCTCGCCGGTGATCCAGGTGAGCATTTGCATGTCGGCAAAGAGCACCTTCAAGGGATCGCTGCCCTGGAAGCCCAGGCCTTCCGCCAATCGCAGCTGGCTTGCTAGGCGCAGGGCCCGCAGATCGCTGCCTGCCTCGGCAAATAGGAAGGTGGTCTTGGTTTGGGGCTGGCCCATTGGCAGTAGATGATAGGGCGTGGATTCACCAACGTGGCGGGTAAGGCGCAGGTTGCGGATGCGCGGTGTCAGGCTGTCTCCCTGCCAAATCTTGGCCAGGGTGGGAAGGCCCTGGGCATCCGAAAGGAAGAAGGTATCGCTGAACTCCGCCCAACGGTCCGGTGAAGCGGGCAGATCATCTTGGTAGTGAAAGGCGCGCACCTCACCATCCGGCGTGCCTTGCTGGATGCGCAGATGCAGCGGGGCCTCCGTTTGATACTCGAAGGATAAGGTATAGTAGCCGTCCGCACCTTCGAACGCGTGGTAGAGCGGCCCGAAGGAATGGCTCAGGCTGCCCATTTCCCGGCGCTCGCCGTGTGCATAATCCAGGAGGTTGCCCAGTTGCAGGGTGACGGCCTCCTTCGAAAGGGTCAGCATCTCGGCATCGCAGGTGCGCTGCATGGCGGTAAAACCGTGGCCGCTCTTGTCGGGGCGGCGGCGGATGTTGCGGGTGAAATGGTTGCGGTGACCGCCGTCGCTCAGCAGCCCAAAGGAAGCCCCGTCGGTGAAGCCGATGGCCGGGTACGTGCCGTGGACGGTGCCGCCCCGGTGATCCGCGCAATCGAAGCTCCAAAGATTTTCCGGCGGGCGGACGGGCCGCAGGGTATGGGCCACTTGGGCAAAGAGCAGCGGAATGTTGGCCTGGTGCAGGGTAACCTCCTTGCGGATGACCAGGGAGTTGATCACCCGATACGCGACCTGGATGTCCAGCCACGTTTCCAGCCGGTTATCGAAATGCCTGCCCCACAGCCGGATGCCGTCGGGCAGATCTTCGCGCCGGGTGATTTCCCAGATGCGAAGGGTGGTGGTGCGGGAGCGATCCTCGTTGGCATAGACCAGGGTGGTCATGTCGTCTAGAACATGCCGGCCATCCAGAAAAATCGGAATTCCGGCCAGGGGGTTGTGGGTTGGGGGGCCAATCGAAAGGGTCATAGGTCCTCCTTGCTTTGCGCGGTTATTCCACGATGCCGGTGCGCTCGATGCTCTCGGTGAACAGGCGTTGGGTAAAGAAGTAAAGGATGAGGATGGGGGCGATGAACAACAGCGCCGAGGCCATTTTTAGGGGCATGATGTTGACGGTATAGTCACCCACCTGCAAGGTCACCCGGGCGATTTGGGTCGCCATGGTGCTGATGCGGGTGTAATAGACGTTGGTCAGGTAGGTTTCGTTCCAGTGCCACACCAGGGAGAAAAGCAGCACCGTCACCCGGGCAGGACGGGCCAGCGGGTACATGACCTTCCAGAAGATTCGATATTTGCTGGCACCGTCGATGCAGGCGGCCTCCTCAAGTTCATGGGGAATTTTGCGAAAAAACTCCATGTAGATGATGATAAACAGGCTGCCCTTGATGCCCCCGGCGAAAAGCGCGGGCACGATGAAGGACAGGGGCGAGTTGATGATGCCCAGGCGGTTGAACACCCACAGTTGGGGGATGAACACGGTCTGCGGCGGCACGATATACGAAAGCAGCAGCAGCACAAACAGGGTGCGCTTGAAGGGAAAGGTCAGCCGCCCAAAGGCGTAGCCGGTTACGGCGCAGGTGAATACCTGAATGAGCGCCGGAGGTAGCGTGGTCAGCAGCGATACGAACAGGTTGGAGGTCATGAGGCTATCCCAAAGCGAGGTGTTCTTTTGGAAGATGGGGGCCACGCCCATTTGCTTGAAGGCGAACCGTAGGTTGAGCAGGGTGGCCTCCTTGGGAATCCACTTGGTGGTGGGATCGATAATGTCCGAGGCACTCTTAAAGGACATGCTCAGCATGTAGAAAATCGGCTCCAAGTAAAGAAACGCGATGGATAGCAGCAGGAAATACAGGGGCAGCTTGGCGAGAATGTCGCGTGCGGTCTCGTGGCGAGCCCCCTGGGTCTGCAAAGCCTGCCGTGTGCGTTTGGAGATGAGCTTCAGCTTTGGTTGCATGTCAGCGCCTCCTTCCGGGGGTGAGGGATTTGCGGAAAATCAGCAGGCATAGGCCGATGATCAGCAGGATTACCACAAAGAAAATCCAGGAGATGGCCGCCGCATACCCGTACTGTGCGGTGCTGCCCGTGGAGTAATGGTTGATGACCGTCAGCAGGGGATTGAAGGGGGCGGTGAACTGATCCACGATGGTGTATATCACCGAGATAAAGATGAAGGGGGTCAGGCTGGGCAGGGTGATCGTCCAGAGGGATTCCCACTTGCCCGCGCCGTCGATGCGGGCGGCTTCATAGATGCTGGGGTTGATGGACTGCATGCCCGCGATGAGCAGCAGCATCTGCACGCCGGAATACCAAAGGATGATGAGGAAGCCATCGAGCACGCTCTTTAGGGTTACGGCCCAGGTGCCGCCGATACTGGAGAGCAGGGCGGAGATGGTGGTGCTTTGCAGAAAGGAGATGGTGCCTTGCTTCTGATCCGTGAGTGCGCCGATCAGGTTGCCGCTGGTGAGAACCACGGGCAGAAAGAAGATGGAGCGGATAAAGCCCCGGCCCTTGAACTTGGCGTTGAGCATCAGGGCAATTAGCAGGGCGAACACCACGATGATGGGAATCATAATCGCCGATTGCTGCAGGAACTGGAGGAGCTTGTTGACGATTTCCGCATCCTCAAAGAGGGCCTTGCGAAAGTTGGCCAGCCCCAAGAATTCGAGCTTGAGTGAATCGGTGGTGAAGGTGACGTTGTTCAGCGCCATGTAGAGGCAGTAGCACAACGGAAAGGCCGAAAACACCAGGAATCCGATGAGCCAAGGGGTGACGAAGGAAAGCCCCACCAGCTTGTCCTTGGTTTCGATCTTTAGACTGCGGCGCATTTTATTGCCCTCCTTCCGTTACGATAAAGCCCTTGGCTGGAATGGCGACCGCTCCGGCATAGTCGGTATTGCCGTAGTTGAGCCAGACCTGTATGCCGCCTTCGTAGGTGACGCGCACCACCTCCGGGGTCAGCCGCTCATGGGCTTCCACGAACCTACCGGAGGTGAGGGTCAAGTACCGGTCGAGCAGGGAGTACATGCGCACGATGTCCTCTCGCCACTCCTGGTACTGGGTGCTGACCTCGTAGCTCAGTACCGCGTCCCGCAGGAGGGCGGTGGGTTGCTCGGTCACCTTGAAGCCGAATACCGTGCCCATTTCCACCGCGTGGAGCAGATCGGTCTCCGGATCGTTGAACCAGTTGTACACGCCGCTGATGTACGGAACCAGGCCGTGTAGAGCGATGGGGTAGAAGGGCACGCTTTCATCCAGGATGGTGCGGTAGGTGCTTTCGTTGAGGTAGGAGAGGGTGACGCCGGGGCGCAGCGCGTAGGCCTTGTTGGTCTCCAGCCGCACGCCGCCGAATGCGGCCGCCAGCCTATCGATTTGGGCGATGTGGGCGGCTTTCATGTCCGCCCTGGATAGCGGAGCGTTCTTGTTGAAATCCGAGGTCAGGAACCAGCCCAGCATGGCGTCCTCCAGGCCGGTGACGCCCATCCTCGCGTAAAAGGGCAGCAGCTTATCCAGGTTGCGCGCCATGGTGGAAGGATTGGCGTAGGAACCGTTGAACAGGGCGTTGTCCTGTATGTTGTAGATGGTGTCCCGGCGCACCGACTTGCCGCGGGGCGAGGGAACCGACACCGTATCGTCGTACAAATAAAGGGGATAACCCAGCTCCTTGGCGGTGTCCGCCAGCGCTTGGAGGCCCTTTTCGCCGCCGAACGAGGCCTCGATGGGGAACCTGTCCGGGTATTCCGCTTGATCGCCCCGCTTGGCCCAGCCGCGCAGGGTCACGTCCAAGCGATCCAGCCCTGCGGCCTTCAGGTCCCGCAGCATGGCGGCCGCCTCCTCGAAGGTGGTCATGGTGATCAGGCCGGTGCCGATCATCTGCCGCTTGGTGGTGCCCATGAGGATGGTTAGCTGCAGGGCGGTGGGTCGCGCGCTTTCGTCCAGCTGGGTCAGGCCGGTGGTTTCCATCAGGTAGCGCCGGTAGGTCTTGGCCATGCCCACATAGTCGGCCTCAGCGCCGCTGCCGAAGTAGTAGCGGACGCCCCGCTGATCCTCCACGGGAAAGCGGGTGTAGGAAAAGTAGCCGTCGCCAGTGCTGGTGTTGGTGAGTATCTTGTACTTCATGCGGTAGACGAAGCGGCAGGCCGCCGTGTTGAAGCCCGTCTGCACCTTGGCCTTCGAGCAGATGATGTCGGCCTGGGTTTCGCCCTGGTGGATGATGCCCAACAGGCTGTTGCCATCCCGCACGATGCCGAACACCGGGAAATCGATAGACGGGCGATCGAACTCGGCCTGCAGGGTTTTATCGTAGTTGTTGTACAGGGCTAAGTCGGGGCCGTATACGTGGCCCAGGAACTGGCTGTTGATGTAGCGGTCGCTATCGAAGCGCATGAGTGCGCCGGTGCCGTCGGGCACCATCAGGTAGCCCTGATTGCCCATATCCCCACGGGTGGCCCCAAAGAAGGGGAACAGGTTGATCTCGGTGAGGATGAAGGTCTTGGATTTATCCAGAATCTGTTGGCCGATCTGGTTGGTGGCGAAGTGTTCCCCGGGGTCGCTGATCAGGTAGGAGGGCATGGTGACCTCCAGGTGATCGCTGTGCAGGCGCAGCTCGTAGCCCAGGGTGATGCCGCTGGGCGCAAACACAAAATACACCCGTACGCCGCCGCCCGGCAGATCGTAGACGCTGATCTGTGCGTTCTGGTTGAATACGTTGCCGTGCTTATCGTCGGTGGAGGCGTAGTCGGTGATGTAGGTGAAATACAGGGGTGAGCGGATGTTGCCCTGCCAAAGGTCGTTGCTTTTTTCCAAGGCCATCTCTTCATCGGTGGGGGCGCTGCGCCATACGTAGCCGTTCTGCTTGTTGGTCACGGCGATGTTGCCGTCGTTAAAGCACAAATCCAGCTGGAGGGTGTCGTTCTCGGCCACAGTGGCCCAGCCAGAACCGATGCGGAGCGGCAAGGCTTCGTTGGGCACCACCACCTCGGGCTGGAGGGAGGTGAGGGGCTGTGCGTCCTTGTCGCCGTTGAGGGCCCGAAGCCCCAGAACGAGCAGCGCCAATGCCGCTACGATGCCCAGGCGGATACAAAGCTTCTTCAGCGTTGTCCATTTAAACATAGCCCGTCAACTCCCTTACAAATTCATTGACGAAGTTGTAGGATTGATTGACGATACCGGAGATCGCCAGCAAGCCCACCACGATCATAGCGGCGGTGAAGAGAATCCACAGAATGCGCACAAAGGTCTCGGGCAGCTCGTAGCCGTGAACCTCCTTGACCTGCACGAACAGGAGGATGGCCGTCCAGCCAAAGAGCAAGACTTTGCAGAGGATGTAGATGGCCTCCTCGGACTTGGTGAGCAGGTTCGAAAGCAGCGCCAAGGGCAGCGTGCAGACCACCAGGGGCATCAGGGCGTACACCGCCGTGATGAACACGCCCTTCAGGGTACCCTGGCCCTTGCTGATGGAGCCCACCAGGTAGGTCGCCGCCGTCCAAATCAAGATGGGCGCGACGTGATAGAGCAGCACCCGCTGGAGGGTCATATCCCGCATGCCCCACTTATTGAAGCAGAAGTTGGTGAGCGCGGCCTCCAATATCATGACCGCCACAAAGAGAGCATACACGCAGAGCGCCGAGGGCACGCTGCCCTTGCCCAGGCGCGTCACATCGTAGTAGGTGTTCACCGGATGCCGCAGCACCTTGAAGGCGTAGCGCACCTTGGCGCACAGGGACAGCGCACCGGGAATTTGGCCAAACCACGGTTTGATGAGCCGACGGCCGCACCAAACCAGCCCGGCTCGCAGGCTTCGCATCAAGCGTATATGGAACACCTTGGCCAGCAGCAAATTGAGCGCAAAGAGGCCCATCAGCGTAAGAAACACGACGGTGGCGTGCTTCTGTACCCATTCGGCCCGGTATTGCCATAGGGCGGCGGAGTAGCCTTCCTGGTTAAAGGCCGCCTGCATGCGCGCCATGGATTCCTGCCAATCCTTTCGGGCAAAGGCTGCCTTGCCCAGGCCGTAGTTGGCCTTGAGCATGAAAGAGTTGGCCTTGAGCACGCTTTGCCACAGGGGCGCGGCCTCCGGGTACTTGCCGTCGTTGAGCAGGGTGGTGGCTTTCAGCATCTGCCGCATGAGCAGCGTGGGCCGGAACACATGGATGCCGTTATAGTTGCGGTCCAGCACGTAGAGCGTGCCATCGGGCGCGGTGGCGATGCCGCAAGGCTCACCGAACATGCCGATGCGCTGATCGTTGCCCACCAGCTTTGCGCCGAAGCAGCTGACGGCCTTGCCCGTGTTGTCGTAGATCAGAACCATGCCGTTGTTCCGGTCGGTGGCGTAAATCATGCCGATCTCATTGACGTACAGGGAGGAGATCGCCGAATCGATTGGGCCTAGAAACGCGGGCAAGGTCATCTTCATGTCCTTTTCGAGGAACAGGTCGATGCCGCGGGCGTTGAATTTCTTGATCTGACCCTTTAGGATGTTGCGAGTACAGGTGTAGACGTAGCCATCCTTGCCGATGGCGACTCCGCTGACCGAGGCGGCCACCTTGTTGGAGTTGGTGCGAACCTGCTCCTCGGTAAAGAACAGGCGTTTGATCCGCTCGCCCAGGGTTAGCTCGGTCTTGTTCCGGCCGAAGAAGCCCTGGAACTTACCCTCCGGGTTCAGTACCAGTAGGCCTTCGTTGCCGCCCTTGAGCACTGTGAACAGGAAACCGCGGGCGTCCACCGCCACGCTGATGGGCACGAACATCACGTGCTGCAGGCGCACGTCATCGGGCTGGGTGAGGCCGCGCAGCATCCGCCCATCCGGCCCAAATACCGCAATGCGGGCGTTGCCGGTATCGGCCACGTACACCGTTCCGTCGTCGGCAACGAATACGCCCTCGGGAGCCTTGAGGCATTGCGCCTTGTCCTCTGATACGCCAAATATCTGGTACAGGTTGCCCTTGGCGTCGATCTTCACCACCCGGTGGTTATCCCGGTCGGCCACGTACAGGAAGCCTTGGGCATCCGTGCACAGGCCGGAGGGGTTGGCGAGGCCCTTCGTGACGGCGGTGTCGCCGCCTTCGGGCAGAAACAGGTTTTGGCCGATGACCTCCACTGGGGCATAGAGGCTCTGCATGTAGACGGGCAGATCATCCGCGCCGTAGCCCAGGGATGTATAGGGCAGGTCGCCCAGGGCTGTGGCCGAGAGGGCACACAGAAGGAGCGCCAAACAACATGCGCATACCAGCTTTTTCACAGCGACTCCTCCTTGCTATTTGATGCCTGAGGTGACCATGGTCCTGATCATGGATTTTTGCAGAAGCGCGAAGATCAGGAAGTTGGGCAGGAACATGAGCAGACCCGCTGCAGCCGAAGCTCCCTGCCGGGCGATGGAGCTTTTCAGGCCGCTGGTGAGGGTGCTGACGAAGTACGGCAGGGTTTTCATGGCCTCATCCACCATGTAGAGGTTGGAGGTGGAGATATCGCCCCACACATTTTGAAAGGCGATGATCAGCACCGCACCCACGGCGGGAAGCACCGTCGGCATGATGATTGACCAAAGGATTTGCAGATCGTTCGCGCCGTCCAACCGGGCGGATTCGCTCAGGGAGGTGGGAATTTGATCCATGAATTGCTTCATTAGGAACACGCCCACCGGCAGCGCCAGGTGGGGGAGGATGTGCCCCAGGTACGTATTGATGACGCCCAGCTGACTGACGATCAGGTAACGGGTGATCACCACGGCCTCGGGGGCGAACATCAGGGAAATAACGATGACGTTGAACAGCAGCTTCTTGCCGGGGAA
This sequence comes from Eubacteriales bacterium, assembly GCA_031553615.1. Taxonomy (GTDB): domain Bacteria; phylum Bacillota; class Clostridia; order Christensenellales; family Aristaeellaceae; genus WQXF01. The sequence goes on from JAVBLJ010000006.1 coordinate 91,870, forward strand.
GGTCATCTTTGAAAAGGCGTAGGCGCAGGTAGCGCCAAAAAGCAGGGTGCAGGATACGGTGGCCGCGGTCACCACCACGCTGTTAAACAGATACCGGGCAAAGGGCACGGCCGAGGTGGTGGTGGCGAACATGAAATCGTTGAAGTTGCGCAGGGTGGGCCGCTGCACAATGAAGCGGGGCGGGTACATGAACAGCTCGGACAGGGGCTTGAACGCGCTGGACACGATGAATAGGATGGGCAGGATGGACACCACGGCGATGGCGGTCAGCAAAATCGCCACGATCGCCGACGAAGGAGAGATTCGCTTTAGGCGAAAGGGTATTCTCGCTCTGCGCATCTATTCGTCCTCCTTTGTGCCAAGATAGCGGAAGCACAGGCGGCTGAACGCGTAAATCACCAGCAGCAGCGCAAAGGAAAGGGCGGTAGCGTAGCCCAGGTCGAACCGAGCGAAGCCGTAGTCCTCGATGTGGTTTTGGATCAGCTGCCCGGCGTAGTCCGGCGTGGGGTTGCGGCCCGAAAGCTGCACGCCGATGGCCCCGGCTTTCAAAGCGCCCACAATGGCCATGATGGCGCTAAAGAGCATCTGCGGCTTCATGGAAGGAATGGTGATGTAGAACAGCTCCTGCAGCACGTTGCGGATGCCGTCGATGCGGCCGGCCTCGTAGAGCTGCACGTCTACGTTCTGTATGCCGGAATACAGGGCCAGAAAGCCTACGCCCATGCTGCCCCACAAGGTTACGATGATCATGATGGCCAGCAGGTATGCTTTATCCAGCACCCAGGCTTTGGGCGCGGCCAGCACGCCCAGGTTCATGAGGATATCGTTCAAATAGCCCAGCCGGTCGCCGGAAAAGAAAACCGCCCACACCACGGAAATCAGCACGCCGCCCGCGATGGAGGGCGTGTAGATGGCCATGATGTAGCTGGTCTTGAGTCGCCGGGGAAGGACGTTGATCATCCAAGCGATCAGGAACTGTAGCATGTAGCCCACGGGGCCAACGATCACCGCGAACAGGATCGTGTTGGGGATCACGAACTTCATCAGCAGACGATCCTGGCTGAGCATTTTCACAAAGTTGCCAAAGCCGATGAAGGAGGGCGGCTGGATGGCATCGTAATGGGCGAAGGAGAGCAGCGCCGCAGACACCACCGGCAGCACGATGAAGACGAGGAAGCAGATCATGAAGGGCGCGATGAACACGTAGGCCAAGTAGTTGACGCGCATCAGGTGCAGCGTTTCACGAAAGCGGCCCCTGGATGGCTTGATCATGGCTGCTCACCTCCCTTTGGCGCGTCGATGGTCATGATGGGGGCTTCCTTCAGCACGTTGCCATCCTGATCCAGGTAGCCCAGCTCCCGCTGCTTGATGCCCATCTCCAGGGTGATGTCCTCGATGGTCAGCTCCAGCTGCTCCCGGAAGTTGAGCTTGTCCAGCACCGTGCGGTTCCAGGCGTTCCAGATTTCGCGTGCGGTCATGTAGGAACCGCCGGGGGCCATGGGCTGTTGCTTGTACCAGGATAGTTGAGAAAGCAATACGGCCTTGGCCTCTTCGCTCCAGGCTTGGGTGGCTACCACATCGGTGTTAGCGGAAAACCAGCGGAACTCCGCGCCGTAGTAGTTCTCCAGGTCGTCGGCGAAAAGGGCCTGCGTGTCGGTCGAAAGCCACCAGCGCATGAAATCCCAGGCGCGGTCCTGACGCTCCGGGGTGGTTTTGAAGAGCAGAGCTCCGGTTTGCGTCCCGGCTTGCCAGCGGAGCAGCCGGCCTTGGGCATCGTAGGTGCCCGGCGCGGGCGCGATGTGCCACAGGCCGGATATGTCCGGCGCGGCCAGGTCGAACAACATGTATTGATCGATGCCCGTGATGCCCAGCGGCACATCCCCCAGGCGGAAGTGCTGGTAGAAGCTGCCCATTTCCTCCTGCATGCCATACTTGGTAAACAGCTCCGTCCAGTATCGGAAAGCCTCAAAGCCTGCTTCGGTATCGAAGGCGATGCGCAGGCCGTCGGGGGTGTACACGGGCACATTGTTTTGGAAGAAGAAGGTCAGGTAGTCGCCGTAAGGATAAAAAAGGTTGTAGTTGTTTTGCAGCAGGGTCGCCAGGGCGCGGGTGATGTCGTCCCAGGTCTGGGGCACGGGGATGCCCAAACGGTTGAGCACATCCTCCCGGTAGTAGAGGACGTTGACCCGCACCTCTTCGGCGATGGCGTATTCGCTGCCGCTGAGGGTATAGGGAATGCGGGAACCCGGAACGATGGGGGCCATGAGTTCGTCAAAGCCCTCCAATGTGCTCAGATCCACCAGCGTGTTTCGCAGGGCCAGCTCAAAGGGCAGAGCGATGTCTGTGCCCGTGACCACATCCGGCAGGTGGCCCGAGGCGTTGGCGAGCACCAGCAGCTGGGTGCCGGACGGGCAGTAACTGACGGTGACGGGGATGCCGGTCGCCTTGGTGTAATACTCGTCGGCCATGCGCTGCATTAGGTCCACGTAATCCCGGCTGCGCTGAACCCAAACCTGTACCGATTCCGGACGGTTTGCCACGCTGCTTTGGCCGGAGGCGGCAAAGGAGGAGCCGAAGCTGCGCATGCCATACCAAATCGAGCGGAAGAAACCGGCGCCGGGGGCCGGAAAGTGTTGATCGGCGGACTTGACGTACAGCTTATCCAGCAGCAAGGGCTGGTTGTTCAGCCGATCCTCCCAATCGGAAAGGCTGGTGTACACCGCGCTAAGCGAATCCTCGGATTTGGCGATGTCGTTGGGCCGGGCGGCCAGCTTGCGCAGGTCGCTGACGGCGGCGGACAGGTTGCCCAGCTCTCCGCCGGAGCCTGCGATCTGCCCCAGCAGCTCGGTCACCTGCACGAGCTCTGCCTCGTAGGTTGATAAATCCTGAGCGATGGTGGGGAGGTAATCGGCCAGGTTCCATAGGCGGTAGATGTCCGCCGCGCCATCGCCGATGATCTCCCGCACCCGAAGATCGAGGGCTTTGAGGGCCAGGTTGGTTGTCCGCAGACGGGTGTAGGCCTCCCGGTAGGGGGCGGCCACCACGGTCAGGCGCAGGGTGTGCGTGCCGGCGGTGAGGCGAAAGGCATAGGGAGTTTGGCTGCTTCCCGGCACGCATTGGCTCCAGCCCGAGCTGGCGGCAAAGGCCAGGGTATCCATTTCCGCGAAGGGCGCTTGCCCATCGATCTCCAGCCGCCGGAAGGAGGGCAGGGAAGGGTTGAAGCTCTGCCGATAGTCGAAGGCCAGCTGATACAGGCCGTCGGCGGGCACGCTGATTTCCCACTCCACCCAGTCGCCCGCCGTGTCCCATCGCTCGCCGCCCACGGTGTTCAGGGCTTGATGCCCCACGGCTTCGGGGGAAACGCCGGGTTCAGCGATGCTGAGGGTCTGGATGTTCTTGCCGGAGCGCAGATGCAGGTTCTCCGCCTCGACGCAGGTGAGCACGCCCGAGGCCTCCGCACCGCCCGCCGCCGCGTAAGCGGCATAGGGAACGCGGGGAGCAGGTGCGGTCAGGGTAATGCTGCGAATGGCAAGGCCACCCTTGAGGCCGTGGAAGGTCAGGGTGTTGATGCCCGGCTGGAAGGCAAACAGGAACGGCTCGGCAAACAATCCGGCCCGATCCCGCAACGGCTGCGCGGTGAAGGTTTCCATCGGGAGGGGCTGGGGGAGGGCATCGTTGCCGTAGCTGTTGCGCGCAAAGGGATATTGATTATCCCGAAATTGCTTGGTGAATGCAAAGTTCGCGGCCTGGGCAAAGGGGATTTGGCCGTTGATGCTTAGGCCGCGCTCGATGATGCCGGAGTTGGCCTCTCGCATCACGTGCTCGACCTGAATTTGATAGAGGCCGCCTGCAGGCACCTCCACCGTGAAGGATACCTCACCGACGGCCTGATCCCAGATCAAGGCAGGCTGACCATCCAGGGTGGCGAGCTGCGCGGCAGTGCCCGATATCGCCGCGCTTTCCAGCGGCACGGTGATGTCCGCCACACAGGGGCGCAGCCCCTGAACCTGCCAGGCGGCCAGGGCTTCGGCATAATCAGAGGGGGCCGCCTCCGCCTGGGTAGCGGAAAATAGCCCGCCAATCAGCAGCGTGGCGCATACAAGGGGCAATGTGCGACGAATCATGTGGCCTCCTCCGGCGTCAATCGATGCGCGCGCCGGTATTGCAATCGAAGAAATTGAAGTGCTTCATGCTGGGCGTGACGATCAGCGGCGCGCCTAGCTTGAACTGGCGATCCGAGGAAGTGCGCACCACCACGGTGCTGTTCACCCCAAACTGTGCGTGGACATACCGGTCGGCGCCCACCAGCTCCGATAGGTCCACCGTGGCGCGAAAGGAGGTTTTTCCCATGGGGCCGCCCTCGTCCGCCTCGATTTGGATGTATTCGGGCCGGATGCCGCCGATCAGATCGTAGTGAATCAGGCGCGAAAGCTGCCCTTGCAGCATTTCTGCGGGCACCTGGATGCGCATGTAGGAATTGGAGAACCACACGCAGCCCTCCATCTCCACGAGGGTGCCCTGCAGGAAGTTCATTTGCGGAGAGCCCACGAAGCCCGCCACGTAGCGGTTGGCGGGGGTGTTATAGATGGCTTCGGGGGTGCCGATTTGCTGAATGATGCCGCCGTTCATCACCACGATCCGGTCGCCCATGGTCATGGCCTCGATCTGATCGTGGGTGACGTAGATGGTGGTGGCCTTTAGCTCCCGGTGGAGCTTGATGATCTCGGCGCGCATCTGCACGCGCATCTTGGCGTCCAGGTTCGAAAGGGGCTCGTCCATCAGAAATACCGAAGGATCGCGCACGATGGCGCGGCCCAGGGCGACGCGCTGGCGCTGACCGCCGGAAACGTCCTTGGGTAGCCGGGTGAGCAGGTGATCTATCTCCAACTGCTTGGCCTTCTGCGCGACGATTTCGTCGATTCGATATTTTTCCATCTTTCGCAGCCGCAGGCCAAAGGCGATGTTTTCAAACAAGTTCAAATTGGGGTACAGGGCGTAATTCTGAAACACCATGGCGATATTGCGCTTCTTGGGGGAAAGATTGTTGACCAGCTTGCCGTCGATCCAAATCTCGCCCTTGGTAATGCTCTCCAGGCCAGCCACCATGCGCAGGGTGGTGGTTTTGCCGCAGCCGGAAGAGCCGACGAACACGATGAATTCGCCGTCCTCGATATCCAGGTTGAAGTTTTGCACGGCGGGCGCCACGTTCTTGGCGTTCGGGTATATCTTCCAAATGTCTCGCAGAGAAACTTTTACCATAACTCCACCCCATAAAGCATTGCGGGAAGCCGACGTTGCTCGACTTCCCGCAATGCACGTTCGTGACTAGCTGTTCGTTGAAGTCAATGTTAGTTGAAGTCTACCGCGCTGTTGGCGTTGACGTAGTCGTCGTATTCCTTCAGGGCGTCCACCAGCTGCACTTCACCCTTGGCGACCTTGCGGGTCAGCTCCACCAGGCGGCCGGGATCACAGGGCACCATGGAGGGGCTGGCGGCGGCGGAACGGAAGCCGTCGTACAGCAGCTGCATCGCGGGGTTGAGCTTGTACTCGGTGGTGAAGGGCGGAATGCCGAAGGTGAAGGTGAACAGGTTCTCATCGTACTTGAAGATGTTGAGGGTTTCGGCTTCGTTGTTGGGGTTGATGGCGTGCGCGCCTTCGCGGAAGGATTCGCTGGTCAGGGTCTTGAGGAACTGCCAGGCCAAATCCTTGTTCTTGCTGCCCGCGTAGATGGAGTAGCCGATGACGGAGGTGCCAGCGCCGCGGCCGGCGGGGCCCACGGGGGCATTGTAGAAGGACTGCGGGAAGCGCTGTTCCTTGGTTACGGGATCCACCAGCACGGCCCAGCTGGACACGCCGGGGAAGGTGCCCGCCACGCCCTTTTGCCAATCGATATCCCACACGGTGTTGTCCAGGCCCATGGCGTTGCGCTCATCCTGGGAGAGGGTGCAGGCGTAGTTGTCGGCCTGAATCTCCAGGTACTTCTCGATGGCGGTAACAGCATTGGGGTCTTCGGCCAGGTTGGACAGGCGCTTGTCGCCCTCTTCCTTATAACCCTTGACGCCGTAGGCCTGGAAGAACATGTTCAGAATGCGGACGTAGTCCTGCTCATCGATGTTCCGGGCGATGCCCACGGTCTTGTTGGTGGGATCGGACTTGTTGGTCAACTGCTTGCACATGGCAATGTAGTCGTCGATGGTCCAATCGTTGGTGGGGTAGGGGGTATTGGTCTTGTCGAACACGTCCAGGTTGCACAGGATGCCGTAGGGCATCACGTCGAAGGGAATGCCGTACACCTTGCCGTCGACCTTGTGCATGTCCATCAGCTCGGGGATGAAGTTGTTGACGAACTCAGCGTCGTTGGCCATGTAATCGTCCAAGGGCTCGCACAGGCCTTGGGCTACTTGCTGGCGCAGAACCACGGGCACGTCGCCCTCCCAGAAGTACACGTCGGGCGCATCGCCTGCGGCGATGGCGGCCACCAGATCGCCCCAGCCCTTGTTGAGGGTGATGTTCAGCTTCAGGTTGGGAATCTGCTCCTGAAAATAATCGTAGTAGGGATCGCCGGGCTTGCCGCCCACCAGGCCGTACAGGGAATACCAGCCGGACGCGTCGCCGCGCATCCAAACGTTCAGCTCGCCGGTGATGTCGGCAGTGGCGGCCATGGCGGGCATGCAGCCGATGACCAGCAGCAGGGCCAGCAGCAGGGAGAAAAGACGGATACCATGTTTCATTCTTAGGTCCTCCTTCAATTTTGTGCTTACATACAGGCATGTTAAGTAACTGTTACTTAATTTAACGAAATGCAAAAGTAACAAGCCAAAGCCTGCATGTATTTGTGTTGGTTGAATTGTAGCATACTGCCTATGCGATGTAAAGAGGATTCTTGCATACTGCCTACGGCGAATCTGTAAAGAGGAGATGAAGGAACCGCAGCGGGCTGGATGCGCCGGAACCCACAAACTTTCCGGCGGAAAGCCGTTGACAAAGGTTAACGGGTTACCTTACAATAAGCAAAACAACTGTACAAAAAATTGAACAAAAAATATTATAAGGGGGAAATCCCGATGTATAGCATGGCGCCAACCAATCCGAAGTCCGCGTACGCTGCGTTTCTTGCCAAGGGCTTGCCCAAGCAGCAGGGCCGGGTGCTGACCTTTTTGGGGGTGGAAGGATACGACGTATACAACCCTTCCGTGCCGTTTTCCTGGCAGGGGAAGCGGGTTATGGCGGGCCGGGTAGAGCCCCGCGCCAACGCCGATGCCCGGATCATGTTTTTCGAAGAGACGGATGCGGGCTGGCAGCTGATCCCCGATGCGTTCGTGTTTGAAGGCATGGAGGACCCCTTCGTTACCCACATCGGCGGGCACACCATTCTAGGTGGTGTCCACGCCATTTGGCGGCCCAATGGCGAGTTGATCACCTATCACACAGATTTCTATTGCGTGGACGATCTACGCTGCCCCAAGCACGTGCTGCAAGGCCCCAGCTGCATGAAGGATATTCGCCTTTTGGAGCTGCCAGACGGTCGCGTTGCGGTGTTTTCCCGGCCCAATGGCGAGGCGGTAAAGGGATTGCCCATCAAGGCCTCCATTGGGATCGCTATCGTGGCAAGCCTCAGCGAGGTGATCCAGGAGGTGATCGCGAGCGCCCCCATGATCCAATGGGCCTTCGATGCGGAGGCCTGGGGCGGTGCGAACCAATTGGTGAACCTGAAGGGGGGCCTTATCGGCCTAATTGGCCACATGTCCTGGGGCGAACAGCAGGAGGGCCGGAACATGCTCCACTACTACAGCATGGCCGCCGTGGTGGACCCCGAAAAGCAGACCGTTACGCCCTTTGAAGTCATCAGCTCCCGGGAGTGCTTCCCGGCAGGGCCTGCCAAGCGCTCGGACCTGGTGGACGTATGCTTCACCAGCGGTATTGAGCGGTTGCCAGACGGTACGGCACGGCTCTATTCCGGGCTTAGCGATGCGCAGGTGGGTATGCTGACCATTCCCGATCCGTTTGCCGGGCAATAAATGCCGAGAGGGGCTGCAATATGTTTCCAGAATGGGCCATCGGACCCTTTGAAAAGGCGGCGGAGAACCCGGTGCTCTCGCCTTCCCCGGAAGGCTTTGATTCCTGGGCTGCGTACAACCCCGCCGTGATCTACGCCCAGGGCGCGTACCATATGTTTTACCGGGCAGAAACCAAGGATGAGCGAGATACGCCCTACTGCGGAACCTCCCGGATCGGCTACGCCGTGAGCGAGGATGGTGTGCGCTTTGAGAAGCGCGGCCTCGCGCTGGACGCCACCGAGCCCTATGAGCTGCCCGGCGGCGTGGAAGACCCGCGCATCGTGCTGGTGGAAGGGGTGTATCACCTGCTATACACCGCCTACAATTACCCGGCGGTCTATCTTTGCAGCGCCATCAGCACCGATCTGCTCCATTGGGAAAAGCAAGGCCCCGTGTTTCCGGCGGAAACCGCTGCGGGCAAGCAGAGCAAGTCGGCCTGCGTGGTGGTCAATCCCGGCTTGGAGGCGGTGAAAATCGACGGCCTCTACCGCATGTTCACCAACGAGTTCTACGCCGAATCGCCAGATTTCATCTGCTGGACGTGTATTCCCTTCGAGGCCTCGGCCTTCAGCGGTTGTCTCCACGAGGTGTGCACCGCCATCACCGATTATCGCAACCCGGGGGAGGACCCCATCGTGCTGTTCGTGGCCGGGGATTTGAAGAAGCTTTGCCCCGAGCGGGATTTGTTTTATGCCGTCACCGAATGCCTGCTGGACAGGCACGATCCCCTGCAGCGCATCGACGCTATGCAAGAACCTGTGATTTGCGCGGAACTGCTGTTCGAAAAATCGCTGGAGCGACTGACCGGCGAGGCGGTGAAGGGCACCATCTTCCTGGACAGCGTATTTCGCAAAGATGGGGTCTGGCACGTGTATTACGGCGCGTCCGACATGTGCGTGGGCGCAGCCTTTGCCAAGGAGGAGCCGTGATGCATATACGGCGGCTCAACGGCGGTCAGCCCCTGATCGCTTCCACGGAGAATAGCTGGGAGACTTCCGGCACCTCCAACAGCGGCGCGGTCTGGGTGCCGCCCACCCAGGAAATGCTGGGCATCGTGTCAAAGGCGCTGGGGGTGGACATCACGCAGGATGCGGCATTTGCCGAGGGCTTGGTCATTTGCCTGTACTCCGCCAACGGAACCATGCCCGGGGACCCGGTGAGCCGCCAGCGGCGTGGTTTGGCGGTGCTGAGCCCTGCCCTGGAGGTCAAGTATCGCCGTTCCTTGCCGGTGCTTTCGCCGGATGTTTCTGAGGATAGCGTGGATTTGCTGGGCATCGAAGATGCCCGTGTGACCTATGCGGACGGGGTTTTCTATCTGTGGTACTGCGGTTACAACGGCGTGGAGGGCTACGCTTGCTGTGCCGCCAGCCGGGATTTGCTCCACTGGGAGAAGCAGCTGCCCATGCCCGGCGATATCAACCGCACGGGCAACAAGGATCACGTGATCTTCCCCGAGTCCATCGGCGGAAAATGGTGGCTGCTTCACCGTCCCTGGGGCCGTCAAGTGCCCAACGCGGACGACTATGCGATCCGTTTGGCCAGCGCGCCCACGCCGCAAGGCCCCTGGACCGACGAAGGCGAGTTGCTGCGCGGTCTCAAAAAGCCGGAGCACAGTCTGGCGTGGGTGGGTGGCGGTGCGCCGCCTCTGCCCTTAGGCGACGGGCGGTATTTGCTATTGTATCATAACGGATGTTTCTTTCACGATGGGTATCGGCAATACGATGCCTGTGCCTGCGTCGTGAATTTTGCCAAGTATACGCCGGGCCAGGTGTCTAGCATGGTCAGCCACCGCACCGAGCCATTCATGGCGCCGGAGACCGAGGCCGAACGCAACGCAGACCTGCGTATCGACATCATCTTCCCTATGAGCCTGCACGAATATCGCGGGGAGCTGTACTTCCTGTATGGGGCGGGCGACAAGGCAACCTGCGGTGCGAAGGTTTCCTTTGCGGAAGCTTTGGCAGAGATGGGATGGAAGCATGCAGAGTAAGCGTATTACCATGCAGCAGATCGGCGATCTGCTGGGCGTGACCAAAGTCTCCGTATCGAAAGCCCTCAACAGGCAGAGCGGCGTTAGCGAGGAGCTGCGGGCTAAGGTGTTGGCTACGGCCGCAGAGCTGGGCTATGCCCTGCCTGCTGGCGCGGCCACACTGGACTGCCGTGTGGCTTTCGTGGTGCCCAAGCGATACTTTGTGGAGACCGACAGGTTCTATACCGCCATCTATTATTACATGCAAAAGCTCTGCGCCAACGAGCAGGCCCCCCTTTCCCTGACCATCATCAGCCCGTCGGACGAGCGCGAGGTGCAAATCCCCGCCATGTTTTCCCGGGAGCACCTGGACGCCATTTGCGTGGCCGGACAAATGTCCGCGGCATTTTTGCAAAAGCTGGGGGATTTGGGCTTGCCTGTCTTGGCCATCGACATCAATAACCCGGCCATAGCTTGTGACTGCGTGGTGGTAGACAATTTCTACTACGGTCATCTAGTGACCAAGCACTTGATCGACCAAGGGCACCGGGAGATTGGCTTCGTGGGCAGCGAAGAGCGTAGCGAGAACATACTCGACCGATACTTCGGCTACAAGAAGGCCCTGATGGAACACGGCATCATTGAACGCCCGGAGTGGTTTTTGACCAACAACGAGCCGGGTTCCGGGGCCTACAGCCTGGATTTTTCCCTGCCGGAGCAGCTGCCCACCGCTTTCGTGTGTCATTGCGACATGGCGGCGCATTTCCTGATGCAGCGGCTCATGCAGCAGGGCGTCAGCGTGCCCGAAGAGGTGTCGCTGATCAGCTTTGACAACACCGAGCTGGCCCTGCGCACCACGCCGCCGCTCACCAGCCTGGACATCGATAAGCGTCAGTTTGCCGAATCCGCCTTCGCGCAAATAAAGCGCCGGATCGGCGAACCGGAGTTGCCGAGCCAGCGCATTTATCTATCCTGCACCATTGTGGAGCGGGGCACGGTACGGCGGCTTACACCGCCTCGATAAACCGATCCACCACCAGCTGCCGGAAGGCGGGGGACAGGGTGGCGAAGTAGGCCGTGAATCCGGTCACCCGCACCACCAGGTCCGGATAACGCAGGGGGTTGGCATGGGCGGCCATGAGCTTATCGCGATCCAGAATGTTGATGTTGATAAGCGTGCCTCCTTGCTCCATGTGCACCTTGAGCAGCTGCTCCACGCACTCGACGCCGCCCTGCTCTCGGGTGAGCTTGGGGTCCAGCTCAATTTGCAGGGGGCAGGGGTTGCCGTAGCCGCACTGGATGGCCGCGATGCCGGTCGCCATGGCGGTGGCCGCGCCATCGGTGCGAAAGCCCGGGTTGGGATTGGCCCCATGGGTCACCGGAGCGAAAGCGTGGCGGCCATCGGGGGTAGCCCCCACCTGCTTGCCGAAGGTGATGGTGCTGGACCAGGAGAACCAGCCGGGTATCAGTTGAATGGTACCTGGCATTTTTTGTGCCCGGACGGTGTCGGTGAACATGCGGCTGATCACCTGGGCCCACTTATCGCCCAGGCTATTGCCCTGGCAGTAACGCGGGGAGCTGCGCAGCATGAGCCGCATCCGCTCGTCACCCGCAAAGTCCTGCCGCAAAGCCTGGTGGAGCTCGCCAAAGGTCAGGCGTTGCTCCTGCACCACGCGCTGTTCCATGGCGGCAAGGGAATCGGCCACCGTGCCCAGGCCCACGCCATCTACGCCCATGGTTTTCAGGCGCGCGCAGACGGAGATGTCCTCGCCCAACTCAAGGGTGTCCATCATCATCAAGTTCATCACCAGCTCGGGCATCACGTGCTGTTGGTGCTCCAGGTGCAGCAGGATGCCCTCGGCCACCAGGGCGACGGACTTGGTCAGGTGCGATTGCATGCGGGCCAGCAGTGCATCCAAACCAGGGGCATCGTCGCTATCCATCATCTCATCAAAGGCGGTCTCGAATACCTTGGCCACATTAATCTTGATGCAATCGTTGAGGGGGTACTCCTTGCCGGGAACCGCCATCCAGTTGCACCCCACGGCGATGCGGGCGCGCGCGTCGGCCTGGGTGACGCCCTGGTTTTGCAGGTAGCCCATCAGGCCCTTGTCGCCGGAGTACCGGGGCCAGCCGTTGCGATCCTCGAATAGGTATGCCACGCTCTTGCGCAGGAAATCCTTGTCAATTCCTTCGTGGATGCGCACCGTCAGGTTGGCGGAGGTGTTAAGCCGATGTGCGGCCTCCAGCACCAGATAGGATAGGGCGTTGGTGGTGTCCGCGCCGTGCTCATCCGCGCCGGAGAGCTGGTGGTAGTGGGTTTCGATCAGGAGCAGATTGGCCAGGATGAAGATCGCGGTCTCGTCGTCCAGGCGACCTGCCTCCTTATCCCGTGCGTAGTAGGGATGCAAAAGCACATCCAGGTTGCAGCCCGCGCCGTCCCGGTCGTAGATGCGCGACACCACGGAGAACCACGAAATCCACTGGCACGCCTCCAAAAAGGTTTCGGGTGGCGCGGTGCGAATCCGCTGGTTGCACTGCAGCATGTCTTTCAGGGTGGCGCGAATTTCCGGCCGCGCTTCGCTTTCCAGCAAGCGCTGGATTTCCTCGATATGCCTATCGATGAAGGCAATGATGCCCCCTACCGTGATCGCCTCGGCCTCGTAGAACTCTGTTTTGGCGGGATTGGCCGCGCGGCAGGCGGCGATCTTCTCCAGCAATCCGCCAAAGCCCAAGGATAGGCCGATGCGGTAATCGCAGGCAAAGTGCGCATCCGCGCCGATGCCGCTGTTGATGCCATAGGCGACTTGGGCTGCGGTCAGCTCGGGGTGAGGATAAAGCTTGTCAAAAGCGCCGCCGCGATAGAAGGGCAGCATGTCGGCCCAGCGTCCGGCCAGGATTTCCAGAGGGTCCACGTACACCGGATGCACGGCCAATAGCGCAGCGAAATTCACCGCGTTGCCCATGGCTCCATAGAAAAAGGGCTTATCTCCGGTGGGCGTCGGCGTGAAATGGTATCCATCGGGCAGGGGAACGGTGCCGTAATCGTCGGAGTCCATGTAGCCATTTTGGGCTTTTTTGGCCAGGGTGTGGCGCACTTTCGTCTCCCGAAGGGCAGCCAGGCGGTCCGTATAGGTCAGTGGCATGCGATCTCCTCCTTGTATGCCCGTCCAGCGATCCAAACGCTGGCGCAATGCTCGGCTGCGGTTTCCGCCAGCCCCTCCATGGACTGGATGGAGGGGATGTCAAACCGTTGTTGAGCCGTGCCCTTGCCGGTACCTAGAGGATGATAGGGCAGTAGCTCGTAATAGCGCAGGGTGGGCAACTTGCCCACGAAGTCGGCGATGGCAGCGATCTCCTCGCGGCTGTCGTTGATGCCGGGAATGATGGGGGTGCGCACGATGAGAGGTCGCTCGATTCGCTGTAGATTGGCCAGCGTTTGCTGGTTGCTTGCGCCGGTGTATAGGCGGTGACGCTCGTCATCCCACGCTTTCAGGTCGGCCATGATGCAATCGCAGTGGGCGTTCAGCAGGCGGACGGCTTCTGGCGAACAGAGCAGATTGGTCTCGATGCCTGTGCGGATGTCCTCCGCGTTCAGGGCGGCCAGCAAAGCTTTCGTGAAGTTCAATTGGTAGGTAGGCTCGCCCCCTGAGAGGGTGACACCGCCGGTTTCGCCGAAATACTGCCGATCCTGCAACGCCTCGGCCAACACCTGGGCGACGGTCATTGCTTGCCCGCAAAGCACCCTCGCCCCTGCGAAGCAACCGTCGGCACATTGCCCGCAATGGATGCACTTTTCCGGATGGAGCAGGTACTCGGGCTCTGGGTGAATGGTTTCCGGGTTGTGGCACCAGGCGCAGCGCATGTTGCAGCCCTTCAGGAATATCGTGCTGCGGATGCCGGGGCCATCGTGCAGGGAGAAGCGCTGAATGTGGGTGATGATGCCGGATAGCATGATATGCTCCTTTGCGATAGACTGAGGATGCACCATTATACCACATTTCACGGGAGGGAAGGCGAGTGCTTTCAGCTTTGGCGAAATATTTCAGCTCATATTGTTTCAGCGCATGTTGTTTCAGTGCATGTTAGATGGAAGGAAAAACAAAATGTACCTGACAACGCCACCTAAAAATGCTATGATAAAGGCAGCTGTGATAAAGGCGATAGGGTTCGCACGAGAACGTGCGGAAAGGATCGGCCCATGAACAAAGTATCGTTGCTCGATTGTATCGCGCGCACCCCTCAATTGATCGAGGCCGCGCTGGAAAACCGGAAGAGGAACTTTGCGCCGCTGCTGGCCATGCTTGGCGACCGGCTGCAAACCTTGACGGAGATCGTGCTGATCGGCTCGGGAACCTCCAACACTTCGGCGGAAACTTCGCGCTTTTTCGTGGAAAAGGCGACCCGGATCAAGACTACCTCGGTGTATCCCAACGATTTTTTCTACAATACCTATGCCTATAATCCCAATGCTCTGCATGTGTTCACCTCGCAAACCGGCACCTCGACGGTGGTGCGTGAGGCGCAGAAAAAGATGTGCGCGCAGGGATTCCTCACGGCCTGCGTTTCCGAATCGCCCGATACGCCGATCGCTAGGGAGTCCGCCGCTTTCATCGACATGGGCTGCGGCCGGGAGGAGTACCCGATGCGCACCATCGGCTATTCACTTTCGGTGTTCACCCACATGCTGATGGGCCTTGAAATCGGGCTGAGCCGGGGCAGCATTTCGCAGGCCGAGTACGATGCGTACATCGCCATGGCGGGCGAACTGGCCGACAGCCAGCGCGCGGTGATTCCGGCCACCCTGCGGTGGATGGATCGCGCTAAGCGCCGGATGCTCCGCAGCCGCTGCCTGGTGTTTACCGGGGCCGATTCGCTGCAGGGTGTGGCGCTGGAGGCGGCGATCAAGGCCTGGGAGACCCCGCAGATCATCTCGATGGGGTACGAGCTGGAGGAGGGAATCCACGGCCCAAATTACGGATACAATCATAATCATTGCGTGGTTGTGCTCAACCAGGGCGGACGCGAGGATCACAAGGCTTTGGCGCTGGCCCGCTGGATGAAGGATGTGTACCAAAACGGCTTGGTAATCGGCTCATCGGTGGTTGACGATGATGATTTAAAGCTCGAGCATCGCGCCGGGGATTTTGGTTGCCTCGAGCTGGCTCCAGCGGTGCAAGTGCTCACCTATCGGCTGGCCGAAGATCAAGGGCGCGATCTTTATGCGCCCCACGACAATCGCGTGATGGAAAGCTATTTCCGCACCCACAGCGAGGACGTTGCTATAAAGGGCTAAAGAGCTAAAGCGTTGATAGGAGGCGATTGTAATGCGAGAATCCTTTCAAACGGAATTGAGCAAATCGGGCTATTTGCACACCCTGCTCGAACCCGACGCTTCCCGGGCGCTGGAGGCACGGCTTATGCAAAAAAAGGTGCTTCGCCAAAGGAGCCTGACCCCGACCCGCTTGGAGGACTGGGCAACCCAAGGCCAAGGCCGCGTAGAGCCGGCAGGGTCGGGCTGGCGGCTGGCTACCCCGGCGCGCATCGAGCCGCTGCAGCCCATGGGCCACTACACCAATTATGGTCACTTCATTGCGTCTACCCCGATCGCGCGCGAAAATTGGGAGGGCTACAACCGAATCACCTGCCGCATCCGCCCGGAGTGCAATGGTCTGCATGCTCCGCACATCACCTTGCGCATCGCAAACGATGGCGAGGTGAAAATTCCGGATGTGTACCAGCGCGAGGGCTTTCACGTGGTCAATCTGCGCAATCGCCAGTGGAACGATTGCGTGTGGGAGTTTCCCGATTTGCCGCGCGATGCGGTGATCGAGCTCGGGTTTTCGGTAGGCAGCTATGGCACGGAACGCTTTGCGGAAAACGAGATGCGGTTTGAAATCGCGGATATATGCCTCGAACAGGCTGAGGAGCCGGATGTGTCCCTAGGCTGGCAGGGCAACGAGGGCGCAATCTGCTATTCCACCACCGGTTATTGGACCGAGGGCTCCAAGACTGCGGTGGTACAAAAGCGAGGCGGATGCTTCGAGCTGCTGGCCGAAACGAACGATCACGTTCTCTTTGCCGGAGATTTGCAACCGATTCTCAACGAAAAGGGCGAGTTTGGGTTGGCGGACTTTTCGAGTTTTGCGCAGCCCGGGCGCTATCGGCTCCGCGCGGGAGGTGCGATCACCGAACCCTTCACCATTGCGGAGCACGTGATGGATGAGGCGGCCTGGAAGGTGCTCAATTTCATCTATGCCGAGCGCTGCGGCTTCCCGGTGGGGCACGGGCACGCCTTCTGCCACGGCGACCTGATCGCCGAGCATGGCGGTCAGCGCATCCTCTACAACGGCGGCTGGCACGATGCCGGGGATGTATCGCAGCAGACGGTGCAGACCGGAGAGGTGGCGCTGGCGCTGCTGGAGCTGGCGCAGCGGGCGGGCGACGCGGACCCGCAGCTGCGCGCGCGCCTGATGGAGGAAGCCTGCTGGGGGCTGGATTTCGTGCTGCGCACCCGCTTTGGAGATGGCTACCGGGCGTTTAGCGCCGGAATCTGTCGCTGGACCAACGGGGTGATGGGCGATCGCGACGACGAAGCGGCGCGGTGCCACAATCGCTCGTTTGACAATTGGCTGCTCTGCGGCGTGCAAGCCTATGCCGGAACCTGTTTGGCCAGCGAAGATGCGGACCTCTCTTGGGTCTGCATCGATACAGCCAAGCAGGATTATGCGTTTGCCTTGGCCCGCTTTGAAGAAGTGGGCATGGAAAACTGCGTGATGATGGAGCACACCTACAACGCGAGCCTTTCGCAATACTACGCGGTGGCCAGCTGGTCGGCGTCCATGCTCTACCAAGCCTGCGGCGAGCCCTATTATGCCGAGCAGGCCGCTCACTTTGGCGAAAGCATGATCGCTTGCCAGGACATAGGGGAAGCGAGGATTGCGCTCAGCGGGTTCTTTTATCGCGATGAAACAAAAAAGCATGTGGTTCACTTTAATCACCAGGGTCGCGAGTATATCTTTGCCCAGGCCCTCGTGGCGCTTTGCTCCACGCAAAAGGAGCACCCCGGCCACGCGCGGTGGGAGGAAGCGCTGCGCGCCTACGGGGCGTATCTCAAGGCGATTGCCGGATATGCCGCGCCCTATGGCATGCTGCCCGCGGGGGTGCATCACCTCTCCGAGGTGGAGGATGAGGAGACATTTGCGCAGCTCCACGTCTACACCAACTACGCGGCGGATCGCGACAACTACCGTGCGCAACTCGAGGCTGGAGCACCCCTGGGCAACGGCTTCTGCCTGCGGCAATTCCCTGTTTGGTTCTCGTTTCGCGGAAACACCGCCGTACAGCTTTCTGTCGCCAAGGGTGCGGCGCTGTGCGGGCGCTACTGGGGTGATCGGGAGCTACTGGACATCGCCCGGGATCAGGCCTACTGGGTGGCGGGCAAAAACCCCTTTGGACAATCGCTGATCAACGGCGAGGGAGCCAACTACGCCCAGCAATACGCCGCGCTCTGCGGCGAGACCGTGGGCGAGTTGCCGGTAGGCATTCAAACACGGGGCAACGAGGATCAACCCTACTGGCCGATGGCCAATTACGCGACCTACAAAGAGATTTGGATGAGCACGGCCGGGCATTGGATGCGGCTGATGGCTGAGCTGTATTAGTGCGCTGTGAATGCTTGTTAATGGAGGGACGGCATGATTTTTGCAGGAGTAGACGCAGGGGGCACCAAGACCGCCTTTGTGCTGTGTGACGAGACCGGAAGGGTGCTGGCGCGGCATCGCGAGCCGGGCGGCGCGCTATTTTCTGTCGGCGTAAAGGGCATCGAGGCGCTGGTGCGAGATGGTATCGGCGCTGTGTGCGCTTTGGCGGGCATTGTGCGGGAGGACATCGCCTGGACCGGGGCGGGCTTCCCGGGCTACGGTGAGATGGCGGACAGCGAGCGGCTGATCCTCGAGGCTTGCCGCCGCGCTGTGGGCAGCGAGCGGGTGATCTGCGAATGCGACTGCTACCTGGGCTGGGCAGGCTCCCTGGGCATGGAGGCGGGCATCAACATCGTGGCCGGCACCGGCTCCATCTGCTACGGCGTGAACGCGGCGGGGGAGACGGCGCGCAGCAGTGGATGGGGCGCGTACTGCGACGAGGGCTCCTGTGCCTGGGTGGGTGGCCGTCTAGTCGCGGCATTTGCCAAGCAGGCCGATGGCCGTATGCCCCGCACCCTGCTCTATCCCATGTTTCGGGAAGCGATGGGGATCGGATTGGATATGCACTTCGTGCACACCCTGAATCACGAAATCGCAGCCAGCGGCGCGGAAACCGCGAAGCTTCAGCTGGTGGCAGAAAAAATCGCCCGCGCAGGCGACCCGGTCGCGACCGAGATTTACGCGCAGGCGGCGGACGAGCTATTGCTGGCGATTGCGGCGGTAGCGCGCAAGCTGGGCTTGGACGGCACGCCTTTCAAAGCGTCGTATTCGGGCGGATTGTTCCGCTCGGGCGATTGCATTCTCGCGCCCCTTTCGCTGCGGGTCGCCCAGAGCGGCGGAACGCTGGAGATACCGCGCTTTTCGCCAGAGATCGGCGCGGTGCTCATGGCAATGCGAGCCTACGACGCCAAGGTGGACTTTGGTGGGCTGAGGATCGTTGGATAGCCTCACGGATAGCCGCCGCTCTAGGGGCGAACCGAATTGCATTGCGTGGATTTGCGGCCTGTCGTGTTATCTATTCTCCCCACCAAGTCATGAGGTCGCTATACCCCGTGTATTGAGCTCCTTCCACAAACTGGTGCTCCCCTGTGATTAACGATACAGTGCATGGCTTTCTTTGGAAAAGCTCTGAGTATTCCGCCGGGGTCTCCTCCTGCGGTCTTTCGACGAAGTAAGCCAATGTATCCTTCGCTTTGTTTAGAGTTATGGCACCGTAAATGACTGGCATTTGTATAGGCCGACCAGCTGCATCGAGAAACACTTTGCTCTCCTTTTTTTCCAAGTTGTAATGGCAGAGAGTAAAGTCGTTGTTGACATAGAGTATATTATGGGAATCCAACCAAAGCGCCTGTTCTCCCTCCGCAATGATTTCTTCGCCAACAGAAGATACATGCACAATTCTGCTATAGCCTATTGCATCATTGATATCAAAATACAGAAGATCGCCATGCGCCGAGATAATGGGATTAGGAGTACTGTCAGTGATCTCGGCGATCGTTTCAGGGAGCATGCCTTTGCGTGTTCGCATCAAGAAAAACGTGGTTGCTTTTTTACCTTCTTCTACAACGATCTCTGCTTTTATGTAATAAAGAAAGCCATTGAAATAGGCTACAAATTCTTTGCAATGATCCAACGTCAAGTTTTCAATGATGGTCGAGTATGTTTCGCCATCGTAATGCATGACGTCAACCCGAATACGTGACATATCCCAGTCGGGCGTTCTTACATAGCCCTTTGTCACTACGTAATACGCGCCTGGTTCGCAGCCAATCGCTTGTAGCAAATCCAGATCGCCGGATAGAGTAGGCGTTCTCTTGACGTCATCATCGAAATCCGAGTACATTATGTACTGGTCTTCGCCTGGAACATCAACCGCCATCCAAATGAGACGTTCCTTTTTTTCACCCAGTACCGAAACACAGATGGATAAACACAATAAGCAAATTACAAGAAAGACGAAACGCTTATTCATCCAAATTATACTCCTTCATTTCTTCATCTGTGTTATAGTAAAACAAGCAATTTCCTGCCGCGATTGGATACGAACCTTCCGCGATAAACGTACGGTCTGCGCCATTCAGACCCATGCGATAAATCATGTCCTCGCTCGTCGCATAATA
The DNA here is from genome assembly GCA_031553615.1 of Eubacteriales bacterium. GTDB lineage: Bacteria > Bacillota > Clostridia > Christensenellales > Aristaeellaceae > WQXF01. Next base: position 111,719 of record JAVBLJ010000006.1, read on the forward strand.
CAAGGCATTCCCAGTGATGGTGAAACTGAGAACACCTTCCTCCACTATCACGGTATCATTCGTGAAGGCGTCCGCAGTGATTTTGTGCAGACCCAAGGTGTGCGCATTGATATAGTAGACATCTTGTTGATAAACCACCAACGCATACGGATATGCGGGATACGCATCCCAAGACTGCGAATCCGAGGCATTCAAGTCCCACCGATACAGCCCTTCGCCTCGGCCAAAGATCAGCTGACGATTGAGTACCTGAATATCTATCGCGGCACTAGCCAGGGGGGACTCGGTGAGAACCTGAACATCGGTGCCGTCTAGTTTCGCCTTGCATATGCTCGCTGCATCCAGGGTGGAAAAGTATATCCAGCCCTCATGCAATGCATAGCTGTTCACGTTGTAATCCAGTAGCTTGGTTTCGGAGTGCGAGGTCAGATCGTATGAGTGCAAGGTGTAACGGAAGGGCCACTCGGATGAAGCCCTTGTGTTTTGCAAGTAAAACAGTTTATCTCCATTGAGCTGTATGCTGATGCGCCTGGAGGCATTGGCCTGATCACTAAGCTTTGCCTTGTTTTGAAGGGTTGAATCCATCGAATAAAGCTTGTATTCATCATCGGGGTTCGCAAAATAGAACGTGCCGTCCTTCACGGCAATATATCCTCCACCGGTAGAAAACGCTTTATCAGGAGAGCTTTCCGTTATTTTGGTCTCTACGCTATTGCTGCCATTTGCGGAACAGCCGTAAGTAACAGATAAAAATGCCAGAATACATATAACAACGGCGAGATATCTCGCTATCCTACCGAATGGTGTATTCTTCATAAAATATCTCCTTTTCTACGGATTTGACATGGCTTGTTGTGAAATCTGTAAGTACGGTATCAACCATCTCATAGCCTGCATGCGAAAAACAAAACCCACATCGTGAAACGCACTCACCGGCCCTTTGTCCTCGTGCGCAGCTATTGCTTTGTAGCTTCCCGGAAAAAAGAGATAACTTATTGCCATTTAAAGAGCCTCCCCCAATAGTGCCCAGTGCTCTGCTCGGGCAAGTAGCCACGCCAAGCTCCTGGTCGTTCCGGCAGGCTTGCACCAAGCGCCATAAGCATATTTTACCACACTGCTCCGTTCGCGTCTACGATGCCAACGATGTCGCCCTGCCGATAACCGACACAGTCATAGTGCGCACTGTGTTGCACGGTCTGCGGTCGGCCCCGTCCGCGCACTTGCGAATGCGCAGAACGGCGGCGTTGCAGCTGCAATAGCCTACTGTAATGCAGGATTCTGCTGGCCAGCCAGAGAATTTGCATGTGGCGATTTGGGATTTCTCGGCTTGTATTGAACAAGCGAAACTCTGTGCTACACCAAAACGCAACCAATCAAAGGAGTGAATTGCATGCGTAGCAATCAAACAAAAAAGAATACCGTTTTGCTGTTCTTTCCATTGTTGTTCTTCCCATGCTTGCTCCTGTGCGTGGCCATAATCCTCGTTCCAGCCTTTGTGTGGGCAGGTGAAGCCGCGCCCAATGAACAACGCGCTCCAGATTCGCCCGACCCAAGAAAAAATGTTGCACTCCTTGAGACGGAAATTGAGGAGTTCAAGCTGCGCATGCTTCCTTTGCTGGAGGGTAAAAGCAAGGAGGAAGCCACAGCAGTATTTTTTGAAGAAGTTGAGGCTTTTTACGATGTAGTGGGGCAACCATTTAAGTGGCCGTGGGCTAACTTTTATGATCTTTACGTCTTTGGAGCTAACCATAATGTACAATGGGGAGAACACTCCTACTATATTCGGGGTATTCCCAGCCCTTCGGATATAAGCGAAGAAGAAGCAATATCGATTGCAGAAAAGACTATATTGTTATTAACGCCTACGCCTTCTGAAGCATTGGAAATGTATTGGGCGGCTACAGGCTACTATAAAGTCTATGCGGATGGGGAGTATTCGTGGTATGTCAATTTTGTTGTAGAGACGCCAGAGAATCGCGCTTATTACATCAAATTCGCGCTGGAAATCGACCCCAAGACAGGGTCTGTCCTTTCGTTTTTCGATTCGCGCAGCAATGATTATTGAGTAATATACTCAAAATAGGGCTGCCGTCTGGCGGCCCTATTAGGGTGCGACTATTCCGGTGCGGTTATTCCTCGCACACGCTGAACTTATAAACCGTGGTGTGATCGAAAGGCTGACCGGCCCGGAACACACAGGAGGGGAAGTTGGGCTGGTTGGGGGTATCCGGGAAATACTGTGTCTCCAGGCAGAGGCCGTTGCGGTGCGTGTACTGCACGTGATCCTTGCACTCGAAGGGAATCTTCAGCATATTTCCCGCGTAGAATTGCAGGCCGGGCAGATCGGTGAAGGTCTCCATCACGCGGCCCGACTGCGGGTCATACAGCTCGCACGCCTTGCAAATGCCCTCTTCGGGATCGGTCAGCACGAAGTTGTGGTCGTACCCATGGCCGAAGCTCAGCTGCTCGTTCTCTTGGTCGATGCCATCGCCGATGCGAATGGAGGTGCGCAGATCGAAGGGCGTGCCCTCCACGGGCGCAAGCTCGCCGGTGGGGATGCAGGCGGAATTGACGGGCGTGTAAGCATCGGCAGCAATGCTGATCTGGTGGTTCTCGATGGTGCCCGAACCATGCCCGCCCAGGTTGAAATAAGCGTGATTGGTGAGGTTGATGACGGTTTCGCGATCGCTGACGGCCAGGTAATGCAGCGAGAGCTCGTTTGCATCGTTCCACGCGTAGGTGACGTCGACCGTCAGCGTACCGGGGAAGGATTCTTCGCCATCGGGGCTGACATAGGTCAGCTTCACGCTGTCGCTCTCCTCATGCTCGGTGCATTCGGCGGCCCATACCTTCTTGTCAAAGCCGATCTTGCCGCCGTGCAGGTGGTTCGCGCCTTCGTTGCAGAAGAGCTGATAGGTCTGCCCGCCAAGCTCGAAACGTCCGCCCGCAATGCGGTTGCCGTAGCGGCCGATGAGCGCGCCCAGGTATCCGCCGCCGCGCTCGTAATCGGTCACGGAAGTGAAGCCCAGGCAGACATCGGCGAAGATATCGTGGCGATCGGGCACGATGATGGAGGTCAGCGTACCGCCATAGGTGATCAGCGACACGGATGCGCCGCTATGATTGGTCATGGTAATTTGCTCGACAGCTTCTCCGGACTGGGTGATGCCGAAGGGTTTCCGGGTGATCGACATTGCAATGTCACTCCTGTTCACACTTTTCCATGGGCGGATGGCATCTGAATGGTGTGCCAAAACTCAAACACCACTATTGTAGCTTTTTTTGCTGGAATTAGCAAGTATTCGTCTATAAAAACAGAAATGCAAAAGCAAAAAGCCGCGCAAATGCGCGGCAAAGGTGAGCGGCATAAAGGCGAGGGGGAGCACGCTTAAGAAGAAGCGCTTAGTAGAAGTTCCAGGTCGAACGAACTTTGCGGTAAACTTCCTCATACAGCGTGAATGCGCTTGTCGGTGCGGTGAGGCGCACCATGTAGAGAGCATTGCCATGAGCGACCACCATCATGCGCCCGCGCACATTGATGCCCTGAAATACGGCGGTGTAGTAGGCGTAGTAGCCATTGGCACCATCCATGCTGGCACTTGACACGCCCTGCGCTTTGAAATCGACCCAAAGCGTGTTTTGGGACAGCTCGTCCATGAGCTCGGCCAATTGGGCTTCCGCATCTTCCTTCACCTGCTTGCTGCTCTTGTGCAGTACGCGGACGGTGAGCATGGTACAGTAACCATCGCGTGCGGCGGCTTTGGGTTCGGTGAATTGCACGTTGGAATCGGCCGGGGCTTCATCCTTCCAACCGGCGGGGCGCTCAAAGGTGACGCCCATGCCGTCGTTGCTGTAAGCGACGAACGCGATATTCAGCGGAACCTCGGTCGGCTTGTCGATGGGGTCGATTGGGCCGATGGGGGTTTCGGAGGGGTCAGGTGTCAGGCGGGCCAGCGGAGAAGGAGTTAACGTGGGTTGCGCGGTCTCGGGTAGACCGGGCCCCTTTGCTGCGCCAGCATTCTCGGAAGTGTCGTTGGCAGCGCTTAGATCTGCAGTATCATCCTGCGTGCCGAAGATATCGGTTTCCGTCTCAGCGGAGGAGTCCTGCGCGTCGTCCGCAGAGGGTTCGCCCTCGTCCACAGCATCGTCGAGCGCCGTCTCCACATAATCATTCGGCGGCAGGGTAGGAATCGCCGTCTTTTCCGGCGGATCTGAATTGGCGCCATTGCTCTTATCACAACCCGAGAGCAGCAGTACCGCTACCAGCAAAAGAGCAAGGTAGGCCAGGGAGCGTTTGCGCATGCAAAGGTTCCTCCTTTATTAGCAAACCGATTAAAATGTGGCAAAACGGCGCTAAAACACTACAAAAACAACTATGAGGATACAGTTATTCTAGCAGCATGAGGCGCGCTTGTCAACCGGTGCTTGAAAGGCAGGGAAAATACACCAGTCGCCCTTCTATCACATAACGTTGAATGCTGGCGAAAGCTTGCATGCGGATGGTGCTATTTTGAAGCCATGAAGCTATCTCTTTAAAAGGAAGCTCGCAGCCTCTTCCACCAAGTCCTCTGCCGCGGGTTGCGTGCCGGTGTTATCGATAAAGGCGTGCTGCGTCCCCAGGTAGAGCAGGCAGGTCACCTCGACCTTGGCTTCATCCAGCTTCTTGGCGTAGGCAAGGTCCTGATCCTTCAAGCCGTCGTGTTCGCAGGCGACGATTAGCGTACTGGGCAGCTTGGCCAGAGAGGGCGCGAGGATGGGCGATACGTAGGGGTCGGTGGTCTTGCGTGGGTCGCCAAGATACCAATCGATCAGCACGCGGCCCAGGTGTCCGCCATCGCCGCCGGCGGGGGAGACGAACTCGTTCAGCGTCACCGCGGGATAGAGCAACAGTTGCTTCGCGATGGAGGGCCCGCCCCTGTCGCGGGCCATGAGCGCGATTGCGGCTGCTAGGTTCCCGCCAGCGGAATCGCCCCCCACGGCCACCCGGTTGGGGTCCGCGTTCAGCCCGGATGCGCCGATTGCCCATTGAAGTGCGCGATAGCAATCCTCAAGTCCATGCGGATAAGGGTGCTCGGGACAAAGGTGATAGCCGACGTTGACCACCACCGCGCCGACCCGATCCGCGATTGCGCGGCAAAAGGCCTCGACGGCCCCCATGGTGCCGCCAAACCAGCCGCCGCCGTGGTAGAAGAGCAAAAGAGGCCGGGCTGTGGCGCTCGGTGCTTCAGGCTGGTATACACGCAGGGGAACGCTGCCATGGTAGCCCTCAATCTCCAGCGCAGTGGTAGAAACCGGTTGGCGCACGATATCCTTTTGCGTGCCGCCCATTCCAGCGCGCATCTTTTCCAAGTTTGCGCGGGCCATGGCTTTGAAGGCGAAGTAGGGAATCTTTGGGGGATTACGGATAGCGTCGGGCAAGTCTATCTGCAGCGGTTCAAATGTCTTTTCACGATATTGCATAAGGTTCTCCTTTCGGGAATGAGCGTGTTCGAAAAAGCGTGTTTGGAACGAGGCAGGGTGTACTGCATCGCTTATGGAATAGTTTAGTACATTTCTGCACGTTTCGCAAGAAAAACACAACCCCCGCCGCATGGGCAGGGGAGCGTGTTATGCTTGTGCGGAACCGGAGGAGGGCGATTCCAACACCTATTAATCTTTTGTGCTTCGCAAATGGATCATCTTTGGTATGCGAGCATTATACCATGCTATTATAATGATTACAACTTAAATGCAATTTTATTAAGTCTGACTTCATAAATATGGAGTCGAACTAGCAACTATGCAGGATATTCCAGGTTTTTTTTAGGTATACAATAGCGGCAAAGAAGGAGTGCGCTTCTGGTAGAAGGTTTCCTTTTCAAAAGAGATGTGATAGAATATGGTGGGTTTTGGCGATTGCCATGGAAAGTTATGGATGTTTGACCTTTTTTAATCGGTTTATTCTGGAAGGAGGGGTGGCAATGAGGCGCCTTATGCTGTTGTTGCTAGTGCTTATCTCCGTTTTATCGCTAACAGGCTGTGCGTCCCTGCTCTTTTTTGCAAAAAACGCTACGCCTAAGCAGCCTTTTGAGGAAGGAAAAAAGACAACCTCACCGATCCAAGCGGGGGGAAGCCAGGTGGGTGCCCACGTTCCCGGGGAGTTGATCGCCACCGTCGAATCGCAAGCCGATGCCGAAAAAATCGCGGAGCTATACGGCATTACGCTGGTGAGCGTCGAGGGCAAGATCGCAGTATTTTCAACCGACCAAGACCTGGGCGAGGTCATCGCAAAGGGTGTAAAAAACGGATGGCATCCCCTGAGCCGTAACGATATCCTGCAAATGTACTAATGCTCGCATGCATCGCGCATATCACTTCCAGTGTTTACGCTTCGAAAGCGAAGAAAGGTGATTTCACATGAAGAACCAAACGACGAGATTCCTTGCGCTGCTCCTTGCCTTCCTCATGGTTTTCTGCTCGGTTGCCGGTGGGGTTGCCGAAGGTTCGGAGGGAGGGGCGGGGACGGAAACCACCCCGGCCCCGATTGTAGAGGTCACTACGCCTCCCACCGAGAAGCCTACGGAGGTTCCTACGGAAACCCCTTCGGAAACCCCTTCGGAAGCGCCTTCGGATGAGCCGAGCGATGAACCCTCGGAAGAACCTTCGGAAGCACCCTCTGAGGAGCCCAGCGAAGAACCTTCCGCGGAGCCCACCGCAGAAGCTCCCGCTGTATTCACGGCTGGATTGGTTCGCCTTGCGCAGGGCACCAAGCTGTATGCCGACCGTGATCTCTCCGTGCTTTATGGCACGCTGGATGCGGATGGCATCGCTTATGCAGCCGCTGAAAATGAGACACAACCTGTCACGGTGACGTTCTCGCTGGATGGCGAAGCGACTGCGGAGGCTTTTGCCGCATACAGTGCCATCACCCCGCTTATCGAGAGCGAAATCGACGAATACATCGATCAAACCAATGCCATGGAAATCGGCGTTGTGATGTTTGAAAAACTGCCCCTGCTAGCGCTGACGATCACGTTGGCGCAGGTTGAAGACACGGTTGCTGAACCGGCCGCTGTCGAGGCTGCCTTTGCGGAAGGTTTGGCCCAGATTCCGGCGGGCACCATCGTGTTTGCCGACGATGCGCTGACCCAGGCTATGGGCGCTACCGAAGCCGAAGCGGTCGTATACTTGGGACCGATCACGCCGGATATGCCCCTGCCGATCGTGTACAACACCGACGGCGAGAACCTCGCGAACGGCTTTATCGCCGCCGCCGTGGCGTATGTGCCGCTGAGTGCGGAGGAGTTGGAAGCGTACTTGGCCGCCACGACGGGCGTGCTGTACAACGAGCTTCCGCTCGCCGCGCTGACGCTGGTGCCCATGGTCGCTTATGAGATGGATACCTACGGCTTTCCGGGCATGCCCATCGATTACGTGATGACTGCCGACGATATGGCCCGCAAGGCCTCGATCGCCGGAGATGGTACGGTTGAGCGCCTGGCGACCGCTGTTCCGGGCAAGGACTACGTGAAGGACGAAGTGCTGGCACGCGCTGAAACCCGCGAGATGGCCGAGATGATCGCTGCCTCGTACAACGCCGTGCTCCAATCGTACGAACTGGACTTGGTCGTATTGAAGCTGCAGGGTGAGGCGACGGTGCTGCAGGCGGTCACCGCAGGTGCCGATCCCAAAGCGCACCTGATCGGCGTAACCCCCAACGACTACCTGTTCCTGGAGCCGCAGCCCGCCGACGCGGGCAACACCTACAAAGCGGAGAGCATGTCGCTCATGGCTGTTCCAACCATGGGCACGTGGAGGACATTCAAGGGGAACGATCCCTACCTTGCCACTCCGTCTAGCAGCAATTACCAGTACATGCACGACGTGGTTGGCACATACGGCGCTTGGGGTCTTACCAAGGGTGCCGGTGTGCGTGTAGGCGTGATCGATGGCGGCATCTCAGGCCCTGCCGACATGAGCGGCAAGATTGTGAAAACATCCGGTTTGGGATCTGCGAACAGTCACGGCGCTCACGTGGCGGGCATCATTGCCGCCGTTCGCAACAACGGAACGGGCGGTGCGGGCATCGCGCCCGAAGCCACCATTTGGGCCCATGCCACTAATTTTGAGACTGCCGACCTCTGCACCGCCCTGGGCAACATGAGTGCTGCAACCGGGGACAAGGTTTGGGTCATCAACATGAGCCTGGGCGGTTCATTCTACAACTATGATTTTGCTCTGGCTGTCGCTAGCTGTATCAATAAAGGGGTTCCCATCATCGCCGCGGCCGGCAACGATGGAGGCATGGCATTCTCCTATCCCGCCAATTACCCGGGCGTTATCAGCGTTGCGGCCACGGATGCTGCAAACATGCGCGCGCCTTACTCCAACTATGGTGCGGCTACTGTGTCTGCGCCGGGTTCATACATCTTGTCCACCCTCAACGGTGGCTCATTCGGCATCATGAGCGGTACGTCCATGGCTACCCCGGTGGTTACCGGCGTGGCCGCGCTGTATTACTCCGCGCGCGGCACCCGCGATCTGAATGGTGACGGCGTTCCCAACGCCAATGACGTCGATTATCTTAAGAGCGTGCTTCGGGCCAGTTGCACCAAGCCCGCTGGCTCCAGCTCGGGCATGGGGGCCGGCATCGTCAACGCCACCAATATGTTCAAGAAAATCGTGCAGAAGCCGGTCATCACGGTTTCGAACGGCGGAGTGACCCTTACCCCCACGCCTACCTACGTGCCCACCACGGCAACGGTGAAGATCAACGCAGGATACAATGGTCAGTACATCCTCTATACCACCGATGGCACCACCCCCTCCATTAAGGATGGCGTTGTGGTCAATGGCATCGAGGGCACCGGCACCATCAGCATCGCGCTCACCAGCTTCCCGGTAGGCACGCGCACCATCAAAGCGCTTTCTGTGAACGCACAGGGCGTTGCCAGCTCTGTATCGACACTGACGTTTCAGATTAGCAACAACAGCACCCCTACCTCGGTGACCATCACCGGCTCTCAGTATGTGGCCGTCGGCAAGAGCGCGCAGTATACTGCCACGATCGCGCCGGTAACCAAGCAGCAAACCGTAGCTTGGTCAATCGCCACTCCTGGCGCGCTGGCCACCATCAGCAGCACGGGCAAGTTGACAATCAAGACCGGAGCGACGGGCACCATAACGATTCGCGCTACGGTTCGGGGGTACACCACGTTTGCGGATTTCGTTGTAAACGTAAACCCCTTCCCGGCGAGTGCTGTAATTCTGAGTCAAACAGCGCTGACGCTCAGGTCAACTACAACTCCTGCGGTTTCGAGCTACATTATCCCTACTGTCAAGCTGGCGGATAGCACGGGCACCATGATCACCTATCCGAGCCTGGGAATGTCCTATTCTGCTGTCAGCTCTAGCACGAAGGTCGTTACGGTCGCGGGGGACGCTTCGGGCTGGAAGGCTACAGCAGTCGCGCCTGGCAAGGCGACCATCACCTTTGTTGCGCTCGATGGCAGCGGAAAGACCGCGAAGCTTGCGGTTACCGTCACGCAGGCCGTCACCGGCCTCAGCTTCGATGGAGGCGCGGTCATCGGATCGGGTAAGTCCGTCACCTACAAGCCTATCATTGTGCCAGCGAATGCGACCAACAAGAAGGTGGCCTGGACGCTCACCGGCGCGCCCGCAGGAGTAACGGTCTCGTCCACTGGCAAGCTTACTTGTCCGAGTAGCATCCTCAGCGGAACTTTTACCCTCACCTGCACCTCGGTCGATGATCCGCTGATGACGGTTAGCAGGAGCATCACCATTGCTGCACCGATTGCCGCCGTGGCGCTGACCTCCTCGGACCCGAAGGTAACGAAGGTGGCTTCGCTCGTCAAGAGCGCGATGCTGTACACCTTGGATTTGAGCGGTACAAGATTTGATACACCGGCGGTCAATGCGGAAACCAAGCTCCAGTTTGGCTATACGGTAACGGGTCCTTCAGTTGTTACCAACCAGGTGCTGTGGATTTCCAGCAATGTGAAGGTCGCCACAGTAGATCAGACTGGTTTAGTGATTGCCAAGGCGGCGGGCTCCGCCACCATCACCTGCATCGCGCTCGATGGCAGCGGGAAAAAGGCTTCCGTTCCCGTGAAGGTGATTGTGCCCTGCTCGTACATCAGCATTTCTGCTGACACCAAGGCGATTGCGAGCAGCTTGCCGACGTTGGGCTATGGAAAATCCTCCGCGATCAAGGTTACCTACGGCACCACGTACGGAACTCCGACGGCCAAGGGAGTTACCTGGAGCTTTACGGTGACCAGTCCTGGCTCGCAGGATATTACGGCGTACTGCAAGGCAAATGGCCTGGTAACACTTTCTTCCTCCGGCACGCTGAAAGTGAAGAAGCATCCTTTATACAACACCTATCGGGTTACGGTGACCGCAACAACAACGGACGGTACGAACCTGAGCGCTACAACGAATTACGCGGCTCAACCGGCAGCGGCGCTCTTTGGCGCGTACAATGGTACCAAGCTCGTGACCGAAGACGATGAAGATGAAGTGCCTATAAAAGACATGTATTTTGATGCAATGACCTTCAAATCGTCGGTGACTCTGTCCATGTCTACTCCGGCACTGTATCGAGAGGCCAACTTCTACTTCTATACGGACAATGCGTATAGGGATGACTACACGATTACCAGCTCCAACCCCGCGGTTGCTTCACCGTATGCCTTTACGGGAGAGCAAACGCTCTACGCATGGACGGGATACTATATGTACCCGCAAGCAAGGTTCAACAACTATTACATTTACAGCCTGGGCAAGCGTGCATACTTAATGGCCATTGTCGTCAAGGCGGACAAGGTGGGTACTACAACCATCACGGTTAAGGCGAACGATGGTTCCGGCAAGAGCGCGAAGTTCACGGTCAAGGTCGTCAAGTAAGGCAAAGGACCTGGTACAGCAGTTTAGCGAAAGCGGGGGGCCGAGCGACATATGTCGCAGCGCTAGCAGCGATTTGCCAGAAAGCACAAGGGGAGCGGTCTTGGACCGGCTCCCCTTTGCTGCGGCGTCGTTCTTCAAGTGCATTCTAAGCGGCTCGCATTTTGCTTGACTACGGGGTTTGTACGGCGTATCATTTTGACAAAGAGTCATGCTTCAGCGTGCGGAGGTCGAAGGAAGGCAGGCTGATTGGCTGAAAAAGGGAGGTACTTACATGTTGCATGAATTGAAGCAAGCGGTTTTCGAAGCCAACCTGCTTTTGCCCAAGTACAGGCTGGTTACCTTTACCTGGGGCAACGTATCGGGCATCGATCGGGAGAACGGTCTGGTGGTCATCAAGCCTTCGGGCGTAGAGTACGATACAATGCGCGTGGAGGACATGGTGGTGGTCGATTTGGAGGGAGCGAAGGTGGAAGGCAAGCTCAACCCTTCTTCCGATACGCCTACGCATGTGGCGCTCTACAATGCCTTCCCGGCGTTGGGCGGCATCGTGCATACCCACAGCCGCTGGGCAACGATCTTTGCGCAAATGGGCCAGGGCATTCCGGCTCTGGGTACGACTCATGCCGACTACTTCTATGGCGAGGTTCCGTGTACGCGAAAAATGGATGCCAAAGAGATTCAGTCCGAGTATGAAAAGGAAACGGGCACGGTGATCGTCGAGCGGTTTAAGGGCATCGATCCGGCCAGCATTCCGGCGGCGTTGGTGTACAGCCACGGGCCCTTCGCCTGGGGTAAAGATGCCCTCGAAGCGGTGCACAATGCCGTGGTGCTGGAAGAGGTCGCGATGATGGCTTGGCACACGAAGCTGCTAAGCCCGCATCAGCAGAGCATGCAGCAGGAGCTTTTGGATAAGCACTACCTGCGCAAGCACGGCAAGGATGCCTACTACGGCCAAGGGAAATAGCGGGCATAGGGCATAGGGTTGGGGAAACGGAAAGGCATGCATAGATCAAAAAAGAGGGCTTCCGGTTGCGCCGGGAGTCCTCTTGGCTTGCGGAACGCTAGTTGGGCTTGATGCGCGTGATGAGGTGCTGCTGTGCGGTATTGGGCGCATCGTATGCCTCGCCACCCTGTAGGTCGATCACGACGCTTTCATAGGGGCCAAGCGTCACCTTGTCGGCTTCTAATGTAGCGTTGCCATACACGACGGTGCTCTGTGCTGTGCTCAGCCGCACGCCGCCCACATCCATGGCGGAAAAGTCGCGGGAAGCTATCTCGCCGGTCAAGTTGATCAGCACCAGCTTCTGTGCCTCGCCAGCAGCTTCAGCATATCGGCGGAAGGCCACGATGCCGCTTGCGCTATCGTTCAGGTACTCGATAGCGAGCTGGTTTTCCGCGCCAAACTGGGCTTTGCGCATCGCCAATAGCTCCGCAAAAAACGCCTCGTTGCCCAGCTCGTCGTTCTGGTAGATGATCAGTGAACCATCGATGGTGCTCAGCAGTGTCCACATCGCACGCGCCTTTGCCCTGCCGTAGACCTTGATCGCGCGCTGCCCATCGAAGTAATCGCCATACCAGGGCGCAACGGTATCGTGGTTTTCCAGGAAGCGGCCATGTTGCATGCCTTCCGGTGCAGTGGCCTGTTCGGCGCGCAGCCAGTGGGCAACCAGCGCCGCGAACTGCTGCTCATCGATGCGGCCGCGTCGGGCGGAAAGCGTCATGCGGTAGAAGGGCATGTCGTAAAAGAGATCGGTGTAGGGCGCGTAGCAGGGGGTAGCGTTGTTGTTTTCGGGCAGTACCAGCGGTGCGACGCCTGCATCCAGGAAGCCTTGGCGGATCGCGGCGGTCATCGCTGCGCCGCCGTACAAACCGGTTTGGCTGGCGCGGTGACCGCCCTGGGGATTCCAGTTGGGCACCGAGCCCATGACGGCATCGATGCGCGTGCCCGCTATGCCGAAGGTTTCGGTCTGACGCATTGCCAGATCGCGCATGTAGGCCAGGTAATCGGTGTTGGCGAAGTCCATCGCGTAGCAATCCCATTCGGCACGGTCGCGCACGCCGCCGGAATCGCTTAGGAATTGCCGGTCCTGTGTGATCCATTGCCTGCGCTCCTCGGTCAGCCAGGGATTGTCGTAGAGTGCGCGAGGTGCTGCTTCATCGTACAGATAGGGGCCGTGCGGCACGTAATCGATCAGCGTGCGGATGCCAAGCGACGCTGCAGCGGCACAAAAGTCGGTCATCTCCTGTGCGGATGCGGTGCGCGCCTCCTCCTGCGTCATCTCTCGGGTGACGCGCTGCGCATAGCGGTGATCGATGAATTCCATGTTGTAGGGCAGGTAAATGCTGCCGCTATCGTGCGGGTGCTCGAAAACCGGCAACAGCCACAGGCTGTCGAAGCCCAGCTCAGCGATGCGGGGGAGGGCTTCCGCGTAGGCATTCAGCGTGCCATTCGCCCCGGCGAAGTCGTTGTCCGATACGCCGGCCGGATGACCCGAATAGATCGTCGCGCCCTTTACGCCATCCTGCGGCGCGCGCCAGCCTTGGCTCGCGTAGAGTTGCCGGGCGGCTGCGTAGCCTTGGCCAGGCGGGGCGACCTGCAGAAACTGTGTGCCCAGAGTCAGCGTTTCACCGGGTCGCAGCTCGCCGAGCGCACAGGCCAGATTGATGATTTCCACCTTGCCTTCGTCGGTCTTGGTCAGGGTGGGTTTCCATTTTTCTATGGGGTCGACGAAAATCGCATTGATCTCGCGCGTGGGCTCGGTGATGTGGATGAGCGCGCTTGCGTAATCACCCTGGATCGCTCGCATGTTGCGTAGCGCTGCAATTTCATACACCGGATAGGGGAGGTTGCCGGGCAGCTCAAAGAGCGCGGCGGCATCGACCTCAAGGCCGCTGATCACCGGGGCCGCGCCATTGATCACCGCCGGATTTTCGCCGAGATTGTGGAGCGTCGCCTCGATAGAAACGTAGGAGATGTCGCCTGCGGTGTGTGCAGTGTAGCGCGTAATGATCTCGAAACGCGCTGTGGCATCGTTGGGCACATCCATCTCGGTGCGCACTTGTACGCCATTCTCAAACGGCTCTATGACCGCCGCAGCTGGAACGCGGCGTGCCGAAGGCCGCGCGGGGTTCCGGCGGATATCCTGGGGCAGCTCATAGGTGGCCAGCGCGTCCAAATCCTGGTACATCAGCGTATCGCGCAGGTACGTTCCGGCGGTAGCCTGCTTCTGGCCGCTGCCATCGTAGCAGAAGTCCACGTATAAGCTGTCGAACCGCAGTTCAGAAACCTCAGAGGCCGCGCCGCCCCAAGTGGGCAGCGAAATACCCACGAGGTCTCCGGTCGCGGGGTTCAGGCGCAGGATTATCCCCTCAAAGGAGAAAAGGGCTTCCGCCTCCGTGCCCTGCGCTGCTCCGAACGTGGATAGGGCACAAAACAACAGCGCCAACAGCAACAGCACCATGATCGCGCTGCATCGGGTGAGCCTTTTGCGCAAAGCATGCATCGGAATCCTCCCATAGAAAGCGAATGGGAAAGCGAATGGGAAAGCGAATGAACAAGCGAGTTCGTAATCGAATCAGGTATCGGATCGATAAGCGGACTCGGCTAGGATAAACGTTTATCTTCTCGAAGCGTTGTGTGCGAAGAAGAGAAAGGGTGCGGCTTACGCATTCGAGACGCGTTACTGAGTAGCGTAATCGAGAAGCGTTATCGAGAAGCGTAATCGAGAAGCGTAATCGAGACGCATGGTTCGTATTAGAACGTGATGACGCCCTTGATGTAGCCATCCTGCTTGTCGACTGCGCGGTCAAACACCTTCTTGCAATCGGTGTAGGGTGCGACGTGGGTGACCAGCTTTCCCGGGGTGAAGATGCCGCGGCGGATCATGGCGGCAGTGCGGGGAATTAAATCCTCGTAATAGCGGGTCGCCATGGGGGAAACGTTGTTAACGATGAGGCCACCCATGTGCCAGTTGGTGCCGTTGAACGTCATATCGTGGCGGTGCCAGGAACCGACGGTCAGCTTGCCGCAGGTTTTGCGCACCAGCTTGTTGGCCAGCGCAAAGCCGTCGTCCGAGGCGGAAAACTCGATTACGTTGTCCGCGCCGCCTTCGGCCACGATGCGCTCGATGGCGGCCAGACCCTCGGGTGATTCGGGATTGTACGCTTCGCAGGGGCCGTACTCCTTGGCCATGGCCAGGCGATCCTCACGCTTTTCAAAAACAGTGATTTTGCCGCAGGGGAAGGCTTTGGTCAGGCCCATGAGCGTCAGCTGCCCCATGTATCCCGCGCCCACCAACACCACGTGGTCGCCCGGCACGATGTTGGCCCAGTTGAGAACGTTGACCACGGTCACCGTTGGCTCGACCACCCAGGCCGGGTAATTGGTCGCATCGTCGGGGATGCGCGCCAGGCAGTTTTGCGGTATGTTGAAGTATTGGCTCATTTCGACGGTGCTTCCGCTGGCGCAGAACACCTTGTCGCCGATATTCCAGCCTGTAACGCCTTCGCCCAGCTTGCAAACGATGCCAACTGCTTCATGGCCGATGACATAGGGATAGGGGCCGGGGCCGCTTTGCCCCTGATATTGGTAGGCATCCCAGCAGCAAACGCCGCAGGCCTTGGTTTCAATCTGCACTTCACCGTGCGCCGGTTCTGGCACCTCGGTTTCGCGCACCTCAACCGTCTTGTAGTCGACCACCCATAAAGCTTCACATTTCATAATTTGGACACACCCTTTTCTAGTGGACTGCTGTTGTTCACTTGTCTATTCTCGTGGGAAAACGGAAAAAATATGGCGCACCGCGGCATTCCGTAGTGCGCCGGGAAACGTGGATTACGGCTGGTAGGTGATGATCGGCATCACGCTGACGGCTGCGCCGCCATCGTCGCTGGCGCGCACGGTGAAGCGAATTTCATCGCCTTCCGTTACTTCTAGCTCAATGGCTTCGGTGGTAGAGGGGGTGAGAGCGAACTCCTCCTCGGTGGCGGGGAAGAGCTTCGTGACGGTCTCGCCGCTGACGGAGCAGATCGAGACGAGGTAGGGGGTATAGGTGTTGCCATCGTCTTTGATTTCAAAGGTCATCGGCTCAATGACGATTTTACCGGCCTTGGGCGCACGGAACGCGGCGATGATGTCGATGGCCTGGCCCATCCAGGTGCCGGGCATGGCTTGTATGCCTTCCCATTCGCAAATAGAGTGGAACACCTGGTCGCCCTCAGGATCCTTGGAGAACTGCCAGTTATCGCCCCACATGGTCGTGAGGTTGAGCTCGGCCACCGCATCGGCAGCGGCGTCGTAGTAGAGGTAGTACCAAACGGGCCCCTGTTCGGCGGTGAGGGTCTCTTCGGTGAGGGCAAACTGGTTGGTTTCTTCGATAGCCAGGACAGAGGCGCAGGAAAGCAGGAGGAACACAGCAAGCGCAACCGAGACAAGCTTCTTCATGGGGGAATCGCTCCTTTCGTTTTGCCAAGTTGATAGCCGGGGTTTATTCAGTTGAACGGGACACACAGCCCGTTCGGTCTGACGAAGGGAGAGCGCATCGCATCTTGTTTTATGATGTTCGTTTAAGGTGTTCGTTAAGATAAACGCTTAACCTTTTGGTCAGATCATGTCGTGATCGGCTCCTGGCTTCTTATTCAGCATTGTATTCGATAATGCATGCTTTGTCAATATTGGATAAATACTTCTCGACTTCGGCACTTTTTTGCACAAACCACGGATTGACTTTTTGTGATGCATTGTCTATACTGTTGCAAAGCGCCAACCGAGCGGGGTGTTGGCGAGGTAAACGTTTATTCTGTGCGCGAACGGGGCATTAGCGGGATGCTTGCGGGTGCTTGGAGGAGAAGTATGCAAAGGTTGCGCTGGATGCGGTTGACGGCAGGTTATGCGTTGGCGGTGCTGGCGCTGCTTCTCGTGCCGGTACATGCCCAGGAGGGTGCGTGCAGCTACCATCTGTATCGGCAGGATCATGAACAAAGCGCCTTTGCGCAGGAGAGCATCGTGCTTTCTTGCGAAGAGGGAGTGGCCGAAGGCGCGGCGACCATGGTGGAACCGCTGGACGGCAAGAATGCGCTGATTTGGGATGAGGCGGCGGGCAACGTCAGCTGGCGCTTTTCGGTGCAGCAGACGGGGCTTTATCAGCTGCGCCTGTGCTATCAAGCCCGGCCTGCGCGCGGTAACGACATACGCATCGCTTTCACGTTGGACGGCAGCGTGCCCTTCGCCGAGGCGGAAAGCGTGACGCTGCGCCGCCTGTATGAGGATCGTGAACCCATCAAACAAACGCTGCAAGGCGACGATATCCGCCCCGCGCAGCGCGAGGTGTTCCAATGGGAGTGCGTCGCGCTGGCCGACGATCAAAACCACTACGCCGAGCCCTTTGCGCTCTACCTGACGGCGGGTGAGCACTTTCTGAGCCTGAGCCTGTTGGAAGAAGCAGTGGCGCTTGCGGAGATAACGCTGACCGCCCCGACTGCGCTTGAGAGTTATGCGCAATACCAGGCGGAGATCGCCGGCGCGCATGAGGCGAATGCGAGCATCACCCTTCAAGGGGAGCAAGCCGCACTCAAGAGCAGCCCGGTGCTCACCCCGCAAACCGATCGGTCCAGCGCGGCGACCGAACCCAGCGATCCTGTGAAAATCCGGCTCAATACCATGGGCGGATGGGCGTGGAAGCAGCAGGGCGAATGGATCGAGTGGCGCTTCGACGTGGCTGAGGAGGGACTGTACACGCTGAACATGCGCGTGCAGCAGAACTTCCTGCGCCAAATGCAGAGCACACGCCGCATTTCGATCGATGGCGAGGTGCTCTTTGCCGAGGCAAACGCGGCGGTATTTCCCTACGCGTTCGATTGGTACCTGTGGACATGGACGGTAGAGGGACAGCCCGTGCGCATTTGGCTCTCCGAAGGGCAGCACACGCTGCGCGTAGAGGTAGCCGCAGGGGCGACCGCCGAGCCGTTGCGCGCCTTGGAGCAGGTGGTGCAGGAGCTCAACGCCGCCTATCGCCGCATCATCATGGTCACGGGCGACAACGCGGATGGCGAGCGCATCACCATCGACCTGAACCGTGATTTTCACCTGGAAAAGCGTATTCCCGGCCTGACTGCCGATTTGACGCGCATCGCCCAGGAACTGCACGATCAGCATGCGGTGATCGAGGGCATCAACGGCTCGGGCGGCGAGGCTTCCACGCTGCTGGAAGTGGCTGCCCAATTGGAAAGCTTCTGTCAGAAGCCGGAGACTATCCCGTCGCGGTTGGAGTCGTACAAATCCAACGTATCGAGCATGGCCAGCTGGGTGCTGCAAATGCGTGAGCAGCCGCTGGAGATCGATCGCATCATTTGGAATGGCGCGGCGCTGCCCCCGCCCAACGTCGAGGCATCTTTCCTGCAGCAGGCCGCCTTCCGTGCGGAGGCGTTTACCGGCTCCTTTACGCAGGATTTTTCTGCGCTGGGCGCGGTCTACGAGGGGGCGGAACACAGCCCGCTCACGGTGTGGATTTCTGCCAGCGATCTGGGCGCGAACGGGGTATCCTCGGGCCGCGATCAGGCACAGGTGCTCAAGACGCTTATCGACGATCTGTTCGTGCCGCAGACCGGCATACCGGTCAACCTTAGCCTGATCGACGGTTCGGGCACGCTCATGCAGGCAACATTGGGCGGCAAGGGGCCGGATGTGGCGCTCATGGTATACAAGGATTTGCCTGTCAACCTGGCCATGCGCGGCGCGCTATTGGATCTTTCGCAGCGCGAAGGCTTTACGGAGGCCGCCAGCGAATTCTACCCCAGCGCGCTGATTCCCTACCAATATCAGGGCGGCATGTATGCGTTGCCCGAGACCCAAACCTTCGACATGATGTTTTATCGCAAGGACATACTCGACGAGATGGGCTTTCAGGTGCCCGAAACCTGGACGGAATTCTACACGCTGGCGCAGGTGATCCAAAAGAACGGCATGCAGATTGGCGTGCCCGCTCCCGATCTTTTCAATGGCAACACCATGGGCTTCCAGGCGCAGCTCTATCAGCGCGGGCTCACCTACTATCGCGATGACCTTTCCGCCACCAACTTCGACCGGCCCGAGGCGCTCGATGCCTTCAAGGCCTGGACCAACCTGTACGTCAAGTACTCGTTGCCCCTGCAGTTCGATGCATTCAGCCGCTTTCGCACGGGCGAGATGCCGCTGGTGATTTCCAGCTACACCTTTAGCAATACACTGGCGGCGGGTGCGCCGGAGCTGCAAGGCTTGTGGGATTTTGCGCCCATTCCCGGCACCCTGCGGGAGGATGGTACGATTGACCACAGCGAGGGTGCGTCGGGCACAGCCTCGGTGGTGATGGCGGGCGCGCAGGATCCGGAGGCAGCATTCACCTTCCTAAAGTGGTGGGTCAGCTCCGATGTGCAGAGCCGGTTCGGCGTGGCGCTCGAAGGGCTGATGGGTCCGGCGGCACGTTACCCCACGGCCAACCGCATCGCCTTCGAAAAGCTGCCCTGGACACAAAAGCAGGCCGATACGTTGGCCTCGCAATGGGCATTTGTGAAGGATATTCCGCAGCTTCCGGGCAACTACATCACCAATCGCAACCTCTCGTTCGCTTTCCGCAAGGTGGTGTATGATTACGCCAACCAGCGCGAGACGCTTTACCAATACAACCGCGAGATCAACAAAGAGATCGCACGCAAATGGATGGAGTTTGGCAAAGACTGATGCGTTCGGCGCGCCCGTAGCTTGAAGCAGCGAACCCTGGAAACGATGGACAAGATTGGATTGGATTCGATACATTCGCAAAGCGCGTAGAGCGCGAAGAAGGGTGGGATGCTTGGTGGCCACAGCAAGCGCAAGACGGCAAGCCATGAAGCGGATGCGCCGTCGAAATAAGCTGCGCGGCACCAACCTGGCGGCGATTGGATTTGTCGCACCGTTCGCGATGCTTTTCTTTGTGTTCACCATCCTGCCCATACTCTCCTCGGTGGTGCTGAGCTTCACCTACTTCAATATGCTGGAAACGCCCATTTTCGTGGGCATGGATAACTACGTCCGCATGCTCTTCGAGGACGATGTATTCCTGATCGCACTGCGCAACACGTTGGTGTTCGCGCTCATCACCGGGCCGGTCAGCTACCTGCTCAGCTTCGTGTTCGCCTGGTTTATTACCGATTTTAAGCGGCGCACCCGCACCTTCCTCACCTTCCTCTTCTATGCGCCCAGCTTGGCGGGAAACGTATACTTCATTTGGACGTACATTTTCAGCGACGATGCATATGGTCTGGTCAATTCCACGCTGATGCGCATGGGTGCGTTGCGCGAGGCGATCCAGTGGCTGACCGATAGCAAGTACAATATGGCCGTGGTGATCGTGGTCATCATGTGGCTCTCCATGAGTGTCGGTTTCCTGGCCTTCGTGGCCGGCCTGCAGAGCATGGACAAATCGCTCTACGAAGCGGGCGCGGTCGACGGCGTGAAGAATCGCTTCCAGGAGCTTTGGTACATAACCATGCCGCAAATGGCCCCGCAGCTGTTGTTCGGCGCGGTGATGCAGATCGCTTCCTCGTTCGCCGTGGGCTACGAGGCCATGAGCCTCACCGGTTTTCCCTCCACCGATTATTCCACGCACACGCTGGTGCTCCACATCCTCGATTTTGGTTCCATTCGCTTCGAGATGGGGTATGCCTCGGCGGTGGCGGTGTTCCTGTTTGGGTTGATGCTGCTGATGTGGACGCTGGTGCGCAAGTTGCTCAACGGCTTCTCGCCGGAGGAGTGACGAACATGCAATATGGATTTGTGCAGCGAGGAGGGCTTTCATGACGCAGGGCAAGGCAAGGCAGAGCGCCACGGATCGAAGAGCACTGAAGGCCAAGGAGAAGCGGGTTACCCGTTCATTTGCGGGCAATTCTCTGGTGCTCTTTTTTCTCCTGCTGATGAGCATCTTTATGGTGCTGCCTCTCTTTTATACGGTCATCACGGCTTTCAAGCCGTTGGGCGAGCTGTTCCTGTTCCCGCCGCGCTTCTTCGTGCAGCACCCGACGCTGGATAACTTCGGCACCATGCTGCGCGTGGCGCAGGAGATGTGGGTGCCCTTCGAGCGCTATCTTTTCAATAGCCTGCTGGTTTCGGTGGTGGGCACGGTGTGCTACCTGGTCATCGCCTGCATGGCGGCTTTTGCGCTGGCCAAATACCGGCAAAAGTGGTTGCGCATATTCTACGCGGTGGTGGTGTGGGCCATCCTGTTCCGGCCCGAGGTCACGGCGATTCCGCAGTACATCATCATCTCGCGCCTGGGGCTGATCAACACCTACTACGCCATATTGCTGCCGATGATGGCCGGTTCCTTCGGCGTGTTCCTGGTGCGGCAGTTCGTGGTCACCGCCGTGCCCGATAGCCTCATCGAGGCCGCACGCATCGATTCGGCGGGGGAATGGCGCATCTTCTGGCGCATCATCATGCCCATGGTGCGGCCCGCGTGGCTTACGCTCTCCATATTCACGTTCCAATCGCTGTGGAATGCCACCGGCGTCAGCTACATCTACAATGAATCCATGAAAACGCTGCCCACCATGCTGCGGCAGATTGCCAGCGCGGGCATCGCGCGCGCGGGAGCGGGTGCGGCGGTGGCGCTGGTGCTCATGATTCCGCCCATCTTGGTGTTCCTGCTTTCGCAAAGCTCGGTATTGGAGACCATGTCGCACACCGGCATGAAGTAAGGAGGGGAGCGCATGAGAAGATCGATGCGAATCGCGGCGGCGCTGCTGTGCGCGCTCCTCGGCCTGGCCACCTTTGCGCAGGGCGAGGAAGC
This sequence comes from Eubacteriales bacterium, assembly GCA_031553615.1. Lineage (GTDB taxonomy): Bacteria > Bacillota > Clostridia > Christensenellales > Aristaeellaceae > WQXF01. Next base: position 133,426 of record JAVBLJ010000006.1, read on the forward strand.
ACCGTACAACTCCTATACCTTCGATGGGTGGGGCGACATTGTGCCCGCGCCCAACGGATACCTGCCCGGCGAGGTGTATACCGGCGCGGATTTGGGCACCACGGCGCTCAAAGCGCCCAGCGATCTTTTTGTGGAGCCCACGGCGGGCGAACTCTATATCGCCGATACGGGCAATGCCCGCGTAGTGGTGCTCGATAGGGATATGCGGTTCGTGCGCGAGTACACCGCGGCCGGTGCGGTGCAGCTGGATAAGCCAGTGGGCGTGTTCGTGCGCGCCAATGGCGACGTGTTCATCGCGGATGAAGGCCTGGCGACGGTGGTGGTTTGTGACCGGGCGGGCAATCTGCTGGCCAGCTATGGGCGCCCGGACAGCGATCTTTACGATGCGAGTATGCTCTACCAGCCGCAGAAGGTGGTGGTCGATAGTGTGGGCCGCATCTATATCCTCAGCAAGGGCGTGTACCAGGGCCTCATTTGCCTGAATCCGGACGGTACCTTCTTGAATTACTTCGGCGGCAATCACGTGGAAGAAACCGTAAAGATGATGCTGCAAAAGCTTTGGCGCGCGGTGCTCACCCGCGAACAGCAGGCGGGCAGGGAATGCTTTATCCCCATCGAATACAGCAACATTGCCATTGATGGCGAGGATTTCATCTATGCCTGCGTGGCGATCGGCGATCAGGCCTCAGGCAAGTTCGTGCGTAAGCTGAACCCGATGGGCATCAACATTTTGCCGAACATGACAATCGGCGGCCTGCAGTTGGCGGACGTAGCCCTAGGCGAAAACGGCATCATCACCCTGCTGGACAGGGGTGTGGGCTTGGCGATCCAGATGAACGAAGATGAAGGCGGCAACATGTACAACTTCGGCGGGCTGGGCAATCAGACCGGGCTGTACAAGGATCCGGCCTCCATCGTGGAGTTTGGCGAGGAGATGCTGGTGCTCGATCGCGACAAGGCGACGATCTCCAGCTTTGTGCTCACGGAGTACGGACGCATCGTCCGCGAAGCCACGCGGCTTTACCGCGAGGGCATGTATCAGGAGAGCATCGGCCCCTGGGAGGCCGTGCTGCGTATGGATGCCAATTATCAAATGGCTTACGCCGGTTTGGGCAAGGCTTACTACCAGCTTGAGGATTATCAGTCCGCGATGCGGTACTTCCGCCTGGGCAATCTCAAGGCTGGCTATAGTCAGGCTTTCCGCGCGTACTCGGTCGAGGTGGTGCGCAGGTATCTGGGCTGGGTGCTGCTGGCGGCGGTGGTGCTTTGGGCCGCACTGCTGGCGCGGCGGAAGCTGCGCAGGAATGCGCCCAAACGCGCCAAGCGCACGCTGGCCGATCGCGATGCGACCTTCCCACTCTATTGCATGCTGCACCCCTTCCGTGGTTTTGAGGATTTGAAGTTCTTGGGCAAGGGCAGGCGCTGGACGGGTTTTGCGGTGGTGGCGCTGTTCTTTGCCGCGTCGATCCTTTCGCGGCAGGCGACCGGCTTCATATTCAATATGAATCGCCTCGAAAAGCTGAACATTCCGCTGCTGTTTGCCGTAACCTGCGGTGCGTTTGCGGTGTGGTACATCTCCAGCCTGGCGGTCTCCTCGCTCATGAAAGATTGCGAGGGCAAGAGCCACGAACTCTTCCTGGTGCCCGCGTATGCGCTGGTGCCCGCCGTGCTGGGCATGGTGGTGGCCACCCTTGTCTCGAACTTCATTACCATCGATATGGCCGTTTTCCTTACGCTCTTCCAGATTGTCACCTACGGCTGGTCCGTGCTGCTGCTGCTGATCGGCCTCTATCTCATGAATCAGCTCACCTTTGGCAGGACGCTGCTCAACGTGCTGCTGACGCTGGTGGCCGCTGCCGCGATCCTGTGCCTGCTGGTGCTGCTTTTCAGCCTGTTGCAGCAACTGTACACCTTTGGCCTTACGCTCTTGAACGAGATTATGTTCCGCATGTGAGGGGGGATTGGATGAGTCGCCGGAGCATCGCCCTGTCGCTTTTGCTGGCGCTGTCGCTTTGCGCCGCGCTGGCGCTGCCTGCGCAAGCACAGGAGCAGGCACTGTCAATTAAACAGCAGCAGCCCGTGCAAGCGCCCTTGGATCAGCCGAACGAGCAAGTGTCCTTGACCGCAGCCCCGCCTGCGGTGCCGGAGGGCTTTGAACCCATGGCATCCAACGACCTGCTTACGCTGTATGCGCGCAAGGATACCGGCGAAATCGCGCTGTGCGATCTGCGCGACGGCTTCCTTTGGCTCTCGAATCCGCCCGAGCCCGACGCCAAGGCCAAGGGTGTAAACAAGATGATGTTGCAAAGCCAGCTAATCGTGCAATACTCCACCGAGCGGGGCACGCCGCTGACCGCGCTGAGCCAGCCGGACAGCGTGAAGGGCGGCGGGCTGACCTGTGAGCCGATTGCGGACGGCGTGCGCTTCACCTACGAGTTTGCCAAGCAGGGGCTGGCCGTGGCGGTGGAATACCTGCTGCGCGGCGATTTTTTGGAGGTATCGATCCCGGTCGAGGGCCTGCGTGAGGGCGGCCTCGGCCACATCGATGCGATCGACCTGTTGCCCGCCATGGGCGCGGGCAAGGACGATCCGGAGGGCTACGTGTTCGTGCCCGATGGGTCGGGCGCGCTGCTGCACTACGACAACGGCAACACCAGCATGCAGGAATATAGCGCGCAGGTGTACGGCGCCGATCCAGGCATCGAGGGGCAGCTGGGCATCACCTCCGGCACCGCTATGCTGCGAGTGAACAAGCAGAGCGCGCGGCTTCCGGTGTTCGGCGTTCGCCAAAGCGACCATGGCCTGCTGGCGCTGATCACCGAAAATGACGCGAAGGCGGTCATCAAGGCCCGCACCTCGAACCTGACCAGCTACAACCTGGGTTACAGCCAGTTCCAGTACCGCTCCTCGGGTACGATGCTGATGCTCAAGAAGGAGTTCGGCGATCACGTAGTCTCCGTGTCGGAGCGCGATGGCCTGACCACAGGCCGATACACCGTGCGATACTATCCGCTTGCGCAGGGCGCGGACTACGCGCAGATGGCGCAGACCTACCGCGCCTACCTGAAGAGCGAGCGGGGCATGACCCAGCGGGTGCGGGAGGGAACGTATCCGCTCTATTTGGAGCTTTTCGGTTACCTTAAAATGCCCAAGCAGTGGCTGGGCTTCCCGTACACGGCCACGGTGCCGCTGACCACCTTGGAGGACGTGCGCCGCATCGTGCGCGACATCGGCGAGCTGCAGACCGTGGTGGCCTACAAGCAGTGGGTGCGCGGCGCGGTGTATGAGCGCATACCGCAAAAGGCGCGGCCTGAGCCCAAGCTGGGCAGCGCGGAGGAGATGCGCGTGCTCGATGAATCGCTACGTTCCGGCGGCGGCGGGCTCTACCCGGATGCGGACATGCTGCGCGTCACCAAGACAGGCAACGGCTTTGGCGCGTACCGCGATGCCGTGCTCTCACCGGTCAACAGCCCGCAGATGCAGTACGAAAAGAATACCGCATTTAACGTGGCGGACAACAGCGTCGCGCCCTGGTACCTGCTCTCGCCGCACAGCATGCGCAAATTCTACAGCGGCTACTTCCAAAGCTACGCCAAGCTGGGCCTGCAAGGCCTGTCGCTCAGCGGCCTGGGCGATCTGTGCTATAGCGATCAGGGCCTGCGCGGATTCGGGCGAGGCAACGTACCTGCGCTGGTGGAGGAGGTGCTGGGGGAGGCCCAGCAAACGGCGGCTAGTCTCCTGCTGGAGCAGGGCAACGCCTATGCGGCGGTGCATGCCGATCATCTGCTGCACAGCCCCGAAGGCTCCTCGGGCTTCGATATCACCGACGAGGCCGTGCCCTTCTACCAAATGGTATTCCACGGTGCTGTTTGCTATGGCATCGAGCCCACCAACCTCTCCAGCAATCCCGAAACGCTGCTGCTCAAGTGCTTGGAGTTCGGTGCATCGCCCACGTTCTCGTTGGTGGGTCAAAACCGCGATGAACTGCTGTACAGTCGCATGCGCGCCTACTATAGCGCCGACGCGCAGGATTGGGTCGAGATCGCGAAGCGGCAGCATGCCGAGCTGGCCAAGGTGCTGGCCCCGCTCTCCGGGCGGACGATAACCGGGCATGCCGTGCTCTCCGACGCGCTGCGCCGCACCGATTACGGTGATGTATCGATCTACGTGAATTACGGCGATATTGAGGAGCTGGTTGGGGGCGTGACGGTGCCCGCACACGGATACGCGGTGAAGGGGGTGCTGCCATGAACGGCGAAAGAAGCGTGAAGAGGGGAAGGCTGCACCTGAACCTGACTACGCGCAGATCGCTGCCCGGCTACGTGTTCATATTGCCCTGGATGCTGGGGTTCTTGCTGTTCTTCGCTTGGCCGCTGATCCTCTCGTTTGTGCACAGCCTTAACGATCTAAAGATGTCGGCCACCGGCTTCGCGTACCGCTACATCGGTTTTGATAACTATGCGTTCATGCTGCTGCGCGATCCGCAATTTGTGCCCATGCTGACCGAAGCGGTGCTCAACATGCTCTACGAGGTGCCGCTGATCATCCTGTTTAGCCTGTTCATCGCGGTGCTGCTCAACCAGAAGTTCTTCGGCAGGACATTCTTCCGCTCGGCGTTCTTTCTTCCTGTTATCATCACCAGCGGCGTGGTGTACGTGATGCTGCAAGGCATCATTAACGGCAACAGCCTCGGCAGCGCGGAGAACGCCTACATCTTCCGCAGCGCAGGGCTGGCGGAAACGCTGGCTTCGGTGGGCGTGCCCGCCTTCCTGATCGTGGCGATCCGCGATATCGTGAACCGGGTGTTTGCGCTCACCATGAAGAGCGGCGTGCAAATCCTCATGTTCCTGAGCGGCCTGCAAAAGATTCCGGCCTCCTCTTACGAGGCGGCGCGCATCGAGGGGGCGACCGGCTGGGATGCATTTTGGCGCATCACCGTGCCGCTCACCATGCCGATCATGCTGCTCAACGTGATCTATTCTATCATCGATTCGTTCATGGCTTATGGCACCGAGCACAGCGGGAACCGCGTGCTGGCCGCCATTTACCGCACCGGCTTCGGCGGGCAGTCGATGTTTGGCCTGGCCGCATCGATGAGTTGGATATACATGGCGGTTGTCGCGCTCATGCTCTGTTTGGTATACTGGATGCTGGGCAAGGCCGCTGCGAGCGTCGAAAGCTGAGCGCGATGCAAACCAACGCTAGAACTCAAGCATAAAACGCATACAAGATCGTGAATCAAGATCGCGAATCAAAACCGCGAATTAACACCGCGAATCAAGGAGGCGAGCCCATGCACACCGGAAAGACCCGCAGGGAACCGGCGCACAGCGCACACCGAATGCGCGCGGTTCCGCGAGCGCTTTGGAAGATCGGGCGGTTCGTGCTGTTGCTTTCGCTCAGCTTCGTGCTGCTGTACCCGGTGCTGTACATGCTCTCCAACGCATTCAAGCCCTACGAGCAGACCTATGACCCCGCCGTGATTTGGATTCCTAAATCGCTGACGCTGGAAAACATCCGCGATGCCGTGACCGTGCTCGATTTGGGGGTTGCGCTGGGCAATACGCTGCTTACCGCCGTGCTTACGGCCTGCATCCAGGTGGGCAGCTGCCTGCTGGTGGGTTACGGTTTTGCGCGCTTTCATTTCCCGGGAAACAAGGTGCTTTTCCCGCTGGTGCTGCTGACCATGATCGTGCCGCAGCAAGCCATTTCAACGGCGCTATACAGCACATTCCGCTTCTTCCTGGGCGGCGCGTTCAACCTCATCGATACACCGTGGGTATTCTGGTTGCCCGCCACGCTGGGCATGGGGTTGCGCAGCGGACTCTACATATTCGTGTACCGCCAGTTCTTTGGCTCCATGCCGCATGAGCTGGAGGAAGCGGCGGTGATCGACGGCGCGAGCCCCTTCAAAACCTTCCTGCGCGTGATGCTGCCCAACGCGGGCACCGTGGTGCTGACCGTTCTGCTGTTTGCCATCGTATGGAACTGGAACGATTACTACACCCCGGCCATGTACATGAAGAATCATCTCACACTAGCTACCGCGCTATCCATGTTCCAGCAAAATCTGCAAACCCTTTCGCACATCGGCGGCAACCACACCGATGCGGCGCTGACCGCTACCCGCATCCAAGCCGCCAGCCTGCTTTGCATCGCGCCGCTGCTCGTGCTGTATGCGTTCACGCAAAAGTTTTTTGTTGAAAGCGTGGAGCGCACCGGCCTTACGGGATTCTAGCCGGGGGTGCCCGGTTGAATAAATCAGGAGGAGAGTGAACCATGAAAAAGCTGTTATCCATCTTACTGCTGGCCTGTCTGCTGGTGAGCCTGCTGCCTGCCGCTATCGCGGAGGAAACCCTGGCTAACCCCAACCTGCGCATCGTGTACTTCATGAGCTACAACGGATACCTCAACAGCAAAATGAAGAACCCCAACGTGTACGAGCCCAGCCTGGAGGCCAAGGAGGCCTTTGAGCAAAAGTACGGCGGGACGGTGGAAATCATCGCCGTGCCGTGGGATCAAATGATGCAGAAGTGCATCGACATGCAGCAGGCCGGCGATGCGCCCGATCTGATCCTGCTATACGAAAGCAACTTCCATCCCTCGATATTGCAAGGCATCGTAACCAATCTGGACGAGTATGTGACCGACGAGGATTTCGCGTTCTATCCGCTGGACAAGACCAACTACATGTGGAAGAACAGTCACTATGGCATTCCGATCAAGCCCTACCTCAAGCACATCACTTTCAACCGCACGATGTTTGATTACGAGGGCCTGACCGCCCCTGACGAGCTCTACCGCAACGGCGAATGGAGCTTTGATAAGTTTCTGGAGTTGGGCCGCCAGTTGACCATGGATACCGATGGCGATGGCGAAGTGGATACCTACGGCTTCTCCGGCTACGGCGATACGTTCAGCCACCTGGTGGTGATGAACCACGGCCGATTGATCAATATCGACCAGGAGAGCGGCACCGCATCCAGCGGCCTGAAAAACCCCGAAACCGTGGAGGCGATCAGCAAGATTTCCGACATGGTGGCCCATACCAACGGCATGTGGCTGACCGACGACCAGGAGATGTTCGGCTACTTCGATAGCAACGCGCTGGCGATGATCGTGGGCAAAGAGATTCACGATGCGAAGGAACTGCCCTTCGAGGTAGGTATGGTGCCCTACCCCTATGGTCCGAGCGGCAGCAAGGACGATGTGTACACCTATAGCCAGTGCTGGGCGGTCCCTACCGGCAGCAAGAACCCCGAAGCCGCCGTGGCCTACGTGCGCATGATCAACGAGATGCAAAAGGAAGTGGGCGATCAGCGCGAGCGCGAGCGCTACGGGCAGGATCCGGAAGGCAATTACTATTACGACATGATCTATGCGCCCGAACACAAGCTGATTACGGTGTACGACAAGGGTGTGGGCAACATATTCACCGTGATGGCGACCATCATGAACTACATGACCGATGGCGTTCCGGCCTCGACTATCGTGGAGCGCGTCGATCCCGAGCTGGTCAGCGATGTGGCGAAGACCTTCGAAAAGTAGTTGACTTATCGAAAAAATCTTCCGCGATCAATTGCGTGAAATCTAACGAGGAGAAATATTACACGGATTATCGTTTATGATAATAAAAAGAAAACGCGTGGCAGTGCTGCGCGTTCTCTTTTTTTCTGTACGCGTTCTCTTTTTTCTGTAGTAGAAGTGGTTGCGCGACGGCAGATGCTTACGCTCGCTTTATTTCAACACGCTCTTTCGGTAGCTCTCGCTTTCCCATCCGGCTATGAAGCTCATGGCCTTGTCGTCCATCGCTTGAACCTTCTCGCCCACCTTGCGCAGCGTAAGCTGGATGTACATTACGGCAGAAACGATCTCTTGCTGCACGTCGGTTAGCGTAAGGTATACTTGCTGATCGGGGTAGAGAATCTTCTGTGCATCCGCGGAAAATTGTTCGAAATCCTCGCGCGTCATGCCATACGCATTGGCGATGCGCTGATTGACCTCCTCGTGCAGGCGCAGGCATTCATCGGCGGTATCCGCCGAGACCACCAGGCCGTGGTTAACCATGAATACCACCTGCGTATCCGGCGCAAGCTTGGCCTTAATCGCGTCGGCCAGTTCCTGGCCGGGGTTGATGTAGGGCACCACGATATAGGGAATACCCTCCATGAGTGCGGGCAGCCGCGCGGGGCCGGTCTGCGAGCAGAGCAACGCGTTGGCGTAGATCGGATGGGTATGAATCACGAACCGGCCTAGCAGCGCGTGGAACGAGGCCTCAACCGAGGGGCGCAGCGGCTTGTAGCCGTGTTCGGTGGTAACGTCCTTCATGGTCGCGAGGTCTACGAGCGCGAAGCAATCCTCTGCGGTAATCTGGCTGAGACGGAAGCCCGAGGCCTTGATGGCCATCAATCCGTTATCCAGCTTAACGGAGGTGTTGCCGCCGCCGCCCTGCACGTAGTCCAATCGGGCTCCCACCGCCTGGGAGATGCGCGCGAAATTATTCAACATACAATCTCTCCTGTTTCTTCCAGTTGTTGCCTTTTAGTTGTTGCCTTTATTATAGCATGAGTCGGGCTGGCTTGAAAGCGAATGTGTTGACAGAGTCTGGTTGCGCTCCTATACTCGAAGCATTGGGGAAGCGAAGGAGGCGGACGCTATGGAGAAAGCGACCGTATTGGCGTTTGATATTGGTACCAGCAGCATCAAGGCATCGGTCTTTGATGGAGAGGGCGCGATCCTGTGTTCGGCTTCCCATGCGTATCCTACGCGCTATGGGGACGATGGCCGCGCGGAGCAAGACCCGGAGGACTGGTGGCGTGGGCTGTGTGTACTGACTCAGGCGCTGCGCGAGAAGCATCTGGCGCACCTGCGCGCGGTGGCCGTGATCGGTGTGGGCGGACATATGCTCAGCTGCGTGCCCGTCGATGCGCGGGGGCAGGCGCTGCATCCCTGCCTAATACATGCCGATGCGCGCGCGTACCGGCAATGCCTCCAGATAGCCGAAGCGGTGGGGGAGGAGCGGATTTACCGTATGTCGGGCAATCGGCTCGACCCGCGTGCTGCGCTCTGCAAGCTCAAGTGGTTTCAAGAGCGGGAGCCCGAGGTATACCTGCGCGCCGAGCGCTTCCTGCACTGCAAGGATTTTGTGGTAGCTCGCCTTACCGGTGACGTGGACACCACCGATTTTTCGGATTCCGCTCATAGCGCAATGAGTGACGTAAATGGCAGATGTTACGATAAGGATTTGTACCGGGCGCTTGGTTTGGATATGGATAAATTGCCCACGCTGCGCCGGGGCACCGACGTTGCGGGTCGCCTGACTTCGCAAGCGGCGGTGCAGCTGGGCCTGTGCGCCGGAATTCCGGTGATCGCGGGGGCGGGAGACGGGCCGAGCGCGACATTGGGCGTGGGAGCGGTGCAACCCGGCGATGCCTACCTATGCCTGGGCACGACCGCCTGGATTGGTATGCTGGCGAACGAGCCCTGCCTGGATGCGGGCCGACGCATATTCAGCATACCCATGGCGGATGGCGAGCGGCTGAGCATTATTGGCACCATGCAGACGGCCTGCGCCGCGCTCAACTGGGCGATGCACTTGCTGGGGGTAGAGGATCCGGCAGAGGCGGATTCACTGGCGAAGCGCGCGATGCCGGGCAGCGAGGGCATGCTGTTCCTGCCCTATTTGGAAGGGGAGCGTTCGCCGATTTTCGATCATCAGGCGCGTGGGGTTTTCTTCGGGCTTTCCAGCACGCACGACCGCGCGCACATGCTGCGCGCCACCCTGGAGGGCGTCGGTTTTGCGCTGCGCAGTATACTGGATGCGTTCCGCGATCACGCCGACATCCGGCGGCTGCGCATCATTGGTGGCGGCGCAAAATCGGTGCTATGGCGCGAGATATTGACCGATCAATTCGGCCTGCCCATCGATGTGCCCAACATTTCGGCGGGCGATGTGACTGCTGCGGGCATCGCCATGGCTGCCGGGTTAGCGGTGGGCCTGTTTTCCGCGCCGGAGGAGGCCGCGCGCCGCGTGCGCGTGGTGGAAAGCGTATACCCCAACCAGGAGCGGCAATCGATTTATGCGGACACATACCGCACGTTCTCGCAGCTCTATCCGCGCCTAAAGGATTTGATGGTGCAGCGCTGATGCTGTATTCTTTCTGATAGGAAGCTCAACTTTTCTGCGTTTTCTTTTGTATGCCGTTTTTTGAACGGATATTTTTTCTAGCTTTCGGGCATCAAACGATCGCTGTTTTAGATTGAAATGATCAAAAACGGCGATCGTTTGCTTTTGCATGTTGCGAGAAACGCGCATTTGTGCTATCATAAAAACCGTTTGGAATGCTTGAAGGAGGTGGGGGGATGGTTGAACGGCGGGCCGCGATGTGCGAGTATATCCTGGCCCATGGGCAAGCAAGCGTGGAAGAATTGCGCGCGCTTTTTCCGGAAAAATCGGTGGTCACCATCCGCCGCGATTTAGCCATTTTGGAGGATAGCGGCGCGATCATTCGATCGCACGGCGGTGCGCGCGCCAATGTGCATGCACCCGGTCATCTGGAGCCCTTCTACAACATCCGCGAGGGCGAGAACACCTCCGCCAAAGCGCGTATCGCCGAGCTGGCGGTCTCCTTTATTGAGGAGCGGCGCGCCCTCTACATCGATTCGGGCACGACCACCATGGCCTTCGCGCAACGCCTTCCCGATAAGAACCTGACCATTGTTACCTCCGCGCCCAACATCGCGCTGCACGTGGCGGCCAAGAAGCCCAGCTGTTCGACGGTGCTCACCGGCGGCAGCATCAATCGCAACACCCTTTCCTGTTCCGGATTTGGCAGCACGGAAATATTGCAGGCGCTAAACTTCGATATCGCGTTCATGGGTGCTTCCGGATTTTCCGCGCAGGCAGGGTTTACTGCGGGCGAGCACTTCGAATGTGATCTCAAGCACATCGTGCTGGCCAAGGCTTCGCGCGTGATCCTGCTCATGGATAGCTCCAAGATCGGCCAAAACATGCCCTTCACCTTTGCCCAACCGGAGGAAATTCACATACTGATCACCGATACCGGTTTGCCGCGCGATATCGAAGCGCTGCTGACCGCCAAGGGCGTTCGAGTCGTAAAGGCCGAACGATGAATCCCATTTCACCCTTTTTTCTTTTTCGCCTTGTTTTCTTATTTGCCCTGTTCAAAAGAGTGTACTACATTAGAGAAGGTCTCACGGAAAAAGGAGGAGTAACGTGGCAAATCTTGTGTTGATGCCGCAGATCGGTATCTCGGAGGAGAGCGCCATCCTGGCGCAATGGTACGTAAAGCCGGGGGATACGGTAAGCGTGGGCACGCCGCTTTTCTCAAGCGAAACGGGGAAATCCGCGTTCGATGTGGCTTCGGAAGTTGCCGGAGTGGTGCTGGGGCTGCTGGTCGCCGAGGGAGATGAAGTGCTGATCAAGGTTCCCGTTTGCGCTATTGGCGAGGCCAGCGAAAAATACGAGGCTGCGGCAAGCCAACAGCCCGCGGCGCAGGTCGAGGCCGCGCCCGCTACTGCTGCGGTGCCGGTTGCTACGCAAGAGGCCACTGCGCCCATTGTGCAGGCCGTGCGTAGCGAAGGCGCGGGCATCTCTCCGCGCGCCAAGGCGTTGGCGGCCAAGGCCGATGTGGATGCTTCGGCTGCGGCGCCCACCGGACCCGAGGGCCGCATCATCGAACGCGACGTGCGCGCATTGATCGAGAGCGGCGCTGGCAAGGCCGCGGCTGCGGTAACATCCGAAGCGGTGCAATCGGCTCCGATGCAGGCCGTCGCGGCGGTCGCGGCTCCTGCGGCTAGTGCTGCGGCATTCACTGAAAAGCCGATTTCCACCATGCGCAAGGTCATCGCTAAGAACATGATGCAATCGATGACCACCACTGCCCAGCTCACCCATACCGCAGGCTTCGATGCATCGGCCATCCAGCAATACCGCGCTTTCTGCAAGAACGATCCCGAGCTTTCCGGCGTGACGCTGACTGACATGATCCTGTTCGCCGTCATCCGTACGCTGCCCGAGTTCCCGGCGCTCAATTCCTGGCTGATGGGCGATACCCTGCGCACCTTCAGCGAGGTCAATCTGGCCTGCGCGGTGGATACTGAGCGCGGGCTGATGGTGCCGGTGCTGTTTGGGGCATCGCGCAAGTCGTTGTTGACCATTTCCAACGAGGTCAAGGCGCTGGCTGCGGGTTGCCGCGATGGCTCCATCCAGCCCGATCTGCTCACCGGTGGCAGCTTCACCGTTTCCAACCTGGGCATGTTTGGCATTGAGCACTTCACGCCCATCCTCAACGCGCCGCAGACCGGCATTCTGGGCGTGAACACCATCACGACGCGGGTGCGGGAGGTTGAGGGCAAGATCACCACCTACCCGTGCATGACGGTTTCACTCACTTACGATCACCGTGCCGTGGATGGCGCACCCGCCTCGAAGTTCCTGCAGGCGCTCTGCAAGAACCTGGAGCGGTTCCCTGCACTGCTGGCCAAGTAAGAGGCAAGTGAGAAAGGTTGGGGAAATCGAATGTTTGATCTTTTGATTCTCGGTGGCGGCCCCGCCGGATACCATGCGGCCGAGCTGGCCGCGCAGGCCGGGCTCAAGACGGCGCTGTTTGAAAAGCGCGCGGTGGGTGGTGTTTGCCTGAACGAAGGCTGCATTCCCTCCAAAACGCTGCTGCATTCGGCCAAAATCTTCGATTATATGAACGGCTACGGTGCGCACTACGGCGTCACTTGCGAGTCGCCCAAACTGGATTACCCGGCGGTGGTCAAGCGCAAGGATAAGGTTGTAAAGAAGCTGGTGGTGGGCATTGAAGGCACCCTCAAGCGCGCAGGCGTGACGATGGTGAAGGAGATCGCTACTATCGAGAAGCGCCTTGATATGGCATTGGGCGGCGGCTTTGAAGTGCGCGCGGCGGGTGAGGTGTACCAGGGCGCAAAGCTGCTGTTGTGCACCGGCTCCGAGCCGATTCTGCCGCCCATCGATGGTCTAAAGGATGCCGTGGCCTCGGGCTTCGCCATGACCAATCGCGAGATACTTGCGCTTACCGAGGTGCCCAAGCGTCTGGTGATCGTGGGCGGCGGCGTTATCGGGCTGGAGATGGCTTCACTGATGAACTCGGCGCAGAGCGAGGTGACGGTGATCGAGATGATGAACAAGATTGCCGGACCGACCGATGCGGAGATTTCGGAGCTGCTGCAAAAGAGCTACGAGAAAAAGGGCGTGAAGTTCCTGCTGGGCGCGAAGCTGACCAGCGTCGGCAAGGACAGCGTGACCTACGAGCACGGGGGCCAATCGACTACCCTCCCCTGCGATAAGGTGCTGCTCTCCATTGGGCGGCGCGCGGTCACGGCGGGCATCGGCCTGGAGAACATTGGCGTGATGACCGAACGCGGCGCGGTGCCCACCGATGCGCAGCAAAAGACCAACGTGCCCGGTGTGTTTGCGGCGGGCGACGTGAACGGCAAATCGATGCTGGCGCACACCGCGTACCGCGAGGCCGAGGTGGCCATCCACACCATCTGCGGCGTGAAGGATGCGATGACCTACGATGCGATCCCTTCGGTGATCTACACCAATCCCGAGGTGGCAGGCGTTGGCGAAACCCTTGAAACCGCCAAGGCCAAAGGTGTCGATGCGCACGAGATCAAGCTGCCCATGATGATGAGCGGCCGCTACATGGCCGAGAACGAGGGCGGCACCGGCATCTGCAAGCTGGTATGGGAGGGCAAGCGCCTTATCGGCGTGCACATGCTGGGCAACCCCTGCTCGGAGATCATATCCACCGCCGCCGTGCTCATCGAAAAAGAGATTAGCCTGGAGCAGGCCAAGCGCGTGGTGTTCCCGCACCCCACGGTGGGCGAGATTATCCGCGAAGGCCTTTTCCACTTCGAAGCCTAAACATTCGAAGCCAAAGCATTCAAAGCAAAAACATTCAAGGCCTAAACATTCGAAGCCTAAACAACGGAATACTCCAATCGTACAATAAAAAAGGGGGAACCAACCATGCCGCAAAGCCAATACATCGATCCTGCCAAGATGCGCGCTCCGGGCAAAGTCACCTTCACCGATATCCCGATGAACGTATACCAGAAGCCCTTTGCCGAATCCGCCAAGGGTTTCGATAAAGCCGATCTTCTGGGCATTTACAGCGATATGCAGACCATCCGCGAGTTTGAAACCATGCTCTACCAAGTGCGCACCACCAAGACCTACAACGGCGTGGAGTACGTGTACACCGGGCCCGCCCACCTCTACACCGGCCAGGAAGCCGCCGCTGTGGGTATGTCCTACACCCTGGGCAAGGATGATATCATCTTTGGCTCCCACCGCAGCCACGGCGAAGTGCTGGCCAAGGGTTGCGCCGCCATCAAGCACCTGAGCGACGAGGAGCTGATGGGCGTCATGCGCGGCTTTATGGATGGAGCGACCCTGGCCCCCATCGAAAAGCTGAACAAGACCGGCAGCGTGAAAGATTTGGCGTTCGATTTCCTGCTCTATGGCTTCATGGCGGAGCTGTTTGGCCGCTCCAACGGCTTTACGCGCGGCCTGGGCAACAGCATGCATGTGTTTTTCACCCCCTTCGGCATCTATCCGAACAACGCCATCGTGGGCGGTTCGGCGGGTATCGCGGCAGGTGCTGCGCTCTACAAGCGCGTCAACCAGAAGCCCGGCCTGGTGGTTTGCAACGTGGGCGATGCTTCGCTGGGCTGCGGCCCGGTGTGGGAAGCGCTCAATTTTGCCGCCATGGATCAGCTCACCAAGCTTTGGGACGATGCGCACAAGGGCGGCCTGCCGGTGATTTTCAATTTCTTCAACAATCAGTACGGTATGGGCGGCCAGACCGCAGGCGAGACCATGGCGTACGATGTGCTGGCACGCGTAGGCGCGGGCATCTCTCCCAGCCAACTGCATGCCGAGCGCATCGATGGCTACAACCCCTTCGCGGTGATCGACGCGTTTGCCCGCAAGCGCAAGATCATTGAAGAGCGCCGTGGTCCGGTGCTGCTGGATACGCTCACCTACCGCTACGCAGGCCACTCGGCCACCGATGCCTCCACCTACCGCACCAAGGAGGAGATCGAGGCTTGGCAGAACGTCGATTCCATCGCGGCGTTCAAGGCTGGTATGACCTCGGCCAAGAAGGCCACCGCCGCCGAGCTGGAGGCCGTTGAGACCGGCATCCGCGAGCGCATCACCAAGATCATGAAGCTGGCTATCGATGAGAGCATTTCGCCGCGCCTCGACCTGCGCCGCGATCCAGATGCGATCCGTCACTTCATGCTCTCCAACACGGCCATTCCTTCCATGGAGGACCGCAAGTCCGACGTAAACGCACCCAAGGCAGAGAACAGCCGCGTCAAGAAGCTGAAGGACAAGATTCGCTACGCGTACGATGCCAGCGGCAAGCAGGTATCGAAGATCAAGCAGTACAACACCCGCGATGCGATCTTCGAAGCCATCTTCGATAAATTCTATCAGGACCCGACGCTGATCGCTTTCGGCGAGGACAACCGCGATTGGGGCGGAGCCTTCGGCGTGTACGGCGGCGTGACCGAATCGATCCCGTACCATCGCTTCTTCAACTCGCCTATTTCTGAAAGCACCATCGTGGCCGCATCGGTGGGCTACGCGCTGTGCGGTGGCCGGGCGATTCCTGAGCTGATGTACTGCGATTTCCTGGGCCGCGCAGGCGATGAAGTGTTCAACCAAATGGCCAAGTGGCAGGCGATGAGCGCAGGCGCGCTCAAGGTGCCCATGGTGCTGCGCGTATCGGTGGGCAGCAAGTACGGCGCGCAGCATGCGCAGGATTGGACTTCGCTCACCACCCACATCCCCGGTCTGAAGGTGGTGTATCCGGCCAGCCCGTACGATGCCAAGGGCCTGATGAACGCCGCGTTGAATGGCTCCGATCCGGTGGTGTTCTTCGAGGCACAGAAGCTGTACGACACCGGCGAGATGTTCCACGAGGGCGGCGTGCCCGAGGAATACTACGAGGTGGCGATCGGCGAGCCGGACGTGAAGCGCGTGGGCAAGGATGTCACCATCTTAACCATTGGAGCCTCACTGTACAATGCGCTGGCTGCCGCCGACCTGCTGCAGGAGAAGTTCGGCCTCTCCGCCGAGGTGATCGACGCGCGCAGCCTGGTGCCCTTCAACTACGATAAGGTGCTGGAGTCGGTCAAGAAGACCGGGCGCATCGTGCTGGTGTCCGATGCCTGCGAGCGCGGTGCGTACGTCAACAACCTGGCCGCCAACATCACCCAGTTTGCCTTCGATTCGCTGGATGCCCCGCCCGTGGTGGTGGCCGCGCCCAACGTGATCTGCCCCTGCCCGGAGCTGGAGAGCTACTACTACCCGCAGCCCAGCTGGATTCTCGATGCCATTCACGAGAAGGTGCTGCCGCTGCCCGGTTACACTGCCGATATGAACTTCACCACCCTGGAAAAGGTGCGCCGAGAGAAGCTGGGCGTGTAATCGCCCTGCTGCAGGTCGATATAACCCACTGAGGTTTTTAGAGCGCCGAAGGATTCCAAAGGGCGACCGGAAAGCCCTTTGGTCGCCTTTGAAGGCGAAACAGCCCATTCAGCGATTGGGGTATTTCGCTCTCACGAGCGACTCAAGGGCTTTCCGGTCGCCCTTGAGAATCCTTCGGTGGGAGCA